>NC_010511.1:2840000-3440000 GCF_000019365.1 Methylobacterium sp. 4-46 | reverse complement strand
GGGCCTGTCCGAGGAGGATCTCGCGGCCCGCGGCGCCAACCGCAGCCTGATCCACATCGACTGGATGATCGGTTCGGCCGCGGTCGACGTCGACGGCCTCACCGCCGAGGGCGGCGCCGAGCCGGTGATGCGCCGGGGCGAGTGGGTGGACTGATCCGCTGTCCGGACGATCACGTCCGGAGAGCGGGTAACAAGCCCGCGCGGCGCCTGAGCGAAGCCCCAATCCGCCATCCCGAAGGGATCGAGCGGATTGGGTATGCCAAGCCCGCGCGGCGCCTGAGCGACGCCGACATCCGCATGGCGGAGCAATCAGCCGGATGTCGGATGACCCGCGGGTGGGTGGCCGGAGGGGCGCCGCGAGGGCGCCCCGTCCCGCTCCTCAGTGCTGGTGCTCCTGCGCGGCCGGCCCGGACGCGCCGATCGCGCCGACCTGGAACGTCACCTTGACGGTGCCGGCCCGCGCGAAGGTCAGCGTGCCCTCGATCGCCTCGCCCGCCTTGGCGGCCCCCGTCAGGTCCATGAACATCAGGTGATAGCCGCCGGGCTTCAGCTCCACGGTCTTGCCGGGCTCGATCGTCAGGCCGCCCTCGACCGGCGCCATCCGCATCACCCCGTTCGCCACCGACATCTCGTGGATCTCGCCGCGGGCCGCGAGGGGGATCGAGGCGCCGACGAGCCGGTCGGGGGCGCTGCCCCGGTTGGTCACCCGCAGGTAGCCGCCCGCCACCTTGGCGCCGCCCGGCGTCCCGCGGATCCACGGCCCCTCGATCGTCAGGTCGCCCGCCTGGATCGCCGGAGCCGCCTGGGCCGCGACCTGTTGGGCCGTGACCGGGGCGGCCGCCACGATCCGCACGCCCGGCGCGGGCGTCTTCAGGTCGTGCGCGTTCTGGCCCGCGGCCGGGATCTCCGTCCAGGCGATGCGCGCCTCGCCGCATTCCTGCCGGACCGGGAAATAGACCGTCTCGCCGGGCTTGAACGCGTCCGAGATCCGGGCCTGGAAGGTGAACTCGTCGAACTGGTCGTCGGGCAGGTTGCCCCCGCTCCAGGTGATCTCCTTGACCCCCTCGCGGATCTCGCCGTGGTAGTGCGGATAGGCGCGGGAATAGGGACCGGTCACGGTGGTGAGCGTCCAGCCGGGCTTCGGCATCGGCTTGGCGCCGACCACGCCCTCCGGCACCGTGACGGTGACCCGGGTGGTGGCCTTGCCGTCGCAGCCATGGCCGATCTGCACCACGGCCCGGTAGGGCTGGTTGGGCCCCGCCTGGCGCCGCTCCAGCACGGCGTGGGCGAGGGCGGGGACGGAGGAGGCGATCAGGAGGGCGGTCAGGCCGCCGCGGAGAAGGCACGACATCGTGGGAATCCGTTCGCGTGAGGGATCGGGGCGGCCCGCGGGGCCGCGGACCGGGGCGGCCGGGCGGCCGCGCTCACGCGAGGGGAGGGCCTCGGGCCGAGGCGGGGCGGGCCGGGGGCCGACTCGCCAGGGCGTGCGCGGCCGGCCGCCAGGCCAGCCGGATCGCCGCCCGCCCCGGGGCGGCCCGGGCCGCGGCCGGGGGAGGCAGGGGCGTCGCCTGCGCCGCGCAGGCGGCCGCGCAGCAGGAATGCGCCGCGAGCGGGCCCGGACGCTCGGCCGCCGGCCCGTGCTCCGCGCAGACCACCCCCGCGGCGCGCGCGGCCGAACCCGGGGCCATGCCGGCGAGGAAGGCCTGCAGCACCAGCCCGTAGAGCGCGAGCACGGCCAGGGGCGCCCGCAGGCGCCGCGGCCACGCGCCCCGCGCGGCGGCGCGCCGCCTCGATGGGTCCTGCGCCGCGCCGCGGCGCCTCGACGGATGCTGCGCCGGCCGCTCCGTCGGCATGGGAGTCGTCATGGGGCTGCTCTAGCCGATCCGGCCGCCCCCCGCCACGCGCGCCCGGTCGCAGAATCGTGACCGTGCCACCGCCTGTTGCCGCAGCGCCGCAGTCCACACCGAAGGCGGCGTCTCCCCGTGACCTGAGCCGTTCCGCCACAATCTGGCCGGGTCGCCATGGAGTCTTAACCGCATCCGGCCACGGTCGGGTCGAGCGGTGACGTGCCGCCCGCCCCGGTCCGTCCTCCCCAAAGGTTCACGAGCTTTCGTCCCATGCTGACACGCGCTTCCCTCAGCGGTTCGCTTGGCCTGGCGCTGCTGACCGCCGTCGCTCTTCCGGCCCTGGCCGAGGAGCGCGGCCTCGCCCAGGCCGAATGGGCGCAGAACTACGATTCCGCCGCCACGATGCGGGTTCAGCGCTCGAACACGCCGATCCTCTCGCCGCAGACGCTCGCCGCGACCGAGCAGATGATCGAGCGCTACCGCGACATCGTCGCCCGCGGCGGCTGGCAGCCGGTCTCCGGCGCCGACCGGCTGCGGGTCGGTACGAAGAGCCCCGCCGTGGTGGCCCTGCGCCAGCGCCTCATCGTCTCGGGCGACCTCGATCCGGCGGCGGGCTCCTCGCCGATCTACGATTCCTACGTCGAGGCGGGGGTGCGCCGGTTCCAGGCCCGGCACGGCCTCAACGAGACCGGCGCGATGAACCTCACCACCGTCCAGGCCATGAACGTGCCGGCGGACGTGCGGCTGCGCCAGCTCGAACTCAACGCCGTGCGGCTGCGCTCCTATTCGGGCAATCTCGGCGCCCGCTACGTGATCGTGAACATCCCGGCCGCCCTGGTCGAGACGGTCGAGGGCGACCACGTCGCGACCCGCCACGCCGCCGGCGTCGGCAAGATCGACCGCCAGTCGCCGATCATGAACGCCAAGATCCAGGAGGTGAACTTCAACCCCTACTGGACCGTCCCGGCTTCTATCATCAAGAAGGACTTGATCCCGAAGATGCAGAAGGAGCCGAACTACCTGACCGACAACAAGATTCGGATCTTCGACGGCGAGCGCGAGATCGCCCCGTCGCAGGTGAACTGGCGCTCCGACGAGGCGACCCGCTACCGCTTCCGCCAGGATCCGGGCGTCGACCTCAACTCGATGGGCTTCGTGCGGATCAACATCCCGAACCCGCACGGCGTCTACATGCACGACACGCCCGCCAAGGGCATCTTCGGCGACGATTTCCGCTTCGTCTCCTCGGGCTGCGTGCGCGTGCAGAACGTGCGCGACTACGTCGCCTGGATCCTGCAGGGGACGCCGCAGGGCAACCCGGAGACGATCGAGGCGATCATCCAGAGCGGCCAGCGCGTCGATGCCCGCCCGCTGGCGCCGATCCCGGTCTACTGGACCTACATCACCGCCTGGTCCACGCCGGACGGCCTCGTGCAGTTCCGCGACGACATCTACAAGCGCGACGGCGTCGGCGCCCCGACCGCCGCGATGACGGCGGCCGCGCAGGCCCCGCGCAACTTCGCGGACGAGGACGACGGCCAGACCAACTGACGCGCCGCGTCCCGCGGAGGTCCGGGCGCGGCCCGGGCCGCGACGCCGATGACCCGGCCCGGGCCTCGCCCGGGCCGTTCCCTTTCGGAGGGCAGCATGGCCGAGCCGGAGACCCGCCTCGACGACCTGGAGATCCGGGTGGCGCACCAGGAGCGGGCTCTCGAGGACCTGAGCCGCATGGTCGCCGCCCAGTGGACCCAGCTCGACCAGCTCGCGCGGCAGGTCGCCGCGCTCCAGGAGCGCCTGCGCGAGATGGCCGAGCGCCCGACCGCGCCCGGCGAGGAGCCGCCACCGCCCCACTACTGACGAACAGCGTCGACGGCGCGCCCGGCCGCTGGCATGCCAAGTTTTTCTGTCAGGGCATTAAGTTTTTCTGTTCTTTGTCTTCCTTGACTTAAAACGGCTTGAGCGGCTACCACGGCGGGGAGATGCCGGGCACCCGGACGGCGCCCGTGGGCGGGCACCGCGCCGGGATCTGCACGGGACGGGATCCCGCGCGCGCGGGCCGCACCCTGATCCGCCGCGGCGGCCCGGGGCCGGTCTTGGCCGCGGTTTCACCCCCGTGTAAAACCCGGCCAACGGGACGACATGGCTCAACCATCCGTCCACGGGACGAAACACTCCAGCAGTCGAGGTCAACATGAGCGCGGGCACCGCCAAGACTCCCCTGTCGAATTCGTTCTTCTCGGCTTCCCTCGCTGACGTCGATCCGGAACTGTCCCGCGCGGTGCAACAGGAGCTCGGCCGGCAGCAGCACGAGATCGAGCTGATCGCCTCCGAGAACATCGTGTCGCGGGCGGTGCTGGAGGCGCAGGGCTCGGTGCTCACCAACAAGTACGCGGAGGGCTATCCGGGCCGCCGCTACTACGGCGGCTGCGAGTTCGTCGACATTGCCGAGAACCTCGCCATCGAGCGCGCCAAGCGCCTGTTCGGCTGCGACTTCGCCAACGTGCAGCCGAATTCCGGCAGCCAGGCGAACCAGGCCGTGTTCATGGCCACGATGCAGCCGGGCGACACCTTCCTGGGCCTCGACCTCGCGGCGGGCGGCCACCTCACCCACGGTGCGCCCCCGAACGTCTCGGGCAAGTGGTTCAAGCCGGTCTCCTACACGGTGCGCCGCGAGGACCAGCGCATCGACATGGAGCAGGTCGCCAAGCTCGCCGAGGAGCACAAGCCCAAGGTGATCATCGCGGGCGGCTCGGGCTATCCCCGCCACTGGGACTTCGCCAAGTTCCGCGAGATCGCCGACAGCGTCGGCGCCGTGTTCTTCGTCGACATGGCCCATTTCGCCGGTCTCGTGGCGGGCGGCGTGCATCCCTCGCCGTTCCCGCACGCCCACGTCGTCACCACGACCACGCACAAGACGCTGCGCGGCCCGCGCGGCGGCATGGTCCTGACGAACGACGAGGCTCTGGCCAAGAAGATCAACTCGGCCGTGTTCCCGGGCCTCCAGGGCGGCCCGCTGATGCACGTCATCGCCGGCAAGGCGGTGGCCTTCGGCGAGGCGCTCTCGCCCGACTTCAAGATCTACGCCAAGCAGGTGGTGGAGAACGCCAAGGCGCTGGCCGACACGATCATCTCGGGCGGCTTCGACATCACCACCGGCGGCACCGACAACCACCTGATGCTGGTGGACATGCGGCCCAAGAACCTGACCGGCAAGGCGGCCGAGGCGGCCCTCTCGCGCGCCGGCATCACCTGCAACAAGAACGGCGTGCCGTTCGACCCGCAGAAGCCGACCGTGACCTCGGGCATCCGCCTCGGCACCCCGGCCGCCACCTCCCGCGGCTTCGGCGTCGCCGAGTTCAAGAAGGTGGGCGAGCTCATCGTGACGGTGCTCGACGGCCTCGCCCGGGCGGGCGAGGCGGGCGACGGCGCGGCCGAGAAGAAGGTGCTGGAGGAGGTCCACGCCCTCACGGACCGCTTCCCCATCTACGCCTGATCGATTAACACGCGATTCGGGGGCCGGGCCCGTGGCAGCGGGCCCGGCCCTCGTCGTTCATGCGCGCCGCCCCGGGCCGGGGGCGCCTCACGGAGGGTCGGCGGTCGATGCGGTGCCCCTATTGCGGCGGCCTCGACACGCAGGTGAAGGATTCCCGGCCGAGCGACGACGCCTCGGCCATCCGGCGCCGCCGGATCTGCCCGGATTGCGGCGGGCGCTTCACCACCTTCGAGCGGGTGCAGCTGCGGGACCTCACCGTGGTGAAGCGCTCGGGGCGCAGGGTCCCGTTCGACCGCGACAAGCTGCAGCGCTCGATCGACGTCGCCCTGCGCAAGCGCCCGGTCGAGGCCGACCGCGTCGAGCGGCTGGTGAGCGGCATCGCCCGCCAGCTCGAGAGCGGCGGCGAGGCGGAGGTGAGCAGCGAGGCGATCGGCGAACTCGTCATGGAGGGGCTGAAGGCCCTCGACGACGTCGCCTACGTGCGCTTCGCCTCGGTCTACAAGAATTTCCGCGAGGCCCGCGACTTCGAGGAGCTGCTCGGGCGCCTCAACGGGGCGGGGCGCCCCGGGGGCGAGCCGGAGCCGCCGGACGAGGCCGCGCCCGGGCCGGCGGCTGCGCCGGGGGAGGGCGGCGAGGCGCCGGCACGGCGCGCCCGGTCGCGCGCGTGAGCGCGTCCGCCGAGCCCGGGCCCGACCGGGCCGAGCCCGGACCCGACCGGCAGGCCTCCCTCGACCGGCGCTACATGCGCCTCGCCCTGGCGCTCGGCCGTCGCCATCTCGGGCGGACCTGGCCGAATCCCTCGGTCGGCGCCGTGCTGGTCGCCGGCCCGCCGGGCGCGGAGCGGATCCTGGCGCAGGGCGTGACCCAGCCCGGCGGGCGACCGCACGCGGAGCGCGTCGCCCTGGCGGAGGCCGGGGAGGCGGCCCGGGGCGCCACGCTCTACGTCACCCTGGAGCCCTGCTCGCATCACGGCCGCACCTCGCCCTGCGCCGACGCGGTGCTGGCGGCGGGCGTCGCCCGGGTGGTGAGCGCCATGAACGACCCGGATCCCCGCGTCGCCGGGCGCGGCCACGGGCGCCTGCGCGCCGGGGGGGTCGCCGTGACGGTCGGTCCCTGCGCCGAGGAGGCCGCCCGCGACCATGCCGGGCACGTGATGCGGGTGACGACGGGCCGGCCGGCCCTCTGCCTCAAGCTCGCCCGCACCGCGGACGGCTTCGCGGCGGGCGGGGCGGGGCGACTCCTGATCACCGGCGCCCTCGCCAACGCCGAGGTTCACCGGCTGCGCGCCCACAGCGACGCGATCCTGGTCGGCATCGGGACGGCGCTCGCGGACGATCCGGCGCTCACCGTGCGCCTGCCGGGCCTCGGCGACCGCTCGCCGCTGCCGGTCGTGCTGGATCCGCAGCTGCAGCTCCCGCCCGGCGCGCGGCTGCTGCGCCCGGGCGGCCGCGCCCAAACCCTGATCCTGGCCGGCGCCGCGGCCCCGCCCGCGGCCGAGCGGGCCCTGCGGGAGGCGGGCGCCGAGGTGCTGCGCCTGCCCGCCGGTCCGGACGGGCGCCCCGACCTCGCCGCCTCCCTGCGCGCGCTCGGCGCGCGGGGCATCACCCGGGTGTTCTGCGAGGGGGGACCGACCCTGGCGGACGCGCTCGCGGCGGCCGACCTCGTCGATTCCTGCCTCCTCCTCACCGGGGCCGCGCCCCTCGGCCAGCCGGGCAAGCCGGCGATCGGCCCGGCCCTCGCGGCCCGCCTCGCCGGCGGCCTGCGCCGCGTCGCCGAGCGGCCCCTCGGCCCGGACCGCCTCACCACCTACGCGCGGAGTTCCTCATGTTCACCGGCCTCGTCTCCGACGTCGGACGGGTGATCGCCGTCGAGGGCGGCGACCGCCTGCGGCGCATCACCATCGCCTGCGGCTACGATCCCGCCACGATCGCGGTGGGCGCCTCGATCGCCTGTTCGGGCCCGTGCCTGACGGCGGTGGAGATCGTCCCGCAGGAGGGCGGCTGCCGCTTCACGGTCGACGCCGCGGCCGAGACGCTCGCCCGCACCACGGCCGGCGCGTGGCAGCCGGGCACCCGCCTCAACCTGGAGCGGTCGCTGCGCATGGGCGACGAGCTCGGCGGCCACCTCGTCACGGGACACGTCGACGGCCTCGCCGAGATCCTGGCGCGGGAGGCGGTCACGGGCGGGGAGGGCGACGCCTCCGCGGCGAGCGACCGCTTCGTGCTCCGCGCCCCGCCCGACCTCGCGCGCTTCATCGCCGAGAAGGGCTCGGTCAGCCTCGACGGCACCTCCCTCACCGTGAACGGCGTCGCGGGCGACACCTTCACGGTCCTGCTGATCCCCCACACCCTGGCGGCGACGACCTGGGGCGAGCGCCGGGCCGGCGACCGGGTCAACCTGGAAGTGGATCTGATCGCCCGCTACGCCGCCCGCCTCGCTGAGGCGCAAGCCGCGCGCTGAGCGCGCTCGCCCAGGCCCAAGCCGCGCGCTGAGCGCGCTCGCCGAGGCGCAAGGGGCGCGCCTCTCCCGGCAACGCGGCGGCATCGCGGCGCGCGCTCAGCGCGTCGCCCTCTCGAGGAAGCGCACCAGGGCCTCGCGGTCGCGGGGATCCCCGATCGTCTGCTCGGGCATCTTGGTGCCTGGCGTGTAGCGCGACGGCCCGACCTCGAAGAGCCGCGCCACCGTCTCGGGGGACCAGACGAGGTCGAGGCGGCGCAACGCTTCCGAGTAACCGTAACCGGGGGCGGTGGCGATCCGGCGGCCGAAGATCCCGTGCAGCGTCGGCCCGGCGCGGTTGCCGCCGTCCGGCCCGAGCGTGTGGCAGGCCGCGCAGGCGCGGAACACCTCCGCGCCCCGCTCGCCCCGGAAGGCGGCGAGTCCGTCCGCCGGGGCCGCCATCGCCAGCGGGCCGATCGGCTCGCCGGTGCGCAGGTCCCAGCGGCGCACCAGCCGGTCGCTCCCGCCGGTGAGCAATTCCTGGTCCGAGCGGAAAGCGAGGGACCAGACCGGCAGGCCCGGACCGACCAGGGTGAACAGGACCTTGGCGGCGCGCCGATCGATGATCGCCACCGCGCCCCCGACCGTCGCGGCGGCGATCCGGCCGCCATCGGGCGAGACCGCGAGCGCGATGACCGGGCGGGGCGGGATCGCCACCGCGGCGCGCTCGCGCCCGTCCGGGCCGAGGAGGCGCACGGTGCCGTCGGCGCCCGCCGCGGCGATCTCGCCGTCCGGCGCGGTCGCCACCGCGTTGAGCGGCGTCGGCAGCGTGACGGTCAGGGCGGGCCCGTCTTCCGGGACGACGCGCAGCGCCGCGTCGTACCCCACCGTGACGAGGCGGCCGTCGGGCAGGAAGGCGACCCCGTTCACGTTGCCGCGATGCTCGCTCGCCACCCGCCCGGGCCGGTCAGGGGCCGGCCCGTCCGCGCCCGGCAGCGGGCGGATCCGCGCCGTCCCGTCCCAGGAGGCGGAGGCGAGCCGCGCCCCGTCCGGCGAGACGGCGAGCCCGGCGATCGGCCCCGCATGGTCCGCGAACACCGCGACGGGCTCGGCGCTGCCGAGCCGCCAGAGCGCGACGCGGCCATCCTCGCCCCCGGTCGCCATCCGCCCGTCGGGCAGCGCCGCGGCCGCGTTCACGGCACCGTCGTGGAAGCGCAGTACCGCCAGCGCGGCGCCCTCGTCGATGGCCCAGAGGATCGCGGATTGATCGAAGCTCCCCGAGATCGCGACGCGCCCGTCCGGCGATACCGCGAGCGCCCGCACCGGGCCGCCATGGCCGCGCAGGGGCGCCTCCGCCCGGGCCGGCAGGGCGACGAGGACCAGAAGGACAAAAAGTGTTCGCAGGGTCATGCGGAACGGCGATCGCGGGCCGAAGCGGGCCCGCCATCAAACCGGAAGCGCCGCGCCGCCGCAACCGCGCGGTCCGATCGCATCACGCGCGAGAGGAACCTGCGCGAGGCGCCGGTGTAGATAGGACGACGCCCTCGCCGCCCGGAGATCCCCTCCTGTCCGAGCTCCCCGCATCCTCGCCGGATCGCGCGCCTCGCCGCGGGCTCCCCGGCTGCGCCAACGACGAAGGCCGCAGCGAGGCGGCCTCGCTGCGGCGCGATCGCGTCGCGGGTCCCGCCGGGCCGTCACGCGGCCGGCGAGCATGATCGCGCGAGGGACGCGCCGCGCCGCGCCGGGCGTCCCCCGCCAGCGCCCGTCAGGCGCTCGCCTTGGCCTTGCCGTAGCTGCGCAGGGCCTCGAGGGCGCGCTCGATCTCCGCCTTCTGGTTCTCCAGATGGGCGATCTGCTCCTCGACCTGCGCCGGGGTCAGGGCCAGGGTGGGCGTGGTGCCGCCCTCGCCGATCTCCTCGCCGTCCACCATGGCGGCGATCTCGCGAAGCGTGAACCCGAGTTCCTTCCCCCGCAGGATCGTGGCGAGGCGGCTGCGGTCCTCCTCGGTGTAGAGCCGCGTGGTGCCGCGCCGCTGCGGGTGCAGAAGGCCCTTCGCCTCGTAGAACCGCAGGGCCCGGAGCGTCACGCCGAACTCTTCCGCCAGATCACCGATCGTCAGTGTCGCGGGGGCGGTGTGCCGGCTCGAGGCGCTGCGCCCCGACCGCGAAGCGGGGGTGTTCGTCCGTCCGGAGGCCATCCTCATCGTTTCCCCCTGTCGTTCATATGCCATCCAACAACCCCGCATTTTGCGTCGAGGCCCGGGCGCCCCTACGCCGCGCCCGGCCGGAACTATGACACAAAGAAGGTCACCTGACCTACCTTAGGGAAAGGTAACGTCAACTTGGGCGTGTGTTATTTACGGTAAAATGCCCAATGTATCAACACGTTGCCGAGAATTTCAGCTTACCGTTTCGTGGTGCCGCAGGCGGCCTCACCGCTGGCGGGCCGGGCGTCGCGACGCACCAGCTCGATCTGTGGTTGTGAACAAAAATCACTCAATTCGCTGTGCGGGTGGTCGTGCGACTCGCCGGATCGGCCGGCGATCCGGGCCGCGGAGGCCCACTTAACACCTTGTTTACTGTGATTGGGACAAAGTCCGGCTCGGGGTCCCCGTACCTCAACCCGTTGACTATGCCTTCATCGTTGCTTCGGGCGAGGCACCTGCCCCTCCGCCCATACGGCGACGGCGCCGCGCCGATCCTCACAGGTCCCGAGCCGCTCATGAGACGGAACGCTCCCCCCAGCCTCGACGCCTTCGACCCCGATGTCCGGGACGCCGCGCGGGAAGCGGCCCGCCGTGCCGGCCTCTCGGTCGAGGAGTGGCTCGCCGCGGCGATGTCTCAGGAAACCGCCCGCGCGGGCGGGAAATCGCGAGCCCGGGACGGCCGCGCACCCGCCCGCGGCAACGGGCGCCCCGAGGCCAGGGACTGGCCGACCCGCCCCGAATCGCGGCGCGGCGCGGCCCCCGCGGGCCAATCCGCCGCGGGCCAAGCGCCCGCAGGCCAAGCGCCCGCAGGCCATGCCGCCGCAGGCCATGCCCCGGCAGGGGGGCCGCAGCCCGCCGGCATCCGCCCACAGACTCAGGACTTGAGCGGCGCCTTCGCGGCGATGACCCGCCGCCTGGACGAGATCGACCGCCGCCTCGACGAGAGCCTCGACGGTGCGGACCGGACCGTGGCCCGCGCCGTCCAGGGACTCGAGACCCGGCTGGCCCATCTCCTGCGCGAGCAGCCCGGGGCGTCGCATCCGGCGCACCTGCACGACGTCCTGCGCGAGGAGCTCGACCGGCGGCTCGCCGAGAGCCGCGAGGCCGTCGACCAAGCGGTGCTCCGCGCCGTCGACGGTCTCGAAGGGCGCCTTCAGGCGGTGCTGCGGGCGAGCGTCGGCAGTTCCGACACCGCCGCCCTCCAGGAGATGCTGAAGCAGTTCGAGGCGCGCATCACCTCTCTGGGCGAGCGCATCGCGGCGAGCGGCCAGAGGCCGATCGGCCGCCGCGGCGTGCCGGTGCAGGAGGAGCTGCGGGCCGCCGTCGCGGAGATCCGCGAGCGCCAGCAGCAACTCGACGCCGGCGAGTCAGCCGACGACGTGGTCGACGCGATGCGCCGCGATCTCACCCGCGCGGCGGATTCCGCCGCGGCGGCCACCGTCGCGCTCTCCCCGGCCATCGCCGGGCTCCAGGCCGAGACGACGCGCCTGCGCGAGGCGGTGACCGGCCTCGCCACGAGCCGCGACCTCGGCGCGATGGAGCAGGCGATCCGCACCCTCGCCGACGAGGTGCAGCGGGCCCGCCAGCCCGAGGACCTCGCGGCCGTGGTCGGCCCGATCGACCTCATGCGGGTCCAGGTCGGCCGGCTCGCCGACGACGTGGCCGCCGATGTCCACGGCCGCCTCGCGCAGGATCTCGAGCGCCTCTCGCGCAAGATCGACGGCGCCCTCGGCTCCGCCGATGCGGGCAGCCTCGCCAACCGGGACGCGATCGCCAGCCTCTTCCGCGAACTCGACGGGATCCGCCAGCAACTCGCGAGCCTGGCCGCGCCCGAGCGCATCCAGAGCCTCGCGCGCTCCGTCGAGGAGGTGAATGCCCGGGTCGCCGCGCTCACGAGCGGCGTCGCCGAGCAGCGCCCGCTGGTGGCCGAGATCAGGCCGCTCCTGGAGGAGATCCGCAGCGGCCTGCGGGCGCCGGACGAGGCCCCGCCCGCCATCACCCGCGGCCTCGCGGATCTCGACCGCAAGCTCGACGCCCTGCGCGAGCAGGCCGCCGCGCACGCCTCCGCCAAGGAGCCGGCCGCCACGGACGACATCATCGGGCGCATCGAGGCCCTGTCCGAGAAGGTGGACAGGGTCGCGAGCGCCGGCTCCGGCGGCGTGATCGAGCGGCTCGACGAGATCGGCGCCTCCCTGCGCCGGCCCGCCATGGCCGGGGGCGACCTCGCCTCGATCCACGGCATGCTGCGCAGCCTCGCCGACAAGCTCGACCGGATCGGCGACGGCTCCGGCGGCGAGGGGCTCGACGGCCTGGAGAAGCAGGTGCTGGCGCTCGCGGCGCGCCTCGACACGCGCGGCCGCGATCCGGCCCTGGCCGGGCTGGAGCGCACCATGAGCGACCTGCTCGCCCAGGTGGCCCAGCTGCGCGACGAGGCGCCGATCCAGGCCGCCGCCGAGCGGGCCGCCCGCCACGCGGTCGCCGACACGATCGGCGCGGGCCTGCCCGGGACGGCGGGACCGGCGGCGGACCAGCTCAGCGCCCTTCAGGCCACCCTGACGGAGCTGCGCGCGCAGCAGGAGGCCTCCGAGCGCCGCATGCAGGCGACCATGGAGGGCGTCCACACGGCCCTGGAGAGCTTGGTCTCGCGCCTGTCGCAGATCGAGGCGGAGCGCCCGCTCGGGGCGGCGGCCCGGCGCCGGGAGGCGCCGGTGCGCGAGGCGCTGCAGGAGAGCACCGCGCTCCCGGCCGCCGCGGCGCCGTCCGCCGCGCGGGCCCCCCAGGCGCCCGCGGCCCCCCAGGCGCCCGCGGCCGCCCAGGCGCCGGCCGCCGTGCCGCCGAGCGAGGAGATGCTGGAGCCCGGGGCCAGCCGGCCGCGTCCGCCGCGCCCGGCCCCCGGAACGGCCGAGCCGGTCCCGGAGCTTCCGCCCGCGGACATCAAGGCGAACTTCATCGCGGCGGCCCGCCGCGCCGCGCAGGCCGCCGCCGTCGAGGCCGCGGGCGGCAAGGCCGGTTCCCGCGCGGCGCGGGCGGCCGCCCGGGACGAGCGGAGCCCCCGTCCGGAGATCGCTGCCGGGCCGGGGCTGGTGGGCCAGCTGCGCGCGACCATGGAGCGCCGTCGCCGGCCGCTGCTCCTCGGCCTCGCCGCCGTGGTTCTGGCCCTCGGCGCCCTGCAGGCGCTGAACGGCTCCGGCGGCGCGCCCGAGCAGGCCGCCCCCGTCCCCACCGTCGCCGCCGCCAAGCCGCAGCCCGAGGCGACGCCCGGCGATCCGTCCACCACCCAGGCGCTCGGCGAGGTGCCGGCCCCGGCGCGCGAGCCCGCGGCGACGGCCGCCCGTCCCGACCCGGCGCCCGAGAAGGCGCCGGTTCCTAAGGTGGCGGCCGCCGCCTCCCTGGCCCCGGACCTCGCCGGCCTGCCCCCCTCGCTCGCCAGCCTGCGCCAGGCGGCCCTGGAGGGGGACGGCGCCGCCCTCTACGAGATCGCGAGCCGCGAGGCCGACGGCCGCGGCATGGTGAGGGATCTCACCCTGGCGGCCAAGCTGTTCGAGCGCCTCGGCGCGAGCGGCTACGCGCCGGCCCAGTACCGGCTCGGCAGCCAGTACGAGAAGGGCATGGGCGTCACCCGCGACGCCGCCCAGGCCCGGCAATGGTACGGGAAAGCCGCCGACCAGGGGCATGTCCGGGCCATGCACAATCTCGCGGTGCTGCTCGCGGAATCGGGCGCCCCCGGCGGCAAGCCCGATTACGGCGCGGCCGCGACCTGGTTCCGCCGCGCGGCGGAGCACGGCGTGCGCGACAGCCAGTACAACCTGGCGGTGCTGCTCGCCCGCGGCCTCGGCGTGCCTCAGGACCTCCCGCAATCCTACGGCTGGTTCGCGGCGGCGGCGGCCCAGGGCGACGAGGATGCCGGGCGCAAGCGCGACGAGGTCGCGGCCAAGCTCCCGGCCAAGGACCTCGCCGGCGCGAAGGCCGCCGCGGAGGCGTGGAAACCGAAGCCCGCGGACCCGGCCGTGAACGACCCGCCCGCGTCGCAGGGCGAACCGGCCGCCCAGGCCGCCGGCCCGGTCTCCCTGATCGGCGCGCCGCCCCCCAGCCTGGGCGCGCCGCGCCGCTCCGAGGCGAAGCCGGCCGGGAAGTTCACCGGGACCGGAGTGTAGTCGGACGGGCCGGCACCGCCTCGCGCGGCCAGCCGCCCCGGTCACGCTCCGTTCATCGGGCCCCACCTAGCCTCGGGATTCCTCCGCCCGGACGTCGCGCCCGTGCAGATCTACCTCCCGATCGCCGAGATGCCCGTGAGCGTGCTGATGCTCCTCGGGCTCGGCGCGGCCGTGGGATTCGTCTCGGGAGTGTTCGGGATCGGCGGCGGCTTCCTGATGACGCCGATCCTGATCGTGCTCGGGATCCCGCCCGCCATCGCGGTCGCCACCCAGACGGCGCCCATCGTCGCCTCCTCCACCACGAGCGTGCTCGCCGCCCTGCGCCGCGGCGCCCTGGACATCCGGCTCGGCCTGGTCCTCGTCGGCGGCGGGCTCCTCGGCACGGCGCTCGGGGTCTGGTTCTTCGCGGCGATGCGCCGGGCCGGGCAACTCGACCTGTTCATCACCCTCGCCTACGTGACGCTGTTCTCGGTCGTGGGCGGGCTGATGCTGAGGGAATCCCTGCGCGACCTGTGGGCGCGCCGGGGCGGCCGCGCCGCGCCGCCGCGCGCGGGGCGCGAGCATCCCGCCTACATGGCCTGGCCCCTGCGGATGCGCTTCCCGCGCTCGCGCCTCTACGCGAGCGTGCTGCCCATCCTCGGCCTCGCCCTCTTCGTCGGGTTCGCGGGCGCGGTGCTCGGCATCGGCGGCGGCTTCATCCTGGTGCCGGCTCTGCTCTACCTGCTGCGGGTCCCGACCGGCGTCGTCGTCGGCACCTCGCAGTTCCAGATCCTGTGGACGACCTTCGTGGCACTGGTGCTGCACGCGGTGCAGAACCAAGCGGTCGACATCGTACTGGCGGTGATCCTGATCGCCGGCAGCGTGTTCGGCGCCCAGTTCGGGGCGCGGCTCGGCCGCAACCTGCGGGCGGATACGTTCCGGCTGCTCCTCGCCGTGCTGGTCCTGGCGGTGGACCTGCGCTTCGTGCTCGAACTCGCCCTGCATCCGGCCGAGCCCTTCTCGATCGCTGCGGTCGAGGGCCGCTGATGGCGGCGCGGGCCCGATCGCGCCCGGCCCGATCGCGCCCGGCCCAACTCCGCCCGGTCCTGGTCCGCCTGGGCCTCGCCGCGGGCCTCGCCGCGCTCGCCGCCCCGGCCGCCGCCGAGAGCCTGGTCGTCAGCCTGTCCTTCACGCGCCTCGCCGTCACCTCGACCTACGCGGGCGCCTCGCTCGCGGTGTTCGGCGCGATCGAGCGGGACGGGCAGGCGGCGGCCCGGCAGGGGCGCTACGACGTGGTGATCACGGTCCGGGGCCCGCGCCAGTCGCTCACCGTGCGCGAGAGGCAGGCCCTCGGCCCGCTCTGGGTCAACCGCGCGCAGCAGAAATTCGCCGAGGTGCCCGCCTTCCTGGCCGTCCTCGCGTCGCGGCCACTGGCCGAGGTGGCGGACGCTGCCACCCGCCGCCGCCTGCGGCTCGGGCTGCAGGCCATCGTCGAATCGCCCGACCTGACCGCGGCCCCCTCGGACGACGATCCGTTCCGGGAGGCGCTGCTGCGCCTGCGCCGCCGGGCGCGGCTCTTCGTGGAGAACGAGGACGGCGCGCGCTTCCTGTCGCCCTCCGTGTTCCGCGCCACCGTGGCGCTCCCGGCCGCGGCGCCGGTCGGCACCTACGACGTCGCGGTCACGCTGCTCTCCGGGACGGTGCCCCTGGCACAGGAGAGCCTGCGCTTCGACCTCGTGAAGACCGGCATCGAGGCCAGCCTCGCCGGCATCGCCCGGGACTGGTCCCTGCTCTACGGTATCGGGACGGGCGCGCTCGCGCTGCTGTCCGGCTGGATCGCCAGCCTGATCTTCCGGAGGGACTGAATGGACCGCGACGCACCCGCCCCGGCCGGGGCCCTCGTCCTCGGCGCAGCCGGGCTGATCCCGTTCCTCGGCCTCGCCCTGCTGCTGCTCCTCGGCCGGGGCGAGGTGGCCGGGCTCGCCGTGCGGCCGGCCCTCGCCGCCTACGCGGCCGTGATCGCCTCCTTCCTGGGCGGGATCCGCTGGGGCGCCGCTTCGCGCGGGGGCCGCCAGGCGGACTACGTCGTCGCCGTGGCGCCCTCCCTCCTGGCCTGGGCGGCGCTCGCCGCCCCGGCCCCGTGGGACCTGCGCCTGCTCGGCGCCCTGGTGCTGATCTGGGGCGCGATCGACCAGGACATGCCGCGCCGCGGCCTCGTGCCCCGCTGGCTCGGGCGGCTGCGCCTCGCCCTGTCGGGCGTCGCCGGCTTCGCGCTCCTCGCCGCGGGCTATCTCGCCGGGTGAGGAGCAGCCTCGGGCCCGCGCCGACATCCCCCGTCAACTCGCCCAGGGCGCGGCCGCGAACTGACGCTCGAGGAAGGCGATCAGCGCCACGACCCGCGCCGGCCGCAGGGCGCCCGGCGGCATCACGAGGTTGAGGGCGATCGGGGGAGGGGACCATTCCGGCAGCACCCGCTCCAGGCGGCCCGAGGCGAGGTCGTCGAAGATCAGGAAGTCGGGCTGCACCGCGAGGCCGAACCCCGCCAGCAGGGCGGGGGTCAGCGCGTCGGCGTTGTTGGCCCGCAGCCGCCCCGCGGGCGCGACCGCGACCTCGCCCCCCGGGCCGGTGAAGTGCCAGCGCTCGGGATTGGGCAGGTAGGCGTAGCCGAGGCAGGCGTGGCGGGCGAGGTCGCGCGGGTGTCCGGGCCGGCCCGCCCGGGCGAGGTAGGCGGGCGCCGCCACCAGCGAGCGGCGCACGCCGCACAGGCGGCGCACCCGCAGCGAGGAATCCGACAGGGCCGCGATGCGCAGGCCGAGATCGAAGCCGCCGCCGACCAGGTCGACCTGCGCGTCGCTGAGGTGGAGATCGACCGACACCTGCGGGAAGTCCGCCAGGAAGTCCGGCAGGCGTGGCGCCAGATGCGCCAGCCCGAAGGACATCGGGGCCGCCAGCCGGACGAGCCCGCGCGGCTCCCGCGCGCCGGTCTGCACATCCGCCTCCACCGCCTCCCCGGCGGCGACGATCCGGGCCGCGCCCTCCAGGGCCGCCCGGCCGGTCTCGGTGAGCGCGAGCCGCCGGGAGGTGCGGTGGAACAGGCTCGCCCCGAGCCGGGCCTCCAGCCGGCTCACCGCCTTCGAGACCGTGGCGGTGGAGAGCGCGAGCTCCGCCGCGGCCCGCGAGAAGGAGCCCGCCTGGGCGACCCGGGCGAAGATCGCCCAGGCCTCGAAATCCGGGAGTGCCATTCGCCATTTTCCGAAACGATGCCTTTCCATCGTTTCCGTTTCGGGCCGCGAGGGCAAATCCTAGATTCGCCTCATCCGAACGGGACCGCGCGAGGCGGTCCGCCACGGGGGAGATCCCCGGGGGAGCGATCCCCAAGGAGAGCGATCCCCAAGGAGGCAGAGATGGCAAACGGTCTTCACCACGTGACGGCGATCTCCGGTCCGGCCCGCCGCAACCTCGACTTCTACACCCGCGTGCTCGGCCTGCGGCTCGTGAAGCGGACGGTGAATTTCGACGATCCGGGCACCTACCACCTCTATTACGGCGACGAGGCCGGGGCGCCCGGCACGATCCTGACCTTCTTCCCATGGGACAACGTGGCGCCGGGCCGGGTCGGCATCGGCGAGACGCAGGAGACGGCGTTCCGGGTGCCGCAGGGCGCGATCGGCTACTGGACCCACCGCTTCATCGCGGCGGGCGTGCCGCACGAGGCGCCCGCCCGGGTCTTCGGCGAGACGGTGCTGCCCTTCCGCGACCCGGACGGGATGGCGCTCGCCCTGGTCGGGGTGCCGGGCGCGGAGGCGGAGCCGGCCTGGACCGGCGGCGACGTCCCGGCCGAGCACGCGATCCGCGGCTTCCACGGCGTCACCCTGCTCCTGCGCGAGGAGGGGCCGACGGCGCGGATCCTCACCGACGTGTTCGGCCTGACGGAGACGGGACGGGAGGGGGCGCTCGCGCGGTTCAGCGGCGATGCCGGTCGGGGCGGCCACGTGACCCTTCGGGCGGTGGGCGAGTTCCTGCGGGGCCGGCCGGGCGGCGGCTCGGTCCACCACATCGCCTTCCGGGCGGCGGACGACGCGGCGCAGGCCGCGATGGTGCGCCGGCTGACCGAGGCGCACGGCGTCCAGGTCACGGAGCAGCGCGACCGCAACTACTTCCGCTCGGTCTATTTCCGCGAGCCGGGCGGGGTGCTGTTCGAGATCGCGACGGACAGCCCCGGCTTCGCCGTGGACGAGGCCGCCGCGCATCTCGGCGAGGCGCTGAAGCTGCCGGGCTTCCTGGAGCCGCATCGCGGCGAGATCGAGCGCGTGTTGCCGGCGCTGGCCTGAGGCCCGCCCGTCCGGGTGTGGGGTCCCCCCGCACCCGCGTGTGGGGTCCCCCCGCACCCGCGTGTGGGGTCCCCCCGCACCCGCGTGTGGGGTCCCCCCGCACCCGCGTGCGGGGATCCCCGCACGCATCCCCCGAAAGCCCTCGCCTGAAGCCCACGGCCGGTCGGCGCCGCGTCCGCGCCGCCGCGCCGCCCCACCGCGCCCGCGCGCAGAGGTGCCCGATGTCCCTCGCCGAATTCATCCACCGCCACGAGCCCGCGACCGCGCCGGAGCGCGCCCCGCTGCTCCTCCTGCACGGCACCGGCGGCGACGAATCCGACCTGATCCCGCTCGGCCGCGCGCTCTCGCCCGGCGCCGCCCTGCTCTCGCCCCGCGGGCCGGTGCTGGAGAGCGGCATGCCGCGCTTCTTCCGGCGCCTCGCCGAGGGCGTGTTCGACGAGGCGGATCTGCGCCGCCGCGCCGACGACCTCGCCGCCTTCGTGGGCGAGGCGCGGGAGGTCTACGGCCTCGCCGCGCCCGTGGCGGTCGGCTTCTCGAACGGCGCCAACATCGCGGCGGCGCTGCTGCTGCGCCACCCGGGCCTGCTCGCCGGGGCGGTCCTGCTGCGCGCCATGGTGCCGCTCACCGACCCGCCCGCGGGCGACCTCGGCGGCACTCCCGTGCTGATCCTCTCGGGCCGCATGGACCCGATCGTGCCGGCGGCGAACGCCGCCGACCTCGCCCGCCGGCTGCGGGCGGCCGGCGCGGCGGTCACCCACGAGGTGCTCCCGGGCGGCCACGGCCTGATGCAGGCGGACCTCGCGAGGGCGCGCGACTGGCTGGGCGCGTGAGCGGATCCGCTCACCCGGGTCGGAGGCGAGCCCGCGCCAGCCATCCTGGACGGGACGCGGCCGACGATGGCGCGCCGCACTGGCCGCGCGCGGGCGCTCACGGGTTGCCGGCGAAGAACTTCGGGTCGAGCGCCGCGAGGGCGAGGAGCGGGGCCGGCATCACCACCCCGGCACGGCGCATCGCCTGCGCGGCGGAGCGGCAGGCGCCCACGTCCCTGCTCGCCGCCGCGGCGTCGACCTGCTCGATCATCGCGGGCGTCGGTTTGCCGGCCGGCGGCGGCGCCTGGTTGCTCGTCGGCGCGGCGGCGTTCTGGGTCTGACCCTGCGGGCCTGCGGCGCCCGGCCCGCTATTCGGGACCGGGCCGCTGAGGCCCGATTTCTGCTGCGTCTCGCCGGCCGCGTTCGAGGGCAGGGGCGCCTGTCCGCCCTGGTTGGGCGCCTGGACGGCCACGTTCGACGGCTGGGACTGCCCGGCGGGCTGCGGCTGGCCCGCGGCCTGCGGTGCCTGTCCCGCCTGCGGCGCCTGTCCCGTCTGCCCTGCCTGCGGCGCCTGCCCCGCCTGCGGCTGGCCCGCCGGCGGCGGGGGCGGGGCGGGCGGATGCACGAAGGCGACGAGTTCCTGGCAGAGGTCCTTCGGCCCGCGCGCGGAGGCCCCATCGCTCTGGGCGAGGGACGCCGCCGGCAGCAGCAGGCAGGACGCGGCGAGCGCCGCGCGCAGCAGGGAATGCGCCATGGGGTGGTCTGCGCCTCGCGTCACGATCCCGCCTCCAGGTGCTTGTGGCCCGGCGCCGAATCCTTGGGGTCGCCGGTCCAGTTCGGGCCGACGAGGTTGGTTCCCGGGTTCGAGACCCGCGCCCCCGAGGTCGCGAAGGCCTGGTAGGCGTATTCCTGGTTCGCGGTCAGCACGAAGGCCGCCCCCGCCGCCAGCGCAACGGCCACGATCACGGCCACCACGAAGGCTTTCATCGCACCTCTCTCCCGCGTCTCGCCTCGCGAGCGCCGTGGCCGCATCGGTTCGCGCGGCCGCGGCCCCCGCCGTCCGATCCCTCGCGCACCCGGGCGCCGGAGGCGGCGCTCCGGCGCGCGGGCGCTATTCCGCCGGCACCTGCCCGCGGCCGAGCTGAGGCCCGTCCGCGTTCTTGGCGAGCTGCTCCTTGACCCAGAGGTCGTGGTGCACCCGCGCCCAGGCGATATCGACCTCGCCGCTGCCCATGGCGTCGTAGGCGCCCTCCATCCCGAGCGAGCCGATGTAGATGTGGGCCAGGATGCCGGCGACGAAGACGACGCCGATCAGCGAGTGCACCACCTGCATCACCTGCATCCCGTTGATGTCGGTGAGCGCGAAGGGAAACAGCATCATCAGCCCGGTGGCGCCCATGGCGGTGCCGAAGCCGACCACCATCCAGAAGACCAGCTTCTGGCCGGCATTGAAGCGCTCGGCGTGGGGATGCGCGTCGCTCAGGAAGCCGCCGCCCTTCTTCAGCCACTCGATGTCGATGCGGTTGGGGATGTTGTCGCGCACCCACAGCACGGCCATGAACAGCACGCCGAGCATGAACGGCCAGGCCAGGAAGACGTGCGCGTACTTCGCCCATTGCGACAGGGCCGCGAAGGCGTCGGGCCCGATCAGCGGCATCAGCAGGCGCTTGCCGAAGATGTAGTTCAACCCCGACAGCCCCAGCAGGATGAAGCAGAACGCCGTCATCCAGTGCGAGAAGCGCTCGAACACGTTGAAGCGCAGCAGCTTGCGGCCGGATTCCTCGGTGTGGTCGAGTCGGATGCGCCCGCGGGTGAAGTAGAACAGGGCGAGCGCCGCCACGATGCCGAGGATGACCAATCCCCCGACCCAGGGCATCCAGGATTCGTGGAACCTCCGCCACTCGCGCCCTTGCGGCTGGATCAGGTTCGCGGCCTTCTGGTCGGGAATCGAGATGCGCCCGCCGATCTTGGGGGCCTGCCGGAACAGCAGGTCCTCGTTGACCGAGGAGGTGGTGGGGTTCGGGGCGCCGTCCGGGGCGTCGACCGCGCGGGCCGGGCCGGCCAGACCGACGACCGCCCAGATCAGGGCGGCCATCACCAGGATCCCGAGATGCGTCAGACCTCGCCGCATGGCGCCTTCCTTCCGTTCAGGCATCAGATCGCGACGGTCTCGCGGTAGGCCGTCTTCCAGCCCCAGGCCCCCGAGCCGTAGCCCCGCTTGATCACCCGCTCCTTGTAGATCTGGGCGATCATCTCGCCGTCGCCGGCGAGCAGGGCCTTGGTCGAGCACATCTCGGCGCAGAGCGGCAGCTTGCCCTCGGCCAGGCGGTTCGAACCGTACTTCTCGTACTCGACCGTCGAGAGGTCGGGCTCCGGGCCGCCCGAGCAGTAGGTGCACTTGTCCATCTTGCCGCGGGAGCCGAAGTTCCCGACGCGCGGATATTGCGGCGCCCCGAACGGGCAGGCGTAGAAGCAGTAGCCGCAGCCGATGCAGAGGTCCTTGGAGTGCAGCACGACCGCGTCCGCCGTCGTGTAGAAGCAGTTGACCGGGCAGACGGCCGCGCAGGGCGCGTCCGTGCAGTGCATGCAGGCCATCGACACCGAGCGCTCGCCCGGCTTGCCGTCGTTGAGCGTGATCACCCGGCGCCGGTTGATGCCCCAGGGCACCTCGTGCTCGTTCTTGCAGGCGGTGACGCAGGCGTTGCACTCGATGCAGCGGTCGGCGTCGCAGAGGAACTTCATTCGCGCCATGGTCTTGGCCTCACATCCTTACGCGGCCTGGATCTGGCAGAGGGTGACCTTGGTCTCCTGCATCCCCGTGACGGGGTCGAAGCCGTAGGTCGTGACCGTGTTGACGCTCTCGCCCAGCACCACGGGGTCGGTGCCCTTCGGGTAGAAGGCGCGCATGTCCTTGCCCTGGTACCAGCCCGAGAAGTGGAACGGCATCCAGGCCACGCCCTTCGCCACCCGGTCGGTCACCAGCGCCTTCACCTTGGTCTTGGCGCCGTTCTCCGGCCCGTAGACCCAGACGAACTGCCCGTCCCTGATGCCGCGCTCGGCCGCGTCCTGCGTGTTCACCTCCACGAACATGTCCTGCTGCAACTCGGCGAGCCAGGGATTCGAGCGCGTCTCCTCGCCGCCGCCCTCGTACTCGACGAGGCGGCCCGACGACAGGATGATCGGGAAGTCCCTGGCGACGGCGCGGTCCACCGCCGCCTTCTGGACCGAGAAGCCGAGGTTCGGCATGCGGAACTGGCGCTCGTCGGGCCGGGTCGGGTACTTGGCGACGAGGTCGGGCCGGGGCGAGTAGATCGGCTCCCGGTGCACCGGCACCGGGTCGGGCAGGTTCCAGGCATTCGCCCTCGCCTTGCCATTGCCGAAGGGCGTGACGCCGTGCTCCAGGCAGACCCGCTGGATGCCGCCCGACAGGTCGGTGGCCCAGCTCACCGCGTCGATGTTATTGCCGCCGATCCGGGTGATGACGGCCATCTCCTCGGGCGTCAGGTCCCTGTCCCAGCCGAGCTTCTTGAAGACACCCATGGTGAATTCGGGGTAGCCGTCTGTCAGGTCGGAGCCGACGGAGAAGGAATCCTCGGCCAGCAGGGTCTGGCCGTTGCGCTCGGTGCCGAACCGCGCCCGGAAGGTGCCGCCGCCGTCCTTCACGTGCAGGGCCGTGTTGTAGAGGATGTGCGTGCCGGGATGGCGGATCTCCGGCTTGCCCCAGCACGGCCAGGGCAGGCCGTAATAGTCGCCGCCGACCTCCGGATCGTCCTTGGGCGCGCGCAGCGTCACGAGATCGAACTTGTGCTGGTTGCGCATGTGCGCCTTCAGGCGCTCCGGGCTCTGCCCGCAATAGCCCGTCGACCAGCCGCCGCGGTTGATCTCCCGCAGCAGGTCCTCCGCCTCCGGCACGCCGTCCGTTACCTTGATGTTCTTGAACATCCGGTCGGCGAAGCCGAGCTTGGCGGCGAGCCGGTAGATCACCTCGTAGTCGTTCTTCGATTCGAAGGCGGGCTTCACGATCTGCTCGCCCCATTGCAGCGAGCGGTTCGAGGCCGTGCGCGACCCGTCCATCTCCAGCGAGGTGCAGATCGGCAAGAGGTAGGTGTTGTCCCGCCGCGCGTCGAGCGCCGCGAAGGTGGTCGGGTGCGGGTCGGCCACGACCAGGAGGTCGAGGGCGCTCATGCCCTTCACGGCCTCGGGCAGCCGCGTCACGGTGTTGCCGCCGTGGCCGAACACCATCATGGCCCGCAGGGGCGCCCGCTGGTCGACCTGGTCGGCCGGCAAGGTGACGGCGTCGAACCAGCGCGTCGAGGTGATCCCGGGCGCCTCCATGTTCTCCTTGCGCGAGCGCGCCTTGCGCCCGGCCAGCGTCGGCACCTCGTCGAAGCGCGATTGCAGCCACTCGTACTCGACGTCCCAGACCCGGGCCCAGTGCCGCCAGCCGCCCTCGACCAGCCCGTAATAGAGCGGCAGCGTCGTCACATCGAGGCCGAGATCGGTCGCGCCCTGGACGTTGGTGTGCCCGCGGAAGATGTTGGCGCCCGTGCCGGGCTTGCCGACGTTGCCGGTCGCGAGGCACAGGATGCAGAAGGCCCGCACGTTGGCGGTGCCGACCGTGTGCTGGGTCGCGCCCATGCACCAGATCAGGGTCGCGGGCTTCTCCTTGGCGAAGAGTTCGGCCACGCGCCGCAGCTGCTCGCCCGGCACGCCGGAGACCCGCTCGACCTCCTCGGGGGTCCACTTGGCGACCTCCTTGCGGACATCCTCCATGGCGTAGACGCGGCTGCGGATGAACTCCTTGTCCTCCCAGCCGTTCTGGAAGATGTGCCAGAGCATGCCCCAGATCACCGGGATGTCGGTGCCCGAGCGCAGGCGGACGTACTCGGTGGCGTGGGCGGCCGTGCGGGTGAAGCGCGGGTCGATGACGATCAGGTTCGCCCGGTTGATCTCCTTGCCCGAGAGCACGTGCTGCATCGAGATCGGATGCGCCTCGGCCGGGTTGCCGCCCATGATGATCATGGTCTTGGCGTTGCGGATATCGTTGTAGGAATTGGTCTGGGCGCCGTAGCCCCAGGTGTTGGCGACGCCCGCCACGGTGGTCGAGTGGCAGATCCGGGCCTGATGGTCGACGTTGTTGGTGCCCCAGAACGCCCCGAACTTGCGGAACAGGTAGGCCGCTTCGTTGGTGAACTTGGCAGAGCCGAGCCAGTAGACCGAATCCGCGCCGCTCTTCTCGCGGATGGCGAGGAGCTTGGCGCCGATCTCGTCGATCGCCTGCTCCCAGGAGATCCGCTTCCACTCGCCGTTCTCGAGCTTGATCGGGTATTTCAGGCGGCGCTCGCCGTGCACCAGTTCGCGGATCGCCGCACCCTTGGCGCAGTGGGTGCCGCGGTTGATCGGGCTCGCCCAGGAGGGTTCCTGGCCGACCCAGACCCCGTTCACCACCTCGGCCGTCACCGTGCAGCCGACCGAGCAATGCGTGCAGATGTTCTTGCGGATCGTCACCTCGGGCCCGCTCACCGCCGAGCCGGCGGCCCGGGCGGGACGCACGGCGCCGAGCTGGAGGCCCCCGGCGGCCGCGAGCCCGCCCGCGGCGAGGCCGGAGCGGCGCAGGAAGCTGCGGCGATCCAGGGTCTCTGGCAGAGCGCCTGCGGTCAGGGAATGGTGGGTGCCGGCGGCCGGGGAGGGGGTCGCGCGGCCCGCGGCGCCGCCTCTGCGCTTCTTCAGCATCGCGCCCTCACTTCTTCAGGGTCTCGTAGCCGTTGGTCCGGTAGAAGGCCTTCACGTGGTCCGTCTCCCGGTAGCGTGCGCGTGTCTCCTCCGAGCCCGGATCGTAGGCCTTGGCCTCCCCGGTCGAGAGCGGCGAGACCAGGGCCGCGGCCGCGGCCGCGGTGCCACCGCCGAGCGCGCGAAAGAATTGCCTGCGGCCAAGCTGGTCCTTCCTGTCCCGTTCCATGTCCCGCTCCTCGGTTGCGGTGACCGGCCTCACGCGTCGATGGCGAAGGCGGCGGTCTCGATCTCGATGAAAGTCCGCCCGAGCGCGCCGACCGCCCGGTAGAGGGGCGTCGCCGCCTCGGTCTCGATGTCCTCGAAGAGGCGGCGCGCCCAGGGTTTCAGGTGGCGCTCGAAGAAGAGCTGCTCGCCCGGCGACTCCGCCCCGAAGCGCCGCTCCGCCAGCCCGGCCATCACCTCGAGGAGGATCGCGATGTGGTCCTCGGGTTCGCTCACCCGCGGGTCGCGCTCGATGCCGAGCCGCGCCAGATCCTCGCGCAGCCGGGCCAGCGGGCGCTCGTTGAGGAAGCCGGTGAGGTAGTAGGACGCGTAGGGCAGGATCTTGCCGCGCCCGACGCCGATGAAGAGCTCGAAATAGTCGCGTTCCACGGCGCGAAGGTCGGCCTCGGCGGCCGCGTCCGCCAGGGCGGCGTGCGCCTGCCCGAGCGGCGTATCGTTGCCGCTCACCCCGCGCAGCGCCTCGATGAGGCCCGCATCCGGCGCCTGGCCCAGGATCGCCGCGAGCCCGCCGTAGTGGCGCGCGCGCAGCACGTCGATCTCGTCGACATTCGGGTCCTGATCCGCCACCAACGCGTCCACACCGAGGGCTCGGTCCACTTCGACGTGCCCGACCCCTCGCATCTCCACCCTCGCCTCGCGGTCGATCCGCCGCGTTTTGCAATTTGCACCATATACCGTGGCGGCCGCGCCGCAATCCTACTTTTTAATGCCTCAAAGCGGCATCGCGCCGCCGTGGCGGCGGGCGCGGCGCCGCTTCGCGGCGTTTTCCGGGGCTTCCGGGCGGATCTGCGCCGGCTCCGCCGCGTGGCGGGGCGGGGCGTCCGGGCCGGTCCCGGCCGCATCCGGGGCCTCCTCCCGCCCGGCCTCGTCCCGCCCGGCCTCCTCCCGCGCGGCCTCCTCCCGCGCGAGCTCGAGAGCGGGCGGGGCTTGGGGGCCGGGGAGCGCCGGGGTGACGACGCTCTCGCGCCCGGATGGCCCGTCCGCGGGGTCGTGCCCGGGCGCGGCTCGGGCGGGCTCCCCCGCGATCACGCGCTCGACCATCGCGGCGACGTCGTCGGTCGGCAGGAGCGGCCCGGCGCCCGGGACGTCGCCCGGGACGTTCCAGTCCCAGGCGTATTCGCGGGCCTCGCTCACGAAGTCGCGGATGGCGGGGTCGAGGGACCACATCCGCCGCAGCGCCGCGTTGCGCAGCGCCCTCGGCACGCCCGCCCGCAGGAACTGCGCGAGGTCGGTCTGCGGGGTCAGCGCGTCGAGGGAGGGCAGCCTCGCCAGCTCCTCGGGCGGCAGCTCCGGCTCGGCCGCGTCCGGCCCTGGCGGGGGCGCGGTCTCGCCCGCGCGGTCCGGGGTCTCCCGCACCGGGCGCGCGCCGTCGCGCTTGAGGCGCGACCACCGCGACAGGAAATCCCCGCTCACCGCTCGTCGTCCCGGCGCCGCCCCTGGCGGGCGAGCGCCTCCGGGTCGGCGCGGTCGCGCTTGCGCTTCTCGAACGGGCGCTCGACGTGGTGGGCCGCGTAGTAGGCCGCGAGCCAGGCCTGCATCTCGGGCGGCATCGGCACCGCCTCGACGATCTCGCCGATCCCCTCCGCCAGCGCCTCGCCCTCGTAGGGATCCGCCGTCACCGTGGCGATCTCGTAGGTCTCCGGGCCGACCGGGCGCAGCGCGATCCACAGCGAGGGCTGCGCGGAGGCGAGGTTGTCGCCGTAATGGGCGGTCTCGGCCGGGTGCAGCGCGACCGTGACGCTGCCGGCGTAGAAGGTCTCCTCCGCCTCGCTCGCGCCGAGGCGGGTCCAGGGCGGCGTCTCCGGCCGGCCCGGGAGGGCGGCGACGGGGAGCCAGGCATGGCTCGCCCAGGGCCCCTTGAGGCGGCGCTTGGCGACGATCACCCCGACCTCGTAGCGGGGCGCGACGCCCGCGCGGCGCGGATCCGCCTCGCTCACAGGGGTTCTCCGACGAGCGGGAGGCCGGCGATCAGGTTCTGGGGCTTCACGGTGACGCGGCGATCCGGATTCATGGCGAGCAGGAGGTAGACCGGCTGGTCTCCCAGCCGTGGGTCGAGGCCGGCCGTCTCCGCGAAGGCGAGCGTGAACAGGGCGAGCACCCGGGCGCGGGTCTCCTCGGGCAGGGCCTCGCCGCGCCAGAGCGCGTTGCCGATCCGGGTCGCCTCCGCGTCGAGGCCGACGAACCAGCGCCAGTCCCGGTCCTCGATCCGGGCGACCGGCGCCACGCTCACCCGGCGGTGCAGGAGGTGGCGGATCCAGGCCTCGATCACCCGGGCGAGCCCCTCGCGGCTGCGCGGATCGGAGCCGAGATTGAGCGCCATCGTGAAGGCGTCCGAGCGGCTCCAGTAGGTCCAGGCCGTCTCGGGCGTCAGCACGTCGAGGTCGCCGATCGGCTCGCGGCCCAGCATGGCGACGAGGGGCGAGGGCCGGGCGCGGCCCTCCTCCAGGTCGACCAGCTCGGCATCCGCCAGGAGCAGCGCGCCTTCCGTCGCCGAGACCGCCTGCACCGAGACCGCCTGCGGACGGAAGAACAGCTCGCCCGCCCGCAGCACGTAGGGGTCCTGGCAGCCGTCGAGGGCGTTGCGCAGGATGAGGTGGACGAGCTGGTTGAGGAAGAGCGGCGGCGTCCCCCCGCCGCCCCGGCGCACGAGGTCGAGATACGCGTCCTCAACCGAACGGGCCGCCAGCAGCCGGTCGCGGAAGGCGAGCACGACCTGCCAATTCTCGCGCGCGTCGGCATCCGCGACGGCGGCGACCTCCTCCGGCGCCACGACGCGGCGCGGCGCGGCCCGCAGGCGCGCGTGCAGCGCCCGCTCGGCCGCGCAGGCCTCCGGCGGGGGCACGAGTTCCGGCCGCGCCAGGTAGGCGAGGAGCAGCTCGTCCGTCACCGCGAGCCCGCCGCCCTCCTGGCGCCGGGCGAGGTGGTGGCCGCTCGAGACCCAGAATTCCGTCACGGCGCCCGGCTCCCCATCAGGCCGACGAGGTCGACCGCCTCCTCGGGCTCGTCGTCGGTCTCGGCGAAGTCGAAGGCGCGCGCGTAGGCGTGGCGGCGGTCGGCGCCCGGCACGGCCCCCTCGCGGGGGCGCAGCACCCGGTACTGCTCGCGGATCTCCCCGGCCTCGACGGCGCGGTGGAGCGCCAGAACGGAATTCACCGGAGGCTGGCAGAGGGCGGCGGCGGCGGCGATCTCCTCGGCCGCGGCCTCCCGCGCGGCGGCGAGGCTCGGGGCGCCGAGCCGCGCGTGGATCTGGGCCGCGAGCGCCTCGGTGGCGGCCTCCCGCTCGGCCTCGCTCGCCTCGCTGACCACCACGAGGGTCGAGAAGCCGAACGAGGCGATGCCGAGGAAGCCGGAGCGGAAGGCGATCCGCGCCTTGGGCGCCAGGGCGGCCGGATCGGCGTCGAGGAACAGGAAGGAGCCGGTCACCGCCCATTCGCCGGGCTCGGCGGCCCGCGCGAAGACGAGCGTGTCGGAGGCGTCGAGGCGCAGCGTGCGGGGCAGCTTCAGGCGGGTCACAGGCGCGGTGCTCCGGTCGCCGGATCGAGCCAGGCGGGCGCGCGCAGCGCCTCCCCGAGCGGCCGCGGGCGCGTCCCCTCCGGGCCGACCGCCAGGGCGTCGCCGTGCCCGTCGATGGTGAGGCGCTCGCCCGGCGGCTCGGCCAGGACGGCGCGGTAGCGCGCGAGGGCGAAGGCGAAGCCGTCCTCCTCCAGGTCGGAGAGGCCCTTCATCAGGTACTGGGCGAAGCTCTCGACGATCGGCCCGGCGGTCTCGGGCGCGAACCCCTCCTCCTCCAGCGAGGTCGAGTCCGGCGTGAGGCCGGGATCGCCGGCGTGACGCTTCGAGGCGATCAGCATGCAGGAGAAGACGAGCCAGTCCGGCACCTCGTCCTCGCCGCAGCCCTCCGGCCAGGCGAGGCGCCCGCCGCCGAGGCGCGCCCCGTCGAAGCGCAGGGTCAGCGGCCACTCGACCGCGACCGGCTTGTCGGGCGGGGCGTGGCTGCCGAGCGCGTCGGCGAGCGCGCCCATCCCGATCAGCGCCGCGCGGCGGGCGAGGCGGAGGGGCTCCTCGGGGGCGAGCACGACCGCCGCCTCGATCACGCGCTCCCCGGCCGAGAGGACGAGGGTGCCGGCCGCGTCCGCGTCCGCGGCCCGGCGGCAGGCCTCGGCCTGCGCCGATCCGGGCGGATCGAGCGTGACCAGGGTGAAGGGCGGCGGCAGCATCAGGCCGGTCGCGAGGATCTGCGGCGTGGCGGAATGGGCGGCGGACATGGCGGAGAACCCCCGCGGCGGAGAACCCCCGCGCGCCGGAACAACCCTGCGCGCACGTGTCGGGTCGCACTTTTCAACGCCTCCTATATAGGGGCGGGACGGCCTGCAAGAGGCCCGAATTCCAGTCGAGGCCGAGGACAACACCGTGCCGGATCGCGTCGTGATTGCCTGTTCCTGCGAGGGGACCATCCCGCTCGACGCGGAGGCGATCGGCCGCGGCTGCGGCGGCCGGGTCGAGACCGGCGAGGCGCTCTGCACCCGCGAGCTCGACCGCGCGCGCCGGCTCCTCGCCTCCGGCGATCCGGTGACCCTGGCCTGCACCCTGCAGGCCCCGCTCTTCGACGAACTGGCCGAGGAGGTCGGGGCGCAGGACCGCGTCGCCTACGCCAACATCCGCGAGGCGGCGGGCTGGTCCGCCGAGGGCGCCGCGGCCGGCCCCAAGATGGCGGCGCTCCTCGCCGCCGCCGCGGAGCCGATGCCGCCCGCGCCCGTGGTGAGCTTCGAGAGCCGGGGCGTGGCGCTCGTCTACGGGCGGGACGAGACCGCGATCGAGGTCGGGCGCCGCCTCGCCGACCACCTCGACGTCACGGTGCTGCTGACCCGGCCCGGCGACGTGGTGCCCCCGCGCGGGGCGGAGTTCCCGGTCCTCAAGGGCACGATCCGCCGGGCCGGCGGGCATCTCGGCGCTTTCACGCTCGGCATCGACGCCTACGCCCTGCCGCGCCCCTCCTCGCGGGAGCGCCTCCTGTTCGGGGAAGGCCACGACGGCGCGACCTCGACCTGCGACATCGTGATCGACGTCTCGGGGGAGGCGCCGCTCTTCCCGGCCCACGCCCTGCGCAGCGGCTACCTGCGGGCGGATCCCCGCGACCCGGCGGCCGTGGCCGCGGTCTTGTTCGAGGCCTCGCACCTCGTCGGCACCTTCGACAAGACCCGCTTCATCGCCTTCAAGGACGGGCTCTGCGCGCATGCGCGCTCGCGCATCACCGGCTGCAGCCGCTGCCTCGACGTCTGCCCGACCGGGGCGATCGCGCCGGCCGGCGACCACGTGGCGGTCGATCCCTTCGTGTGCGCGGGCTGCGGATCCTGCGCCTCGGTCTGCCCGACCGGCGCGGCCGCCGCCACGCTCCCGCCCGCCGACGCGCTGCTGCGGCGCCTTCGCCGCCTCCTGCGCGCCTACGCGGCAGCGGGCGGGGAGGGCGCCGTGGTGCTCCTCCACGACGGCGATCACGGCGAGGCGCTGATCGACGCGCTCGCCCGCTTCGGCGCCGGCCTGCCGGCCCACGTCCTGCCGATCAGGGTCAACGAGGTGACTCAGGCCGGGCTCGACCTGCTCACCGGCGCCTTCGCCTTCGGGGCGACCGGGGTGCGGCTCCTGGCGCGGGCGCGGCCGAAGCACGACCTAACCCCGCTCCGGGGCGTCCTGGCGCGGGCCGACGCGATCCTGCAGGCGCTGGGCTACGGCCCCCCGGACGGCGCCCCGGTCGTGTCGCTGATCGAGACCGACGACCCGGACGCGCTCGGGGCGGCGCTGGCGGCGGGCCCCCGCGGCACCGCGACGGCCGCGCCGGCGGGCTTCGTGCCGGAGGGGGAGGCGCGCGAGGTGCTGCGGCTCACCCTTCGCGAATTGCACCACGCGGCGCCGCGCCCGGTCGACCGGATCCCCCTCGATCCCGGGGCGCCCTTCGGCGGGCTCGACTTCCGCACCGAGGCCTGCACGCTCTGCCACGCCTGCGTGGGCGCCTGCCCGACCGGCGCGCTCAGCGACGATCCGGACCGTCCGCTCCTGAGCTTCTCGGAGAGCCTCTGCGTGCAGTGCGGCCTCTGCGCCGCGACCTGCCCGGAAGACGTCATCACCCTGGAGCCGCGGCTCGACTTCGCGGCCTGGGCGGCGCCGCGCCGCGTCCTCAAGGAGGAGGAGCCGTTCGCCTGCGTGGCCTGCGCCAAGCCGTTCGGCACCCGCAGCACGGTCGAGCGGATCATCGGGCGGCTGCAGGACAAGCACTGGATGTTCGCCGGGACGGCCGGCCAGGACCGCCTGCGCGCGCTGATGATGTGCGAGACCTGCCGGGTCTCCCACGTGCTCGCCGAGGGCTTCGACCCCCACGCCGCCCCGCCGCCGCGGACGACCGAGGATTACCTGCGCGAGCGGGGCTGAGGCCCGGAGGCGGAGGATAATCCGGGATCCGCTTGATCAAGCGGATCCCGGATCATCGCGTCATCGCGCGCGTGTGAGGGCCGGACATCGGGAGGCGTTCGATCTCTCGGCGCGAGGACGGGCCTGGAGGATCCGGCCCTCACGCCGCCCGCGGGCGCAGCATCTCGACGCCGTTGCCCATGGTGCGGGCGTAGAGGCCGCTGTAGCTCAGCGCCGCCTTGTCCCAGCCGAAGGTGCGGGCCATCGCGGTGCGCCGCATCGTGTTGAGGTGGCGCTTCGACGCGAAGGTGTCGAGGGCGCGGCGGATCGCGCCGGTGAGGCCCTTCAGCGTCGCCTCGCCGAACAGGAAGCCCGTGACCCCGTCCTCCACCGTGTCGGCGAGGCCGCCGACCCGGCGCGCGATCGGCAGCGAGCCGAAGCGCTGCGCGTACATCTGGGCCAGCCCGCAGGGCTCGAAGCGCGACGGCATCAGCAGGAAGTCGCTGCCCGCGAACATCCGGTGCGCGTCGGTCTCGTCGAAGCCGATCCGCACGCCCACCGCCCCCGGGTGACGGCGCGCGAGGTCCATGAAGGCGCTCTCGAAGCGCGGCTCGCCCTGGCCGGTGACGACGAGCTGGCCGCCCTCCGCCACGATCGCTTCCGCCGCCGCGAGCGTGAGGTCGACACCCTTCTGGTGGACGAGCCGCGACACGATCGCGAAGAGCGGGCCGCGCGAGACGCCGAGCCCGAAGCGCTCGCGCACCGCGTCGGCGTTCGCGCGCTTGCCCTTCCAGTCATCCGCCTCGAAGGCGGTGGCGAGATGGGGGTCCGTCCGCGGATCCCAGATCTCGTCGATCCCGTTGAGGATTCCGGTGAGGCGGCCCTGGCCGGCCCGGGTGCGCAGCAGCCCGTCGAGGCCGCAGCCGAATTCCGGCGAGGTGATCTCCTGCGCGTAGGTCTCGCTCACCGTCGTCACGTGCGAGGCGTAGAACAGCCCCGCTTTCAGGAAGGAGAGCTTGCCGTAGAACTCGACGCCGTCGATCTGGAAGGCGCCCTCTGGCACGCCGAGCCGGGCGAGATTCTCCCGCGGGAACAGACCCTGATAGGCGAGGTTGTGCACGGTGAGGATGCTCGGCACCCGCAGGCCCTGCCAGGCCAGGTAGGCGGGGGCGAGCGCCGTCTGCCAGTCGTTGAGGTGGAGGAGGTCGGCCTGCCAGTCCGGATCGGCACCCTTCGCGAGTTCCACGGCGGCGAGGCTGAGGCGCGCGAAGCGCAGGTCGTTGTCGGCGAAGTCGCCGCCCTGGTCGCCGTAGGGCGAGCCCGCCCGGTCGTAGAGCTCGGCGTTGAGCAGCACGTAGACCGGCATGCCGTCCCCGGTCTCGACGAGGCCGAGCGCCGAGGGCGCGAGCCCGTCCCGGCCCGGCAGCTGGGCGACGACCGGGATGTCGGCGTAGCGGTCGACGACCTGGCGGTAGCCCGGGATCAGGATGCGCACGTCGTAGTGCTGGCGCAGCGCCCGCGGCAGCGCCGCCGCCACCTCGCCGAGGCCGCCGGTCTTCAGGAAATCCGCCATCTCGGGCGTGGCGAAGAGGATGCGCTGGCGCAGCGAGCCGGGGCTGCGGAGGAAGGGGGATGGTGACGACGGGACCGGCGCAGGGGAAACGGAGCGCGCGCACGCCGAGCCGATCATCGAGAATGCCCCCACGCCGCGGGCCGCAAGGATGCTGGCGGACGTCGCCACGGCGCCTGTGTTTGGCCGGCAACGCGCGCTTGCGCGTCCGGTTCCGCCGCGTTGCACAATATCGCATCGCAGCAGGGATTCAAGCGTAAATCGCGCGATATCGTGCGAAACCGAGAGTTTCTGACCCGCGTGGCAGAGCTTCGACGGAATTTCCGCGAAGTTTCACTTAAGTGAAGCTAGACATTTTCGGGTGAAAGCGGCTCCCTCAGGAGGACGAGGGCCTCGTCTCCCGCGAGTGCGAGATGGCCGTCGGCCGGCCTCTCGGCGATGCGGCTGCCCGAACTCGACAGCAGGACGCGCCAGGCGTGATCCGGCGGCAGCGGCACGGTGCAAGGGGCGTGCCCGAAATTCAGGAGGATGCGCAGGACCTCGTCCCCGTGCGCGCGCTCGTAGACGAGGACGTCCCGCGCGACAAAGACCGCCCGGTAGAGGCCGAGGCTCAGGGCGGCGTGCTCGCGCCGCAGGGCCAGGAGGCGGCGGTAGAGGGTGAGGATCGAGCCGGGATCGTCGCGCAGCACCTCGACGTTGCAGGTCGCGGCCCCGGGATCGAGCGGCAGCCACGGCTCGGCGCTGGAGAACCCCGCCCGGGGCGTGCGGTCCCACTGCATCGGCGTGCGCGCCGGGTCGCGGCCGCGGCCGGGCTCGTTGCGCTCCCAGGGGTCGCGCGCCCGCCCGGGCGGGATCGGCACGCGGGCGAGCCCGATCTCGTCGCCGTAATAGAGCGTCGGCGTGCCCCGCAGGGTGAGGAGCAGCACCGCGGCGACCCGGGCCTGCGCGGCCCCGACGCGGGCGGCGATGCGCGGCTGGTCGTGGTTGCCGAGCACCCAGTTCGGCCAGCCGCCCTCCGGCAGGGCCGCCTCGTACTCGGCGACGAGCGCGGCGATCGTCTCGGCGTGCCAGCGGGCCTGGATCAACTGAAAGTTGAACGGCAGGTGCGCGCCGGACAGGTCGACGCCGTAATAGGCCATCAGCCGCTCCAGCGGCAGATAGATCTCGCCGATCAGCACCCGCTCGTCGTAGCCGTCGAGCACCGCGCGCATCTCGGCGACGACCTCCATCACCTCCGGCTGGTCGGCGGAGTAGAGGGGCGTGAGGCTGTTGATCTCGGCGTCGCCCGGGACGTAGTCGGGGTTCGGCGGGTTGTCCCGCAGCGCGGCGTCCTTGATCAGGTGCCAGATCACGTCGACCCGGAACCCGTCGACGCCGCGGTCGAGCCAGAAGCGCAGCACGTCCAGCATGGCCCGGCGCACCTCCGGGTTGCGCCAGTTGAGGTCGGGCTGCTCCTTCAGGAAGGCGTGGTAGTAGGACTGACCGGTGGCCGGGTCGAGGGTCCAGGCCGGCCCGCCGAAATTGCCCACCCAGTTGTTGGGGGGCGCGCCGTCGGGCTTCGGGTCGCGCCAGATGTACCAGTCGCGCCGCGCGTTGTCGCGGGAGGCGCGGCTCTCGCGGAACCACGGATGCGCGATCGAGGTGTGGTTGGGCACGAAATCCATGATCACCCGCAGGCGGCGCCGGTGCGCCTCGGCGACGAGCGCGTCGAAATCCGCGAGCGTGCCGAAGAGCGGGTCGATGTCGCAGTAATCGGAGACGTCGTAGCCGTAATCGGCCATCGGCGAGCGGCAGACCGGCGAGAGCCAGAGCGCGTCGACCCCGAGCCAGGCGAGGTAGTCGAGCCGGGCGGTGATGCCCTTGAGGTCGCCGACCCCGTCGCCGTTCGCGTCCTGGAAGGAGCGGGGATAGATTTGGTAGACCGTCCCGGCCTTCCACCAGAGTTCACCGGGCATCGCTCGCCTCCGTGCGCGTCGCGGGTTCAGGGGCGGGGCCGCGTCCGGGCGCGGCGCGCGGGCGGGCTTGCGCGCGGCGCCCGGTCAAGCAAATCGAAACCATGCAAACCGAAAGGGCGGCGGCGGTTCCCGCGCCGCGGCAGGCTAGCCGCCCCCCGTGACGGTTCGCCGACGCTCCCCGCGACCCCGGGGCGTGAGGAACCGCACCGCGGCCACGGCGTTCGTGGGCGATGATCCGCCCTGACTCTGCGGGAAACCCGTCCGAACGGCACGGCTTCCGGGGCGTCGCGACCGTTCATGACGCCTTCAGCCCGCCTCGGCCACAGTCGCGTCGGGTTTCGGTGCCACGTGTCGCGACGGCCACACGCCGGGAGACTTGTCGTCAAGCGCTCCGGCCGTCTCGACATGATGAAAAAGACGTCACACGATGAAGCAGTTCGGCCGATGATCTGCTGCCCGCAACGCGACCAAGAGCGCGGGGCAGAGAAGAGGATCGTCGGCGCTGAAGGGGGTTCCGAGGTGCTGAACGAAGCTCTACTGGCCGGTGATCGGCGACCAGAGACCGCCCCTGCGGCCGAGCCGCAGCTGTTCTGGCGGCCGCCGGCCGCGAGCCCTCCGTCCAGCGCGGACGATGTCTCGCTCCTGCGCGATGCAATTCTGGGCAAGCTCGCCTACGCGCTCGGCAGGTCGCCCGCGACCGCCCGCGACCGCGACTGGTTCGTCGCGACCGCGCTCGCCCTGCGCGACCGGGTCGTGGATGCCTGCCTGGCCTCGGACAGCCCGGCGGTGCCGCCCAAGCGCGTGCACTACCTGTCGCTCGAGTTCCTGATCGGGCGGCTCCTCTCCGACGTGATGGGCAATCTCGGCCTGACCGGGACGGCGCGGGCGGCCCTGGCCTCGCTCGGCGTCGATCTCGACGCGGTGGCGGGCGCCGAGCCCGACGCGGCGCTCGGCAACGGGGGCCTGGGCCGGCTCGCCGCCTGCTTCATGGAGAGCATGGCGAGCCTCGCGATTCCGGCCTACGGCTACGGCATCCGCTACGACCACGGCCTGTTCCGGCAGCTGATCGAGGACGGCGTCCAGCGCGAGGTGCCCGAGACCTGGCTCGCCGAGGGCAATCCCTGGGAGTTCGAGCGGCCCGACGCGGCCTGCCAGGTCGGGTTCGGCGGCGATGTCGCCATGACGGTGCTGCCGGACGGCGCGATCCGCCGCGTCTGGCGCCCGGCCGAGATCGTGCGGGCCGTGCCCTTCGACACGCCGGTGGTCGGATTCCGGGGCAGGCACGTCAACGTGCTGCGCCTGTGGCAGGCGCGGGCCGCCGAGCCCGTCGACCTCGCCCGCTTCAACGGCGGCGACCATGTCGGGGCGATGGCCGAGCGCGACCGGGTCGAGGCGATCTCCCGGGTGCTCTACCCGAGCGACGGCACGCCGGCCGGGCAGGAGCTGCGCCTGCGCCAGGAATTCTTCTTCACCTCGGCCTCGCTGCAGGACCTCGTGCGCCGCCACGTCGTCGAGCGCGGCGACCTGCGCACGCTGCCCGACCACGCGGCGATCCAGCTCAACGACACCCATCCGGCCATCGCGGTGCCGGAGCTGATGCGGCTCCTCGTGGACGAGCACGGCCTGTCCTGGGAGGATGCGTGGCACGTCACCACGCACACCCTCGGCTACACGAACCACACGCTCCTGCCCGAGGCGCTGGAGACCTGGCCGGTCGAGCTGATGGAGCGGCTGCTGCCGCGCCACATGCAGATCATCTACCTGATCAACTGGATGCACCTGGAGGAGCTCTCCAAGCACGGCCGGGTCGATGCGGGCCAGCTCGCCGAGGTCTCGCTGATCGAGGAGACGCACGGCAAGCGCGTGCGCATGGGCCACCTCGCCTTCCTGGGCGCGCGCCGGGTGAACGGCGTCTCCGCCCTGCACACGGAGCTGATGCGCAGGACGGTCTTCGCGCCCCTCCACGCCCTCGACACCGACAAGATCGTCAACAAGACGAACGGCATCACCTTCCGGCGCTGGCTCCACAACGCCAATCCGGGCCTGACCGCGCTCGCCGCGGAGGTGGTGGGCGAGGCGCTCCTCGACGATCCGACCGCCCTCGCCGGGCTCGCCGCGGTCGCCGACGATGCCGGTTTCCAGGCGCGCTACGCCGCCGTGCGGCGCGAGCGCAAGGAGGCCCTGGCCCGGGTCGTGAGGGAGCGCACCGGCATCGCCCTCGATCCGGCCGCCCTGTTCGACGTCCAGATCAAGCGCATCCACGAGTACAAGCGCCAGCTCCTCAACATCCTAGAGACGGTGGCGCTCTACCAGGCGATCCTCGCCGAGCCGGGGCGCGACTGGCCGGCCCGGGTGAAGCTCTTCGGCGGCAAGGCGGCGCCGAGCTACAGCCAAGCCAAGCTGATCATCCGGCTTGCCTGCGACGTGGCCAAGCGCGTCAACGCCGATCCGGCGGTGGCGGGCCGGCTGCAGGTCGCCTTCCTGCCGAACTACTCGGTCAGCCTCGCCGAGGCGATCATCCCGGCGGCCGACCTCTCCGAGCAGATCTCGACGGCGGGGCTCGAAGCCTCCGGCACCGGCAACATGAAGCTCGCGCTCAACGGCGCGCTGACGATCGGCACCCTCGACGGCGCCAACATCGAGATCAGGGAGCATGTCGGGGCCGAGAACATCTTCATCTTCGGCCTCGACGCGGCCGGGGTGCGGGCCACCAAGGCGCAGGGCGGCCACGCGGAGCGGGCGATCGCGGCCTCGCCGCGGCTGGCGGCCGCCCTCGACCTCGTCGCCTCCGGGGGCTTCTCGCCCGAGGAGCCGGGCCGGTTCAGGCCGCTCGTGGACGAACTCGCCGGCCCGGACCGCTACCTGCTGACCGCCGATTTCGACGATTACTGGCGGGTCCAGCGCGCGGTCGACGCCGCGTGGCGCGATCCGCGCGGCTGGTGGCGGGCGGCGATCCTCAACACCGCCCGAACGGCGTGGTTCTCCTCGGACCGCACCATGCGGGAATACGCCGAGGACATCTGGCGGGTGCGGGTCGGCTAAGCATCGTGCGTCGAAGCGGCCACCGGTTCGGCGGCGAACCGAAGCACCGCGTCAGCGAAAACGATGCACGAAGGACAGTGAAGCAGAGTTGCCCGGCGCAACTCCGCCGAGGATCCGGCCGGAGAACCCGACGGGGCGTGCCCCGGCCTCACCCGGCGATGTCCTGCCCGCCGCTCAGCGCTCGGTGAGCTTCAGCTCGATGCGCCGGTTGCGGGCGTAGGCCTCCTCGGTCGTGCCGGTGTCGAGGGGCTGGAACTCGCCGAAGGCGCCCGCGAGCAGGCGCTGGGGCGGGATCCCCCGTCCCACCATGTACTGCACCACCGCGATCGACCGGGCCGCCGACAGCGCCCAGTTCGACGGGAAGGTCGCCGAGCTGATCGGCCGCGCATCGGTGTGGCCGTCCACCCGCAGCACCCACGGGATGTCGGGCGGGATCTGCCGGCCGAGTTCGATGATCGCCACGGCGATGCGGTCGAGCTCCGCCCCGGCCTCGGGCCGCAGCGTGGCCTGACCGGCCGCGAACAGCACCTCCGATTGCAGCACGAAGCGGTCGCCCACGATGCGGATGTCGGAGCGGTTGCCGAGGATCTGCCGCAGGCGCCCGAAAAAGTCCGAGCGGTAGCGGGCCAGTTCCTGCACCCGCTGGGCCAGGGCCACGTTCAGGCGGCTGCCGAGATCGGCGATCCGGGCCTGGCTCTCCCGGTCCCGGGTCTCCGAGGCGGCGAGCGCGTCCTCCAGCGCCGCGAGCTGCTGGCGCATCGCCGCGATCTGCTGGTTCAGGAGCTCGACCTGGGACAGGGCCCGGTTGGTCGCGCCCTTCTCGGCCTCGAGCTGGCGCCCGAGATCGCTCGCCTTGCCCTGCGCGCCCTGGTCGGCCGACAGCGCGTCCTGCAGGCGCCGCCGCTCCGTCTCCGATTCTTGCAGGTTGGCCCGGAGCGAGGCGGCCGTCTCCTCCAGGGTGCGCCGCCCGGAGCGTTCGAGGGCGAGGAGGTCGGTCAGTTCGGCGATCTGCCGGTTGAGCCGGCCCAGCACCGTGTCGCGCCCGGAGATTTCCTGCGACAGGAAGAACTGCCCGGTGACGAAGATCGTCAGCAGGAACACCACCGAGAGCAGCAGGGTCGTCAGCGCGTCGACGTAGCCCGGCCAGACGTTGAGGGCGCGCTCGCGGCGCAGGAGGCGGCCGGCCATCAGATCCCGTCCCGGCGCGTCATCCCACGCGCTCCCGGCCCAGGCGGTCGAGCACCTGCTTGAGTTCGCGCTCGCGGCTCGCCTGGGCCTCGACCCAGTCGCGGATCATCTGCTGCTCGGCGCGCATGTGCTGGACGAGGCCCTGGATGCCCTCGGCGAGGTTCGCCATCGCCTGGGTGCTGGCGCGGCTGTTGCCCGTGCTGTCGCCGACCAGGGCGGAGAGGCGGGTCACCGCCTCGGCGAGGTCGCGCAGGGACGCCTCGGAGCTGCGGTTCGGCGCCTGCGGCGCGCCGGCCGCCTCCGGGCCGGCGCGGGCGACCAGCCAATCCTCCAGCTCGTTGTAGAAGCGCGTATGCGCCTGGCCCGCCTGGAGGTCGAGGAACCCGATGGTGAGCGAGCCGGCGAGGCCGAACAGGGAGGCCGAGAAGGCGAGCCCGATGCCGGAGAGCGGCACCGCGAGCCCGCTCTTCAGCTCGTCGAACATCACGGCGGCGTCGCCCCCGCCGGCGCGCATCGAGCGGATCACGTTGCCGACCGCCGAGAGCGTGTCGATGAGGCCCCAGAAGGTGCCGAGCAGGCCGAGCAGGATCAGGATGCCGGCGATGTAGCGCAGAGCCTCGCGGCCCTCGTCGAGGCGCGAGGCCACGGTGTCGAGGAGCGGGCGGAACCCCGCGGCGGGCACGGACTCGCCCGCGGCGGCGTCGCGGATCACGGGGGCGAGCGGGGCGATCACCCGCGGCTCGCCCGGATTCGTCTCCCGCATCGCCGTGCGGTTGACGAAGCGGATCTCGCGGAACAGGCGCCGCACCTGCCCGAAGGCGAGCAGGATCGCGATGAACAGGACGCCCAGGATCAGGCCATTGAGCCCGGGATTGGCCAGGAAGGCCGGCACGATCTGGCGGTAGAGCACGAAGGCGAGGAAACCGACCAGGATCAGGAACACCGCCATGCGGACGAGGAAGATCCGGGGCGATGTCAGGGGAGGGGACGCAGCACTCGCCGCCATCGCGTGGTTCGTCTCAGCTCGCGTGGGCCGCGGCGGGACTCGCCGCGCGGATCGGTCTCCGGCCCCGACCGATCCCGGGGGAAACCGGCGGCACTGTGCCGATTGGCCGGCCCGGGATCAAGCCGGCGCGGCTTCGGCCGGACCACGTAGGAGATCGGCCGGTGCGGGATCTCGGAGGCTGACAGGGGATCGTCCGGCTCCGACGGTCAGGGGAAAGAGGATGGATGGCGATCGCGCCAGTGCGGCCGATGGCGTTCGAGCGGCGTGCCGACCCGATTGCCGAGGCGCCACCGCACGCGACCGCCGGACCCCGCGCCCCTCCCTCATGCCGAGGAGCGGTGCGGATGCCATGAAGCTGCGGGCTCATGGCCCGCTCTGCGGAGGCGATCCCGGCCGGACAGCTCCGCGGCCTCGTCCAGGTCCTCGAATCCCGGCGGCATGGTCGTCCCGGAGACCGGGAGATCCTCGACCTCTCAGTCCCAGTCCCGGGGCCAGGCCTCCTCCAGGTGCGGCCCGAGCCGCACGGCGTGGACGCGGCGGGCGAGTCCGGTCTCGTCGTCGGTCTCGACGGCGAGTCCGCAGAGCGTGCCCTCGCCGGTCGCCGCCTCCAGCCGCGATCCCGGCGTCTTCTGCAGGAAGCGCCGCAGGGGCTCGTCCTTCTGCATGCCGAGCACCGAATCGAAATCGCCGCACATGCCCGCGTCGGATTGGTAGGCGGTGCCGCCCGGCAGGATGCGGTGGTCGGCGGTGGGGACGTGGGTGTGGGTGCCGACCACCAGCGAGGCGCGCCCGTCGAGGAAGTGGCCGAAGGCCTCCTTCTCGCTGGTGGCCTCCGCGTGGACGTCCACGATCACCGCGTCGGCGGCGCTGCCGAGGGGGCAGGCCGAGACCTCCCGGTCCGCCGCCGCGAAGGGATCGTCGAGGGGATCGAGGAAGATCCGGCCCATCACGTTGACGACGAGGACGCGCCCCCCCGCCCGGGTCTCGATCACGGTGGCGCCGCGCCCGGGCGTGCCCGGCGGGTAATTGGCCGGGCGCACCAGCCGCGGCTGGCGCGCGATGAAGACCAGGGCCTCGCGCTGGTCGAAGGAATGGTTGCCGAGGGTGACGGCGTCGGCGCCCGCGTCGATGAGTTCGTCGCAGATCGCCTCGGTGATGCCGAAGCCCCCGGCCGCGTTCTCGCCGTTGATGACGACGCAGTCGAGCTTCCAGCGCTCCCGCAGGCCCGGCAGCCGCTCCGCCACCACCTGGCGGCCGGGCCGCCCCACCACGTCGCCGAGGAAGAGGAGGCGCATGGCTCAGACTCCGGCGGGCAGGCTGGGGCTCGTGGCGGGCCCGATCACGCCCGCCTCGGTGACGATGTGGTCGAGGCTGTGATCGTGCGGGCCCTCCGGCACCTGCGCGATCTCCTGCACCGCGAAGGCGACGCCGACGGTGAGGATCGGCCCGTCCCGGGACAGATCCGCGAGCGCCCGGTCGTAGTAGCCTTTCCCGTAGCCGATGCGGTGCAGGCGGCGGTCGAAGGCGGCGAGCGGCACCAGCAGGGCCCGGGGCCGCACCTCGGCCGCCTCCGGCCCCGGCTCGCTCAGCCCGAAGCCGCCGGCGCTGAGCGCGTCGTCCTCGGCCACCTGGCGGAAGACCAGGCCGGCCGGCGTGACCTGCGGCAGGGCGACGGCCTGGCCGCGGTCGCGCAGGGCGGCGATCAGCGGGCGCACGTCGACCTCGCTGCGGATCGGCCAATAGGCGCTGACGAGGCCGGCGCCGGCCAGGGCGGGCAAAGCGAGCACCGCCTCGGCGATGCGCCGGGACGCCTCGGCCCGATAGGCCGCGTCGAGCCCGTCCCGCCGCGCCAGGGCCTCCCGGCGGAGGCTGGCCTTGTCGGTCGGGACCAGGATGTCGTCTGTCATGGAGGAGCGCGGAGCCACGAAAGCCGTTGGAGGATCGATCCCGGGAAACCTACAGCGTAGGTGGGCGCCGTGTGCCCCGGTCCACGGACCAGGGCGGGGACAGCTCCCGAGGGAGTCGATAAGGCCCCGGGGATATGTGTCTCCTGACGCACCCCGCAGCCCCGCCCCCCTCATGTAGCGCCGGCGGGCAGCCGGCGCCAGGGGCGAGATGGCGGGCGGGCGTCCCGCTCATGCCAGCCCGGCGAGCGTGCGCCTTGCACGCGCGGTGATCGCCTCGAAGCGGCCTTCGCGGATCTCCGCCTCGGGGGCGAGCCAGGAGCCGCCGACCGCGACCACGTTCGGCAGCGCCAGCCAGGATTTCGCGTCCGCCTCGGCGATGCCGCCGGTGGGGCAGAAGCGCGCCTGCGGGAAGGGACCGGCGAGGGCCTTCAGGGCCGCCTGCCCGCCCGCCGGCACGGCGGGGAAGAACTTGGCGATTCGGAACCCCGCCGCCAGCACCTGCATCAGCTCGGAGGGGGTGGCGACGCCCGGCATGAAGGCGAGGTCGCTCTCCGCGGCGGCCCGCAGCAGGTCCGGCGTGGCGCCCGGGCTAAGGGCGAAGCGGGCGCCGAGCGCCCGGGCCGCCTCCAGGTCGTCGGGCGTCAGCACCGTGCCGATCCCGACCACGGCGTCCGGCACCTCCGCCATGATCGCCCGCGCGGCGTCGCGGGCGACCGGGGTGCGCAGGGTGATCTCCAGGGTCCGGATGCCCCCCGCCACCAGGGCCCGGGCGAGGGGGACGGCGTGGGCGAGCTCCGGCACCGTGATCACCGGGATCACGGGCGACTCGGCCAGCAGGGCTTCGAGGCGGGCTTGGCGGGTCGGCTCTTGGCGGGCCTGATCTTGGCGGGTCGGCTCTTGGCGGGTCGGCTCTTGGCGTGACTGATCTTGGCGGGCCTGATCTTCGCGGGATGCGGCGGGACTCGTCATGCGGGGGTCTCTCCGGGGGATCGGAAGGGCAGGGCGGGCATCGCGGCGGGCGGGATGACGGCGCCGCGATGCCCGATCACCGCGCCCGCGAGGCGGTGGCCGCAGGCCGCGGCGTCGGAGGGCGGCAGGCCGGCGAGCCGGGCGGCGATGTAGCCGGCCGCGAAGCTGTCGCCCGCGGCCGTGGTGTCGACGACGGTCTCGACGGGGCTCGCCGGCACGGTCTCCTCGCGATCCCCGTGCAGGAGCCGCGCCGCCGGAACGCGGGCGCTCGATTCCTTGAGCACGATCTCGGCCCGGCCGCGGTGGCGCAGCACCTCCGCCTCGCCGGTCTCGCCGTAGAGCCAGTCGAGATCCTCGACCGAGGCGAAGATCAGGTCGGCGCGGGCCAGCGCGGCCCGGAAGACGGCGCGCGCCTCCTCCCGGTCGGGCCAGCCGCGGGGGCGGTAATTGGTGTCGAAGGCGACCCGGCCGCCCCGGCCCTGCAGCGCCGCCAGGGTCTCGTCCAGGGCCGCGCGCCCGGCGGGCCCGTAGAGCGACAGGCTGATCCCGGACAGGTAGACGAGGTCGTAGCCGGCGAGCGCCTCCCGGGTCGCCCCGGCGAGCGGCTCGGTGAACAGGTCGCGGGCCGCGGCGCTGTCGCGCCAGTAGTGGAAGCTGCGCTCGCCCGCCGCGTCGGTCCGGATGATGTAGAGGCCCGGCATCCGCCCGGGCAGGCGGCGCACGCGGCCGAGGCCGATCCCCTCGCGCGCCCAGGCTTGCGTCATCTCGTCGCTCCAGGGATCGTCGCCGAGCGCCGTGACATAGTCCACCGTCACGCCGAGCCGGGCGAGGTACAGGGCGGTGTTGAGCGTGTCGCCCCCGAAGCCGCGGCTGAGCGCACCGTCGGGGCGCTCCGCCAGCTCCACCATGCACTCGCCCAGGCAGGCAACCCTCATCCGACGTCCTCCGGTCCCGCCCGGCGAGGCCTAAGCCGCCTCGCGGGCTTGTCAACGCTGCGCGGCGTTGCCCGCGTGGGCTCCCACCCGGGCGGGATGCTTGCGCATTCCCTGCGAACAAGGCCATAGATGCAGGCCACCTGACCTTACGGGAGCTTCAGACGGCATGCCAACCTTCCGTCTTCGCGTCGCCGCACGCGGCCGGCACGGCACGGTCGGGCGCGCCTTGCGCGACGTGTCCATCGAGGCGGCGAGCGTCCGCGAGGCCTCGGCCCGCGCGCTCGGCCGGGCCGACGAGTTCTTCTGCGACGAGGCCAACCTCGCCTGGCTCACGGACGATGCCGGAAACCTCGTCTGGACCCTCCCGATCGAGGAGGCGGAGCGGGCCGAGGCGTGACCGTGCGAGCGCCCCGGCGCCAATCCTGCGCCGCAGCGCCTTTCTGGCGCCGCAGCGCCTTTCTGGCGCCGCAGCGCCTTCCTGGCGCCGCAATGGGACGGCGAGTGCGGGGAGCGAGCGCTGCCAGGCGCGCCGGACCCTTCCCGATGAGACGATCCCTCCTCGCCCTCGGTCTCCTGCTGCTGACGGGTCCGGCCCTCGCCGACTGGCGCTACTGCCTCGCCCGGGGGCCGCAGCAGGTCGTGTATGTGTCGCTGCCGTTCACGACCGTCGACGCGATCGACCGGGTGGGCGCGGCCTTCGCGCACGCCCTCGACGAGGAGCGGCGCGTCCACGACCCGGTGCAATGCCCGCGGGCCGACGGGGCCCTGGCCCTGCGGGCCATGCGGCAGGCCGCGCTCCGCTTCAATCGCGAGGAGGGGCAGGCCGTCGTCGAACTCGACTGGACGCCCGAGCGCGGATCCCGCTCCGCCCAGGCCTCCCGGTGAAGGCGGCCGCCGCGCCGCGGTGAATTCCCGTGCCGATTGTGGACGCGGCCATGGCTCGGCTAAGACTCTCGTCCGGCACCGGCCTTGCGGGGCGCGAACCGGGCCCAGCACGGCACAGGAGGGACGACGTTGCGCAAATACTTCGGAACCGACGGCATCCGGGGCCGCGCGAACGGCGTCATCACCCCGGAACTGGCGCTCAAGGTCGGGCAGGCCGCCGGGTTGCTCTTCCAGCGCGGCGACCATCGCCACCGCGTGGTGATCGGCAAGGACACCCGCCTCTCCGGCTACATGATCGAGACCGCGCTCGTCGCGGGCTTCACCTCCGTGGGCATGGACGTGCTGCTGCTCGGGCCGATGCCGACCCCCGCCGTGGCGATGCTCACCCGCTCGATGCGCGCCGATATCGGGGTGATGATCTCGGCCTCCCACAATCCCTACGAGGATAACGGCATCAAGCTGTTCGGGCCGGACGGGTTCAAGCTCAGCGACGAGGTCGAGCACGAGATCGAGCGCCTGCTCGACGCCGACCTGCAGAAGCGCCTGTCGGGCTCCGCCGATCTCGGGCGCGCCAAGCGGATCGAGAGCGTGCACGCGCGCTACATCGAGTTCGCCAAGCGCACCCTGCCGCGCAGCATCACCCTGGAGGGGCTGCGGGTCGTCGTCGACTGCGCCAACGGCGCCGCCTACCGGGTCGCCCCCGAGACCCTGTGGGAGCTGGGCGCGGAGGTGATCGCCATCGGCACCGAGCCGGACGGGTTCAACATCAACCGCGACGTCGGCTCGACGGCCCCCGACGCCCTGGTGCGCAAGGTGCGCGAGCTGCGCGCCGACATCGGCATCGCCCTCGACGGGGACGCCGACCGGGTGCTCGTCGTGGACGAGAAGGGCCAGCGGGTCGACGGCGACCAGCTGATGGCCGTGGTCGCCCGCTCCTGGAAGGAGGACCAGCGCCTCACCCAGCCCGGCATCGTCGCCACGATCATGTCCAATCTCGGCCTCGAGCGCTATCTCGGCGAGCTCGGCCTCGGCCTGGTGCGCACCGCCGTCGGCGACCGCTACGTGCTCGAATACATGCGCGAGCACGGTTACAATCTCGGCGGCGAGCAGTCCGGCCACATCATCATGTCCGATTACGCCACGACCGGGGACGGGCTCGTGGCGGCCCTGCAGCTCCTCACCGTGGTGCAGCGCCAGCAGCGGCCGGTGAGCGAGGTCTGCCACTGCTTCGACCCGCTGCCGCAGGTGCTCAAGAACGTGCGCTACCGGGCGGGCGAGCCGCTGCGCCAGGATTCCGTCGTCACCGCCATCGAGGGCGCGCGCCAGCGCCTGGGCAATGCCGGGCGGCTGGTGATCCGCCCCTCCGGGACCGAGCCGGTGATCCGCGTGATGGCCGAGGGCGACAACCGCGACCTCGTGGTCGAAGTCGTCGACGAGGTGGTGGAAGCCCTGCGGCAGGCGGCGGCCTGAGCGCCGCCCGGCGGCGCGGACACGCGCCGCGTGGAGTGCACCCCTGCAGTAAGCCTAAGGTTTAACGTTAAACGTAAGTTTACTTCTTGCGTCGAAAGTCATGACGCTATCCCGGAGGGGCCGCCTGAGGTGCAGCACGGCCCTGAGATCAAGGATTCGTCATGGGCCGCTCCAAGCCACGCGCGCTGGCGCGCATCGTCACGCTCGCGGCGGGCATCGGCGTGCCGGGCTTCGTCCACGCCGCCGACCTGCTCCCGCCCCCGCCGCCCCCTCCGCCGCCCGTCGAGGTCGGCGGGGGCTGGTACCTGCGCGGCGATGTCGGCGTCGGCATCACCGACCTGCGGCAGACCATCGCCGAGGACGTCACCGTTCCGGCCAAGCCCTACAAGTACAAGACGATCCAGGATCACCTCTCCGACCAGTTCTTCATCGGAGCCGGCGTCGGCTACCAGTTCAATCCCTGGCTCCGCGCCGACATCACCGGCGAGTACCGCTCGCAGGCGGATTGGCGGTTCGTGTCCAAGGACGTGTCGCCGGGCGTGGGCCCGGGCCAGAACCTGTACAACCGCGACACCGGCAAGCTCTCGACGGTGGTGTCCCTCGCCAACGTCTACGCCGATCTCGGCACGTGGTACGGCGTGACGCCCTTCATCGGCGCGGGCGTCGGCGTCGCGCACCACATGTTCGGCAGCGTCACGGACGAGGGGCTGGGCGACGCGGCGGGCGGGTTCGGCTACGGCCCGTCGAACGCCAAGACCAACCTCGCCTGGGCCGTCCACGCCGGTCTCGGCTACGCGGTCTCGCCGAACCTGAAGCTCGAACTGGCCTACCGCTACCTGAACATGGGCGAGGCGCGCTCCGGCCGGCTCGACTGCTTCCCCGGCTGCGTGAATCCGCCGCTCAGCACGGTCTACACGCTCAAGGACATCGAGTCCCACGACATCAAGATCGGCATGCGCTGGATGCTCGGCGGGCCGGTCGTGGCGCCGGTACCGGTCCCGGTCGCCAGCTTCGAGCCGGCGCCGCCTCCCGGGCCGATCGTCCGCAAGTACTGAGCGAGGATCCGGGCCGGATCATCGCGATCGCGCGGCGCCGTCGGAGGGCGGCGCCGCGCGTGCTCGTGCGGAAACCGCCGTCACGGCCGGCCCGGACGAGGTCGGATTAGGGTTAATCCCTCTCTAACCTTTGTAGTTTACGACATTCCGCTGTGGTCCTGACCGCCCTGCCGCGGGCCGCCAGAGGAAGAGGGTGATCGCATGCGTGGATGGCCTGATTGCCGGCCGGCGATGGCGCTGGGCTTCGTGCTGCTGGGCGCGGCCGCCGCCCAGGCCGCCGACCTGCTCCCGCCCGCCCTGCCGCCCGCGCCTCCCCCGCCGGCGCCGGTCGAGATCGGCGGCAGCTGGTACCTGCGCGGCGACTTCACGGCGAGCGACTTCAACCGGCCGGGCGACGACACCCTGCCGGGCACGCCGGGCGCCAAGCTGGAGAATCTGCGCCTGGGCAGCAGCCAGGGCGGCGGCGGCGGCATCGGCTACCGGGTCAACAGCTTCCTGCGGGCGGACTTCACCCTGGACGCGCGCGGGGGCACCCGCTTCCACGACACCAGCTCCCGCACCCGCTACGTCGAGGGCTTCAACGAGGAGGGCGGCAAGCTCGACGTGCTGACCGGCCTGTTCAACGTCTACGCCGACCTCGGCACGTGGTGGGGCTTCACCCCCTATGTCGGCGCCGGGGTGGGCTTCGCCGAGAAGCGCTTCCACGACGGCTGGACCCAGACCACCTGCCTCACGGTCACCTGCGGCGACACGCAGCCCACCTACGTGATCGGGCCGCAGACGCGGGACGCCCGCGCGAGCCGGACGATCACGACCTTCGCCTGGGCGGCGATGGCCGGCCTGTCCTACGATTTCGGCAACGGCCTGAGCCTCGACGCCAGCTACCGCTACCTCGACATCGGCAAGGCGCGGACCGGCTTCGACGCCTATAGCGGCAACACGCGCCTGAAGGACATCACGGCGAACGAGGTCCGGGTCGGCCTGCGCTGGGCCTTCGGCGCGAAGCCCTTCGGGGATCTCATGGGCCCGCCCGGCGCCTACTGAGACGGGATCAGCTTGATCGAAGCGGATCCCGGATCACGAGCCCGCGCGGCGCCTGAGCGAAGCCGACATCCGCATTGCGAAGCAATCAACCGGATGTCGTATGAGACGGGATCCGCTCGATCGAAGCGGATCCTGTCTCCGCAAGCCCGCGCGGCGCCCGAGCCAAGCCGACATCCGCCATCCCGAAGCGACCGAGCGGATCGGGCATGGCTCAGGAGATCAATCCGTTCACCGCAGAGGCCCGGAGCCCCCGCTCCGGGCCTCTCGCTTTCGAGATTGCGGCCGCGAGGAGGTAGCGGCGCAAGACTATCTTAAGGTTACCAGCGGATTATGCGGCATCGAGATCCACTACCGAAGCCGACGCACCCGTCGGGGGACCGCCCTCATGCGTATCGTGACCTCAACTTTGCTCGCGGGATTGTGCGTCTGCGGCCTCACACCGGCGCGCGCGGCCGATCTCGATTTCGCCACGCTGCGCGGCACGAGCTACGACGCGCCCGCGCCGGCGGGGAACTGGGACGGGTTCTACTTCGGCGGCCATGGCGGCTGGACCAGCACCAGCTTCGGCTTCGGCAGCGTGTTCCAGGCCCCGGTCGCCAATTACCTGCGTCAGACGAAGTTCGAGTCCGATCTCAACGCCTCGACGCTCCTGCATCCGGGATCGATGCGGCGCGACAGCACGACCTTCGGCGCCTACGTGGGCATCAACTTCCAGCTCGACGAGTTCGTGGCGGGCGCCGAGCTCGACTACACCCACCTGAGCGCGCGCGGCTGGACCTCGGACGAGATCGGGCGCGCGATCGTCGGCAGCGACGGCTGGTGGCGCGCCGTCTACCTGACCGGCAATGCGAGCACCCGCATCGACGATTACGCCACGCTGCGCGCCCGCTTCGGCTACGATGCGGGCAATTTCATGCCCTTCGTCACCGGCGGTTTCGCGATCGGGCGGGCCCAGATCAGCGAGACGATCGGCGTTCAGCCGATCGAGTACGATCAGGCGACCTACAAGAGCAATCAGAGTGCGGCGAGGCCTGCTTACGTCAACTATTCCGGCTACAGCAATTTCGATCAGACGAATCCCGGCGCGAGCACTCCGAGCGCGCCCCACCTGCTGGTCCGCTCGCGGGAGAAGATCGTGGGCGGCATCGCGGCCGGCGCCGGCATGGAATTCGCCATGACGGCGAACATCCTGCTCCGCGCGGAGTACCAGTTCGTCCAGTTCAACGACTTCGACGGGCACAAGGCGAACATCAACACCGTGCGCGGCGGCGCGGCGCTGAAATTCTGAGTCCCGCCTTGCGGGCGGGCCCGAACCGTCCCAGTCTCGCGCCCCGCCCGAGGGGGCGAGGCACGGGGTTCGGGCCATGCGGCGTCTCTCCGGCAAGGTCGCGCTCGTCACCGGCGGCGCCCGCGGGATCGGGCTCGCGACCGCGCGGCGCTTCGCCGAGGAGGGCGCCGCCGCGGTGATCCTCGCCGACATCGACGCCGAGGCCGGCGCCCGGGCCGCCGCGACGAACCCGGTCTTCCGCTTCGCGCCCCTCGACGTGACGCAGGACGCGGCGTGGCAGGACGCCACCGACGAGGCGGTCGCGCGCGAGGGCGGGCTCGACGTCGTCGTCAACTGCGCCGGCATCGCGGTCGTGGCGACGATCGAATCCGTGACGCTGGAGCAGTGGCGCCGGGTGCAGGCCGTCAACGTCGACGGCACGTTCCTGGGCTGCCGCCACGCGGTCCGGGTGATGAAGCCGCCCGCGGGCCGCGGCGGGGCGATCATCAACCTGTCCTCGGTCTCCGGCATCATCGGCGGCCACAACCTCGCCGCCTACAACGCCTCCAAGGGGGCGGTGCGGCTACTGACCAAGTCGGTGGCCCTGCACTGCGCCCGGCAGGGCTACGGGATCCGCTGCAACTCGATCCATCCGGGCTTCACCGAGACCGACATGCTGCACGACCTCGCGGCGGGCGGGCGGGACCCGGAGGTCCTGCGCGAGCGCCTGCGCGCCTCGGTTCCCCTCGGCCGCAACGCCCGGGCCGACGAGATCGCCGCGCTCGCCGCCTACCTGGCGGCGGACGAATCCGGCTTCGTCACCGGCGCCGAGCTCGTCATCGACGGGGGCGTCACCGCGCAGTGAGCCGGAAACCATAACGGGCGATCGCGGGCGCCGCTTAACGCTCCGCTGGCCCGGGCCGGCGATGCTCCGGGCGGTCCCGGAGACTCCGCCCGCGGGACCCCGCCCGTGAGACCTCGCCCGTGAGATCTCGCCCGTGAGACCTGGCCCGTGAGACCTGGCCCGTGAGACCTGGCCCGTGAGACCTCGCCAATGCGTCGCCCGCTCCTGATCGCCGGCCTCCTCGCCGCGCTCGCCGCTCCCGCTTCGGCGGACGGGATGCCGGAGGTGCCGTTCCCCCGCCATCCGGCCGGCGCCCGGCCGCACCCGGCCCGAGTGCCCGCCTCCGCCGCGGCCTATCCCCGCCCCGTGCGCGACGGCTTCGGCCCGCCCCCCGCCCGGTCCTGGCGCGGCCCGATCCGGGTGCAGCCGGTCGGCTACGGCGAGACGGACGGCGCGGTCTACCACGCCTGGATGCCCCGCAACGACCGCCTGCCGATCTACAACGAGCCGCCGCCCGTCTTCCCCGAGGAGTGAGGCGGCACGCCGCGACGGCCCCGTCCCACCGGCCCAGGATGCTGACGCAGCGGGCCGTCGACCCTCTCGAATGGCCGGCGCCGGCCGCTGGCTCGACGACAATTCGAGATCCGACCCAGCGGTCACGGGACATGACCGTCGGGATCAGGTCTCCAGCTCGCTGTCCCAGTAGAGGTAGTCGAGCCACGTGTGGTGGTACTGCCGGTGGTCGAATTCGGGCTGGCGGCGGTGCAGTTCGTAGCGGCTCGGCCGGCGCGGCGGGTTGAGGAGGGGCATCTCCGCCTCCTCCGGCGTGCGGTTCGCCTTGCGCAGGTTGCAGGGGCTGCAGGCCGCCACGACGTTCTCCCAGCTCGACTGCCCGCCGCGCGAGCGCGGCACCACGTGGTCGAAGGTCAGCCCGCCGGCCGGGAGCCGGATCCCGCAATACTGGCAGCTGAACGTGTCGCGCAGGTAGATGTTGTAGCGCGTGAAGGCGGGCGAGCGGGCCATCGCCACGTAGTTCTTCAGCGCCACCACGCTCGGCACCTTGAGCGAGCGACTCGGAGAGCGGGCCTCGACGTCGTAGCTCGCCACCAGGGTGACGCGATCGAGGAACAGGGCGGTGAACGCGTCCTTCCACGACCACAGCGAGAGCGGGTTGTAGGAGAGCGGCCGGTAATCCGCGTTCAGCACGAGGGTTTGAAGATCCAGCATCATCCTTCCCTGGCAACTGGCCGGAAGCGGCGAGGGGGCCCGGCGGGGAGCCGGGTCTCGCGACGCTCGCGGAGGGAGGAGATGGGGCGCATCGCCTACCTCACGCTCTGTCCGGGGGGAGTGAGGGGACACGGCGGAAGGCCGGCACGGCCGCCCGGCGGGCGGTTGCCGCGGATCGTCGGAGCCCGGGATCGTGCCGGGCCTCTGTGCTGCTGGACCGAGATGAGCGACGCCATCGGCTCACAGCAGACCGGAAGGGCCGAGTCCATTGCGCACTCATTCTAGAAGCACCATGACAGGGTTGTGAAGGTTCGGGGCCTCGCCCGCGGTGTCGCGCCCCCAACTTGTATCGGTGCCCGCGCGGTCGGGGGCCGGCGATTTTTCGCCCCATTGCGAGGCGATGTCCGGGCGCCCCTCCCGCCTCCGCTGCGTTAGGGTCCTGTGGCCCGGGGCCGTCGCGGCTCCGGGCCGCCGCGGCGGGGGGCGGGGGCGCGGGGCGGGTCCGCCCCGTGCTCGCCCGTCAGCCGAGAAGGATCGCCATGACACCGTTGCGCCGTTGGATCGCCGCCCTGCTGGCCCTCGCCGTGCTGGCACCGGGCCTCGCGGCCGCCCAGCCGGGACCCGCGGCGAAGCCGGACGCCAAGGCGCCGGCCGCCGCGCAGGCTCCCGCGGCGCCGGCCGGCGCGGCGGCCGCGCCGGATGCCGCCCCCAAACCCGCCGACGCGCCGAAGCCGCCGCCGACGCCGATCTCCGAGCAGATCAAGCAGATCCGCGCCCAGCTCGATTCGGAGAAGGCGGATCTCGACCAGCGCGAGCAGGCCCTCACCCACCACGACCTCAACAAGGACGACCTCGCGCTCCTGCGCGAGGGCATCGACCCGGTCGCCGAGCGGCTGCGCCACGTCATCGAGACCCTGACCCCGCGCCTCGACGCCGCCAAGGAGCGGCTGAACCAGCTCGGCCCCAAGCCGAAGGAGGGCGCCGAGGCCGCCGACGTGGCCCAGGAGCGCGCCCAGCGCGAGGCCGGCGTGGCCGAGGTCGACGAGACGATGCGGCTCGCCCGCTCGCTCCTCGTGCAGAGCGACCAGATCATCGACCAGATCAGCAACCGCCGCCGCGCCGCCTTCACGCGCGCCCTGTTCGAGCGCACGGACGGGCTCCTGAGTCCGCACCTGTGGACCCGGGCCGCCTCCACCCTGCCGCGCGACCTCAAGACCGCGCAGGCGGCGCTCGACGACACCATCGCGCAGCTGCGCCGCAACGCCACGCCTTTGCGCCTCGTCGTGGTGGCGCTCGCCATCGGGATCTCGGTGGCGCTGTATGTCGGGCGGCGCCACATCGCCCCGCGCCTGGGGCGGCGCGACGCGCGCGCCGACGCGGCCAAGGCGCCCTCCCGCCGCGCCAAGGTCCTGGCTGCCTGGCGCGTCGTGCTGGCCGGGGCGGTCCCGGCCGTCGTCGGCAGCTTCGTGGTGGGCATCGCGATCGAGGCGACGGAACTCGTGCCGGAGCGCCTGACCGACGTGGTGCACGGCATCCTGGCCGCGCTCGCCTTCGTGGCCCTGGTCGAGGCGGTGACGGACGGGCTGCTCTCGCCGGACAAGCCCGACTGGCGCCTCGTCGCCATGGAGGACGCGACCGCCGAACGCCTGGTCCGCCTCGTCGTCGGCATCGCCTTCGTGATCACGATCGGGCGCACCATCGAGGAGTTCAACGAGACGATCGCGGTCGGCCTGCCGATCAGCATCGTCACCCGGGGCGTCTTCGCGGCCGTCGTCGCGGTGGTGCTGGCCGAGGGCCTGCGCCGCTTCGCGGCCCGGGCGGAGACCGAGGAGGCCTGCCTCGGCCCCTACATCGCGGCCGAATCGAGCTCCGGGATCGGCGGCCCCCTGCGCATCCTCGGCTGGATCATCGCCGCGTCGGTGGGGGCCTGCGCGCTGACCGGCTACATCGCGCTCTCGTCCTTCCTGATCGACCAGCTGATGTGGACCGCGATCGCGGTCGCCCTGCTCTACCTCGCCATCACCAGCGCGGACGCCTTCATCGGCAGCACGCTGCAGAACGACTCCCACATCGCCACCGTGCTCCAGGCCAATACCGGCCTGCGCAAGAAGTCCCTCAACCAGATCGCGGTGCTGATGGGCGGCCTCGTCCGGGTCGCGCTGATCACGGCGGCGGCCGTGCTGCTGCTGGCGACCTGGGGCGTGGATTCGACCGACATCTACGCCTCGTTCCGGGCCGCCTTCTTCGGCTTCAAGGTCGGCGACGTGACGATCTCGCTCTCGACGATCGTGTTCGCGCTCGGCCTGTTCATGCTCGGGCTGGCCATCTCCCGGGTGGTCAAGAGCTGGCTGGAGAACACCTACCTGCCCGCCACCGACCTGGACCCGGGCCTGCGCAACTCGATCGCCACGGTCACCGGCTACGTCGGCTTCCTGGTCTCCCTCGCCATCGCCTTCTCATATCTCGGGCTCAGCCTGGAGAAGATCACGATCGTGGCCGGCGCCCTGTCGGTCGGTATCGGTTTCGGCCTGCAATCGATCGTCAACAACTTCGTCTCGGGCCTGCTCCTGCTCTGGGAGCGGCCGATCCGGGTCGGGGACCTGGTGGTGATCGGCGACAACGAGGGCTACGTCCGGCGCATCAGCGTGCGCTCGACGGAGATCCAGACCTTCGACCGCTCCTCCGTGATCGTGCCGAACTCGAACCTGATCTCCGGCGTGGTGAAGAACCGGGTGCGGGGCGACCGGACCGGCCGGGTGACCGTCACGGTGAGCGTGCTGCGCAACCAGGACCCGGTGCGGGCGGCCGAGCTGATCGCGGGCTGCGCCAAGGCCCATGCGGACGTGCTGAAGGAGCCTCCGCCCCGCGTGGTCTTCCGCAAGATCGGCGATCCCTACCTCGAATTCGAGCTGATCGCGATGATCAACGACGTCGGCCTGCAGCTGAAGGTGCAGAGCGACCTCAATTTCGCGGTGTTCAAGACCTTGTCGGACGAGGGATTGATCCCCAATCTCGGGCCCGGATCGAGCATCGTCACCGTGCAGGGGCTGGAGCCGGTCCGGGACGCCCTCGGGCAGATCGCGCAGGGCCTGGTGCCGGCGATCATCCCGGCGGACGAACCGGCGCCGCGCGCCCCGGCCGCGGGCGAGCGCCGCCGGAGCCCCGAGACCGTGCCGTGAGACCTGCCCTGCCGCCCCTCCGTTTCGCCGCCCTGGCCGGGCTCGCGCTGGCGCTCGCCTCCTGCGCGGGGAACGAGGTCGCTCGCCAGACGCCGCCCGGACCGAGCCTGTACTGGCCGATGACGAGCGCGAGCGCGCAGCTCGACCTCGACACGGCCCGCGACATGATCGGTGCCTACCGGCGCAACAAGGGTCTGCCGGCCCTGGCGCTGGATCCGGGGCTGCAGCGCCTCGCCGAGACCGAGAGCGCCGCGATGGCGGCGGCGGACCGCCCGAGCCAGACCGACATCGTCCGCACGGTGGCGGCCCGGATGGGCTTCGCGGCCCCGCAGGCGAATCTCTCGGCGGGCTACCACACGCTGGCCGAGGCCTTCTCCGGCTGGCGCGACAGCCCGGCGCACAACGCGGTGCTGCTCTCGCCCGAGGCGACCCGCATGGGCATCGCCACCGCCTACGCGCCCGGCTCGAAGTACAAGGTCTACTGGACGCTGCTCGTGGCGAAGTAGAAGGGGGCCGAGCGGAGCGTGTCGCGCCGGTCACCGGTGCTCGGGGCGCAGAGGACCTCGGCACGCCAAGGGCGGCATCCTCGAAGTTCACCTGATCGGATCGGACAGACCTGCGTCGTGCTTCGAGGCTGGCTTCACGGCCGATCGTCGATCGTCGGCGCCTCAGCGCGACGAAGGGAATGGGTGCCTTGACCGTCCGGCCTTCGTCCGTTCTTCGAGGTTGATCCAGAATTGCCGGGTCCGCGACCTCGTCGGACGTCTTGAGGCACCCGATCCTGTTGGGAAGCCCGGGAACGCCGCCCTCTCGGCGCACGCGCCCGGCGGCTCACGGAAAGCCCTGGCCCGGCGGCAGGGGCGGGGTGTCGCGCAGGAGCGTGATCGTCACCCGGCGGTTGGCCGCGATGTAGGGGTTGTCCGGGAAGAGCGGCTCGGTGTCGGCCTTGCCCGACACCACCGTGAAGCGCTCGTCCGGCACGCCGTTGCTCGCCAGGATCTCGCGCACGCTGATCGCCCGGCCCGCCGAGAGCTCCCAGGGCGGGGCCGGGGCGCGCAGCCCCGGGCGGGTCGCCGCGGTGTAGCCCGAGATCGCGATCTTGTTCGACATCCGCCGGATCGCCGGGGCGAGCCGCTCCAGCACCTGGCGGGTGCGGTCGTTCGGCCGGGTCGAGCCGTCCGGGAACATCGAGCGGCCGTCCTGGTCCACCAGCGAGACGTCGAGGCCCCGCGCCGTCTCGTGGATCAGCACGTTCTTCGAGAGTTCGGCGATGTCGGGCAGGTCCTGCAGGGCCTGGCGCAGGCTCGCCATCGCGAGCCCGAACCCGTCCCGGAAGCCGTTCTGCGGCACGCCGTTGTCGAAGACCTCGTCGGGCAGCGGCGGCGTCGTGCGGTCGGAGGCCTTGTCGGGCGTCACCGGGCGCAGGTCGCGCAGGCGCGTGGCGCTCGGCAGCCCGTCCTTCTCGATGATGCCGTTGAAGCGGCTCTCCTTGTTGACGCCGAACGCGTCCCGGAACGAGCCCGCGACCGCCTGGAGCTTGCGCTGGTCCTGCGTCGAGTAGGCGCAGACCATCACGAAGAAGCTCATCAGGAGCGCCATCAGGTCGGCGAAGGTCACGAACCAGCCGTGGCCCCCGTGGGCGCCGCCCCGCTTGCGTCTGGCCACCGATCCACCCTCCGGCTCGGGAGAGGCTCACGCCGCTTCGGCGGCGAGCTCCTCGCGGTGGTTGTGGGGCAGGTAGGCGATCAGCATCTCGCGCACCAGGGAGGCGCTCTTGGCGTCGCGGATCAGCAGGACCCCGTCGATGATCAGCGAGCGCGACACGTCCTCCTCTTCCAGCTTGACGTGCAGCTTGTCGGCGATCGGCAGCGTGATCATGTTGGCGATGAGCGCGCCGTAGAGCGTGGCGAGCAGCGCCGTCGCCATGGCCGGGCCGAGCTTGGAGGGATCCGACATGTTGGCGAACATCGACACCATGCCCAGGATGGTGCCGATCATGCCCCAGGCCGGGGCGCAATCGCCGAAGGCGCGGTAGACCTTGGAGCCTTCCTCCAGGTGCATGAGGAAGTTGTCGCGGTCGCGCTCCATCGTGTCGCGGATGAAGTCGCGGTCGTAGCCGTCCGCGATGTAGCGCACGCCCTGGGCCAGGAACGGGTCGGAGATCTCCATGTTCTCCAGCGCCATCGGGCCCGACTTGCGCACCACCTCGGCGATCCGGGTGATCTCCTCGATCAGGTCGCGCGGCCGGACGGCCCGCATGCTGAAGGCGTAGCGCAGGCCCATCGGCACGCCGTGCACGATGACCGAGAAGGGGAAGCGCAGCATCGTGGCGGCGGTGGCGCCGCCGAAGATCACGATCAGGGCGTGCTTGTCGACGTAGGACGCGAAGTGGCCGCCGTCGACGAGGATCAGCACGATGACCACGGCGAAGCCGCCGATCAGGCCGAGGCCGGTTGCGAGATCCATGGCGCCGACGGGTCCCCGAGGCCCCGCGGGACGCCGGGGCTGCCTTTAAGGTTAAGGCGGGCCGGCTCAACGAAGCGTAAAGGCGCGGCGCGGCGGCCCGACCGTCATGCGGCGTTCAGGCGCGATGCGCCATACCAGGATCGGCCGACGGAGCGGCGGCGCGCCGGGTTCCCGAGAGGATCCGCGCCAGGGGGTTTCGGAGTCTCGACCACATGCGTCTGATGCGTCTCTACGCGCGGGTGATGCGCCTGCTCGGACCCGACCTGCGCCTCGGCGTCCTGCTCACCGTGGCCAACGTCGCGCTCGCCGCGGCGGCCTTCGCCGAGCCGGTGCTGTTCGGCCGCATCATCGACCGGGTCACCCGGTTGCCGGCGGGGGCCGAGGGCGCGCCGGGCTTCGGCGAGCTGACGCTGCTCGTCGGCGCCTGGGTGGGCTTCGGCTTCTTCACCATCGCGGCCGGGGTGCTGATCGCGCTCCACGCCGACCGCCTCGCGCATCGCCGCCGTCTCGGCGCGATGGCCGGCTACTTCGAGCACGTCCTCGACCTGCCGCTCGCCTTCCACTCCGCGAACCATTCGGGCCGGGTGCTCAAGGCCATGCTCGAGGGGACGAACGGCATGGCCTGGCTCTGGCTCGGCTTCTTCCGCGACCATTGCGCCGCGCTCCTCTCGCTGACCGTGCTGCTGCCGATGACGCTGTTCCTGAACTGGCAGCTCGGCGCGATCCTGCTCGTCCTCGTCGCGGCCTTCACGGCCCTCACCGCCTTCGTGCTGCGCCGGACCGAGACCCTGCAGGGGAGGGTGGAGCAGTACCATTCCGGCCTCGCCGAGCACGCCTCCGACGCCCTCGGCAACGTCGCGGTGATCCAGTCCTTCACCCGCGCCAAGGCCGAGAAGGACGCGATGCGCGGGATCATCCGCAACCTCCTCGACGCGCAGACCCCGGTCCTGTCCTGGTGGGCGCTCGCCTCGGTGGCGACCCGCGCCTCGGCCACCCTGACCATGACGGCGATCTTCGTCACCGGCCTCGCCCTGCACTTCCGCGGCCAGGCCAGCGTCGGGGACGTCGTCTCCTTCATGAGCCTCGCCACGCTCCTGGTCGGGCGCCTCGACCAGGTCGTCTCCTTCGTCAACGGGCTGTTCATGCAGGCGCCCAAGATGCAGGAATTCTTCGACATCCTCGACACGGTGCCGGCCGTCCACGACCGCCCGGGCGCCCGCGCCGCCGGGCGCATCGCCGGCGCGGTCGCGTTCGAGGACGTCACCTTCTCGTATGACGGCCGCCGCCGCGCCCTCGACGGGATCAGCTTCGCGGTCGCGCCCGGCGAAACCGTCGCCCTCGTGGGCACGACCGGCTCCGGCAAGTCGACGACCCTGAGCCTGCTCCACCGCGCCTTCGATCCCGCGACGGGCACGATCCGCATCGACGGCGAGGACATCCGCGACCTCTCGGTGGCCTCCCTGCGCCACAATATCGGCGTCGTGTTCCAGGAGCCGATGCTGTTCGCCCGCTCGATCCGCGAGAACCTGCAGGTCGGCCGCCCGGACGCCACCGACGCCGAGATGCTGGAGGCGCTGGAGCGGGCGCAGGCGAGCGATTTCCTGGCCCGCCAGCCGGACGGCCTCGACACGGTGATCGGCGAGCGCGGCCGCTCGCTCTCCGGCGGCGAGCGCCAGCGGCTGTCGATCGCCCGCGCCCTGCTCAAGGACCCGCCGGTCCTGATCCTGGACGAGGCGACGAGCGCCCTCGACGCCGCCACCGAGCGCAAGCTGCAGGGCGCGCTGGACGCCGTCATGCGGGGCCGCACCACCTTCGTGATCGCCCACCGCCTCGCCACGATCCGCAACGTCGACCGCATCCTGGTCTTCGAGGCCGGGCGCATCGTCGAGGCGGGCAGCTTCGACGAGCTGGTGGCCCTGGGCGGGCGCTTCGCGGAGCTCGCCCGCGCCCAGTTCATGGCGGCCGAGGCGCCCTCCGACGCCCTCGCCCTGGCGGCCTGAGCGACCGGCGCGCGCTCGTCCGCGCGGAGCGGTGCCGGAGGTCCGGCGCCGGACCGGTGCCGGACACCGCGTGCCTCGCGGCGCGGCTTCGACCGCCCTGCCGCCCTCGACGGGGGCGCGAGAGACTGGCTGGACCTCGTGCGTAGGTTGAGCGCGGCGCCTCCTCCGCGGAGGCGTGCGCGCCGTCGGCGTCGCGTCGGAGCGGTCTCGTCCAGGATCGTCGCGGCCCCTCGCGCGACATTGCCCGGCAACCAGGCCCGCACGCGAGATCACGGCCGTCCCGGTCCTTCGCGTCCCGGCAGGTTAATCTGAAATCCTCATTCGTTTAAGACGAATTTAAGCGCACGCCTCTCCCGAAATCGACGGGGGGACTTCACGTCCTGCCGGAAGTACACTCTCCATGGTTCCGCCGAAATGCTGGACGAACGTGTCGCCCGCGGCCCCGATCGTCGGCCGCGCCTCCGGGTTGGAGGCGCGGTCGGGGTGGGCGCCCGCTGGGTCACGGATGAAGAGTTCCCCAATGTCGGATGCGTCGCTTCTCCTGAAACTCGCCGCCTCGATGACGCTCGTCGCCGCCGCCGGCCAGGGCATCCGCATCGCCCTCGACGCCTGGATCCGCCTCGCGCCCGCGGGAGCCGCGGAGGAGGTCGCCGAGCAGTAGCGCGGGGCGCGAGATCTTCGATTACACTCCCTTCCGGTTGTGCTGCCTCGCCCCGCGCGGCCGAGACCGGAGGGCTCCATGATCCGCCGCTTCACCGCCGTCGCGTCCGCCCGGAACGAGCGCGCGGCCGACGAGCTCCTCCCCGCGCTGGCGCGTCTCGCGGCGCATCGCGGCTGCGACCGGTCGCTGCTGGTCAGCGCCGTGCTCGGGCGGCTGCTCGCCCCCGCGGGCCCGTTCGGGGCGCCGCCGGGCCTCGCGGTGTTGCGCGACCGCCTCGCGGCCCTGCGCGCGGACGCCAAGTTGGTCGAGTACCTTCGGACGAACATCGCGTTCGAGACCGACGCCGCCCATCGCCGGTCCGTCGATGGCGATTGAGGGCGGCCGGCCGCCGGGGCGATGCGACCGCTGATCCGGGATCCGGTTGATCCAAGCGGATCCCGGATCACGCGCCCGCGCGGCGCCTGAGCGAGGCCCAGATCCGACATCCCGAAGGGATCGAGCGGATCACGAGCCCGCGCGGCGCCTGAGCGAGGCCCAGATCCGACATCGCGAAGGGATCGATCGGATCACGCGCCCGCGCGGCGCCTGAGCGAAGCCCACATCCGACATCCCGAAGGGATCGATCGGATGTGGGATGACCACCGGGCGGGGCCTAATGCAGCGTCCCGTCCGGCCCGGCACCGGGATCGAGCGCCTCGGCGAAGGGGAACTCGAACAGGACGAGCCCAGTCTCGTCGGTGACTTCGAGGCTCGCCGAGAGCAGGCGGGAGGAGGCGGCGCTCTCGCGCAGCACCTCCCGGATCAGCGCGCGGGCGACCTCCCAGGCCTCGTCCGCGTCGCGCAGGACCCGGCCGTCCCGGTCGGGGAGAAGGTCCTCGCCGACGCGGGTCGCGAAGAAGTAGCGGGGCATCGGGTGGCCTCGTCAGGGTTTGGGGCAGGCGGGATCCGCGGGACGCGGCGCCCGCGGGAAGTCGAGGACGGCCCGCGCGTAGGTCTCCACCACCTCCGAGAAGGGCTGGCGGGCGGCCGTGAACAGCACGGCCCGGTGGCTGAACAGGGCCTCCGGGATCGGGAGCGGCCCGCAGGCGCCGCCCGCCGGCGCGGCCTGATCCCAGCCCTCGGGAAGGGGCTGCCACAGGAGGCGGCTCTCCACCGTCTGGCGGGTCGGCTTCAGCTCCTGCACGGCGCGGCCGAACGGCGTGTCGGTGGTCTCAAGCACCCGGTTCATCTCCGGCGTGAGGCGCGCCGGAACGTACCAATTGTCCGCTTCCGACAGGACGTGCTCGCCGCAGGCGAGGCGCACCCGGCGGTAGTGCACCGGCTCGTCGGGGCCGACCTGCAGGCGCTGGCGGGTCTCGGGGCTGGCGGGGCGGTCGATCTCGCGCACGAGGCGGGCGACGAGGCGGGGCTCCGGGGCGAGGCGATGGGCCCCGCACCACGCTTCGAGGGTCGCGGTGGCGCTGCGCGCCGCGAGGAGCTGGGCGTTCAGCGTCTGAACCACCGCCGTCGCCTCGACGCGGCTCAGGTAGGTGTCGGGCCAGGGGCTGGGCGCGGCCGGGGAGGCGGCCTGCGCGGGCAGGGCGGCGAGGGCGATGACGGGGAGCAGCGGGCGGATCGGAACCATCGGGGCGTCCTCGGGAACGGTGGCGGGTCGTCCCGCACCGCCTGCCTCACCGCCCGCGCCGAGGGAAGTGGCAATGAGGCCCCTGGCGCTCGCCGCCCGGTCGCGTATGAGGGAGCCGCGCTGACGCAGGGAGACGACGATGTCGGGCGGTCACGGGTCGGTCGAGGGGTCGAACAAGAAGGTGGCGCTGCTGATCTCGGTTCTGGCGCTGTTCCTGGCGCTGGGCGAGACCTTCGCCAAGAGCGCGCAGACGGACGCGCTCGGGGCGAACGTCCAGGCGAGCAATCTGTGGTCGTTCTTCCAGGCCAAGACGATTCGCGCCACGATGGTGCGGACGGCCTCGGAGCAGGCGGCGCTCGAGGCCGGCGCGGCGCCGGACGCGGTCAGGAAGCAGGTCGAGGATTGGCAGAAGACGATCGCGCGCTGGGAATCCGAGCCCTCCACCGGGGAGGGGCGCAAGGAACTCGCCGCGCGCGCCAAGGAGGCCGAGGAGAGGCGCGACCTCGCGCTCGCGCGCTACCACCATTACGAGGTCGCCTCGGCGGCCTTCCAGATCGGCATCGTGCTCGCCTCCGCCCAGGTCATCACCGGGATCGTGGCGCTCGCGGTGGCGGGCGGCCTGCTCGGCGTGGCCGGGATCGGCATGCTCGGGGTCGGCCTGCTCGCGCCCCACGCCATCCACCTGTTCTAGAGCGGCAACCCGATCACGTTGCAATCGGGTGCCGCTCTCGATCTTTGATCTTGCCGCATTGTCCGCGACGAACCGGCATCCACTTCGTCGGAAAATGCTCTAGCGCAGCGCCTCACCCGAAGACCTCGCCCGTGATGGTCCGGTACCACGCCGCCGCCTCGGCGGCCTCCTCGGCCCGGACCGCCGCGGGCGCGTCGAGCGGGCTGGTCCCGCCCGCGCCCTCGACATCGGCCAGCACGCCGTTCGCCGGGTGGTACACCCCCGCGACGGAGATGCCGTAGCCGGGGGCGACGAGGCTGTAGCAGGTGTTGATCAGCTTCGGGGCGGCGGGCGCGCGCCCGGCCAGGAGGTCGGCGACGGCCTGCGCGCAGACCTTCGCCTGGGCATTGGCCGAGAAGGCGGATTTCGGCATCGCCCCGGCGATCGCGGCGTCGCCGATGACGTGGATGCCGGGCACGAGGCGGGACTCGAAGGTGACCGGGTCGATCGGGCACCAGCCCGACCGGTCGGCCACGCCCGCCGCCGCGGCGATCGGCGCCGCCCGCTGCGGGGGGATGATGCAGGCGACGTCCGCCCGGTAGTCCTGGAAGTCGGTCCTGACGGTCATCCCGGCCGGATCCACCGCCGTGACCTGCCCGCCCTCCGCGAGCGGCACGTATTCCAGGTGGTCGGGATAGAGCGCCGTCCAGGCCGCCTGGAACAGCTTCTGCTTCGAGAACGTGTCCTTGGCGTCGAGCACGATCAGCTTGGAGCGGGGCTTGCGGGCCTTGAGCAGCCAGGCGATCAGGCTGGCGCGCTCGTAGGGGCCGGGCGGGCAGCGATACGGGTTGCCCGGCACCGCCATCACCACCGTGCCGCCATCCGGCATCGCGGCGAGCTGCCGGGCGAGGAGGTCGGTCTGCGCCCCGGCCTTCCAGGCATGGGGCATCGCCTCGGCGGCGGCCTCGTCGTAGCCAGGGATCGCGTCGAAGCGCAGGGCGATCCCGGGCGAGAGGATCAGCCGGTCGTAGGCGAGGCTGCCGCCCCCCGCCAGGGCGACGCTCCGCCTCGCCCCGTCGATGCCGGTCGCACGGTCCTGCACCACCGCGATGCCGGCGGCCCTGAGGCCCTCGTAGCCGAAACGCTGCGCCGCCATCGGCTGCAGGCCGACGATGACCTCGTTGCTGAAGGGGCAGGCCGTGTAGCCGGGCTCGGCCTCAACCAGGGTGACCGCGGCGCCCGCGTCGCGCAGGGCCCGGGCCGCCGAGGCGCCGCCGAAGCCGCCCCCGACGATGACGACGCGGCCCCCCGCGCCCTCGGCCAGGGCCGGCCGGCCGAGCGCGAGGCCGGCGAGCCCGCCGAGCACGATCCGTCGCGTGGTCCGCGTCACGGCGCCCCCTGCTGCGAGAGATAGACGGCGATGGCCCGGCTCTCCTCGGGCGTGAAGCCCTTGGCGATCCGGGTCATCACGCTGGCCGGGCGCGCGCCCGCCCGGTAGGCCGCGAGGGCCTCCTCGATCTCCGCCGCCGGACGGCCGGCGATCGGCCCGAAGGCGCCCTCGCCGTGGGCCGCGTGGCAGCCCGAGCAGGAGGAGGCGCCCGGCGGCGCCCGCAGCGGCGCCGCCCGGGCCGCGGGCGGGACGGCGAGCGCCGCCCCGCCGAGGAGGAGCGCGCCGAGACCCTTCACGCGCGCCGCAGGTCCGTGTTGCGCAGCGGGAGCTGGCGCACCCGCTTGCCCGTGGCCGCGAAGACGGCGTTGAGGACCGCCGGCGCCGCGACCGCGATGGTCGGCTCGCCGACGCCGCCGATGAAGCCGCCCGAGGGCATCAGGATCGCCTCGACCGCCGGCATCTCGTCCATCCGCATCACCGGGTAGGTGTCGAAGTTGGTCTGCTCGATGCGCCCGTCCTTGACCGTGCACTCGCCGTGGAGGGCCGCCGAGAGCCCGTACACGAAGGAGCCCTCGACCTGGGCGGCGATCTGCTGCGGGTTGACCGCCACGCCCGGATCCGTCGCCGCGACGATCCGGTGGATCCGGACGCCGCCGTCGTCGCGCAGCGACACCTCGGCGGCGCCCGCCACGTAGCTGCCGAAGCCCATGATCTGGGCGAGGCCGCGATGCACGCCCGCGGGCGGCGGGCGATCCCAGCCGATCCGCTCCGCGACCGCGTTCAGCACCGCGAGGTGCTTGGGATGGTTCGCCATCAGCTTGCGGCGGAAGGCGAGGGGATCCTGCCCGGCCGCGTGCGCCACCTCGTCCATGAAGCACTCGAGGTAGATGGCGTTCGGGTTGGTGTTCACGCCCCGCCAGAAGCCCGGCAGGATGTGCGGGTTGCGCATCGCGTGGTCGATCAGGAGGTTGGGGATCGTGTAGCCGATCGCTGCCTCGGCCCCGCCGGGATTGAGGCCCTGGAAGGTCACCGGATCCTTGCCGTCCGGCCCGAGCCGGCCCGGCACGATCGCCGCCAGGATCGACTGGCCGGAGATGCGCATGTGCAGGCCCGTGAGCTGTCCGTCCCGGTCGAGGGCGGCGCGCATCCGGCACTGCGTGACCGGGTGGTAGCGGCCGTGCGTCATGTCCTCCTCGCGGGTCCAGATCAGCTTGATCGGCGTCCCGGGCATCTCCCGGGCGATCAGCACCGCCTGCCGCACCCAGTCCTGCGTCGCGCCGCGCCGCCCGAAGCCGCCGCCGAGGTGGATCTTGTAGACCTCGCATTGCCGCGGGGAGAGGCCGGCCGCCTCGGCCGCCGCGGCCAGCGCCGCCTCGCCGTTCTGGGTCGGCGTCCAGACCTCGCACCGCTCCGGCGTCCAGCGGGCGGTGGCGTTCATCGGCTCCATGGTGGCGTGGTTCTGGAACGGGACCGCGTAGGTCGCCTCGACCACCCTGGCGGCGTCCCGCAGGGCCGCCTTGGCGTCGCCGGTCTTGTTGCCGACGAAGGCCTCCTCGGCGTCGAGGCCCTCCCGCAGCATGGCGGCGATGGTCGCGCTCGACGCGGCGGCGTTCGGGCCCTCGTCCCAGACGATCGGCAGCGCCTCGACGGCGGTCCTGGCCCGCCAGAAGGTGTCGGCCACCACCGCGACGGCGGTCTCCCCGACCGGCACCACCTTCCTGACGCCGGGCATCCGCTCCACCGCGGCGGCGTCGAAGCTCCTGACCCGGCCGCCCACCACCGGGCAGTCGCGGATCGCGGCGTTGAGCATGCCGTCGAGCCGCAGGTCCATGCCGTAGACCTGGCTGCCGTCGAGCTTGGCGGCGGTGTCGAGCCGCTTCAGCGGCTTGCCGGCGATGGTCCAGTCCTTCGGATCCTTGAGGGGAACGTCCTTGGGCGGCGGCATGGCGGCGGCGCGGGAGGCGACCGCTCCGAAGGTCGTGGTGCGGCCCGAGCCCGGATGCGCGATCACGCCCTTCTCGACCCGGCACTCTCCGGCCGGCACGCCCCATCCGGCCGCCGCCGCGGAGACCAGCATCAGGCGGGCGGCGGCGCCGCCCTGGCGGACCGCGACGTAGGATTCGCGGATGCCGCGGCTGCCGCCGGTCGAGAAATCGCCCCAGACGCGGCGGCGGGCGAGGTTCTGGCCCGGCGTCGGGTACTCGGTCGTGACCCGGTCCCAGTCGCAGCCGAGCTCCTCGGCCACGAGCTGGGCGAGGCCCGTCAGGGTGCCCTGGCCCATCTCGGAGCGGGCGATGCGGATCACCACGGTCTCGTCGGGCCTCACCACCACCCAGGCATTGATCTCGGGCGCGGAGGCCGCGGCGGCGCCCGGCGCGGCCTCCTCGGCGCCCGCGCCGGGAACGTGGAAGCCGAGGCTGAAGCCGCCGGCGACGGCGGCGGCGGCGGCCAGGACGCCGCGGCGGGACGGGGCTCGGTTCAGGTCCTGCGTCATCCCGGCCTCCCTAGCCGCGCCCGCTCTCGCCGCCCTCGGCGGCGAGGCGGATCCCGGCGAGCACGCGGTTGTAGGTGCCGCAGCGGCAGATATTGGTGATCTCCCGGCGGATCTCCTCGTCGGAGGGCCGCGGGTTCTGCGCCAGCAGCGCCGCCGAGGCCATGATCATGCCGGATTGGCAGAAGCCGCATTGCGGCACGTCGAGGGCGGCCCAGGCCTTCTGGACCGGGTGCGAGCGGTCGGGGCTCAGCCCCTCGATGGTGACGATCCTCTGGGATTCGCCCAGCGACGAGACCGGGACCGAGCAGGAGCGCACGGCCTGCCCGTCGATGTGAACCGTGCAGGCCCCGCATTGCGCGATGCCGCAGCCGTACTTGGTTCCGGTCAGCCCGACCTGCTCGCGGAGCACCCAGAGCAGGGGCGTGTCGGGCTCCGCGTCGACCTCGCGCACGGACCCGTTCACGGTGAGACGCATCATGGCGATCCTGCCCCTCCCTCGGGCGCGGCCGTGCCGCGCTGCGGTGCCGCTGCCCAGGGCCGGTCCACCGTCCAAGCGCACGGGAACTAGGCGGCGCGGCAGCGCCGTCAATCGGCGCAGGCGCGACCGGACGCCATCTCCGGTTGCTGGTCCCGCGCAGGTCGCAGGTGTTAGTCCGTGCGGGAGACCGAGCGAGCCGCCAAGACCATCGAGCCGCCAAGATCATCGAGCCGCCATGACCATCCACGTTCCCCCGGGCCGCGGAGATCCGGCGCTGCGCCGCTTCAGCGCCGAGGATCTGCGCCGGATGATCGGGGCCGGCATCCTCGACGAGGACGAGCGCGTCGAGCTGCTGGACGGAGAGCTGGTCGAGAGGGCGGCGAAGGGCTACGCGCACGACCTCGTCAAGAACCGCTTGGCGCGGCGCTTCTCCTCCATCCTCCCCGAGTCGCTCTATCTCGCGACGGAGAGCACGCTCCAGCTCGCTCCGGACACCCTGGTCGAGCCCGACCTTCTGGTCGCGCCCGAAACGGCTCACCGCCCGGCCCCGTCCGGATTCTGCGCGATACCCGGGCCCGAGATTCTGCTGGTGATCGAGGTGGCCGCTTCGAGCCTCGCCTACGATCTCGGCCGCAAGGCCCGGCTCTACGCCCGCTCCGGCATTGCCGAGTCCTGGGTGATCGCTGCCCAGGAGCGGCAGGCGCGGGTGCATCGCGGGCCGCGCGGCGAGGCGGGCTACGCCGAGATCCGCGACCACGGACCCGATTCCGTCCTGGTGCCGCGGGCCGACCTCCTCGCCGGCGTCACGGTCCCGCTCGCGGACCTGGTCTGACGGCCTCGCGCCTCAGCGGATCGCGGTCGCGCCGCTCGCGGCGGTGACCTGCATCGGGCTCCCGGCCTGCGGCGCGCCGCCGAGCGTGACCCGTCCCACGACGAGCAGCAGCGCGAGGCTCCAGAACACCGCGATCGCCACTCGGCGCGCGCGCCGGTCGCCGGCCTCCGTCGGGCTCGCCGGCACGGCGGTCAACCGCTCGCCGTAGGGATCGTAGCCGGTGTCGGGGCGCTCGCTCATGGGGCGGAATCTCGCGTCGCGAGCCCGCGCAATCAATGGACGCGCTTTTCGAACTTCGCTCGGTTCGGAGAAGTCCCTGCTCCGGGGCTGCCGCCGCGTGGAAGACTCTTCCCCGGCCGCGCGGGCCGCTCATTCCACCTCCGAAAAATCCCTTCGGGTTGGCGGATGTGGGCTTCGCTCAGGCGCCGCGCGGGCGCGTGATCCGGGATCCGGTTGAACCAAGCGGATCCCGGATCACATCCGCGCCGCGGCGGCGGTGCCGTGGCGGTGGCGCAGCCCGTCGACCTGCTCCTCGACCGCCCGGAACGCGGCGAGGGCCGGCCCGGTGAGCGCGTGCGCGCTCGGCAGCCGGATCTTCATCGGGTCGACGAAGCGCCCGTTGATCGCGACCTCGTAGTGGACGTGCGGCCCCGTCGAGAGGCCGGTGGTGCCGACCGACCCGATCACTTGGCCGAGATGCACCCGCGCCCCCGGCACGATGCCGCGCGCGATCCGGGCCATGTGGTTGTAGGCGGTGACGTAGTTGTTGGCGTGCTGGATCTCGACGCGGTTGCCGTAGCCCGAGCGGGCGCCCGCCGCGATCACCACGCCGTCGCCCGTCGCCATGATCGGCGTGCCCCGGGTCGCCGCCCAATCGACGCCGTTGTGCATCCGGTAATAGCCGAGGATCGGGTGCAGGCGCGCCCCGTACGGGGAGCTGATCCGCCCCTCGGCCACCGGCCGCCGGATCAGGAACTTGCGCGTCGAGCGGCCCTCCGCGTCGAGGTACTCGACCTCGCCCGTTCCCGGCCCCCGGAACCGGTAGAGGCTCTGCGTCTCCCCGCGGCTGCGCAGGGCCGCGAAGAGCAGTTCCGGCTTGGAATCCTCGTCGGCGGTGAAGAGGAGTTCGACGTGGTCGCCGGGCCCGGTGCGGCTCTGCAGGTCGCTGCCGGAGGCCAGGACGCGCACGAGGTCCTCGATGACGCCGGGCGGGACCCCGTTCTTCAGCGCCGCGCCGTAGAGGCTCTCGTAGAGGCTGACGCCGCCCTCCTCCTCGGCCGCCGGCGCCCCCGGCCGCGGCGGCGCCACCGACACGAAGCCGCCGCGGTCGTTGGCGGCGGCGATCTCCTCGATCCCGTCCTCGCCGTAGAGCGTCACCCGGGCGATGCCCGGCGTCGGGCCCTCGCGCGCGATCAGCAGGCGCAGGTGCTGGCCCTCGGGCAGCTCGTCCCGCGCGCGCGGGCTCAGCGCCGCCAGGATCGCGGCGACCCGGTCGGGCCCGGCGCCGTTCTCGCGCAGGATCGCCGCCAGGGCCTGATCCTTGCCGATCACCGCCTCGCGGGTCTCGAACAGGGGGCCGGCCGCGGCCGCCGCGGTCTCGGCGATCTCGGTCAGGTTCTCCGGCAGGATCTTCACGTCGATCGCCCCCGCGGGGGCCTCGTCCTCCTCGCGGCCCGCCCCGAGGCGCAGGGCCCGCGAGAGCATCCGCTCCGGCGGGAAGGCAGGGGGCAGCGGCCCCGGCCCCCCGGCGAGGCGCTGCGTCTCGGCCACGAGCGCGTCGACCTCCTCGTCCGAGAGGGCGGGGGCCTCGGTCTCCGGCGCCTCCGCCAGGGGCGAGCGCACCAGGGTCACGGCGGTCTCGGCCGGATCGCTGCCGGTCTCCTCGGTGACGGCCTCGCTCCCGGCGCCGCGCATCGGGTCGAAGGGCGGGATCGGCGCCTCGGGGGCGCGCAGCGACAGGTCCGTGGCCACCTGCACCACTTGGTGGACGCGGATCACCTCGCGCTCGCCGACGGTCTCGCTCAGCGGTGCGCGGAACTCGCGCTTGGCCGCCACCACGACCTCGTCGCGCACCAGCCGGTCGCCCTTGCGCGCGGCGAATTCCGCGGGCGCGGTCCCGGCCTCGCCGGGCGCGCCCGCCTCGGCACGCGGGTGCAGGGCGAGGTCGGGCGGGACCGCGACGATTCCGTCCGAGGCGGCGAGGTCGAGGGCGAGGCCGAGCAGGGCGGCGCCGGCGATGCCGGTGAGCAGGCAGGCGGCGAGCCAGCGCAGGCTGACCTTCTGGCCGCCCGGACGCGAGAAGGCGGTGTCGTCGAGGATGTCGGAGGCACCGGCCTGCACGCGCGAACCCGGGTGTGAGAGGCGGGAGGAGCTCCCGTCTCAGGCCGGACAACCGTGACCGTTTTGCGGCCGGCCTACTCGGCCGCCTCCCGGGCGGCGTAGCCGAGGCGCTGGTTGAGTTCGGCGATCAGGGTCGCGGCGGCTTCCGCGATGACGGTGCCGGGCGGGAAGATCGCCGAGGCGCCGGCCTTGCGCAGCGCCTCGAAATCCCCCGGCGGGATCACGCCGCCGACCACGATCATCACGTCGGGCCGGCCGGCCGCGACCAGCGCCGCCTTCAGCTCGGGGACGAGCGTGAGGTGGCCGGCCGCCAGCGACGAGACGCCCACGATGTGCACGTCGTTCTCCACCGCCTGCCGCGCCGCCTCCTCGGGCGTGGCGAAGAGCGGCCCGATATCGACGTCGAAGCCGAGATCTGCGAAGGCCGAGGCGATCACCTTCTGGCCCCGGTCGTGCCCGTCCTGGCCCATCTTGGCGACGAGGATGCGGGGGCGGCGCCCATCCGCCTCCTCGAAGGCCTCGACCAGCTTGCGCACCCGCTCGACCGCCCCCGACATGCCCCCCATCTCCCGCTTGTAGACGCCCGAGATCGAGCGGATCTCGGCCTGGTGCCGGCCCCAGGCCCGCTCCAGCGCCGCCGAGATCTCCCCGACCGTCGCCTTGGTCCGCGCCGCCTGCACGGCGAGCGCCAGCAGGTTCTCCTTGCCCGAGGCGGCCCGGGTCAGCGCGTCGAGCGTCGCCGCCACCGCCGCCTCGTCCCGCTCGGCGCGCAGCCGCTTGAGCTTGTCGATCTGCATCGCCCGGACGTTGCCGTTGTCGACGCGCAGGAGCTCGAGCGGCCGGTCGCCGTCCGGCTTGAACTTGTTGACGCCCACGATGGTCTGCTGGCCGGAATCGATCCGGGCCTGGGCGCGGGCCGCGGCCTCCTCGATGCGCAGCTTCGGGATGCCGGCCTCGATCGCCTTGGCCATGCCGCCCAGGCCCTCGACCTCCCGAATGTGCTCCCAGGCGCGCCCCGCGAGGTCGCGGGTCAGGCGCTCGACGTAGTAGGAGCCGCCCCAGGGATCGATGATCCGGGTGGTGCCGCTCTCCTGCTGCAGGAAGAGCTGAGTGTTGCGCGCGATCCGGGCCGAGAAGTCGGTCGGCAGCGCCAGCGCCTCGTCGAGGGCGTTGGTGTGCAGCGACTGCGTGCCGCCCTGCGTCGCCGCCATCGCCTCGACGCAGGTGCGGGTGACGTTGTTGAACACGTCCTGCGCGGTGAGCGACCAGCCGCTCGTCTGCGAGTGGGTGCGCAGGGCCAGGGACTTGTCCGATTTCGGCCCGAACTCCTTCACGAGCTTGGCCCAGAGCAGGCGCGCGGCCCGCATCTTGGCGACCTCCATGAAGAAGTTCATGCCGATCGCCCAGAAGAAGGACAGGCGCGGCGCGAACTGGTCGATGGTGAGGCCGGCGGCGAGGCCCGCCCGGATGTACTCGACCCCGTCCGCCAGCGTGTAGCCGAGTTCGAGGTCCTGCGTCGCCCCCGCCTCCTGCATGTGGTAGCCGGAGATCGAGATCGAGTTGAACTTCGGCATGTGGGCCGAGGTGTAGGCGAAGATGTCCGAGATGATCCGCATCGAGCCGGCCGGCGGGTAGATGTAGGTGTTGCGGACCATGAACTCCTTGAGGATGTCGTTCTGGATGGTGCCGGCGAGCTTGCCCGGAGGCACGCCCTGCTCCTCGGCGGCGACGATGTAGAGCGCCATGATCGGCAGCACGGCGCCGTTCATGGTCATCGACACGGTCATCTGGTCGAGGGGGATGCCCGCGAACAGGGTGCGCATGTCGTAGATGGAATCGATCGCGACCCCGGCCATGCCGACGTCGCCCGAGACGCGGGGATGGTCGGAATCGTAGCCGCGGTGGGTGGCGAGGTCGAAGGCGACCGAGAGCCCCTTCTGGCCCGCCGCGAGGTTGCGCCGGTAGAAGGCATTCGAGTCCTCGGCCGTGGAGAAGCCGGCATATTGCCGGATCGTCCAGGGCTGGGTGACGTACATGGTCGGGTAGGGGCCGCGAAGGAAGGGCGCGACGCCCGGATACGTGTCGAGGAAGTCGAGGCCCCGACGATCCTCCGGGCCGTAGCGGCCCTTCACCGGGATGCCCTCGGGCGTCATCCAGGGCTCACCCGGGGCCGCCGCCGGCGCGACCTCGCCCGGCGCCGAGAAGGCGATGTCCGAGAAATCCGGGATGCGGGTCATCGGCCTGGGGCCCTCGTTCGGTGGTGCTGCCCTCAACTATAGGCGCCGCCGCGAGGAGGGCCAATGGGATGAAGGTGGGAGGAGGGCGCCGCGCCGCCGCGTCGGATCGCCGGCCGGGCGGATTCCGCTGCATAAGGGGGAGGGCGCGCGGCCGGTCTCGATCGCCACGCCCGGCTCCCGGTTCCCGCCGATGATCGTCGCCCGCGCGCTCGCCGCGAGCCTCAACCGGCCGCCCGGCGCGGCGCCCGCAGCGGCCCGGAGAGCCAGCGCTCCACCGTCGCGACGAAGTCGTCGCGGCGGAACGGCTTGCCGATGTGGTCGTCCATGCCGGCGGCGCGGAACGCCGCGACCTGGGCGGGCAGCACGTTCGCGGTGAGCGCCAGGATCGGCACGCGGCCCCGGTCGCCCGGCAGCTGCCGGATCCGGCGGGTCGCCGTGAGCCCGTCCGTCCCCGGCATCTGCACGTCCATCAGGACGAGGTCGTAGCGGCCCTCCTGCACGGCCCGGATCGCCGCCGCCCCGTCGTCGACGGCCTCGACGACGTGCCCGCGGGCCTCCAGCACCCGGCGGACGATCTCCTGGTTGATGGCGACGTCGTCGGCCAGGAGGATGCGCCCCGGCCCGACCCGCGGCCGCTCCGCCGGACCGCCGCCGCGCGGATCCGCTTCCGGCTCGGCGGCCGGCAGGGCGAGGCGGAACCAGAAGGTCGAGCCCTCGCCCTCGCGGCTCTCGACGCCGATGCGCCCGTGCATCGCCTCGACGAGGCGGCGGCTGATCGCCAGCCCCAGCCCGGTCCCGCCGTATTGCCGCTGGATCGAGCCGTCCACCTGGCTGAAGCGCTCGAACAGGCGCGCGTGCTTGTCCGCCGGGATGCCGATCCCGGTGTCGCGGACGGAGATCAGCAGCCCGCGCCCCTCGGCAGGGCCGGTCGGGTCCCGCGCCACCGCGAGCCCGATGCTGCCGGCCGGCGTGAACTTCACCGCATTGTTGAGGAGGTTGAGCAGGATCTGCCGCAGCCGGTCGACGTCGCCGACGAGGCGCGGCGGCAGGCCGGGCTCGATCGCGACGGCGATCGGCAGGCCCTTGCGGTCCGCCTCGGGGCGGACCAGGGCCAGCGCCTCCTCGATCAGGTCGGCGAGGGAGAAGGGCCGCGGGGCGAGGTCGACGCGGCCCGCCTCGATCCGGGAGAAGTCGAGGACGTCGTCCACGATCGTCCGCAGCGCCTCGCCGGCGGTCACGATCCGGCCGACCAGCCGCGCCTGCTCGGCCTCGAGGTCGCTGCGCGCCATCAGCAGATCCGCGTAGCCCAGCACCGCGGTCAGGGGCGTGCGGATCTCGTGGCTCATGGTCGCCAGGAAGTCGGTCTTGGCGGCGCTCGCGGCCTCGGCGGCGCGGCGGGCCTGCTGGGCGAGCCGGTGCGCCTCGGCGAGCGCCGTCTCGACCGCCTTGCGGGCGGTCACGTCGGTGTAGATGCGCAGGATCCCGCCATCCGCCGTGGCCGTGTTGGCGACCTCGAGCACCTGGCCGTTCGGCCGCACGCGCTCGTAGCGGGCGCCGATCCGGTCGAGGTCCCGGTCCCGGAGCCCGTCCCGGATCGCCGGGTCGAGGGCGGCGAACTCGCCCCTGGCCTGCAGCGCCTCGCGCATCGCCTCGCAGCTCGGCCGCGAGGCCAGGAAGGCGGGGTCGAGGCCGAGGAGGTCGGCGGCGCGCCGGTTCGTCACCGCGACGATGCCGGCCCCGTCCACCATGACGAGCCCCTGGTCCATCGCGTCCAGGGTCATGGTCAGCAGCGCCTCCTTGCCGGCAAGCTCGCGCGTGCGGACGGCGACGCGGCGCTCCAGGTCCCGGTTGATCGCCTGGAGGGCGTCCGCCTGCATCCGCAGCTGCAGGGAGGCGGAGGCGAGGGCGACGCCGATCTGGTCGGCCTCGCCCACCCTGGTCGAGGCCGGGGCGATCACCTCGCCCCGCGCCAGGGCACGGGCCCCCGCGAGCAGGACGTCGTTGGCGCGCAGGATCCGGCGCCCGACCAGGACCGACATCGCCGCGGCCAGGAGGCCGAGGCCGACCATGACCGGCACCAGCACCCGCAGCGACGCGGTCAGCGGCGCCTGCAGGGCCTGCCGCTCGATCCCGACCGTGAAGGTCCAGCCCGACAGGGCCGAGCGCTGGTACGTCCCGAAGACCAGCTCGCCGACGATGTTCCGGCCGCTCCAGCTGCCGCGCTCGCCCGCGATCTCGCCGAAGCCCGGCAGGGGCTTGCCGGCCGCGGACTCGGTCGCGGCCGAGCGCCCGATGATGATGCCGCGGCGGTCGCTCACCGAGCCCGAATAGGGCGGGGCGACGCCGGCCTCGCGGATCAGCGCGCCGATCTGCCCGGCCGGGATGCTCGCGCTGAGGATGTAGGCGACGCCCTGCTCCCGCGTCACCGGCACGCTCACGCGCACCACCGGCTCCCGCGACACGGCGCCGATCAGGAAGTCCGACACCGCCGGCGCCCCCGTCGCCACGATTGCGGCGTCGACGTCGCGCAGGATGCTCGGAAGCGCGGTGCCGAAGGGGACGTGGGTGTTGACGAGCTCCTGCCCGGTCCGGTCCCGCAGGATGATGTTCGTGCCCTGCAGCGCGTAGAGGGCGGTGGCCTGCCGGTTGAACCGCGCGAGGTCACCGGCCTCCAGGGCCGGGGAGGTCGCCAGTGCCTGCAACATCGCGATCTGCGAGGCGAGGAACCGGTCGACCTTCTCCAGCGCCTGCGCGTTGCGGGCGGCGGTGGCGTTCTCCAGGCGCGCCTGCTCCGCCACGACCCACCGGTGCAGCAGAACGGCCGTCACCGCCAGCGCCGGCACCAGTAAAGTCAGGTTCAGACCGACGATGTAAATCCAGAGGGGCGGTGCGCGGCGCGGCAGCATTCATGTCACCGATGACCCTGCACGACGGCCGCCTCTGCTGCGCGATGTGATGGCCGCCGAACGGATACCACGGCGGCGACTCGCCCGCGATAGCTGACGACGGCTTAATGCGTTCGGCGGTTGCATCCTTTCCGTAGCCGACGCGGAGGGCGGGAAACCCGCGCATTGAAGATGCCCCGCGGCTGGTCCAGTTAGGGGCAAAGCCCAGTTGCGGGGCGGATCGGCTGCCGGGGAGTGCCAACGTGCCGGATCGTTTCGTGCGGATCGCCCTCGGCGCCGCGCTGGGGCTGCTCGCCCTGTTCGTGGCGCAGCCCTACCTGACCGCCCTGCTGTTCTCGGTGGAGCAGCCGCGGGCCGTCACCCCGCGCGGCGACCTCGCCCCCGCCGAGGCCGCCACCGTGGCGCTGTTCGAGCGCGCCGCCCCCTCGGTCGTCTACGTCTTCGCGCGCCGCGCCCCCAGCGTGCAGGACCTGATGCGCCAGGGCATGGACGGCACCGAGCAGGGCGGGCAGGGGAGCGAGCAGACCGGGACCGGCTTCGTCTGGGACGCGGGCGGCCACGTGGTCACCAACAACCACGTCATCCAGGGCGGCTCGGAGATCTCGGTGCGGCTGTCGAGCGGCGAGATCGTGCCGGCGACCCTGGTCGGCGCGGCGCCCAACTACGACCTCGCGGTGCTGCGCCTCGGGCGGGTGAGCGCCATGCCGCCGCCCATCGCCATCGGCAGCTCCGCCGACCTCAAGGTCGGGCAGTTCGTCTACGCGATCGGCAACCCGTTCGGGCTCGACCACACCCTGACCTCGGGGGTGATCAGCGCCCTGCAGCGGCGCCTGCCGACCCAGGAGGGGCGGGAGCTCTCGGGCGTGATCCAGACCGACGCGGCGATCAACCCGGGCAATTCCGGCGGGCCGCTCCTCGACTCGGCCGGGCGGGTGATCGGGGTCAACACGGCCATCTTCTCGCCCTCGGGCGCGAGCGCCGGCATCGGCTTCGCGGTGCCGATCGACGTCGTCAACCGCGTGGTGCCGGACCTGATCCGCACGGGCCGCGCGCCGAGCCCGGGGATCGGCATCGTGGCGGCGCAGGAGGAGGCGGCCGCCCGGCTCGGCATCGACGGGGTCGCGGTGGTGCGCGTGCTGCGCGGATCGCCGGCCGCCGCCGCCGGCCTGCGCGGCGTCGACCCGGCCACGGGCGAACTGGGCGACATCATCGTCGGGGTCAACAACCGCCCGGTCCACCGCCTGGCCGACCTCACGGCGGCGATCCAGGAGGCGGGCGTCGGCCGGACCCTGGAACTGACCATCCTGCGCGACGGGCGGCCGCGCACGCTCCAGATCACCACGGCCGATATGGGGCAGCGCGTCCCTTGACGCCGCGCCCGCGCGCCGCGCATCCCCGCGAGGCGTCGCCGCGCGCCCTCCTCACGCCCGCAGAGGCTCGGCCCATGCGCCCACCCTGTGCCGCCCTCCTCGTCCTGCTCGGGCTCGTCGCCGCGGCGGGGGCCGCGCGGGGCGGGGAGGCGCGCCCGCGTCTCTGCCCGCAGGACGCCCCGCCCGGCGTGCGGCTCCCCGACCGGCCGGGCTGCCGCGAGGCGCCGCGCCCGGAGCCCCTGCGGGCCGGGCCGGCGCCGGGCTTCGTCGATCTGGGGAACGGCACCCAGCTGCGGGTGGGCGGCCGGGCGGTCTTCGAGGCCGGCACGCGGCGCTGATCCGGTGCGTTTCCGGCAAGGGCAGCGCGCCCCGCGCGGAACCACCCTGGCGCGCCCCGCATTCGACAAGGGGCACGGGCGGGAGAGCGCGATGATCCTAGCAGCCTGCGAAGGCCGTCACTGGCAATACGAGATCGCCGAGCACGCGGATGGCTACGCGGTGCGAATGCGGGACCTCTGTACCGGGGACGTGGACGACGACTTCGTCACCATCTTCCGCACCATGCCGGTCGCCCTCGCCTTCGCGCAGCTCTCGGCCGCCTTCGATCGCTTCGCGAGCGCCGAGGACGCGGAGGACGACGAGACCGGCAGCGCGGAGGATCTCGAATCGCGCGAGCGGGCCTTCATCGACCTCAGCAGCCGCCTCTGCGACGGCGGCGTCACCCGCTCCAACCTCGAAGCCTGGGAAGAGCAGCGCACCGGGGAGCCCCGGCGCGCCTTGCACTGACGCCTCGCGCCGGGGCCTGAGCAGAACGGCCCGGCGCGGTTCTGCTCGGATTCCGGTCCCCCCATCATTCCCGCCGCCGAAGCGGCGGCCGCTCCGGCGGGTGATCCTCAGCGCTTGCGCGCCTTGCGGGGCGGGGCGGCCCGGGCTGCCTCGGCGGCCTCGGCCTCCTTGGTGAGGCGCATCGCCCGCAGGCGGGCCATGTTCTCGTCGCGCTGGCGGTTCGCCTTCTCCAGATCCGCCCAGGCGACCGCGGCCGCCTCCGCCTGCATCTGCGCGCGGGCGGCGCGAGTCTCGGCGCGGTCGCGGGTCGCGCTGTTCTCTCCCGACATCCATCGGCCTTTCTGCCCGGCGGCCCGGCGCGGGACGGATCGCGCCATCGCGTCGCCCCGGGGCCGCTCCCTTCCTCATATAGGGCGCGCGCCGCCCCTGCCCACCCGGGCGGCTCAGTGGCCGAGCGCCGCCAGCGCCGCCGCGGCCGCCCGCTCGCCGTCCAAGGTCGCGCCCCCCACCGTCATCGCGCCGCCGCCCGAAGCGGCCTCCCCGGCGAAGAACAGGCGCTCGCCGACCGGCCGTCGCAGGGCCGCCCGGGCACCGGCCCGGCCCGGCCGGGCGAGCGAGTAGCTGCCGCGCGCGAAGGGGTCGGTCCACCACGCGGCGAGGCGCCCGGCGGTCACGCTCGCCCGCGCGGTCGCGCCGAACACGCTGGCGAACGCGTCCGTGGCCGCCGCCACCGCGGCCGCCTCGCCGGCCTCGCAGAGCAGGCGGGCGGCGTCGCCCCCCAGGTGCAGCACCGCCAGCGGGCGGCCGAAGGGGCGCATCTCCAGATAGGCCGTGAGGTCGGGCGCGTCGCCCCGCGCCGAACGCAGGATCACCGCGTCGCGCGGGTCCCCGGCCCGCGCCGGATCGAGGGCGAGGGCGACCTTGGTGTAGGCGCCCATGCGCAGGCCGTCGATCGCCGCGGCGAGATCGGCGGGAAGCTCGGGGGTGAAGCGAAGCGCCCCGGCCGCCAGCACGCCGACCGGCACGGTGACGATCGCCACGGCCGCGCGCAGCCGGCCCGCCGGCGTGTCGAGGGCGACGCCCGGGCCGCTCCAATCCACCCGCCGCACGGGGCAGCCGGTGCGGACCGGCAGGCCCGCGTGGTGGCGGGCGACGAGGGCCCCGTAGCCGTCGACCCAGAGATCCTCGCCGGCCCAGAGCTGGTCGTAATCGTGCAGGGAGACCCGGTCGGGCTCCTCCCCGAGCGAGAGCCGCGTCAGCCCGGCCGCCGCCTGCCCGAGGGCCGGGTCGACGGCCCGGGCCGCCTCGCCGATCGAGCGGTCCTCGCCGGGATGGTCCCGGTCGAGCAGGGCGGTGAGCTGCACGAAGCCCGCGCGCCGGCGGCGGCGGGTCTCGTCGGTCGCCGGCGCGCCGTCGATGATCAGGCTCGGCCAGGGACCCGCCTCGTCCGTGGTGAGCCGCACGCCGTCCGCGAGCGCGACCGCCTTCCAGGGATTGCGCTCGGCCCAGTGGATGTACTGCCCGCCGGCGTCGAAGGCCCGGTCCGGGCCCAGGCTGCCATCCGTGAAGGCGCGCCCGCCGATCCTGGCCCGCGCCTCCAGCACCGCGACGCTGTGCCCCGCCCGCGTGACCGCGGCGGCGGCCGCGAGCCCGGCCGCCCCGGCCCCGATCACCGCGACCTCGGCATCCTCGGCGGCGCGGGCGCGGCGCGGCAGGGCCAGGGCGGCCGCGCCGGCGAGGAGGGAGCGGCGGGAGAGCGGCATCGCCTCGGCCTCGATGGGATTCGCGTCGAGGACGGGAGATCGGCGCCGGCCGGCGCCTTTCAAGCGGGCGCCCGCGCCGCAGGGCGGCGGGCCGCGAAGGCGAGGCGGCGCCGGTTATGTCCGAGATTGGCGCGGGGCTCGGCGTCGAACCCCGCCTCCCGCAGCCGCGCCAGCATCTCGTCCCGGGCGTAGCGGGTGAGGCCGAGGCGGCGGCGCAGGGACGGGTAATCCGACAGGGCGGTGCGCAGGAGCCCGGCGAGGGCCGCCGCGAGGAATCCCTCGCGCCAGCCGAAGCCGAGGAGCGCGAGGGCATCCGCCAGCGGGCCGAGGTCGGGCGGGATGACGTCGGCCACGATCAGCAGGCCGCCGGGCCTCAGCTTGGCGTGCCAGAGCCGCAGCAGCCCCGCGAACTCCTCCGCGGTCAGGTACTGCGCCACCGAATGGGCGACGATCAGGTCGAGGCCGCGATCGGGCAGGGCGGGGAGGTCCTCCGGCGCCAGGACCACGATGCGGGGCTCCGCCCCGAAGCGGCGGGAGAGCCCGGAGCGTACCCGGGGGGCCGCGTCGCAGAGGTAGAGCCGGGCGCAGGCGCGGGCGACCCGATCGGCCGAGAGGGCCTCGCCGCTGCCGTAATCGAGCAGGGTCGCCCGCGGACCGGGCACGAGCCCGACGAGATCCTCGGCGAGACCCGCGTAGTGCCGCGACCGGTGCCGATCGTTGACGTAGATCGGAGTGTCGCGGTTCCAGAAGTCGCGCCAGGAGGCCGGCATCGGCGGCACCCGCCGGATCGGCGCTCCCGGCGCCATCCGCTCAGAACCCGAGGGAGAGGGCCGCCACGGCCCGGTCGATCGCGACGTAGAACACGCCGAAGGCGACCGCGGCGGCGAGGGCGAATTCCGCCGCCGCGTTCGCGAGCAGCTGCGTGCGCCGCAGGGTCTCGCGGCCGAACTGCGCCGCCGCCCAGGCGAGGGTCAGCACCACCGGCATCGCGAACAGGAAGGACAGCGTACTCTCGACCCGGCCGCTGCCCGGATCGAGCAGGGGACGGATGTTGCGCACCCAGGGCGCGTAGCAGGCCGCCGCCAGGGCGGTGCCCCAGGCGAAGACCAGGGCGATGCCGAGATGGACCGTGAAGGTCCGGTGCAGGCGCGTGAAGGCGTCGGTCGCGGCGTGGTGGCGGATGATCACTGGCAAGCCCCGAGAGCGATGTGGCCCGCGACGATCGGCGCCGTCTTTGCGGGCGCTGACCCGATCGGCGGGCGGGAACCCGGCCGGAGATGCCCGGGGAGTTCGGGTTTTTTGTGACGCTCGGCGCGAGCCGGCGCCGCAGCGCCGCGCCCGGGCGGCGCCGATCCCCCCGGGCGGGCCCCGGTCCCGTCAGGCGGCGATGCGCCCCTCCAGCGGAAACACCTTGGCGGGGTTCATCAACCAGGCCGGGTCGAACACGGCCCGCACCCGCATCTGCTGGGCGAGGTCCTCGGGCGCGTACTGCACGTTCATCAGGTCGCGCTTCTCGATGCCGACGCCGTGCTCGCCCGTGAGGCAGCCGCCCACCTCGACGCAGAGCTTGAGCATGTCCTCGCCGGCCTTCTCGGCCTTCTCCATCTCGCCGGGCGTGTTGATGTCGAACAGGATCAGCGGGTGCAGGTTGCCGTCGCCCGCGTGGAAGACGTTGGCGCAGCGCAGCCCGTAATGCCGCGTGATCTCGCCGATCCGCTCCAGCACCGGCGCGAGCTGCCCGGTCGGGATGGTGCCGTCCATGCAGATGTAGTCCGAGATCCGGCCGGTCGCCCCGAAGGCGGATTTGCGTCCCTTCCAGATCGCCGCGCTCTCGGCCTCGGATTGCGAGACTTTCAGGCTCGTCGGGTTGAAGGGTCTGGCGATCTCGACGATGCGCGCCAGCATCGCGTCGCATTCCTCGGGCGAGCCCTCGACCTCGATGATCAGCATCGCCTCGGCGTCCAGGGGGTAGCCGGCCTTGGCGAAGGCCTCGCAGATGGTGATCGCCTCCCGGTCCATGTACTCGATCGCCACCGGGATGATGCCGGCGCCGATGATCGCGGCCGTGCAGGCGCCCGCCGCCTCGACCGAGCCGAAGCCCATCAGGGCCGGCCGCGCGCCCTCGGCGGCGCGCAGGATCCGCACCGTCGCCTCGGTGACCACGCCGAGCTGCCCCTCCGAGCCGCAGATCAGGCCCAAGAGGTCGTAGCCCGCGCCGTCGAGGTGCTCGCCGCCGATCTCCACCACGGTGCCGTCCACCAGGACCAGCGTCACGCCGAGCAGGTTGTTGGTGGTGACGCCGTATTTCAGGCAGTGGGCCCCGCCCGAATTCATCGCGATGTTGCCCGCGATGGTGCAGGCGAGCTGGCTCGACGGGTCGGGGGCGTAGAAGAAGCCCTCGTGCGCGACCGCGCCGCTGATCGCCAGGTTGGTGATGCCGGCCTGCACCCGGGCGGTCCGGTTGCGGTAGTCGAGGGAGAGCACCTGGTTCATCTTGGCGACGCCGAGGATCACCGCGTCCTCCTGGGCGATGGCGCCGCCCGCCAGCGAGGTGCCGGCGCCGCGGGGCACCACGCGCACGCCCTCGGCGTGGCAGTAGCGCATCACCGCGGCGACCTCCGCCGTGCTGGAGGGCAGGATCACCGCGAGCGGCATGCGCCGATAGGCGGTGAGCCCGTCGGTCTCGAAGGCGCGCCGCTCGTCCTCGCTCGTCACCAGGGCCTCGGGCGCCACCAGCGGGCGCAGGCCCTCGATGATCGCGTCGCGGCGGGCGAGGATGGCGGGATCGGGGGCCGGGAAGGCGATCGTCATGGCGTCTCCTCGGGGTCGGCGGGACGGAGGCCCGCATCGTTCCCGCAACCGTATAGACCGCTCCCGCGCCGCACGCACCGGCACGCGCCACAACGCGTTGTCGCGCCATGAACTTTCGTCCCATTGATTTGCCCGCCGGCGCAGCTTCTTTTCGCCGCACGCACCCGGATCGACCCGGTCGCGTTTTTAACTTTACCAGCTCGAAACCTAGGCCATATCCACGCTCGCCCACGGGCAATCTGGCCGTCGATCGAGGCCTATCGGAGGGACCCTCATGCGTCAGTTCATCCTCGGTGCCGCCCTCGCGCTGCTCGCCCCCCTGACGGCGCAGGCGCAGGACGCCGCCGCCGGCGAGAAGCTGTTCTCGCAGTGCAAGGCCTGCCACGCTTTCGGCAAGAACGGCGTCGGCCCCGACCTGAAGGGCGTCGTCGGGCGCAAGGCCGGCACCCACGAGGGCTACAGCTACTCCGCCGCGCTCAAGGATTCGGGCCTGACCTGGGACGAGGCCACCCTGCACAAGTGGCTCGCCAACCCGAAGGGCCTGGTCTCCGGCACCAAGATGATCTACGCCGGACTCAAGGAAGACAAGAAGATCGACGACCTCGTCGCCTACTTGAAGACCCAGCAGTAAGATCGCGGCCCGCAAGGGTTCGGCCCCGTCGCGCGCGCGGCGGGGTTTTTTGTTTGGCTTTTTCGTCTCGGGCAGTGGTCCCTTTTGCTTGCGTTCCCTTGGGCTTGCATTCCCTTGGGCTTGTGGCCCAGGGCCCGATCCGGGGCGGGCGGGGCGCTGCGGCGCCTCATCCGACATCCGGTCGATGGCGTTGCCATCTCCCATTTCGGCCATGCGGATGTCGGCTTCGCTCAGGCGCCGCGCACAGGCGCCGCGCAGGATCCTGATCCGGGAGCCGCTTCGACCAAGCGGATCCCGGATCAGTAGAGCCGGGTGCGGTAGCTCTCCTCGATGGCCCGCTCCGCTTCGGCCGCGTCCTCGCCAGCGATCTGGTCCGCGAGGATGCGCCCGAGCGTCGGGAAGCGCGCGCGCTCGACCCGCGCCTCCGGCGCCCAGAGTTGCGCGCGCATCGCGGCCTTCCCGCAATGGAAGAATACCTCCTCGACCGCGACGATCAGGCCCGCCACCGGCGCGCGCCCGGCCACCGCCAGCGGCGCGAGCAGGGCGGGGTCGGTGGTGAGGCGGGCGCGGCCGTTCACGCGCAGCATCTCGTCGATGCCCGGCACCAGGAAGAGCAACCCGACCTGCGGGTTCTCCGCGACGTTCTGCATCGTGTCGACCCGCCGGTTGCCGGGCCGGTCCGGGATCACCAGCGTGGCGTCGTCCGGCGCTGCGACGAAGCCGGGCGCGTCGCCGCGCGGGGTGGCGTCGCCCCGCCCCGCCGCGTCCGCGGAGGCGATCACCAGGAAGGGCGAGAGCGCGATGAAGGCGCGCGCGTGGGCGTCGAGGCGCGCGAGCTGCTTGTTCACGGCCCGCGGGCTCGGCTCCCCGTAATGGCGGCGGATCGCCTCGCGGCTGGTCTCGGTCATGGCTGCGGCCGTCCCTCTCCCGGAGCGGCGAAGCCTATGGGGATTCCCCGGGCGTGTCGCCGTCGCCGCGGGCAGGGCCCGCGCCGGGGGCGCCCCGCCGCCCGGGGGCTCGCGCGCCCCCGGATCAGGCGACCGCGCGCAGGCCCTCGATCGCCAGGAGCGCGCGGCGCCGCGCCGCGCGCACCCGCGCCACCGCCGGACCGAGGCCGAGCCCGCTCTCGCAGGCCGCCTCGAGCGCGGCGCAGGCGCGGGAGAGCTCGACGAAGCCGAGCTGGCCCGAAGCCGCCACGATGGCGTGCGCGTCGCCGGCGAGCCGGTCCCGATCCTCCGGCGAGAGCCGCGCCTCCCCGAGCCGCTCGTCGAGCTGGGCCACGAGGCGGGCGAGCTGGCGCGTCACGCCCTGCGGGCCGAGCAGGCCGCGGGCCGATTCGTAGACGGCGCGGTCGAGGACGGGCCCGTCGGGGGCGCCCGGGGGGAGCGGGCGCGCCCGCTCCTGGGCCCGGCTCCAGCGGGCCACCACCCGGTGGAGGTCGTCGCGCTTGAACGGCTTGCCGACGTGGTCGTCCATGCCCGCGGCGCGGAACTCGGCGATCTGGGCCGGCAGCACGTTCGCCGTCATGGCGACGATCGGGACGGTGCAGACCGGCGGGCGCAGCGCCCGGATGTGGCGGGTGGCGGTGAGCCCGTCCATGCCGGGCATCTGCACGTCCATCAGCACGAGGTCGAAGGACTTGGCCTGCACGGCCACGATGGCCTCCAGCCCGTCCGAGGCGACGTCGACCTCGTGCCCGGCCGCCTCCAGCACGGCGCGGGCGATGTCCTGGTTGATCTCCAGGTCCTCGACCAGGAGGATCCGGGCGGGGAGTTGGGCGAGGGCGGCGCGGCCCGGCGCGGCGGGCGCCGCGACGGCGCCCCCCACCGGCAGCGTCACGGTGAACCAGAACGTCGTGCCCTCGGAGACCACGCTCTCCACCCCGATCGTGCCGCCCATCAGCTCGACGAGGTTCTTGGAGATCGCCAGCCCGAGGCCGGTGCCGCCGAAATCCCTCCGGATCGAATTGTCCACCTGGCTGAAGCGCTGGAACAGGCGCTCGTGCTTGTCCCGCGGGATCCCGATCCCGGTGTCGCTGACGGCGAAGCGCAGGCAAGCCGTCGCCCCCGGCGGGCTCTCGCAGGCCACAGCCAGCGTGACCGAGCCCGCATGGGTGAACTTCACCGCGTTGTTGAGGAGGTTGAGCAGGATCTGGCGCAGGCGGTCCTGGTCGCCGACCAGCGTGCGCGGGGCCGCGCCGTCGAGGCGGACCGCCACCGCGATCGCCTTCTTGCGGGCGAAGCCGCGCACCACCGAGACCGTGTTGTCGAGGAGGGCGTCGAGCAGGAAGGGCTGCGGGTCGAGTTCGATCTGGCCGGCCTCGATCTTCGAGAAGTCGAGGATGTCGTTGACGATGGTGAGCAGGGCCGCCCCGGCCGACTGGATGCGCTCGGCCTGCCGGCGCTGCCCGCCGCCGAGGCTCGGATCGTCGAGCAGGAGGTCGGTGTAGCCGAGGATGCCGTTGAGCGGCGTGCGGATCTCGTGGCTCATCGAGGCGAGGAAGTCGGTCTTGGCCCGGCTCGCCTGCTCGGCGGCGTCGCGGGCGAGTTCCAGCGCCTCGGCCTGGCGCTGGCGCTCGGAGACGTCGCGCACCGAGGCGACGTAGCCCTCGGCCCGTCCCTCCGCGTCGCGCAGGAGGCGGAACTTCGCCTCGACCCAGACGTAGCTGCCGTCCCGCCGCCGGTAGCGCTGGCGGCTCGTGGCGACGTCGCGCGTCCCCGCGGCGAGGTCCGCGAGGGTCGCCGCGAGGGCGGCGCGGTCGTCCGGATGGACGCCGTCGAGGGGCTTGGTGCCGACGATCTCCTCCGGCTCGTAGCCGAGGATCTCGCGGCAGGCCGGCGAGACGTAGCGGCGCACGCTGTCCCGGTCGGCCTGGACGATCATGTCGCTGCCGTTCTCCGAGAGGAACCGGTAGCGGGCCTCGCTGGCCTCCAGGGCGGCCTCGGCGGCCTTGCGGGCGGTCACGTCGCGCAGGGAGCAGACGATCGAGACCGGCGCCCCGCCCTCGTCCCGCATCAGGCTCAGGCCGGCCTCGGTCCACACGAAGCCGCCGCGCCCGTGGCGCGTGCGGAAGGTGGTCGTCACATGCTCGCCCGCGATCTCGCCGGCGGCGAGGCGCCGCGCGAGGTCCTGCAGGGCCGGCAGGTCGTCCGGATGGACCACCGCGGAGGGGCGCTGGCGCAGCAAGTCCTCGGGCTCGTAGCCGAGGACCGCGCGGCAGGCCGGCGACACGTATTGCCACGCGAGGCCGAGGTCGAGCCGGGTGATCACGTCGCTCGTGGTCTCGGCGAGCAGCCGGTAGAGCATCTCGCTCTCGCGCACCGCCGCCTCGGCGGCGACGCGCCGGCTGACGTCGCGCATCGCCGCGAGGATGCGCGCGCCCCGCGCGCCCTCCCCCTGCATCCAGGTCAGGGCGGTCTCGACGAAGACCCAGTGCCCGTCCCGGTGACGCAGCCGGTGCACGCTGGTGGCGGTGGGCCGCGCGGCGTCGATGGCGGCGGTGACCGCCGCGACCCGGTCCCGGTCCTCGGGGTGGAGCAGGGACTCGGCGGGCCGCGCGGCGAAGTCCTCGGGCGCGTAGCCGAGCACGGTCCGGATCGCGGGTGAGACGTAGAGCAGGGCGCCGTCCCCGCCGGCGCGGCGCAGGGTGATGACGTCGCTGACGTTCTCGGCGATCAGCCGGTGGCGGCTCTCGCTCTCGCGCAGGGCCTCCTCGGCCTGACGCCGGGCCGTGATGTCGGTGTAGGTCCGCACGAGGCCGCCGCCGGCCATCGGCATGGTGCGGATCTCCAGCACGGTCCCGTTCGGCCGCACGCGGGTGTAGGTGTGGGGCTCGGGCACGATCCCGCCCGCGCGCATCAGGCGGCGCACCTCCTCCTCGGCCCCGGCGAACTCGCCGCTCCGCCACTGGTGCTCGAGCACCTCGTGGGTCGTGGGCTTCCCGGCCATCAGCTCGGGCGGCAGGCCGAGGAGCGCCAGCGCCCGCGCGTTGCAGATCTCGATCCGGCCCTCGGGGGAGACCACGATCAGCCCCTGGTCCATGCTCTCGAGCGTGGTGGCGAGGAGGGAGGCGGCCTCGGCCGCCTCGCGCTCGACGCGGCGCAGCTCCGTGACGTCGCTCAGCGTGCCGAACAGGGCCGCGACGGCGCCGTCCGGGCCGAACTCGCACAGGGCGCGGGTGACCACGTGGCGGATGCTGCCGTCCGGCCGGACGATGCGCAACGCGTCGGTGGCGGGCTGCTTCGACGCGATCTGGGCCTCGATCGAGGCCGCCACGGCGGGCCGGTCGTCCGGGTGGCAGAAGCCGAGCGCGGCCGCGAGCGTCGGCGCGACGCTGCCGGGTTCGAGGCCGTGGATCCGGAACACCTCCCGCGACCAGGTCATGCTGTCGTCGCGCAGGTCGATGCGCCAGTGGCCGACATGCGCGATCTCCTCGGCCATCAGCAGCCGGCGGACCGCCTCGCGCGTCTCCGCCTCTGCGCGCTTGAGGTGGGTGATCTCGCGGATCGAGGCCAGGACGCGGTCGAGCCGGCCCGCCTCGTCCCGCAGGGGGGTGAGCACCTCCTCGAAGACCCGCCCGGCCCCATCCCCGCTCTCCTGAAGGCGGATCGGATTGCCCGCGGCGAGGCAGCGGCGCAGGTCCGCCTCGATCCGCGCGACCCGCCCGGCCGGCAGCGCCCCGCCGAGGGGCCGCCCGACCAGCGCCTCGGGCGCCGCGCCGAGCCGCGCCGCCGCGGCCCGGTTGCAGGCTTCGAGCCGGAACGACCCGTCCGTCTCCAGCCGGCAGATGAACTGCGCCTCGCTCGCCGCCTCGAACATCGCCCGGAACAGGGTCTCGCTCGCCCGCTGCTGCGCCAGGGTTCGACCGAGCCGCAGCCCGATCAGCCAGGTCAGGCCGAGCGCCGCCAGGGCGATCCCGGTCAGGACCAGCACTTGGCGATGCCAGGACCCGAGCGCGTCCTCGCGGGCGAGACCCACCACCGCGACGAGCGGCAGCGCCTCCACGCGGCGGTAGGCGACGAGGCGCAGGACGCCCTGCGCGTCGGCCGCCTCCGTGACGAGGCCGGCCTCAGCCCCGGGCGGCAGCGCGGCGGCGAGATCGAGGCGGGGCAGGTCGCCGCCGTCGTCGCGCCACGGATGGACCACGAGGGGGCGCCCGTCCGCCCCGAGCAGCGCGACGACCCCGCCCGGGCCGACCTCCATGGTCCGGTAGAACCGGCGGAAATAGTCGACGTCGAGGGTCGCCGCGATCACGCCCCCGAACCGTCCGTCCGGCAGGGCGAGGCGGCGGCTGACCACGATGGCCCGGTCGTCGCCGGCGCGGTCGCGGAAGGCCGGGCTGATGAAGAGGCCGGCCAGCGGGTCGTCCCGGTGGACCGTGAAGTAGCTCCGGTCCCCGGCCGGCTCGGCGTGCTCGCGGGTACCGACGAGGACGCTCCCGTCCGCGCCGAGAACCGCGATGTCCCGGATCGGCGAGGAGGCGGCCGCGAGCCGGGTGAGGAGTGCCAGGCCGGTGCGGGCGAAGGTCTCGAGCCCGTCGCGCTCCATCGCGAATTGCGCGATCCCGAGATTGAGCCCGACCGCCTCGATCGTGCGCGCCGTGTGCTGGTCGAGGGCGCGGGCGAGGTTGGCCGCGTCGATCCGCGCCTCGCGCAGGGAGACCTGGTAGCTCCGCCAGGCGACGAACCCGATGATCGCCGCGAGGGACAGCAGCACGGCCGCCGACAGGATCGCGAGCCGGTTCGCGATCGGGCCCGACGACCTCGACCGGGACGGCGTCCGGCCGCGGACCGTTCCGGCCCAATGTCGCAAGACATCCCGCATCACCGGATTGTCACCCGCTCCCCCACCGGTCGGCCCGCCCCACAAGCGAGTGGAGATTGTCTCTGTGCTGAGCTGCAACTTGCCGAACGGTTCCCCACGATTTCAGCATAGAACATCCGGAGGGCGCGGCGCAAAGCCGGCGCACCCGGCCGGCGCGCCCGCGCGCCGCGCGGCCTTCGTTGGGGCAGGGCGCGCGGCCGGCCTCAGCGGCGGCCGAGCAGCTCGCCCATCCGGGCGGCCCGTCCCTGCTCGATGTGCCAGCGCGCATCCGCAACCTGAAGGCGCAATCTGTGGCGACGCCAGCGATGGTAGAGGGACAGGACCGGGATGTTCCTCGCGACGCCGCGCTCGTGCCGATCGAGGCGCCGCAGCAGGCCGGGCAGGCAGGCGCTCGCGGCCTCGCCGGTGGCGATGTCGCCGGCCCGGACCTGGCGCAGCAGCTCGGCGCGATAATCCTCCACCGGGTGGCCCCTCTCGGGTGTGGCGGGTCCTCCGCGGCCCCGACATCTGCCGCGTCCCGCCGCCGCGTCAAGGGCCAGGGGTCAAGGACCAGGGGCCAGGGGCCCTCGCGAAAAGTGCCCTGCCGGCGGGGCCGGCAGGGCAGTCGCTTTGGGGGCCTCGGACGCGTCCCTCCCGCCCGCAGATGCGCTCCCGCATTGACGGACGGACAGGCCGGGTGGCCGACGGGCCGCGGACCGACCTTGTCAGTATGGCCGATTCACGCTGCCGACGCCTTCACAAATGGCAAGTTCAGACCCAATCCTCGGACCTGCGCACCCGATCGGCCGGCGCCCACATTGTCACGAACGACAGTACGGGCCGCGTGCGGGACTTGCCCGGCGCTGGCGCGGTGGGGCGGCGCACGGGGCCCGCCCTGCGTCAGCGCGGGCGTCGGGCGGTCGGGCCGGTGCCGACCGGGACGGGCGTTCCGCGGCGCGGCGGGACCGGATCGGGCCCGCGGATCGGCCCGGGCGAGGACCGCCGACCAAGTTCCGCCACACTCGCACCGCTCAAGCGGGCGCCCGGAGCCGAGACGATTGACCAGAGCCGACGACGAACCCATCCCGCTGACGGTCCTGATGCGGGCCTTCAACGAGGCCGACCGCATCGAGGCGGCGATCCGCTCCGCCCTGCCGCTGCGGGCCGAGATCCTCGTGATCGACTCGGGCTCGACCGACGCGACCGCGACGATCGCCCGCTCCCTCGGGGCGCGGGTCGTCACCAACCCCTGGGCGGGTTTCGGGCCGCAGCGGCGGTTCGGGGAGGGGGAGTGCCGCCACGACCACGTCTTCAGCATGGATGCGGACGAGGTGCTGACGCCCGCCCTGGTGCGCGAGATCCGGGCGCTGTTCCGGCCCGGCCCTCCGCCCGCGCTCGCCAAGGTGCGCAAGGCCATGGCCCTGCCGCACCGCGACCGGCCGCCTCCCTTCGCGTTCTGCACCGAGCAGATCTACCTCTACGACCGCCGCGTCGCGCGCACCATCGACAACCCCAACTGGGATCACCTGGAGATCCGCACCGACGAGGCGCCGCGGCGACTTCGTGCGGTGGCATGGCACTTCACCTACCGCGACTGGAACCACGCCGTCGCCAAGGCGAATTACGTGGCGGAGCTGGCCGCGCGCACCTCGGCGCCGCGCTCGCGCCTCTCCCTGACCCTCCGCCTCCTCGTCGAATTTCCCTCGACCTTCCTGCGCTTCTACATCCTGCGCCGGCTCTTCCTCGCCGGGGCCGACGGCTTCGCGATGGCGACGATCCTCGCCTTCGGGCGCTTCCTGCGCATCGCCAAGATGCGTGAGGCCAAGATGCGCGAGGCCAAGATGCGCGAGCGCGCCCCGTCGCGGGCGGCCGATCCGGCCGGAGGCGCGACTGACGCGCAGGGCGCGGCGCGATGACCCGGCGCGCGATGGTCCTGCGGGTCTGGCACGGCTGGCTCTCGCGCCAGAAGGGGCCGCTCGCCTGGCTCGCCCTCGCCATCGCGGTGGTCGGCGCCTCGACCGGCATCTACCCGGTGGTCGTGCGCTTCGCCTTCGAGGCCTACGGGGCGAACGACCGCACCTCGCTCTCCTACGTGCCGGCGGCGATCCTGCTCGCCACCGCCTTCCGGGGCACCGCGCTTCTGGCGCAGCTCGTCCTGACGAACCGCATCGTCACGCGGGTCGAGGCCGACATGCTCTCGGACCTGTTCGCCCGGCTGGTCCGCGCCGATGTCGGGCGCACCGCGCGGGAGAGCCCCGCGGCCCTCGCCCAGCGCTTCACCGCCGATTTCGCGCCCGTCACCGAGGCGCTGACGCGGCTCTCGACGGTGCTCCTGCGCGACCTCGCCATGCTGATCGCGCTCGGGGCCGCGCTCCTGTGGATGGACCCGCTCCTGACCCTGGTGTCGGTGGTGATGGTCCCGCTCGTCGCCCGGCCGGTGAGCCAGATCGGCCAGAAGCTGCGCCGCTACGCCCGCGCCATCCACGAGACCGTGGGGACGACGGCGGGGCTGATCGGCGAGAGCCTGCTCGGCTCGCGGGTCGCCAAGGTCTACGGGCTGGAGGATCTCCTCTCGGCCCGGGCCCGCGAGGGATTCGAGCAGGTGCGGCGCCTGAAGATGAAGGCCGCCAACGCCCGCGGGCGCCTCGATCCGCTGCTCGAGATCGGCGGCGGGCTCGGCGTCGCCGCCGTGATGGTGCTGATCGGCGACCGCGTGATGTCGGGGGAGCGCTCGATCGGCGACTTCACCGGCTTCGTCACCGCACTGCTCCTCGCCTCGCAGCCCGCCCGGACGCTCGGCGGCCTCAACGCCACGCTGCAGCAGGCGGCGGGCGCCCTGCAGCGCTACTTCGAGGCCTTCGACGAGGAGCCGGCGATCCGGGACGATCCCGGGGCGCCCGCGCTCCGCGTCGGCCCGGGGGAGATCCGCTTCGAGGGGGTCGTCTTCGCCCACCGGGAGGGGGCGCCGGTCCTGCGCGGGATCGACCTCGTGTGCCGGCCCGGCACGGTGACGGCCATCGTCGGGCGCTCGGGCGCCGGCAAGTCGACGCTCCTCGACCTGATCCCGCGGCTGCAGGACGTCACCGCCGGCCGCGTGCTCATCGACGGCCAGGACCTGCGCGCCGTGACGCTGCGCTCCCTGCGCGACGCGATCGCCATGGTGACGCAGGACGTGATGCTGTTCGACGACACGATCGAGGCGAACATCGCCTTCGGCCGCCCGGGCGCGACGGCCGAGGAGGTGCGGGAGGCGGCCCGCGCGGCGGCGGCGGATTTCGTCGAGGCGCTGCCGGAGGGGCTCGCCTTCCGGGTCGGGCCGGGCGGCGCGCGGCTCTCGGGCGGGGAGCGCCAGCGCGTCACGCTGGCGCGGGCCTTCCTGAAGGACGCGCCGATCCTCCTCCTCGACGAGGCGACGAGCGCCCTCGATCCCGCCTCCGAGGCCCGGGTGCAGGAGGCGGTGCGCCGCCTGATGGCGGGCCGCACCACGATCATCGTCGCCCACCGCCCGTCGACCTACATGGCGGCCGACCAGGTCGCCGTGATGGAGGCGGGCCGCATCGTCCGCTTCGGGCCGCCCGCCGCCGTGATGGGCGAGGATCAGGCGGCGCTCCCGGCCGCGGCGGCCGGCTGACGGCCCCGGGCCCTCGTCGAAGGTCCCCGGGCCGGCCCCGGCACCTGCCTCGCGCAAGCTCCGGGCGGCAAGAGAGCGGCGTCGGAGGCCCGTCCCGGGCTCCCGGACCCGGACACGCCCGATGGCCGATTCGCCCGATTCCACGACCGCGCCGAAGAAGGGCAAGGGCTGGCTCCTCGCCCTCGCCGTGCTGACGCTCGGCGCGGGCGGAACCGGCGGCGGCCTCGGCTACTACCTGCTCACCACCGTCGAGAAGGCGGTCGACAAGAAGAAGACCGAGGAGCAGGCCCGGGCCGAGAAGGTCCTGACCTACACGGGCGACCTCAGCACCCGCAGCGTCGGTCCCCTGGTCACCAACCTCGTCGATTCCGGCGAGATGTGGGTGCGCCTGGAGGGCTCGATCATCTACAGGACCGGCGCGGTGGCCAATCCCGACGTGGCCGTGGCGGAGATCCGCCAGGACATCCTGGCCTATCTGCGGACCGTGTCGCTGGCGCAGCTCCAGGGGGCGAGCGGCCTCATGCACCTGCGCGAGGACCTCAACGAACGCGTGATGCTGCGGACCAAGGGGGCCGTGCGCGAGCTCGTGGTCGAGACCCTGATCATCCAGTGATGCGGCGGATCCTCCCGATGACGCGTGCCCTCCCGGCCCTCGCCTGTCTCGCCCTCGCGGGGATCCTGGCGCTCCTCGCCGCGGGACCCGCCGCCGCCCAGGCCGCCTCCGGCCTCCCGTCCCTGGACGCGCTGCTGCCGCCCGGCAACGGCGCGGCGAGCGGGCGCATCATCCAGATGGTCGCGCTCCTCACGGTCCTGTCCGTGGCGCCGGGCCTGCTCGTGATGGTGACGAGCTTCACGCGCTTCGTGGTCGCCCTGTCCTTCCTGCGCTCCGGGCTCGGGCTTCAGAGCACGCCCGCCAACCTGTTCATGGTCAGCCTGTCGCTGTTCATGACCTTCTACGTGATGGCGCCGACCTTCGACCGGGCGTGGCAGGAGGGCGTGCGGCCCCTCACCGAGAACCGCATCAGCGAGGAGGACGCCTTCGGCAAGGTCGTCGACCCGTTCCGCGAGTTCATGCAGTCCCACGTGCGCGAGAAGGACCTCCAGACCTTCGCGGACCTCGCCAGCCGCAACTTCCCCAAGGCCGAGGCCGGCGAGAAGGTCGACCTGCGCATCCTGATCCCGGCCTTCATGATCTCGGAGCTGCGCCGCGGCTTCGAGATCGGCTTCCTGATCGCGCTGCCCTTCCTCGTCATCGACATGATCGTGGCCACGGTGGTGATGTCGATGGGCATGATGATGCTGCCGCCGACCGTGATCTCGCTGCCCTTCAAGGTGCTGTTCTTCGTCCTGATCGACGGCTGGAACCTGCTGGTGAGCGGGCTGGTGCGCTCCTACTTCTGATGCGACATCCGCCGGATGGGGTCGCCATGCGGATGTCGGCTTCGCTCAAGCCCGCGCCGGGCCGGGTCGACACTCCCGCTCCTACACGGTGGCGATCGGCGTGGTCGGCGAGCCGACGGCCCCGGGCATCCGCAGGGGCGGCGCGGTGAGCAGGAAGCGCGAGCGCCCGTTGGCCCGCAGCCAGGTCGCCAGCGGGGTGAGGTGCCACAATTCGCCGAGATTGACGCCGAGCCGGAACAGGCAGTGCTCGTGGAGGGGCAGCGTGGCGCAGCAGCCCCGCATCGGGCCGGCCGGATAGATCTCGACCGCGTAATTGTCGGCGATCAGCGCGCAGAGGCCCGACTCGGTGATCCAGGCGAGGAGGTCGGGATCGCGCCCGTCGAGCCCGGCCCCGAGCCGGTGCACCTCCGCCGGATCGGGCGCCCGGTTCATCCCCAGCAGCCGCTCGGCGAAGCCCGTGTGCAGGCAGACCATGTCGCCGGGCTCGACCGCGACGCGGTCCGCCTCCAGGATCCGCCGCAGGGTGGCGTAGCCCACCGCCTGGCGGGCGTCGCCCAGATGGGCGCGCAGGTCGATCATCACGCCGCGGCCCTGCATGCCCCGCTCGGCGAGCCGCTCGATGCCGAGCGCCCGGGCGCGCGAGGGGGCCCCCGCTTCCTCGGCCCGGCTCGGCCCGGCGATGTCCCGGTCCGCCCGGAAGCCGTTGTAGTAGACGGGCTCCGGCACGCCGTCGCCGTCCGCGTCGAAGAGCGAGCCGACGTGGCAGAGGCCGTCCCACTGCGTCGAGTATTGCAGGTGCAGCACCGCGAGGTCGTCGCTGATCACGTCGGTGGCGTCGGGCACCTCCTCGCAGACCGGGAAGTTGAAGTTCGGGCGGCCGCTCGCCCGCACGGTCGGGGTGATCTTCGGCGGGTGGCGGCGCGGGTTCAGCACGTTGCCGCCCGGGTAGTCGAGGGGCAGGCTCAGGCAGAAGGTCAGGCCCTCGCGCACCTCGGCCACCCCCTGGCGCACCTTCTCGGGCGTCAGCAGGTTGAGGCGGCCGAGTTCGTCGTCGGGCCCGAACTCGCCCCAGGTCGAGCCCTCCGGGCGGCGGCGCCAGCGCGGGGTCACTTCTTCACCAGCGGGCAGCGGGAGGCCGAGAGCGGCTGGAAGGCCTGATCGCCCGGGATGGTCGCCACGCGCCGGTAGAGGTCCCACTCGCCGGTCGATTCCCCGGGCCGCTTCACCTCGAACAGGTACATGTCGTGCACCATGCGCCCGTCCTCGCGGATGCGCCCGCCATGGGCGTAGAAATCGTCCACCGGCGTCTCGCGCATCGCCCGCATCACCGCGTCGGTCTCGTCGGTGCCGGCCTTGGCGACGGCCTTCAGGTAGTGCGTCACCGTCGAGTAGACCCCCGCCTGGGACATGTTCGGCATCCGGCCGGTCCGGGCGAAGTAGCGTTTCGAGAAGGCGCGCGTGCCCTCGTCGAGGTCCCAGTAGAAGCCCTCGGTCAGCAGCATGCCCTGGGTCGGGGCGAGGCCGAGGCTGTGCACGTCGTTGATGTAGACGAGGAGCCCGGCGAGCTTCTGGCCGCCCTGGGTCAGGCCGAACTCGGCGGCCTGCTTGATGGCGTTGGTGGTGTCGCGGCCCGCATTGGCGAGCCCGACCACCTTGGCGCCGGAGGCCTGCGCCTGGAGCAGGAACGAGGAGAAATCCGGGGTGTTGAGGGGGGCCCGCACGCTCCCCGCCACGGTGCCGCCCTGGGCCCGGACGACCGCCCCCGCGTCCCGCTCCAGGTCGTGCCCGAAGGCGTAGTCGGCCGTGATGAAGAACCAGGAATCGCCCCCCGCCTTCACGGTGGCCTGGGCCGTCACGTTGGCGAGCGCGTAGGTGTCGTAGGCCCAGTGGATCGAGACGGGCGAGCAGGCCTCGTTGGTGAGCCGCACGGCCCCCGGCCCGCTGAAGGCGATGATCCTGTGCTTGGCCTTGGCGATGTCCGCCGCCGCGAGCGCCGTCGCGGAGGCGGCGACGTCGAGGATCGCGTCGACCTTCTCGGTGTCGAACCACGCCCGGGCGGTCGCGGCGGCGATGTCGGCCTTGTTCTGGTGGTCCGCCACCAGGACCTCGATCGGCGCGCCCAGCACCTTGCCGCCGAAATCCTCCACCGCCATGCGCGCCGCCGCGGCGCTGCCCGGCCCGGTGACGTCCGCGTAGACGCTCGACATGTCGAGCAGGAACCCGATCCGGACGACCCCGTCCGAGATGCCCGGCGGGGCGGCCTGCTGGGCGCAGGCCGCGCCGTGCCACGCGGCCACGCACGCGGCGGCTAGGAGCGTTTTCCTCACGCGGGTGATCCCTGTCCGGGCCTTCTGGCGAGCCCGGGCGCATGCTTCGGCCCCGCGCGCGACTTGTCAATGTTGCGGAACGGCGTTTCGCACGGGAAGGCGCGCCGGGCGCGTCCTCGCCCGGTTCATACGACATCCGACGGATTGCTTCGCCATGCGGATGTCGGCTTCGCTCAGGCGCCGCGCTCAGGCGCCGCGCTCAGGCGCCGCGCGGGCTCGTGATCCGGGAGCCGCTTCGATCAGGCCGATCCCGGATCACTCCTGCCAGATGCCGGCCTTGCGCGCCCTGGCGTTCGCCTCCGCGGCGAGCAGCTCCGGCGTGGCCCCGGGCGCGGCCCGCCCCGCCCCGTTGAACAGCACGACCTCGGACAGGTCCTGCGATCCCGCCCGGCAGCGATAGACCTCCGCCTCGCCCGCCGGCTCGCACGAGACGTCGCGCTGGCGCAGGTACTGGCGGAACTCGCGGGCCGCGCGGCCGCCCTGGCCCTCGACCCCGAACAGCCGCACCGGCTGGCCCTCGACCTTGAGGCGGCCGGTATCGACCACCCGCGCGGTGCCGCGCAGCGGCGGGGGATTGCGCGGCTCCTCGGGGGGCTGCCAGGTGCGGCGGGCGGCGGCCCCCCGCGGCGGCGGCTCGCTCCGGTCCCGGAGCTTCGCGGCGAGGTCCTGGAAGATCTCGGACGGGCCCGCGCTCGCGGCGCCCTCGTCCTCCGACGCCACCCAGACGCCCAGGGTGACGTCGCCGGCCGGCCCGACCGCGAGGCCGTCCCGGGCGGCGGGTGCCGCCGCGACGCCCTCGGGCAAGCGGGCGAGGCCGGACAGCAGCGCGAAGGCCCGCGCCCGCACGGTCGCGGGGTCGAGCGTGGCCGCCTGGGGCCGGTCGTAGACCGGGCGCCCGTCGCGGGTCACCCGGCGCAGGCTCGCCTCCGCGGCGGCGCGCCCGGCCGGATCGGCCGCGAGCGGGCTGCCGCCGCTCACCGCCGCGAGGATTGCCCCGTCGGGGCCGAGGACCACCAGCCCGGCCCGGTCGCCCCGGTTCCTGGCCGCCACGTCGAGGCGCTTGTTCACGGCTGCCTCGGCGGCGGATTGGAGCGACCGGTCGAGGGAGATGCGCAGCGAGGCGTTCCGCACCTCGTCGCCGAGGCGGTCGCGGGCCGCCAGCACGGCGAGGTCGACGACCCCGCTGCGGGTGACCGCCGTCGCGGTGGGCGACTTGATCGCCGCGAGCGCGCGGCCCGCCTCCTCCGCCTCCAGGCGCGTGATGGCGCCCGTCATCACCATGGCGTCGAGGACGCCCCGGGCCCTGGCACGGGAGGCCTCCACGTCGCGGTCCGGCCGGAGGTCGGCGGGGGGCAGGGTGAGCCCGGCCAGGAGGGCGGCCTCCGCGGTGGTGAGGTCGCGCGGGGCCTTGCCGAGCAGCCGCTCGCTCGCGGCGTCGAGCCCGATCAGGTCGGGGCCGAAGGCGGCACCGCTCAGGAAGCGCGCCACGATCTCGTCGGGGCTGGCCCGCGCCTGCAGCCAGAGCACCAGCATCGCTTCCTGCAGCTTGCGCACGAGGCCGCGCTCGCCGCCGAGGAGCTGGGTGCGCACGAGGCGCTGGGTGAGCCGCGCGCTGCCCTCGCGCGGGCCGGGGCTGATCGTGTCCCGGAAGGCGCCGCGGATCACCGCCGCGACGCCGGCGGCGTCGAGCCGGTGGGGGTCCATGAACCACGGATCCTGGGCGGCGATGATCGCGCGCCGCATCGCCGGCGCGATGGCCGAGGCGGGCAGGGGCCTGCCCCGCAGGCTGCCCCGCGTGGCGAGCACTTCGCCGTCCTCGGCCCTGACGGTGACCGGCGCGCTGGCCGGGCCCGGCCCGTCGAGGCGCGGCAGGGTCGCGGCGCTCACGGCGAGGAGCGCGGCGCAGCCCACGAGGAGGAGCAGGCCGAGGGTGAGGGCGAGCCGGCTCCAGCGCAGGGCGGCGAGGCGCTCGGCCGCGGCTCCGGCGCCGGAGCGGGCGCGCCGCGCCAGGGGATGGGCGGCGAGGCGGGCGCCGGCGCGGCCCGCCGCGAGGCGCAGGGGCGCGACCCTGGCGGCGAGGGCCGGCTGCCAGCGCGCGGCGACCGCCTGTCCGACGCGGACGGCCTCTCCGGCGATCCGGGCGGACCATCCGGGAGGCGGCGCCTGCGGCGGGGGAGGGGCGGGAGCCGGGGAGGACCCGAGATCCAGCCAATCACGCTCGGGCGCTGTCGAGGTCTCCGCCAGCATGTCGTCGATGCGTCCCTCGCGGCGGGTGGCCGGGCTCAGGGTGGCCGGGCTCACGGCCACGGTCCCCGAAAACGCCAATCACCCGGCAAGGTTCCCGCCGGCGCGCCCGCGCGCCGCACGGTTCGGCCCCCGGCGGAGCCCCGGCGCGGCGCTTCCGATCTGTCTTGTCCTGCCACTCACCAGAACAGGAATGACGATCACCTTGGCAATAGCGGCGAGGTATGCCGGCGGAATGGAACGATAGTCATGAGACGACGTTTTGAGGCAGATTTTTCTGCACTCTCGGAGGAGCATCATGACGAAATCGTCCATGGGCCGCGTGACCGTCGGCCTCGCCGCCCTGCTGATCAGCACCTCGGTCTTCGCCCAGACCGGCGCCGGGTCGCCGGGCGGGTCCGCGGGCGGGCAGGGCGCCGCGATGTCGGGCAGCGGCTCCGGCGGCCGGTCCTCCGGCGATGCCTCGTCCGGCGGGGCGACGCGCGCCGGCGGGCAGGGCGCCCGCAGCGAGAACGGCAGCCAGGGCAACATGGGCCAGGGCAACATGGGCCAGGGCAACATGGGCCAGGCCGGCACGGGCCAAGGCAAGATGAGCCAAGGCAACACGGGCCAAGGCAACACGGGCCAGCGCGGCGCCCGGCAGGAGATGGGTGCCCGCGACGACAAGGGCGAGGGCCGCGGCCGGCACGAGGCCGGGATGGACGGGCGCGACCGCGACGGCCGCCAGGCCCGCGAGGAGATGCGGGGCGGCCGCGACAGCGTCCGGCACGAGCGCGGCGTGCATGCCGAGCGGACCCGCGAGGAGCACGGCAGCGTGCGCACCAGCAGCCGCGAGGAGCACGGCGGCGGGCGTCGCACGGTGACGGTGGCGGGCCAGCGCGTCGTCTACGGCTCGCCCGAGTACCGCCGCCTGGTGGTGATCGAGCAGCGCCAGAAGCGCGGCGTGCGCCATGCCGGGTCGGAATTCGTGGTGATCCAGGGCCGCCGCGTGCGGGTCGGCTCGCCCGAGTACCGCCGCCTCGTCGTCCGCGAGCATAGCGGGCCGCGCTACGTCGTGGTGCACGGCCGGCGGGTGGTCTACGGCTCGCCGGAATATCGCCGGCTCGTGGTCACCGAGCGGTCGAGCACGACCGGCAGCGTCGGGATCCGCGGCGAGCGGCACGACCGGGTCGACGTGCGCTCGAGCGAGCGGAGTTCGGTGCGCGGCGGGCGCGACGAGATCCGCACCGGCGAGCGCCGCGAGGAGCGCGGCACGAGCGAGCGCGGGCGCAGCGAGCAGCGCGCCGGTCAGGAGCGCGGGCAGGGCGGCGGCGACCGCATGAGCCAGGACCGCTCCGGTCAGGACCGGATGGGCCGCGGCGGCCAGGACCAGGCCCAGGGCCTGCGCGACCGCTCCGGCGGCCAGGGCCGCGGCGGCGCGCCCGAGACCACCGGCAGCACGATGCGCGGCGGCCAGGGCGGTGGCCAGGGCGGCGCGGCGGGCGCCTCGGGCGGCGCCGGGAAGGCGGGCGGCGCCGGCGCCTCGGGCGCGGGCCGCATGTGACGTCACTTCTCACGTCACTTCGGCAACCGGACCGACGGTCACGTCCGTGACCGTTGGTCCGGGGCCTCGCGAGAGCGAGGGGCGGGAGGCCTTCCGCCCCTTCTCGGCCCCGCGGTCGGGTGACCGCGGGGCTTTTCTTTGCCGTCTCCGCCGCCGGCCCGGCGGCCCGCCGGCGGCCGTGGCGGATCCGCCACGTTGTGCCGGCCCGGCGCATGCGCTACCGCGAGCGTCGTCGTCGCGCCGGACGGAATGAATGTCGCCGTGGCCTGTCCCGTGCCGCTCCCGTACCCGCGGCCCTGCCGCGGAGCCCGGCCCGTCCGCCGCCCGCCAAAGTCCCGCCAAGTTGAGGGCCTACCCGAACGACCCGGGCATGACTCGATCCGGCGCCGGGCGGCGCGCCTGTTTCGTCAAGGAGCGCAGCGCGGCAGCCCCACACTGTGCTTTACCTCCCATGGCAGCCGGGCTGAGCTGATGCATCCATGCTGAAAACCGCTTTCGTTGCGGCGCGCGACCGGCAGCGCCTTCAGGAGATCGCCGGGATCCTGATCGGGTTCGGCGTGAACCAGGTCGTGGACCGCCTCGGCCTGCGGGCGATCCCGCGCCTCGCCTGGCGCAGCACGCCGGCGGTCGACCTCACGCGCCTGTCGCAGCCCGAGCGGATGCGCCGCGCCATCGAGGCGCTGGGCCCGACCTTCATCAAGCTCGGCCAAGTGCTGGCGAGCCGGGCCGACCTCCTCGCCCCGCAATGGACGGAGGAACTCGGCAAGCTCCACGACCGGGTGGCGCCGGTGCCCTGGGAGGTGATCCGCCCGCAACTCGAGGCCGACCTCGGCGCTCCCCCGAGCGAGATCTTCTCCGAGTTCGACACCAATCCGCTCGCCTCCGCCTCCATCGCCCAGGTCTACCGGGCGCGGCTGGAGAGCGGCGAGGAGGTGATCGTCAAGGTGCGCCGCCCCGGCGTGCAGAAGATCATCGAGGCCGACCTGCGGCTGCTCTCGCACGCCTCGCGCATCGTCGAGAGCGAGTGGCCGGAGATGACGCGCTACCGGCCGCACGAGCAGATGCGCCACATCGCGCAGGGCCTGCGCGAGGAACTCGACCTGCTGAACGAGGCCCGCAACTGCGAATTGCTCGCCGGGCTGTTCGCGGACCGGGACGACATTGTCTTCCCGAAAATCTACTGGGAATGGACCTCCGAGCGGGTGCTCGTGCAGGAGTTCATCCACGGCATTCCCCCGACCGACATCAAGCGGCTGGACGAGGAGGGCTACGACCGGGTGGTGCTGGCGCAGCGCGGCACCGACGCCTTCCTGCAGATGTCGCTGATCGAGGGCGTCTTCCACGCCGACCCGCATCCCGGCAACCTGCTCTGCCTGACCGGCAACCGCATCGCCTTCGTGGATTTCGGCATCATCGGGCGGCTGTCGCAGCGCCGCCGGGCCCAGCTCCTGATCCTGATCGGGGCGATGCTGAAGGAGGACGCGGACGGGCTGATGGCGGTGCTGCTCGACTGGACCGGCGGCAGCGCGCCCGACCTGACCCGCCTGGAGGCCGCCTCGCAGGCCTTCGTGATGCGCCACAACGGGGCGACCCTGAATCTCGGGGTGGTGCTCACGGATTTCATGACCATGGCGCGCGAGAACGACCTCGCCATGCCGACCGACCTGGCGATCCTGTTCAAGGGCCTCGTCACGGCCGACGGGGTGATGCGCCAGCTCGACCCGCAATTCGACCTCTTCGCGGCGGCCGGCCCGACCGTGAAGCGCACGATGCGCACGCGCTTCTCGCTCAAGGAGGTCAAGAGCAAGTTCGAGGGGCTCGCCGCCGGCCTCTACGGGGCCGCCTCCGAGCTGCCGACCCTCGTCCACCTGATGCTGGTGCGCCTGAAGCAGGGCCGCGTCACGGTGGAGATCGAGCTCAAGGGCATGGACAAGCTCACCCGGGGGATCGAGCGGGCGGCGGCCCGGGTGGCGGTGGGGCTGGTGGTGGCGGCCTTCGCCACGCAGCTCGCCCCGAAGCTCATGGAGCACGGCACCCCGGCCTTCGCGACGATCGGCATCCTGGTCCTGACGATCGGCATCGGCTGGATCCTGCTCCTCGCGCGCAACCGCTGATCCCGGCGGTCACGGACGTGACCGCCGGTTCCGTTCTCGACGCGTCGCCGAGCCCTCGGCTCGGTGTCGACGCGTCGAGACGGCCCGATGCGTCGGCATCCCGGGCGTCGGGACGAGGGGCCGCCCGCGCGCGGTCAGTGGCGGGAGGGCTTGCCCCGACGCGCCCTCAGCTCGCTCGCGGCGCGCGTGGCGTGGCGCGGGCTGCGGAAGATCCGGCCCTCGAGGCGGACGAAATCCGGATGGGCGGCGAAGAAGCGGAATCCCTCGGCCTCGGGCACGACGATGCCGGCGGAGGTCTCGCCGACCTCCACGATGCGGGCTGACGACATGGTGACACGACTCCTCTCGCCGGCGCGCGCCGGCGGGGCGGGGCGCTGCGGCGCGCGGTGACGGGGGGGGTGACGCGGGCGAGGCTCAGCCGCGACAGCCGTCGAGGAGGGTGCGGGCCGGGCCCCGCACGGCGTGGCGGAGGCGGTCGCGTCGCATCGGGATCGGCCGCATCGCCGCAGGTCTCCGGGAAGGCCGGGGCGGCCCCGGCGCGCTGGCACGGCGGGGCGCCCCCTCCGTCCTCCGCGAAGATCCCAGGCGGGCTCCGCCCTGTCAACCGGAATGTTCTTTCTATAGAACAAGTCGAGGGAGCAGAAGCCTCCGCGCCGAGGCGGTTCCGCGAGAAGATCCCTGCTTCTGAGCGGTCGCGCACCGGTATTCGCCGGGACCTGGCGGCCTAGACGTTCGGTAAAGCGAACGATGGACGGCGGCTTTGCGCTGGCGCCGCGGCGCGGCTTGGCGCAGGATGACGGGGCGACCGGAGAGGAGCCGACGACATGGCGGACGAGCCCCACGACCCCGATCACGGCGAGGCGTCGCCGCGCTGGAAGCACGACGGCGTCCGGGTGATCACCGGCGACCGGCTCGACCCGAACACCGCCCAGACGCCGGGGATGTTCCGGCAGGCCGCGATCAACCACGCGCGGGTCGGCGCGCAGAAGATCTGGGCCGGCACCGTGGCGATCCAGCCGGACGCCAAGACCGGGGTGCACCATCACGGCGCGCTGGAGAGCGTGATCTACGTCGTGCGCGGGCGCGCTCGCATGCGCTGGGGCGACCGCCTGGAATACACCGCCGAGGCGGGGCCGGGTGACTTCATCTACGTGCCGCCCTACGTGCCCCATCAGGAGATCAACGCCTCGCCGGACGAGCCGCTCGAATGCGTGCTGGTGCGCTCGGACAACGAGGCGGTGGTGGTCAATCTGCCCGACGTGGCGCCGGCGGAGCCGCCCGAGACGGTCTACTGGGTCGATCCGATCCATCGGCACCCGTGACCGACGCAGGGTCGCGGGCGGCGGGCCTGCGTCCTTTCTGCCGATCAACTTGCCTTCGTGGCGGTTCCGGCGCTCGCTCGGTGCCGGTTTAAGTGATTGTTAATCGTACGCTCACAGGCTTGCCGCATCCCCGCTCACAGGTGCGCCATGCCGCTGCCGAACGCCCGACCCCAGTCGACCGACGAGGCGGAATGTCCCGTGCCTCTGCCGGTTCTCGGCCAGATCTACCGGGGCGACAGCGAGACGGTGGACGCGATCGTGGCGGACATCCCGCCCCGCACCCGGGCCCGGCTGGCCGCGTACCTGTACGGGAAGAGCCACACCCACGAGATCGGGCTGCGCATCGCGGCGACCTGCGAGGAGGCGGACCTGATCCAGGCGGCGGGGCTCGCCGGCTCGGTGCTGCACGCGCAGTCGCGCAGCCGCAGCCTGCGCGCCGCCGAGCCGCGCCTCCCGGCGGCCCGGCGGGTGAGCCTCGCCGGTTCGGGGCGGGGCTCCGCGGGCTGACTCGCGTTTTCTCGCGGCATCGCGCGATCGGCGCTTGTGACCGGTCGCGATGCCGTGTTAAAGGCGCCCGCCTGCGACGCGAAAGCGACGCTGGCGCGACGCGAAACCCGGCCCGAGCGGCCAGGCGCGGCGCCGGAGAGGTGGCAGAGCGGTTGAATGCACCGCACTCGAAATGCGGCATGGGCGCAAGTCCATCGGGGGTTCGAATCCCTCCCTCTCCGCCAATTTCGCTAATTTGTCCGGTATTGAGAACGGATTAGCGCCGCGGTTTGTCCCTTTTGCCGTGGTTCCCGCCGCCGTGCGCCACGCGTCGCCGCCGATGCCGCAAAGGGAGACACCGGCTTCCCGGCATCAGAGGCTTATGAGTACGTCACAGTGCCGATCCGCGACGGGCGCTGCCCGCCAGGACCGCGCGGCGAAGCGGCCCTTGTCGGGAAGGGCCGGGCCCCTCAGCGTCGAATCGCGGTCGATTCCGGCGGGCGGCTCCCGATCACATCCGCCGACGTCCTCGCCTCGTCCGGCGCGCAGGCGCTGATCCGCGCCGCGAGCGGCGCAACCCTCATGCGCCGGCAGGCTCACCGCTCGGATCGCGCAACAGGCTCTCAGCGCCGCATGTCGGAGGCGCGGCCTGCGTCGCGTTCGCCACGACGGTCCTGCCGTTCCCCCTCGGCCCAAGGGGCGATGGCAGGGCCGCTGCCGGCATGCTCCGGATCGTGCGATCGAGCCGAATCCAGCGTCGGGATGCTGTAACCCAGGAATTCGTAATCTTGCCGAAACATATCAACGATCATGCTGAAGTCGGATGGTTTCAAGGCGGGTTTTCTCACGCCGTCAGTGTGGTTCTCACGGGGCAGGGTCTCGATGGGAATTCCGATATCGGCGGCGAGAGGCGAGGGATCGGATGACAGATCCTCCAGCCGGTAGATCTTGTCCACGATAGTATCTCCGGACGCGGAACGAATGAAATCTACCTGCGGCATTCATTGGACATGTTTCCTTTTTTGAATGGCTTCCAAACAAGCCTCGAATCCGTAACGATCCTTCAGGCCGATGAACTCCCGAAGATCCGAGCGTACCGACATGTATTTGAACTGTGATACGATGCGATCCGTCGGGTTACGGACGACAGCGAACTTCAAGCATTCATCGAATAAACTGTCGCCTATGTGCCTCTTTACGAGACTCGCTGTGAGGTGCTGCAGGCCGTCTGTCTGATACCGATTAGAAAATGGTCCGATGAAGCCGTTCCAGAGTGTGTCTTCGCTCCTTTCATACTCATTTGTCCAGATGATATTTTAGATCGACGTGCCACCGCATTTCGGAATGTGAATGAATATCAGTTTTCGCTGCTTGCAGATCACGATCGAATTCCCGGACCGACGGCGAGGCACCTGCGTCAGAGGATGTCATCTCGGAGCGATAGCAGACATTCCGCCGACCTCTACGGTAATATGGTACCGTAACCGGTCCGCCGCCGATCCATCGTCGGGCCGGACTCGCCCCGCGACCCCGGGACCGGAGAAGCCGACGCCGCCCCGAAGGCGTCGCCGCGTGACGGGCGCCGCCGTCGCCGCTCACGCTCGGCTGACGATGTCCGTCCGGCCGCGCCCGCCGCCCCTCGCGCCTGGCTGTCGTGCTGGTGACGATGCGGTCTACGACGGACCGGCGGCCACGTCGTCGGACGACGCCCTGGTGCCCGCATTCCTGCCGTCGCGCTCTTCGCGGAACGCCCTGCACCATTCATAGATTTGATAGTCGTTGGAATGCCAAATCTTCAGATTGTGCTCGGCGGCCGGCGTCAGATCGCGCGGCAGAGCAGCGGGATTGCGGCGGGCCGCAACATCGTCCTGCGGCGGATGAATATCATCGTCGATCCGAAGCAGAACTTTCAACTTGGCAACATCGCAATCGAAGGTGTCCTGGCTGCCGATGAGCAGGATGCGATCGCGCGCGGCGTCGAGAGCCTCGACCGAACCGAGATAATGGGTGAGGTCACGCCGCGCATGCGCGATGCTGCGCATCGCGTGTGCGGCATCGTCGCGTCTCCCAGGATCGTCGGCCCCGAGCGCTTCGCCGAGCGCACTCGCATCGGAGAACCGGGTGAATGCCAGTTCCTCGTCGGGCGACCATGGGACGTTGTAGCGCGGCTGACCTCTCCGAAGGCGGCTGTTGAACCCGCTCACGAAGCGCCTGACCGGCTCGCGGACGAAGAAGACGATCCCGCTCTCGGGGTGATCGCGGCGCAGGTGCGCCAGCGTCACGCGATGCGGGAAGACCTCGATCGCGGCGGAGGGATGGCGCGCCTTGTGCGCATCGACGACGGCCCGCAGGGCAGTGCCGCCGGTCCTTCCGATGTGCAGGATGGAGATCTGTCGCATGGTCGTGTCCCGGGGCGTGGTGCGGCTCGTGGGGATCTCCGCCAGGGTGGCCGGCCGGACCGGTTTCGTCGGGCTGCCGAGACGGGCAGGCCGGCCAGGCGACCTTCGCCGATCGGGGCGGTGCTTTCCAGGTCATGGTGGCGGGCGCGACGATCGCCCGGTCGGTCGACCCTCCGGCCCTGCGCGCGGCTCCGGAGGGAGACGTCCTTTCCGCGTGTCTCAATAATGAGATTTTTCTTGCGAATGAGATCGCGCGTGACACAACGGACTGGCGCTGCCCCAAGGGCACCTCGGTGGCGTGCGGCATGCATCTCGCGACGTGAAGGTCACGGCACGCGCCCCAGGCCGGGCGCGCGAGGAACAGTGCTTCCTGCGTAGCAAGGACCGTTCGCAGATGGGTCAGCGCGGTCTGACCGCGTCGAGCGCGGCGCGCCCATGCGGACGATCGTGGTGGCGGATCCCCGGAGGAGCAAGGTGGCAGATCTCGTTTCAACCATGGATGGGCCTGCGGACCACGCAGCGGCGGGCGGCGTCGGCAGCGCCGCCCGAAAGGCGCTGTGGGGGTCGGCCATCGGCTACGCGATGGACGGGTTCGATCTCATGATCCTCGGTTTCGCCCTCAAGGCGATATCCGCCGACCTGGGTCTGAGCGCGGCGCAGGGCGCCTCGCTGGTGACCGCGACGCTGATCGGCGCCGTGATCGGCGGCGTCGGCTTCGGCATGCTGTCGGACCGGCTCGGCCGCGTCCGCGTCCTGACCTGGACCATCGTGCTGTTCGCCGTCTTCACCGGCCTCTGCGCCCTGGCGCGGGGCTACTGGGACCTCCTGATCTATCGCACGGTCGCGGGGATCGGGCTCGGCGGCGAGTTCGGCATCGGCATGGCCCTCGTCGCCGAGGCGTGGCCCGCCTCCAAGCGGGCCCGGGCGTCGTCCTATGTCGGCCTGGGGTGGCAGTTCGGCGTGCTCGCGGCGGCTCTCGCCACGCCCCTCCTGCTGCCGGTGATCGGCTGGCGCGGGATGTTCGCCCTCGGCGTCCTCCCGGCGGTCGTCGCCTATGTCATCCGCCACTCGCTGCACGAGCCGGACGTCTTCGTGGCGGGCACGCAGAACAGGCCGAAGGAATCGGCGCTTCGCCTGCTGATCAAGGATGTCGAGACCGCGAAGCTCAGCCTCGGCATGGTCATCCTCTGCTCGGTTCAGAACTTCGGCTATTACGGCGTGATGATCTGGCTGCCGAATTACTTGTCGACCCGGTTCGGCTTCGCGCTGACCCAGTCGGCCGCCTGGACCGCGGTGACCATCGCCGGAATGGCGGTCGGGATCCTCTGCTTCGGCCACCTCGCCGACCGCATCGGCCGCCGCCCCGCCTTCTTCATCTACATGCTCGGCGCGGCCGTCATGGTGGTCCTGTACGCGCGCCTGACGGATCCCGTCCAGCTCCTCGTGGCGGGGGCGGTCATGGGCCTCTTCGTCAACGGCATGCTCGGCGGCTACGGCGCGCTGATCAGCGAGCTCTACCCGACCCCGGCCCGCGCCACGGCGCAGAACGTCCTGTTCAACATCGGCCGCGCCGTCGGCGGGTTCGGGCCGGTCGTCGTCGGCGGTCTCGCCGCCACCTCCAGCTTCGCATTCGCCATCGGGCTGCTGGCGGCCCTCTACCTCCTCGACATCGTTGCCCTGTGGCTGCTCATCCCCGAGCGGCGCGGCGCCGAACTCGTGTAACCGGGCGGAGACGCTCATGTCGGACCTCCTCGCCCAGGCGCCCGCGACCGGCGCGCCGGCCCGCCCCGCCTCCCGCGCGACCTGGAAAGCCAGCATCGTCGCCGAACTCGCCGAGGTCGTCGTCAACCGGACCGTCAACGCCGAGTACCGCCACCTCGTGGTCCGGTGCGGCGCCGAGGCCGCCGGCGCGGCGCCCGGCCAGTTCTTCCAGCTTCTGTGCCCGCACCCGCCCGGCGAGCAGCCGTTCCTGCGCCGCCCGATGAGCCTCTACGGCGCCGACCCGATCCGGCGCCAGGTCGAGTTCCTCTACAAGGTGGCCGGGGCCGGCACGCGGGGGCTCGACACGCTCAGGCCCGGGGACCGCCTCGACATCCTGGGGCCCCTCGGCGTCGGATTCACCCTCGACCCGGGCTGGCGCTCCATCGTGGCGGTCGGGCGCGGCGCGGGGTTGGCGACGCTCGCGCCCCTGGCTCAGGCGGCCGAGCGGCGCGGCACCCAGGTCACGGCGCTGTTCAGCGCCCGCAGGCCCGAACTGCTCGTCTCCGTCGACCTCTTCCGCGAGCACGGCGCCGACGTGATCGCCGTCACGGACTCGGACTCGACCAGCGGCCCGGCGCAGGTCGAGCGCATCCTGCGCCGCCTGATCCGGGAGGGGCGGTGCGACGCCTTCTTCACCTGCGGCTCGACCCGGTTGATGCGCGTGCAGCAGCGCCTGGCGAAGGAGTTCGGCATCCCGGGTCAGGTCGCGCTGGAGCAGCAGATGGCCTGCGGCGTCGGCCTCTGCCATTGCTGCGTTCGCGACTTCGAGGTCAACGGCGAGATCATCAGCCGGCGGGTGTGCTGGGACGGTCCGGTATTCGACCTGACGGAGGCGCTCCCGTGACCCGGCCCGCCCGCACCGACCTGTCGGTCCGCATCGGACGCCTCACGCTCCGCAACCCCGTCATGCCCGCGTCCGGCACCTTCGCCGAGGGGCTCGATCGGGTGATCGACGTCAACCGCCTCGGCGCTGTCGTCACGAAGACGATCACCCGCGAGTTGCGGACCGGGAACCCGCTGCCGCGCGTGGTGGAGCGGCCGGGCGGCCTGATCAACGCGATCGGCATCCCGTCGAAGGGCGTGACCCACTTCGTCGAGAAGACGATGCCGCACGACGCAGCCTACGACGCGCCGCTGATCGTCAGCATCTCGGCGCCGACCCCCGAGGGCTTCGCGCGCCTCGCCGCCGAGCTGACGATCCCGGGCGTCGCGGGCATCGAGGCCAACATCTCCTGCCCCAACATCGAGGAGGACGGCAGGGCATTCGCCATGCGGGCGGACTCGACGGCCGCCGTCACGCGGCAGCTGCGCGCGGCCACCGACCTGCCGCTCTGGGTCAAGCTCACGCCGAACACGGCCGAGATGCCGGAGGTCGCCCGCGCGGCGCAGGAGGCGGGTGCCGACGCGGTGGTCGTCGCCAACACGATCCCGTCGATGGCGATCGACCTCAGGACCTTCAAGCCGTGCCTCGGCAACATCATGGGCGGCCTGTCGGGCCCGGCCGTCAAGCCGATCGTGCTGCGGCACGTCTACCTCTGCGCCAAGGCGGTGACGATCCCGGTGATCGGTTGCGGCGGGATCGGCACGGCCGAGGACGCAGCCGAGTACATGCTGGCGGGGGCCGCCGCGGTTCAGGTCGGAACCGCGACCTTCCTGCAGCCGGCCGCGATGACCACGATCATCGACGGGCTCGAAGCCTTCTGCGCGCAGCGGGGGATTCCCCGCGTCGCCGACCTGATCGGCGGGGTGCTGACCGGGGAGGCCGACGAGCCCGACCTCGCCTGGATGAGTGCGGCGCCGTGACGGCCCTCGACGGGGCGGAACGGGCCGCGCTCGCCCGGCGGGACCGGGCCCTGGCCGAGGAGGTGTTCGGGGCCCTGCGGGTCAGGACGGGCGACGGGATCGGCATCACCCGCGCCAGCTACGGGGAGGGCGAGACCGCCGCCCTCGACGTCGTCGAGGCCCGGGCGCGGGCTCTCGGGCTGACGACGGAGCGGGACGCGGGCGCCAACCTCGTGGTCACGCTGGAGGGGCGCGACCCCGACCTGCCCTTCCTCGCCTGCGGGTCGCACCTCGACTCGGTGCCGCAGGGCGGCAATTTCGACGGCGCGGCGGGCGTCGTCGCCGGGCTCGCCGTCCTCGCGGGCTTCGCGCGGGACGGCGTCCGCCCGCGTCGAACCCTGAAGCTCTACGGCCTGCGCGGCGAGGAGAGCGCGCGATTCGGCAGGGCCTATATGGGGTCGAGCGCCCTGTTCGGGCTCCTCTGCGCGGACGACCTCGCGGCGCGCGAGACCGAGACCGGCCGCACCCTGGCCGAGTGCATGCGCGACGTCGGCGTCGACGTCGCGCGCGTCGCGCGGCGCGAATGCCTGCTCGACCCGGGCGCCGTCGCGGCCTGGATCGAGCTTCACATCGAGCAGGGCCCGGTGCTGGCGGCGCGGGACCTGCCGGTCGGGATCGTCACCGGCATCCGCGGCAACCTGCGCCACCGCGTCGTCGAGTGCGTCGGCGAGGCCGGGCATTCCGGCGCGGTGCCGCGCTGGCTGCGCCGCGACGCGGTGTTCGCCGCCGCCGAACTGGTGACGCACCTGGATCGTCACTGGCGCACCCTGCTGGAGCGGGGCCTCGACGCCGTGGTGACGTCGGGGATGTTCTGCACCGACCCGCGGGAGCACGCGATCGCGCGCATTCCCGGTGCCGTGCACTTCAGCTTCGAGGTTCGCAGCGAGAGCCGGGAGACCCTCGAAGCCTTCTACGACCTGTTCCGGGCCGAGTGCCGCCTCGTCGCCGAGGCGCGCAGGGTCGAGTTCCGGTTCGACCGGCGGCTCGAAGCCGCCCCGGCGGTCATGGACCCGACCTGGGTCGGGCGCCTGCGCGCCGCGGCCCGGCGCCTCGGCCTGCCCGACGAGACCATCCCGAGCGGGGCCGGACACGATGCGGCGGTCTTCGCCAATGCGGGCGTCCCCACCGCGATGATCTTCGTCCGCAACCGCCACGGCTCGCACAACCCCGCCGAGGCGATGGACCTCGACGACTTCGCGGCGGGCGTCGCCGTGATGCGGGCTGCCCTGGAGGAGGCCGCCCGATGAACCGGGATCCGCGCCGCGGTCGCGCGCGGGGCCGCCCGCGGCGGCGATCGCCCTGCGCCGGCCCGACGACCGGCCCGCGCCGCCGCGCGACGGGGCCACGCCGTCGAGAGGCTGCGCCGGAGCCTTCCTCGGCGCGACCGCCCCGCGCACCGAGCCGCGGGTGTTCGCCGAGGGGCCGAGGCTCCACGCGCTGGCCTCGGGGGACGTCCTGGGCGCCGATCAGGTCGCGCCCCCCTCGGCGGATGGGCGGCGGGCGGTCGCGGCCTTCCTCACCGACAGAGTCGCGTGGTCGACCCACCACGATGACCGAGCGCGGGCCGCGCCCTGACGGAATACCGGATCCCCGCGAAGCGAGTGAGAGGAGTGTACACCATGCAGGACCTTTCGAATTGGCTGAACGCCCAGCAAGGCGGCGTGAATACGTACATTGAATTCCGGGAACGCGCCAAAATCATCAGGAAACATGATCACGATCACGCCGCCCTGATGCGGCTCTTGTCGGATCTCGTCAGCAAGTTCATTTGGGCTTATGCGGAAGAGCCGCTGTCTCCCGAAGTCGGCACGGTCGCGCTCGACAGGCTGAAGGACCTCATGACCAGGGCGGTGCAACTGGGGAACGCCAGCGCCGAGCAGCAGATCAGGCTCCTCAATGAGATCGCGCAAACGGACTTGGCCGACGCGTAGACGATCGGGACACCGGCGGAGACGCGGCGAACGCATCGATCGGCGGCAGCCTCGGCCGGGCCGCGCCGATCGAGAGGATTGCGCGCCTCCTCCGGACGAGGCCCCGACCGGCACTTCTCACGATCCGCGCACTGGCCTATCTGTCTCAAGAATGAGACGCGGCGACGGGACAGAGGCATGGCGATCCGCCCGGATGAGATCGGCAACCGGCTGCGCGCGTACCGGATCGGGCAGGGCCTGAGCGCGGAGCAGGTCGCGGAGCGCCTCGGCGTCTCGCGGGCGGCGGTCTACCGGATCGAGGGCGGCGAGGTCGTCAAGGTCGAGACGCTCGAGCGCCTCGCCGCCCTCCTGAGCACCACTTTGGCCTCGCTGCTGGGCGCGGGCGTCGAGTACTACGCCAGCTCGATCAGCTATTTCGAGCGCATGCGTCAATTAGAAGAACAATGCGATCAAGTTGTTGCTCATTTTCCGCCCATGTCATATCTGCTGACGTCAGAAAACTACTCGGCGTTCCTGAGAAAGACTTTGATCGAGGCATTGCCCTCGTATGAGGCCGAATCGTGCAGGGCCTGCTCCGAAATCGAGCAGATCGTGTCGATCCTCGATGAGCGCAAGGCCTTGCGCGACCGCCGCCGGCTCAGCGTCATCAACTTCGTGGCGTTGCCGGAAATCGAGCGGTGGTTGAAGATCGGCGTGGTCGGCCGGTTCGACTTGCCCGCTTCCGAGGTGGTGAGGCGTCGACGGGTCGCGCGGGCCGAAGTCGAGCACCTCCTCGGCATCATCGAGCGTGAGCCGATGGGTATCCAGATCGGCATCATCAACGAGATCCTGCCGAACATGGCCTTTCAACTCTTCAGGGTGTCTGACAGGACGCTGGTCGGGCTCAGCCCATTTCGCCTGGGAGGCGACCTTCCCAACATCAAGACTGGCGTCGCCATGGTAACGGAAGATAAACAACCGGTTCAACTTTACGAGAATATCGCGAACGAGATCTGGAGTCGGGCCGCAAAGGGCGCGACGGCGGCGTCGCTCCTGAGGGCCGCGCTGGAGAGGTCGGCGATCTGACGAGGATCGATGGTGGAAGCCCCCACGGCGCCCGGTTCCGCATCGCGGCGAGCCGCTCGGTGCCGTGCAAGCACCCGGCGAGGCTGAACCGCCCCGGATCTGCCGGAGGCTGGTCGGCTCGGCGCGGGCCGCCAGCTTCGGCCCCGGCGGGGCCTGCCGGGTTCGGGGCTGGTGCGGTCACCCGCTCCTCACCCCGTCACCGCGGGGGACTGCCCTCGCGAGGGGGCCGCCCGCGCCGGCGCCGTGGAGGGCGCGGGGGAGCCGTCTCGCTCTCGTTCAGCGACCGCCTCGGCGCGACACGACCGGGCGGCGCGTCTCGGACGGCGCCCGGTCGCCGGGCGGGCCTCAGCCGAAGGTGAAGTCGGCGGCCGTCAGCGTGGCGACCTGCCGGTTCTGCAGGGTGATGGTGTCGCCGTCGCCGTAGCTGATCAGGACGTCCGATCCGACCTGCCGGCTCGCCGCCTGCACCGCCGCGAAGTTCGCGAAGGCGTTGTTGTTGAAGGCGATCACGTCGGTGCCCGACACGAAGTCGCGCACCAGATCCTGCCCGTCCCCGCGCCCGAACGCGAAGGTGTCCGCGCCGGCGCCGCCGACCAGTTCATCGTTGCCGGCATTGCCGAACAGGAGGTCGTTGCCGTCTTCGCCGTACAGTGAATCGGTGCCGGCGCCGCCCGAGAGGTAATCGTTGCCCGCCCCGGCACCGATGAAGTCGTTGCCGTCGCCGCCGAACACCTGATCGTCGCCGGTCTCGCCGAACACGACGTCGTCGCCGGCGCCGCCGTTCACGGTGTCGTTTCCGCCACCGCCCAAGCCCGTATCCCCGAACAGGCGGTCGTTGCCCGCGTCGCCGAACACGACGTCGTTGCCCTCGTCGCCGTAGACGGTGTCGTCGCCCAGGTCGCCGTCGGCGTAGTCGTAGCCGATCCCGCCGCGGACGATGTCGTTGTCCTCACCCCCGGAGACGAAATCGTCCCCCTCGTCGCCGAAAACGAAGTCGTTGCCCTGCTCGCCGACGAAGAAGTCGTTCCCGGCGCCGCCGAACAGGGTGTCGCTGCCCGGATTGCCGGCCGCGTAGTCGTCGCCCTCGTTGCCGTAGATCAGGTCGTCCCCGGCCTCGCCGATCAGCTGATCGCTGCCGCCGCGGCCGTAGATGACGTCGTTGCCGGGGCCGCCCGCCACGTAGTCCGGATCGTCTCCGCCGTCGAGCGTGTCGTTGCCGTCCTGGCCGTCGATCCTGTCGAAGCCCGCGCCTCCGTTGATCTGATCATCGCCGAGTGCGCCGAGCAGGACGTCGTTGCCTGCCAGCCCGTTGATCACGTCGGCCGCGTTCGTGCCGATGAGTTGGTCGGGTCCCGGAGTGCCGTTAAGCGTCGCCATGGGCGTTTCTCCCTGTGAGGCCTTGACCAACCTTGCGCACCCTCCCTTGTTCCTGCCCATGGCGACGAATGCCGCCGCTATGCTGCGCAATTACATGTGCGAGTCCCGCAGGCCGACCCGAGTCTATTTGAGACTAGTCGCGAGTTTTTGCGTCCGCGGAGCCCGGCGTGACCGGCGCGGCGGGGCACTTGGGACACTATTGTGCTCGGCGGGGAGCCCTGAACGAGTCCGAGTGAGTGTCGGAGAACGGGAGAAGCCCCGGGTTCCGATCTTGCGCCGGGCATCCGGGCCGCGCGGAACCGGGCCGAAGCCGCGGCAGGCCCTGCCGGCACGGATGCCCGCTCGGAGCGCGCCGTCGACCGCGCGGCCGCGCGTCGCGCGGGCCCGCCGCCGGGCGCGGCCGACCGCAGGGCGGGCGAGGGGCGGGGGGCTCGGGGCCGGGACGTCCGTCCTGCGGAGAGAGGCGCCGCGCAGGACCCGCTCCCGCCGCGCCCGGATCCCGCCCGCGCTCGCCGGGCCTGCCGCGCCGCCCCGGACCCGCCGACGTCCCGGGCGAGCCGCGAGGCGCTAATCGTCCCAGGGAAAATCGAAGCGCTCGACGAGTCGCTTGATGTCGGCCGCGCAGTACGTGCTGCCGCCGCAGCTGATGCGAACGGTGCGATCTTCGCCGAAATCCTGAGTCACGGCGAACAGGATGGCCTCCGAGAGTGTCTCGAAGGCCTGCGTGCGGCTGCCGATGCCGAAGCTTCGGCCGTCCCCGCACGGATCCTGCCAGTGGCATACGGCATACCGGTCCCAATCCATCCCGCGACGCATTCGAAACGCCCCTGTTCCACGCCACGCGACCCGATTGCGTGCCGGCTTTCCCCGATGCCCGATCATGACCGGGATTCCGGTCGCCTGAGTTGATGGACGGCAGATCTCGTGACGGCTGCGCGTCCGGCGTCCGATGCACCGCGGCCCGGACCTGGCCGATCCATCCGCTGACCAAGTCACGCGCCGACGAAGTCACGGGCCGATCAAGTCATCCCCGTGAGGCCAGCGTTCCCGGCCGCGGCGGGGCGGACGTGGCGACCGGCTCGCCCCGTCCGGCCGGGATGACGGTCAGATCAAGCTCCGTCGGACCGGGCCTGTCATGCGCGCGGAAGCGAGCCGCGCGGCTGTCAGTCTTTGAGCTCGACGCCTTGCAATCTAGCCTTGATCTGACTTGAGAGGATTTTCCTGATGTGGTTGCGAATCGACTCGACTCTCTTCGCTTGAGAGACCGACGTGCTCTTCGGTTCAACAGAGCGCCGTGAATGCATCGCCACGCCTCATTGCAAGCAAGCTCACGCACCCGATGAGCGTCGGGTCGAAACGAGCATGGGTTCACTTCGTTCCAAGCGTCCCGCGCATGTTTTTTAGTTTGTTATTGACATATAGCAGGTACCGCGACGCGCGACCATCACTAGTAACGCGTCAAATTGCGTACCGCTGCGCCCGAAGCTTCACCGGACGGCGTGTTTCGCCCATGCCGGACGACGTGCCCGCGGCGCAGGCGGAGTTCGTGCGCACGCGGCGAGGGGCAATGGGGGCTGACTTGATGCAGCGCTTCTACGTTGATCTCTCCGACGGCCGGGACGTCATCCGCGACGAGGAGGGCGTCGAGGCGGCCTCGCTCGAAGAAGTGCTGGACCAGGCCGAACGGGTCATCGCCGAGACGCTGCTGGGCGACGACCCGGACGACCGGCACGGCAACTGGACATTGGTGATCAGGTCGGCGGCCGGGGCGATCCTCGCGATGCTGCCGTTTCTGGGCGAGTCCTGACGCGCGGCCGGCGCGGCCTGCCCGGCGGCGCGCACGTGCGGTCCGGGCGGCCCGCCAGCCCGTGCCCGACGCCGCCCCGGGGAGCGTCTTTTCAGGCAGGCGACGCGGCCGCCGACACGTCGCCCTGCTTGGATGTGCTTCGAATCTGTCCAGAGATCGACCGCGTTACTGATCATCAACTTGCGGGAATATTCATCGTTCCGCGCCTACGTAGTCTCTCCCGCGGCCGGGAGGGGGCGGCCCGCAATCCCGCGCCGCCGCGCGGATCAGGACCCGCGACGCGGCATCGGGTCGGCGAAGCCGACGAGATCCCCGCGCACTCTCCATTCCTCGATCGTCCGGCCGGTGATCCGCACGACGTAGTTGCGCGTCTCCGCCGGAAGGGAGGAGCGACCGGCCAGCCAATCGCGCACCCGCCGGGGTCCGGCGTTGTAGGCCGCCGCTGCCAGACCGAGATTGCCGAACTGCGTCCGGAATTCCCGCAGCAGCTCCGCCGATTTCGGGATCGCCTCGAAGGGATCGAACGGGTCGACGAGGCCGCGCTCGCCGGCCGTGGCCGGCATGAACTGGGCGATGCCGAGGGCGCCCGCCCGGCTGACCGCCTGGTGGTTCAGGCCGCTCTCCTGCTTCAACAGGTGCAGCAGGAACTCCGCCGGCAGATCGTGGGCCAGCGCGGCATCCGCGATGTACGCGGTCACGCGCTCGCGGTCGCCGAAGAAGGCCGCCGACCACGCGTCGGCGATGGTCGAGACGGCGAGCGGGGAGGGCGGGGCATCCGCGGTCGCCGCGTGGGCGCGGCTCACATAGGCGTGGGCGGGGCCGCCCGGGCCGGTCTCCCGCGCGATGCGCGGCACGGCGGGGGCGGGGGCGGGGCGAGGGGCCGCCAGGGCGATGGCCGGCTGCACGCCGTCCTCGCCGGGCAGCACGCCCGGCGCGGTGAGCAGCAGCGCCGCGGCGAGCGCGCCGGAGAGGGCGAGTCTCCGGCCCGCGACGGTTCGCACCGCGACCCGGACGAGGGCGCTCCGGGTCACCCGGGCCCGGTAGGCGCGCAGGCTCGTGGGCCTGAGGGGCCGCATGGTCGTGTCCGGGCCGGGCGACACCATCCTGCTCTCCCGCCACCTCGAAGCATCAATTCGCCGGAGCGTCCCACGCGATCGCCCTGCTCCTGCGCGACCGCCGGTACCGGCTGCGCGAGGCAACGAGGCGATAACCGTGGAAAAGGGGAAGAGCGCCGCCAATCATCGCGACCGTCCCGACCACCAGGATGAGTTCCACACGCTCCTCCTCATCACTCTGCATGGTAGACCCACACAGGGCAACTCGCGCCCGGTCGCTCGCGCAGGAATTAACAGACTATAGTTTCGGAGCAATTTCGAGCGAGTGTTGTGTTGAGGTAACACCGTGCTCGGGTCGCCGGGTGCCTGTACTGGCGGGGGCGGCGGGGCGAGGCCTCCCGCGGCGGCGCGTCGTCCGTTCGAGGGTTCGGCGCGCGCCGAGCCCGAGGGGCGGTCAGGTCCGGAACCTGGCGTAGAGCGCCTTCAGCGCCGCCAGGATCGGCCGGGGAAGCGTCCCGCGCAGGATGATCTGCAGTCTCTGAAGGGCGCGCAGCGAGGGGTGCCGGACGTAGACGGTGGCCCTGCTGTCCGAACGACCGCCGTCCTGGCGACCGTTCGTGTAGTAGTAGGCGATCAGGGCCCGGCGCGCGCGGCCGGGCCGAACCGGGCGCGGATGGCCGTGGGCGGCGGTCGCCGATTGCCCCATGATCAGCGTGGTGCCGAACACCGGCGCGATCACGGCCCCGCGCCGCGCCGGCTCCGCGTACCAGAGTTCCAGGGCGCCCCCGTCCTGGTCCGTCCCGTCGCGATCGAGGTAAGTGATCAGGGCCAGCCTGTTGTCGAGCTTCGTCTCCGGCTGGCTCTGAAAATCCACGTGGACCTCGAATAATCCACTTCCGGACACCTCGTGCATGCCTCCGCCGAACAAGCTCGGGTCCGGCAGGAGGTTCTGGATCCCGGTCAAACTCGACAGGAAACGAATGAAGCGTGGCGAGCTCACCACGTCGAAATAGAGCTGAGCTGCGGCAGGGAGGGTCGAATTCGGTGCCGTGATCCTTTTCCTCATCAATTCGGTGTTGTAGCTCGTCCAGAGCGCAGGTCCGCCTGTCCCGTATTCCTGAACAATTAAATCGAGAAGTGACTCTGAAAATACGTCTTTCAATACGAGATGCGGAAAAGGGGCGGCGTTCCGATAAACATCTCTCAATGTGGCAAGATCCGACTCTGAAAAATACCTGTCATCGTTCCAGACATCGCGTTGCATGGACGGGGCCCGGGGCGCCAGTGCAGGAGCAGTTTGGGATCTGCGGCTCACTTCCCTCACTGGTCCCACGCATCGAGAGTTGCAAGCTAGTCTGCTTGCAAGCCAGGGCAGCGGGACTCGATCGAGGGATCGTCCCCGCTCGACTTGGCCGGGCGACGCGCCCGTCGCCCTCGGCCGCGGGCCGCGCGACGGCGCCCTGTCCGCGCGCCGCGACCCGGACGCCGATCCCGGTGGGGAGCCGGCATCGTGCGCGACGGGCACCGGACGGCGTGCGACCCGGGAGCGCCCCGGCGCACCGGCGCGGCGCCGCGACGATGGCGGCGGCTTCGCCGAGCATGGCCGTCGGGGTGGTGGGCGTGGTCGGCCGCCTCCCCTCGCGGGAGCCCGGCGGGGCGGGACCGCCCGTCCGCGAGACCGACGCGCGCGGGTGCCGGTCCGGCGAGGGGCCCGTCACGGGTCGCAGCCGATGCAGATGTCGCGCACGACCTTCTGGCCCTTGATCCCGGAGAGCGCCTGGTTCGGGAGCCCCCGATCCCGCGGAGGGCGGTGGGCCGCGGGCGCCGGGATGCTGCCGGTGGCCTCGGGCCGGCGCGGCACGAAGGCGGAGCCTTCGGCCCTGGGCGGGATGTAGGCGAAGAACACGTCCCTCGCGTCGGCGGGAGGCGCGGCCGAACCGGCGGCCCGCGCGGGCGCCGGTGCCGGCAGCGCGACCGCGAGGCCGAGCGTCAGGGATGCAACGGTGATCCGCATGGCGGGCTCCGGAAGCGGTCGTCCCGGGAGCAACCCGCCAGCCGCAGGCAGGTTCGGACGGCCCGCGCGGGCCCTTGCGGCCGGCCCGCCCGGGGCGACGCCCGCAGGAGCCCGTCCCGCGTCACGGCCGCGGCGGAAGGCTCAGCCGGGCGCGAGCGGCAGCATGATCGTGCAGTCGACGCCGTCGGGTCCGAGCCTGTAGGCGACCTCGGCGCTGAGCTGATAGGGCAGCGCCCGCTCGATCAGTTCCAGGCCGTAGCCGCGGCGCGGGGGCTCTCCGTCCGCTCCGAGCGGCACCCTCACGCCGCGCTCCCGCCACGCGACCCGCAGCCGCGCGCCGCCCGCACTCCGAACCACCTGCCAGGACACGCTCAGGCGGCCCTCCGGCCGCGACAGGGCCCCGTATTTGAGCGCGTTGGTGGCCAGTTCGTGCAAGCCCAGGGCGAGCGTCTGCACCGTCGCCGAGCGCAGGGGGATGCCGCGCGGTCCCTCGAGCGCGACCCGGCCGCCGCGCCCATCGACCACGACGCCGTGGCCGGCGAGCTCGGTGCGGATGAGCGCGTCGAAGGCGATCCGGTCGCTGTCCTCGAGGCGCGAGAGCAGGCCGTTCACGCGCGCGAGCGCGGCGAGCCGGTCGTGGAACCGCGTGCGGACCTCCGCGAGGGCGGCCTCGCCCGGGATCACGCGGTCGGCGATCGCCCGGACCACGCCGAGCAGGTTGCGGGTGCGGTGCTGGAGTTCCGCCACCAGCACTCTCTGGCGCTCCCGCAGCCGCAGCAGCTGATCGATGTCCGTCGAGGTACCGAGCCACTCGATCACCGCGCCGCTCTCGGTGCGCACCGGCGCGGCGCGGGTCGCGAACCAGCCGTGGCGCCCCTCGGAGGCGTTGTAGATGCGGGTCTCCATCATCAGCGGGCCGCCGGAATCCGCGTCGACCCAGGCGGCGGCCGCCGCCTGCCGGTCGTCCGGGTGCAGGGCTTCCAGCCAGCCGAGATCGCGGCTCGCCTCGGCCGAGAGGCCGGTGAAGGCGCTCCATTGCGGGCTGGACCAGATCCAGTGTCCGCCGTCCCGCGAGCGCCAGATGAGCTGCGGGATGCCCTCGATCAGGACCCGCTGGCGGGCCTCGCTCTCGCGCAAAGCCGCCTCGGCCCGCGCGCGGGTGCCGACCTCGATGCCGACCATGTGGACCTGCGCGACGGTCGGGCCGTCGCGCACCGGCGTCAGGAAGGCGTCGAACACGTCCGCGCCCGGATCGCCCTCGCCGCGCGTGTCGAGGGGCTGCGCCGCGACGGCGACGCTCTCGCCGGCGAAGGCGCGCGCGTAGAAGGGGGCGACGACCGCCCAGCCTTCCGGAAACACCTCCGGGAGCGGCCGGCCCAGCGCCGCCGGGTGTCGGTCGCCGTACAGGCGGGCGGCCGCGTCGTTGTAGATCAGGATGCGCGCGGGGCCGCAGACCAGCGAGGACACGGCCGCGCAGGCGAGCACCTGCTCGACCATGATCCGCAGCGGCGGCGACCATCCCTCGACCGGTCCGAGCGGCGTCGAGGCCCAGTCGTACCCACGGATGCGCCGGCTCATCTCGCCGTCGCCGGGCGGCCATGGGGCGCTCAATCGCATCCTCCCGCGCATCGGCCCGTGAACGCCGCGAAGGTTAGCCCGCGGAATCGAATCGGCGCAAATGCCGCGCAGCACGCGCCGGCGGGCCGATTTGATGACCGTCAACATCGGCGCTCGAAGGAATGCCTAGATAACCGCTGCGGGCCGCGACCTGACATCGATCCGCAATGGAGCGATCCGATGACTTCGCTTGACGTGAAATGGCAGCAGGCAAGCTGCCGGCCACGGGGATTTGATTTATTGCGTACATCTTTGTCTATTTGTATCATCCTTTGGCATTCGGTGGCGACGAGTTATGGCTTGGTTGTAGAGGAAAGTTTGTATCACAGCCCTCTGAAGATCCTGGTGTGGTTCCTGGTCCCGGCATTCTTTGCGCTCTCGGGCTTCCTGGTGGCCGGCTCCGTGGTGAGAAACGACCTCTTGTCCTTCGCCGTGCTCCGGGTGATCCGCATCTTTCCCGCGCTCACGGCGGAGGTCGTGATTTCGGCCCTGATCCTCGGCCCGCTCTTCACGGTTCTGACCTTGCGCGGATACTTCACCGACAAGACGTTCTATGTCTACTTGCTGAACGTATTCGGCGACGTGCATTTCACGTTGCCGGGGGTGTTCAATGATCTGCCGGTACCCAACCTGGTCAACGCCCAGCTATGGACGATCCCCCACGAGCTGGAATGCTACGTGGCGATCAGCATCGCCGCCGTGATCGGGCTCACGCAGCGCCCGCGCCTCTTCCTCGGCGCCTTCGCGGCCTTCCTCGTCCTGCTGATCATGAGGGATCACAGCGGCGGCAGCTTGGCATCGGCCGCCCAGCCTCCGGGCAGGATGCTCGTCCTGTGCTTCATGTTCGGCGTCGCGCTCTACCTGAATAAGGAAGTCATCGCCCATTCCACGCTGCTGTTCCTGATCTGCACCGGCCTTTACGCCTTCTGCGTCCTGCAATCGAGCCGCGTTGCCGAGGATCTTGCCTCCGTTTTCGTTTCATACGTGACTATATACATTGGTCTCTTGGATTTCCGAGGAAAGTGGCTGACGAGGGCGGCCGATTACTCGTACGGGCTCTACCTGTACGGCTTTCCCGTGCAGCAGGCCGTCACCCAGCTGATGCCGGGCCACCGCGTCTGGTACCTGAACTTCGTGCTCAGCCTCTGCGTGACCTCCGTCTTCGCGGCGATCTCCTGGCACGGGCTCGAATCGAAGGTCATGCTGAGGAAGAAGGCGGTCCTGCGCTTCGTGGCTGAGCGCAAGGACGGGATCGCGGCGGGGATTGCCGCGGCCCGGGCCCGCGTGCGGGGGGGCTACCCGCGCTCCGGACGCGACGGGACCATCGCCTCGACCAAGAGCGCGTCCTGACGCCGCGGCCGCGGAGCCGCATCGGCGCCGACGCGCACCCTCCTACGCGAGGCGCAGCGCTCCGGCGATCGCGGCGGCCGGCGGCCGCATCCTGGCCCGCGGGTTGCCGGCCCAGGTCTGCGAGGCCGGGCTCCCGCAGCGCACCGTGCTCATCGAGTCCGACAGCGTGGAGCAGGCCCGCGCGGCCCATGACAGCCCGGCCCATGACAGCCCGGCCCATGACAGCCCGGCCTACCAAGAGGCGCTGGCCCTCCTGGCGGGCAGCGCCGAGCGCGACATCCGCATCGTCGAGGGGGTGTGATCCGCTGTCCGGACGATCAGTTCCGGACAGCGTGTCACAAGCCCGCGCGGCGCTTGAGCGAAGCCCAAATCCGCATGGCGACGCGATCCGTCGGATGTCGGGTGATCCCGCCTCCGCTCAGGCCGGGAAGCAGCGTCCGAAGGCGGCGAGCAGCCGCGGGGAGCCGCGCAGGCGCAGGCGGCCGGTGGCGAGCAGGCGCAGCAGGCTGACCTCCCGGTTCAGGAACCGCAGCCAGGCCGCCCCCTCGACGGTGACGCGCAGGTCCGGTCGGCCGAGGTGCCCCTCGGCCACCGTGATGCGCCGGTCGCGGATCGTCACCGTGGCATTCGCCGCCTCGCGCCCCGTGAAGGCGAAGTGATAGACCGCCGAGAGGGCGCCGGCCCGCCCGGGCTGGAAGGTCAGCGGCATGCCGAACAGGAAGCCCTGGACGGTGGTGGCCCGGGCGCCCTGGCGCACGAAGCGGAGGCGCTTGTGCGGGAAGCGGCGCGCCGCGTGCGCGGCCGCGTCGCTGCCGCGCACGACGTAGACCGGCTCGGTCCGCGCCTTCAGCGGATCCACGACGGCGCGGAGGTGGCCGGCCTTGTCGGCGAGGTAGGGGCCGATCACGTCCTCGCCGGCCGGGCAGACCGCGATGCAGTAGGCCGCGTTGTAGGTCGGGCCGTAGGACAGGCTCTGCCAGCGCGTCACCGTCTCGGCGTAGCCGTGCTTGGCGCGGTAATCGGCGGCCGAGCGGCTCTCCGCGATGTCCTCGACGAAGTTGGCGAAGCCGCCCATGAACTGCTGGTAATTGTGGTTCAGGCAGGCCGAGAAATCGAACGCCCCGTCCGGCTTCAGGGCCCCGACCGGGCAGGCCGCCACGCAGAGCTTGCACGACACGCACGGGGCGACGTCCAGGGGCGTCCCGGGCGCGTCGACCTCGGCCGCGATCAGCACCGTGTTCAGCAGGACGAAGGAGCCGAAGCGGGGATGGATCAGGCTCCGGTGCAGGCCCATCCGGCCCAGCCCGGCGGCCTCCGCGAACCGCTTGTGCGAGACCACCCAGGCCCGCGCCGGGAAATCGTCCACCTCCATCGGGAAGGCCATGGCCGGATTGAGCGCGCGGATGCCCGAATCCTCCAGCCGGCGCACGATCCGGCGCGCGACCCCGTCGAGGTCGTGACCCGAGCTGTGGAATTCCAGGTTCGCCACCGAGCGGGCCGGGGAGCGCACCGGCTCGCGGTGCATGCGCCCGACCAGGGCGAGGAGGGTCCGGGCGGCCGGAAAGGCCCTCGTCACGGAGGGAACCTCCTCGCGCAGCGCCGGATCCGTGATCGAGGCCAGGCCGCAATCGTCGGCGCCGCAGGCCCGGGCCAGCGCCAGCAGGTCGTCGCCGCGAAGCCGCGGGACGACGCCGTCGCCGCCCGCCACGGCGCGCAGGGGAGCGGGCCCCTCGGAAGCGGGCATCATCGCGCGGTCATCCCGGCCATGACCCGGCCCATCATCGCCACCCGGCCGAAACGGGGCAGCGGGGTGAGCGCCGTCTCCAGCGCCTTCGCCAGGAAGCCGGGGCGAACGGTGGCCCGCCGTCCCAGGGCGCGCAGGCTGCCCGCCGCGACCTCGTCGGGCGTCTGGCCCGCCGCGATCCGCATCCCGGCACGCCCGCCGAAGCCGCTCACGACCGGGCCGGGCGCCGCGGCCAGGACGTCGACGCCGCGCGCGCGCAGCTCCGCGTGCAGACCCTCGGCCAGGCTCTGCACGTAGGCCTTGGTCGCCGCGTAGTTGGCCGCCCGGGGCACGCCCTGGAACGCCACCAGCGAACTCAGCAGGACGATGCCGCCGCGCCCCCGCTCGGCGAAGCGGCGCGCGAAGACGTGCGTCACCTCAGCCAGGGAGCGGCAATTGACGTCGATCATGCCGAGCTCGGCCGCGAGGTCGCCCTCGATGAACGGGCCGGACGTGCCGAAGCCTGCGGCGGCGACGAGGAGGCCGAGGTCGCGGCCGGCCGTCGCCTCCGCGATCCGCCCCACCTGCTCGGCCTCGGCGAGATCGGCGGCCAGCACCTGCACGTCGACGCCGTGGCGGCTCCGCAGCGCGCCCGCGAGCTCGGTCAGGACCGCCTCGCGGCGCGCCGTGAGGACGAGGTCGAACCCCGCCGCGGCCAGCTGACGCGCGAAGGCGCGTCCGATCCCGTCCGAGGCTCCGGTCACGAGGGCGGCGGGCCCGTAGCGGTCGCGCAGGCGGGGGAGGGGGCGGGAGAGGGCAGGGAACATCGGGGCGACCTCGCCGGGCAGATGGGATGTCAATCGACATCTAATTGCGAGGATGTCACCTATCATCTAAATGTCAACCGGCAGGCAGCGGGGGGAGGAAGGGATGCGCGTCTCCAAGGAGGCCGCGGCGGCGAGCCGGGTCCGCATCGTCGAGGCGGCCTCGCGCCTGCTCCGGGAGCGCGGGATCGAGGCGACCAGCATCGCCGACGTGATGGAGGCGGCCGGGATGACGCATGGCGGCTTCTACAAGCACTTCCGGTCCAAGGATGACCTCGTCGCCGCGGCCCTCGGCGCGGCCTTCGCGGGCCACGCGGACCGGTTCGACCGGCGCCGCGCGCGCGAGGGCGCGGCGGCGGCCCTCGCCGCCTACCTGGCCGAGTACCTCTCGGCGGACCACGTCGCGCATCCGGGCGTGGGCTGTCCCGTCGCGGCCCTCGGGATCGATGCGGGCCGCGGCTCGGCCGAGGTGGCGGCGGCCCTCGCGCGGGGGGTCGAGGACATCGTCGCCCGCGTCGCGGCCGCGGAACCCGATGGGCGGGGCCCGGCGCGGGCGCGCGCCGCGGCCATCCGGCGTCTCGCCGCGATGGTCGGGGCGGTCGTCGTGGCGCGGGGGGTCGGTCCGGGTCCCCTGCGCGACGAGGTCCTGGCGGCTTGTTCGGACGCGGCGGGCGGCCCGCCGGACGGGGAAGCGTCCCGGACGAAGCCCGGCGCGGACGCCTGATCCGGGATCGGCTTGATCGAAGCGGATCCCGGATCACGCGCCTGAGCGCGGCGCCTGAGCGAAGCCGACATCCGCCTTGCCGAAATGCGAGATGGCGAAGCCATCAACCGGATGTCGCATGAGGCGGCACCCGGCGCAGTCCCGACCGGGGCCGTGCCGCCCGCGCGGATCCTTCGCGGCGCCCGCGAGGGGGCATGATGCGGGAATGTCCGCTCAAACGACGGAGCTCAGCCCAGTCGAATTCTCAGGAATTGAGCGGCCATCGCCTCTCGTCGATTAACACAAGATAAGTCCGGAGGCCGTCTCGCGCCGAGACTGCCCCATCCGGGAACTTAGTTTCAGCATCAGATTTTTGATATGGTCGCGGGAGAGCTGTCCCGCACAGCGAGAGAGGCCCTCGTGAAGAGGCTCGTACTAAGGACCTGCTTCCTTGTCGGCTTCTCCGTTCCGATCCTGGCAGCCGCGCAGGAGCCCGCCCCTTCCACGGCGGCGCGAGACCCGACGTCGGGGGCCCAGGAGCATCCCCGCCCTCCGGTCGCCGCGGCACCCGCCGACGATGGCCAGTGGACGATGCCGGCCAAGAACTTCGCCAGCACGCGCTACAGCGAGCTGGCGGAGATCACGCCGGAGAACGCCAAGAGCCTGCGCGTGGCGTTCACCTTCTCGGTGGGCGTGAACCGCGGGCAGGAATCCTCGCCGCTGGTGGTGGGCGGTACGATGTACGTGCTCTCGCCCTATCCCAACATCCTCCACGCGCTCGACCTGACGAAGCCCGGCGCGCCGCTCAAGTGGCAGTACAATCCCAAGCCCGAGGCCGCCGCGCAGGGGGTCGCCTGCTGCGACGTCGTGAACCGCGGGCCGACCTACGCGGACGGGCACCTCTTCTTCAACACGCTCGACGGCAACGTCGTCTCGGTGGACGCCGCAACCGGCGTGGAGGCCTGGAAGACCAGGGTCGGCAACATCCACCTGGGCGAGACCATGACGATGGCGCCGCTCGTCGCCCACGGCAAGGTCCTGGTCGGCAACGCGGGCGGCGAGATGGGTGTGCGGGGCTGGATCCAGGCCCTCGACCAGCAATCCGGCAAGGTCGCCTGGAAGGCCTTCAACACCGGCCCCGACAAGGACGTGCTGATCGGATCCGACTTCAAGCCGTTCTACGAGTCCGACAAGGGCCAGGATCTCGGTGTCAGATCCTGGCCGCCCAACGCCTGGGAACAGGGCGGCGGCACGGTCTGGGGTTGGCTGTCCTACGATCCCGACCTCAACCTCGTCTACCACGGGACCGGCAATCCCGGTCCGTGGAACGCCGACCAGCGCCCCGGCGACAACAAGTGGACCTCCGGCATCTTCGCGCGGGATGCCGACACGGGGCAGGCGCGCTGGTTCTACCAGTGGAGCCCTCACGACCTCTACGACTGGGACGGCATCAACGAGCAGATCCTGCTCGACATGACCTGGAAGGGGCAGCCCCGGAAGGTGCTCGTGCGGCCGGAGCGCAACGGCTACGTCTACATCCTCGATCGCACCAGCGGGGAGGTGCTGTCGGCCAAGCCCTTCCACGCCATCACCACCACCACCGGCGTCGACCTCAAGACCGGGCGGCTGCAGTACATTCCGGAAAAGAAGCCCCAGGTCGGCAAGGTGATGCGCGACATCTGCCCGAATGCCTCGGGCGCCAAGGACTGGAGTCCCTCGGCCTACTCGCCGCGCACCGGTCTCCTCTACCTGCCCCATACGAACCTCTGCATGGATGAGGAGCATATGGAGGCGAATTACATCGCGGGAACGCCCTATCTCGGGTCGGAAGTCCGGATGAAGGCCGGTCCCGGAGGCCACCGCGGCGTCTACACCGCCTGGGACGTCGCGGGCGAGCGCGCCGCGTGGTCGATCAGGGAGGAGTTCCCGGTCTGGAGCGGAACCCTCGTCACCGCGGGCGACGTCACCTTCTACGGCACCATGGACGGCTGGTTCAAAGCCGTGAACGCGCGCACGGGCGAGGTCCTGTGGCAGTTCAAGACCGGCTCCGGGATCATCGGCCAGCCGACCACCTATCGCGGCCCGGACGGGCACCAGCACGTCGCCATCCTGTCGGGCGTGGGCGGCTGGCCCGGCGTCATCGTCTCCGCCGACCTCGACCCGCGCGACGGCACCGGCGCGCTGGGCTTCCTCAACGCCATGCGCGACCTGAAGCAGGTCACGACGAAGGGAGGGATGCTCTATGACTTCGCCCTTCCCTAGCGGGGCGCCCGATCGCGTCGCCGTCGGACGCTGCTCCGGGTCGTCGGCCTTGCCGCATCGTCCTCGACGGACCGGCATCCGCTTCGTCGGACGATGCTCCGGGCTGCTCAGGCTCGCCTGCGGCTGCGCCGCTGCCCTCGCCTGTTCGGGGGCCTGCGCCCGCGAGCTGCGGGTCTGCGCGGACCCGAACAACCTGCCGTTCTCGAACCGGGGCGGGGAGGGGTTCGAGAACCGGATCGTCGACATCGTCGCCCGCGATCTCGGCGCCACCGTGACCTACACGTGGTGGGCGCAGCGGCGCGGCTTCCTGCGCAACACCATCCTGGCTGGCCGGTGCGATCTCGTTCCCGGAATCCCGGTCGGGCTCGAGGCCCTGCGGCCGACCCGGCCCTATTACCGCTCGTCCTTCGTGGTCGTGTCGCGTCCCGGGGGCCCCTCGATCCGGTCGCTCGATGACCCGAACCTGGCCGGCATGACCGTGGGCGTGCAGCTCGTCGGCAAGGACGCGGCCGGCACCCCGCCCGCGCGGGCGCTCGCCCGCCGGGGCATGACCGGGAACGTGCGCGGCTACCTCCTCACGGGTGACTACGCGGCGCCGAACCCGCCCGCCCGCATCATCGACGCGGTGGCCAGCGGAGAGATCGACGTCGCCCTCGCGTGGGGGCCGATGGCCGGCTACTTCGCGGCGCGGGCGGACCCACCCCTGCGCGTGGCACCGATCGAGCCCGCCATCGACGGGCCGAAAGGGCCGATGGTCTTCGACGTGGCCATGGGGGTGCGACGGGGGGACGAGGATCTGCGCCTGGAGGTGGGCGCGGCGCTGGAGCGCCACCGGGCCGAGATCGACGCGATCCTCCTCCGCTACGACGTGCCCCGCCTGGACGGCACGCGCCGGGTCGAGGCGGGGCCATGAACCGGCTTTCGGCCAAGCTGGCGCTCGCCGCGCTCGCCCTCGCGGCCTGCCAGAGGGAGGATCGCGAGGCGCGCCCGAGCCCCGTCGGGGCGGAGTCCCGGGAGCAGGTCGCCCTCAGCGATCTGTCGCCGGGCGAGGCGCTGCCGACCACCCGCACCAGCGGCCGGGCCAAGCAGTTCGAGGGCAACGCCTACCACCTCAGCCAGGGCAAGAAGCTCTTCACGTGGTTCAACTGCAGCGGTTGCCACGCCCAGGGCGGCGGCGGCATGGGACCTGCCCTGATCGACGACCGCTGGATCTACGGCGGTTCGATCGAGAACATTGTCCAGACCATCCGCGAGGGCCGGCCGAACGGCATGCCCTCGTTCCGCGGGCGCATCCCCGACGACCAGATCTGGGAGCTCGCCGCCTATGTCCGCTCGATGAGCGGGAACGTGCCGTCGAGCGCGGCGCCCTCCCGCAGCGACAGCATGCATCCGCATCCCTCCGAGAACCGGACCAGCCCGAGCCCGCCGGTCTCGGGTGGGATTGTTCCGCCGTCAGGGCAGATGCCCCGATGAGCGCGCGGGGGAGTGCTCGGCGCGCCCTGGCCCTCGGCCTCGCCCTCCCGCTCGCGGGCTGCACCTTCGTGCAGTCCCCCCTGGACCCGGTCAGCCCGCAGGCGCGGGATCTGCTGTGGCTGTTCTGGCTGTTCAGCGCCGTGCTGGCGGCGATCTGGCTGGCCGTGATGCTCGCGCTCCTCGCGAGCTTTCGGGCGAGGAGGGCGGAGACCGCCGACCCGCTGGCGATCGACCCGCGGCGCGAGCGGCGCGCGACCGCGCTCGTGGCGGGACTGACGGTCGCGACCGGCCTCGTCGTGCTGGTCCTGACCGGTCTGAGCTACGCCGGGCAGCGCCGGCTGTTCGGCGACGAGGCGGCCCGGGTGACGATCCGCGTGATCGGGCACCAATGGTGGTGGGAGGTGCAGTACGAGGACCCCGAGCCGAGCCGCGGCTTCACCACCGCGAACGAGATCCACGTGCCGGTCGGGGTGCCGGTGCGGCTGACGCTCGATTCCACGGACGTGATCCACTCCTTCTGGGTCCCGAGCCTGACGGGCAAGCAGGACCTCATCCCGGGGCGGACCAACGCGATCCACTTCACCGCCGAGCGTCCCGGCCTCTACCGCGGCCAATGCGCCGAGTTCTGCGGGATGCAGCATGCCAAGATGGGCCTCCTGGTGATCGCGGAGGACGAGGAGAGCTTCGACCGCTGGCGCCGGGGGCAGGCCGCACCGCGTCCGGAGCCCGGGAGCGACGAGGCCCGGGCGGGCGAGGCGGCCTTCGTCGCCGCGCCCTGCTCCCTCTGCCATCAGGTGCGGGGCACCGCCGCGGCCGGCCGCAACGGTCCGGAACTCACCCATGTGGGCTCGCGCCGCACCCTGGCCGCCGGCACCCTGCCGATGAGCCGGGGCAACCTGGCGGCCTGGATCGTCGACCCGCACGGCATCAAGCCCGGGGTGAACATGCCCCTGGTGAGGCTCGACCCCGACCAGCTGAACACCGTCTCGGCCTACCTCGAGGGGCTCAAATGAGCGACGTGGCGTCCGCGACCGGCGACCTGCGCGACACGAACCTCGACGGGCCGGCGCTCAGCGCGCGGCTCGGCCGCGTCTGGGGGACCCGGCGCGGCCTCCTCGGCGCGCTCGCCACGGTCGACCACAAGATCATCGGCCGGCGCTACATCGTGACGGCCTTCCTGTTCCTGTTCCTCGGCGGCCTCACCGCCCTCGTGATGCGCCTGCAGCTCGCCCGGCCGGAGAGCGGCCTCGTCGGTCCCGACACCTACAACCAGCTCTTCACGATGCACGGCTCGACCATGATGTTCCTGTTCGGCGTGCCGATCGGGGAGGCCATGGCCGTCTACCTCGTGCCGCTGATGGTCGGCACCCGCAACATCGCCTTCCCGCGCCTCAATGCCTTCTCGTACTGGGTCTACCTCTCGGGCGGGCTGTTCCTGTGGGTGTCGTTCCTGCTCAACATCGGGCCGGATGTCGGCTGGTTCGCCTACGTGCCGCTCTCCGGACCTGAGTACTCGCCGGGCAAGCGCGCCGATACCTGGGCGCAGATGATCACCTTCACGGAGCTCTCGGGCCTCGCGGTCGCGATCGAGATCATCGTGACGGTGCTCAAGCAACGCGCGCCCGGCATGACGCTGGACCGCATTCCCGTCTTCGTCTGGGCACTGTTCGTCAACTCCTTCATCATCGTGTTCGCGCTGCCCGCGGTGATGCTCGCCTCGACCTTCCTGATCCTTGACCGGCTGGTCGGCACGCACCTGTTCAACCCGGCCGAGGGCGGCGACGCGCTGCTCTACCAGCATCTGTTCTGGTTCTTCGGCCATCCGGAAGTCTACATCATCTTCCTGCCGGGGACCGCCTTCGTGTCGGCGATCATCCCGACCTTCGCGCGGCGCGAGACGTTCGGCTACCTCGCCCTCGTCCTGTCGCTGATCGCCACCGGCTTCCTGTCCTTCGGCCTCTGGGTCCACCACATGTTCGTGACCGGGCTGCCGCAGCTCGGGGCGGCCTTCTTCACCGCGTCGAGCATGCTGATCGCGATCCCGAACGGGCTGCAGATCTTCTGCTGGATTGCGACGCTGTGGGACGGGCGGCCGGTCTGGCGCACGCCGCTGCTGTTCGTGGCCGGCTTCTTCTTCATCTTCGTGGCGGGCGGGTTGTCCGGGATCATGCTCGCCTCGGTGCCGATCGACACCCAGGTCCACGACACCTACTTCGTCGTCGCGCACTTCCACTACGTGCTGATCGGCGGCAACGTCTTCCCGCTGATCGGTGCGATCTACTACTGGTTCCCGAAATTCACCGGACGCCTGCTGAGCGAGCGGCTCGGCGCCTGGAATTTCTGGCTCACCTTCGTCGGCTTCAACGTCGCGTTCTTCCCGATGCACATCAGCGGGCTGATGGGGATGCCGCGCCGCGTCTACACCTACGGGCCCGAGATGGGCTGGGGACACCTGCAGCTCCTCTCGACGGCGGGCGCGCTGATCCTGTTCGCGGGCTTCCTCGTCTTCGCCTGGAACGTGATCGCCAGCCTGCGTCGCGGCGACGTCGCCGGCGCGAATCCCTGGAACTCCGGCACGCTCGAATGGGCGACGGCGTCCCCCCCGCCTCCCCAGAACTTCGACCGCATCCCGCTCGTCACCCACCGCGAGCCGCTCTGGGCGGAGCGGGGCGGCCTGCCCGTCGTGACCGGCCTGAGCGTCGGCCATCGCGAACTGGTCGTCAGCAGCGTGGCCGAGGCCGAGCCCCAGCTGCGCGAGACCTCGCCCGCTCCGTCGATCTGGCCGCTCGCGGCGGCGATCGCCGTCGGGGTGACCTTCATCGGCTCGATCTTCACACCCTACGCGGTGCTCTGGGGGGCGCTGCCGATCGCGGCGGCGCTCACCGGCTGGTTCTGGCCCAAGACCGCGGCGGAGGACGAGGAATGAGCACCCTGCGCGCCGAGGCGCGACCCGCCCGGGCCGACGCGCCGCGCGTGACCCGGGACGTCTCGGCCCTCCCGACCTACGGCTTCGGCCCGACGAGCCCGATGTGGTGGGGCACGCTCGGCTTCTTCGTCGTCGAGGGCACCGGGTTCGCGCTCGCGCTCGGCGCCTGCTTCTACCTGGTGCAGCAGAACCCGCAATGGCCCCTGGCGCCGGCGCCGCCCGACCACTGGGCCGGAACCCTCAACACGCTGCTCCTGCTCGCCAGCCTCTGGCCGAACCGGGTGGCCGACCGCGACGCGCAGGCGCTGGACCTCGGGCGCGTGCGGCGCGACCTCGTGATCATGTCCCTCGTCGCGATCGCGGCGACCGCCGTCCGGCTCTACGAGTTCACGGGCCTCGGCGTGAACTGGGACCAGAACGCCTACGGCTCGATCACCTGGGTGCTGCTCGGCCTGCACCTGACGCACCTGATCACCGATGCGGGCGACACGCTGGTGCTCACCGCCCTGATGTTCACGCGTCACGCGACCGGCAAGCGCTTCAGCGACGTGAGCGACAACGCCTTCTACTGGTACTTCGTCGTGCTGTCCTGGCTGCCGATCTACCTGGCCGTGTACTGGCTGCCGCGCTGGTGAGGGTGCGATGCGCAACTGGCTGACCGGAGGATGGCCCTCCGCCGGAATCTTCGCCGGCCCGACGGCGTGGCTGGTGAGCACGCAGGCGAACTACGCGCTCGCGCCCTGGAGCTGCGCCCACCGCTTTCCGGTGATCCCCCTCCTCGCGGCGGCTCTGGTCGCGGCGAGCCTGGGCGGGAGCTACGCCTCGTGGCGCGCCTGTCAGCGGCCGCCGGAGGCCGACGCGACCACGGTGCCGGCCCCGGACGGGTCGCGCGCGACCTCCCTCGACTCGCCCGAGGGCGGCCGTCCTCACCGGCTGATCGCCGCGATCGGCGTGCTGGTCTCGCTCCTGTTCGCCGTCGTGATCGGGGTTCACGGCGTCGCCGGGCTGGTGTTCAGCGGGTGCGAGCGGTGAGGCGGCCCGCGGCGAAGGAGGCCCGCGCCCGGGCAGCTTGCGCCGCGATGGTCACCGCGGCACTCGTCCTGCCGACGGGCAGCTCGGCCCATGGCGGCGATCCCGGCGCGCTCTGGCCGAGCGGCCCCGCCTGGGCGAGCGACCCGAGGGTGCTCGCTCCGCTCTCCGTCAGCGCCGTGCTGTTCCTGGTCGGCACGGTGCGCCTGTGGGGGCGGGCCGGTCACGGCCGCGGGGTGCGCCGCTGGCAGGTCGCCTGCTTCTGGAGCGGTTGGACCGTGCTGGCCCTGGCCCTGCTGTCCCCGCTGCACGGGTGGGGCGAACGTCTCTTCACCGCCCACATGGTCGAGCACGAGCTCCTGATGGTGATCGCGGCTCCCCTGCTCGTGCTCGCCCGCCCGGGCAGCGCGATGCTGTGGGCCCTGCCCGCGTCCTGGCGCCCGCGCGTCGGCGGGGTCGTCCGCCTGCCGGTCCTCGGTCCCGCGTGGCGGTCCATGCGAACGCCGTTCTCGGCGACGCTGCTCCACGGGGTGGCGCTCTGGGCCTGGCACATGCCGGGCCTCTACGATCTCGTGCTGGTGAACGCCCTCGCGCACTGGCTCCAGCACCTCAGTTTCCTGCTCTCGGCGCTCCTGTTCTGGTGGGCCCTGCTGCACGGGCCCGTCCGGAGCCGCGGCTACGGGGCATCCTTCCTCTACCTCTTCCTGACGAGCCTCCACACGGGCCTGCTCGGAGTCCTGCTGACGGTCTCGCCGCGGCTCTGGTACCCGCGCCAGGTCGCGGCGGCCGCCGAGTGGGGGCTGACTCCCCTGGAGGATCAGCAGCTCGCCGGTCTGGTGATGTGGGTGCCGGCCGGGCTGGTCTACGCCGCGGCCGCCCTGACGCTGGCCGGGATCTGGATCCGTCGCTCAGGACCGGACACCGCGAGGCAGGCCCATGCCGCTTAGATGGATCGCGCTCCTCGCCGCGGCGGCGGCCCTCGCCACCGGCGGCCTCGTCGCTCACCGGATCGACCTTCGGCGTCAACGGGTCGAGCTTGCCAGGAACCTGACTGGGGGAGACCCCGACCGTGCCCCGGCGCTGATGATCGGCCACGGCTGCGCCGGCTGCCACGAGATCCCGGGCCTCGCGGGCCCTCGGGGGCGGGTCGGCCCGCCGCTGGGCAGCGTGGCCGAGCGCGTCTACATCGGCGGGGTCGTGACGAACACGCCCGAGAACCTGGTTCGCTGGATCGTCGATCCGAGAGCCCTCGATCCCCGGACGGCGATGCCGGTCACCGGGATTTCCGAGGCGCAGGCCCGGGACATCGCGGCCTACCTGTACGCCCATCGCTAGAGGCGCGCCGGCCGGACCGCCCGCCGCCGTCCCGCCGGACGGCGCCGATCGGCACCGCCGCCGGCTCGACGCCGAGCCGGCGACCGCTTCGGCGACCGATGCTCAGGACCCCGTGATCATCTCGGCGAAGTCGTCCGGCACCTCGCCGAACCGGCCCAGGATCGCGACGCCTTCCAGTTCGCCCGTCTCGCTGTCGGCCCGGATCCGCAGGGCGGCCGCGCCGGGCTTGCGGGCCGCGATGGCCTCGGCGCGCTTGAGCGCGCCGCTCTCGGTCGGGGCGACGTCGCGCGCGCCCGGCACGAGGCGCTTGCGCTTCATCTCGAAGGTCTGGATCACGTAGGTGGTCGCCGTCGCCATGGTCGTTCCGGGATCGCGTGCGTCCGTCCGATTTCGTTCTAAGCATCCTTCCGCCGGCCGGGACCGGCCGGTGCCGCATTTCGCCGGCCGGGACCGGCCGGTGCCGAAGGGGTCAGCGGTTCGGCGGCGAACCGAAGCACCGCGTCAGCGAAACATGATGCAGCCTCAAGAGGCCGAGCAGAATTGCCCCATGCTCGTCTGCTCGGCGACGGGATCCGGCCGAGTCCCGCCCGACGGGCCGGGGCGCGACCCGATGTCCGACGGCGCGCTGGTCCGGCGCTCCCGCGCGGGCCGCGTCAGCTCTCGGCGGTGTCCGCCGCGTCGGCGGGCGCGGGGGCGTCCGGCGGCGGCGCGGGCCGCTGCCCCCGGGCCGGCTTGCCGCGGGACGCGCGCGAAGCGCTCGACGGTTCCGTGCCGGGCACCGGGGCGAGGCGGGCGATCCGCTCCCTGAACTCCTCGTTCGAGGGGCCGCGCGCCGCGCCTGTGATGGGGCTCCTGGTCATGCTCATTCGCTTTCGGGTTGCCCGGTCGAGAACCCGTGACGGGGAAACGGGCGCGTGCCGATCCCGGCTGCGCGGCGGACGATCCGCGCCCGGGCCGGCGGGATGTCGGGGCGCCCGAGACGGCACCCCGGCGAGGGCCGAGGGGTCAGCGGGCGGCGGCGGCGATCTCGCTCTCGCGCACGGCCCGTTCCCCCATGCGGGAGCGGATCCGGTAGGTGGCTTCCCCGGTCCGGTCCTCCGGCATCAGCTGCACGACCTCGAACACCTCCCCGCTGCTGGCGAGGGAGTCGGAGAAGCCGCTGCGGAGCATGCGGACTTGCTGATGCAGCTTGAATTTGTGCGACATGGGTCGAGTCTCTCCCGACGAGGGGCGACGCGCCGGCCTCGACGCGTCGCGGAGGTGAGGCCCCGCGGGTGCCGCCGCGGGGACCGAGGCTGCTGCCGCCGAAGGCGGGGAGCGTCACCCGCGCTGGCGGGCCTTGCGGGCCGCGTAGCGGGCGTCGCGGGCAGCCTTCCGGTCGGCCTGCAGCGACAGGGCCCGGGCCGAGGCCTCGGCCTCCTCCCGCGCCCGCGCCGCGGCCTCGACCTCGCGCCGGCGCGCCTGCTCGGCCGCCGCCAGGGCGGCCTCGGCGGCGCGCTCGGCCTCCCGCTCGGCCGCGCGCAGGGCGCGGGCCTCGGCGAGGGCCTGCCGCTCGGCGCGGCGCGCGGCCAGGGTCGGATCGTCATCGGCCGGCCGGTCGCGGAAGCGCGCCAGCATGGCCTGCCGGGAAGCGGCGGCCGATCTCAGCCGATCTCCCAGCGGGGCGTCCTGAAATCGCGCCACGGCTAGGCCCGGCTCAGGCTGACGGTGCGCACCGGACTCGAGAACCTGTCGGCCAGATGCCAGCGCAACTCCCGCGTCGAATGATAGTCGTAGGTCCTGTCGAGCAGGTGGCTGACGTCGACGCGTTCGTCGCCGACCTTCTGCCAGATCTGCCGCACCTGGAACGTCAGCGGCTCGGCCGCCGCGGAACCCGGAAGATGATTCGAAATAAACGTAAAATTCACTCAGAGTAACCTATCGGAGTTCAGGTCTGTCCACTCGGAACAGGGGAGGGATGCGGCCGGACCCGGCCGCATCGATCGCCGGAGGGTCTACGCGGCCCGGAGGCTGCCGGCGGATTGCTTGCCGCTGCGGCGATCGGTCTCGAGCTCGTAGGACACCTTCTGGCCCTCGGAGAGGGTCTGCAGGCCCGAGCGCTCGACGGCCGAGATGTGAACGAAGACGTCCTTGCCGCCGTCGTCCGGCTGAATGAAACCAAAGCCCTTCTGGCCGTTGAACCACTTGACGGTGCCGGTGCTCATCATCGTATCCATGTTTTTCGCGAGTGCACGCGTGAACCCGGCGCGCTTCAGCGCGGCCAAGTCTCGCCTGATCGATAGTTTTGGAGAGAGTGTCAGAGCGTGCGCCCGGCAAAAGCTGGGCGAAGAGGCCCGGAAGTCCGGCCAAAGATCGATAGATGCAATATGGGCCGGTTCCACCCCGATGGCAAGGCGCCCGGGCGAAAAGACCCGGCCCCGCGCGCCGTCGCTGCCCGACGCCTGCGAGGATGCGGGCGGCCCGGCGCCGCCGCGCGTCAGCGCCGCCGCGAGTCGGAGCCGGCGCGGAAGGCCCGCTCCACCGCCGCGAGGGCCTGGGCGCGCGCCTTGGCCTCGCTCTCGTGCGGCCGGTCCGACCGTTCGAGGAGCTTGCCGTGGCGGCGGATCGCCCAGCCGTAATGGCCCTTGGGCCGGGCCAGCGGTGAAACTTCGATCGCGAAGGGGTACAGGCTTGTGTCGTTCATCACACGGACATCGCACGAAAGGCGCGCCATGACCATCTACGGCGCTCCACGGACCGCGCCCGCGTCCCGAAACCAGAGGCCTTCCCGGTGACAGAATGGGTTCAACTCGATGCCGCCGCCATCCCGGGCGAGCGGGAGCCGATGCGCCTCATGCAGCGAGGCCACGAGTTCACGATCTGCGTCGGCCGGATCGAGCTGATGAGCAACCGCGCCTGCACCTCCGAGGCGGCCCTCGCCGCCCTCGCCTGCGCCCGCCTGCGGGACCGCCCGCGGGCCAGGGTGCTGATCGGCGGGCTCGGCATGGGCTTCACGCTCCGGGCCGCGCTCGACGCGCTCGGGCCGGACGCCCGGGTCGTCGTGGCGGAACTGGTGCCGGCCGTGGTGGCCTGGGCGCGCGGCCCGCTGGCCCACGTCTTCGCCGGGAGCCTCGACGATCCGCGGGTCGAGCTGCGGGAGGACGACGTCAAGCGCGTGATGCAGCAGGGGCAGGCGGATTACGACGCGATCCTGCTCGACGTCGACAACGGCCCCGAGGCGCTGACGCGGGTGGAGAACGACCGCCTCTACGACAGCTGGGGCCTGAGGCGGGCGCGCTACGCCCTGCGCTCGAGCGGCGTCCTCGGCGTCTGGTCCGGCGGGCCCGACCGGCGCTTCAAGGCCCGCCTGCGCAACACGGGCTTCGCCGTGGAGGAGGTCCGCGTGCACGCGAACGGCCGCAGCGGCCGCCGTCACGTCGTCTGGCTCGCCACGCCCTCGGAGACCGGGACGCCGTTCTGCTGGCCCGCGCCGTGAGGGGGCGGGTCAGGCCGCATCGAGCCGCCGGACCACCCTGAGCGGGGAGGTGGTGACCAGCTCCCGGTAGGTTCCGACCGGCGGGCGCTCGGGGCCCTCGCTGCCCTTCCAGTAGAGCTCGGCGAGCAGCACCGCCTCGTCGCCGCCGCAGCGGACCGCCTCGGCGATGGTCCAGTCGCCGACATGGGTCGGGGCCGCCGCATCGATCGACTCGACCTCGTAGAGCGGCTCGCGCACGCGCCCGGCATGCCGGGCGCACTGCGTCTCGACATAGGCGCGCACGTCCTCCTCCGTGAGGCAGGCGAAGATGCTGCGCAGGCGCGACGGCTTGTCCCGGAATCCGGCCGCCCTGACCTCTTCGAGGATTTTCTCGCGCGCGTGATCGTAGTGACAATGCAGCGAGACACCGATCATGCGGCCGTAATGTCCGGGCCGCAGGATTGCGCCGACCGGCGGGTAATGGTCGGCCGCGTGAAAGAGACGGGTCATGCGCGCGAGGATCACACCGAAACACTGGTCCGTCCAGGAACGGATGGGCGGGGACCGGGGAGAAAATCCGGTCCTGGCCGGAACAAAAGAGCGCTTGCGGCGTCAATACGGTCAGGGTTGCGGCGCCCCGCAGGCCCCGTCCCGTCATGCCCGACAGAGCTGGAGATCGCGATGACCAAGCTCTTCATCGGCAGCCTCCGCACGCGGCGCGGCTACCGACCGCCGATCACGATTCGGGCGACCTCCCGCTCGGAGGCGCTGTCGTTTCTGCAGGCGACCTATCCGGAGGACCGCGTCGAGGCCGTGCTGCCGGCGCAATGGTGGCCGCCGGGCTCGGATACCGGTTCGGTGATCGGCGACATCCGCGAGCACCGGGGCTGAGGGGGCGGCCGCGCTCCCCGACCGGGCCGGGCTGCGGCAGCCGCCCTCACGCCGGCGGCAGGGCGGCGAGCAGGCTGCGCAGGAAGGCCCCGACGGCCCGCGGCAGCCGGCGATCCCGCATCGTCTGCATCTGGATGCCCCGCATCAGCCCGCCCTGCGTCCGGATCGGGACCGCGGCGAGTTCCCCGAGCCGCAGGGGCGTCTCCACCGAGAGGGCCGACATCACCGCGACGCCCCGCGTGCGCCGCACGAAGGGAAGCAGCGCCCAGAGATGGTTGGCGGTCAGGGTCGGCTCGATGGCCACCCCCTCGGCCGCGCAGGCGGCGTCGAAGGTGCGCCGCGCCGTGGTGTCCCGGGTCGGCAGCGCGACCGGGTGGGCGGTGAGGTCGGCGAGGCGCAGGAGCGGCGCCCCCGCGAGCGGGTGTCCGGGCGCCGCCACCACGATCATCTCCACCCGCGCGTCGTAGACCACCCGCACCGGCGGGACGGCATCCATGGCGAAGGTCATCCCGATATCGGCGTCGCCCGCGGCGACCACCTGCGTCACCTGGGCCGGGGGCAGGATCGTCAGCTCGAAGCGGATCCCCGGATGGCTCCCGTGGAAGGCCGCGATGGCGTTCGGCAGGATGTCGAGGGCGAAGCCCTCGGAACTCGCCACCCGGATCAGGCCCCGGACCAGCCCCTGCAGGTCGCGGATCTCGGTCACGACCTGCTCGGTGCGCATCAGCACCTGGTGGGCGTGCTGGGCCAGCAACTCGCCGGCCGGGCTCGGCACCATGCCGCGCGGCCGCCGTTCGAACAGCACGCAGTCGAGCTCGGCCTCCAGGTTGGCGATCTGCCGGCTGATCGCCGAGGCGGCGACGTTGAGCTGCGCGCTCGCCGCCGCGATCGATCCCGTTCGCGCCACGGCCAGGAAGTACCGCAGGCTGCTGGTCTGCATCGCTCCCGCCCCCGCCGACCCTTGCCGGATCGGCAACGGACGCTTCGCCAAATTCTACTTGCTGCGAACCATCCTGCACAACACTCTGGCATGGTCACGAAAGCGGCAGGGGCTCCGCGGGACCCATCCGGGGCGGTGCCTCACTCTGAGAGGCGATCCGACATGCTGAGACGGACCCGACCGGCCCCCCGCCTCGCCCGCACCGCCCCGCGCGGTCGCGGAGCGGCGGCCCTGCTCCTTGCCGGGACGGCCTTCCTGGCCGGAACGGCCTTCCTGGCCGGGGCGGCGGGCCCGGCCCTCGCCGGCAAGGCCAACGACACCCTGGTCTACGCCTCGGACAGCGAGCCCGAGAACGTCAGCCCCTATCACAACAGCGCCCGCGAGGGGGTCATCCTGGCCCGCAACGCCTGGGACACGCTGCTCTACCGCGATCCCGCCACCGGCACCTACCAGCCGATGCTGGCGACCGCCTGGACATGGGCCGATCCCGTCACCCTCGACCTCACCATCCGGGAGGGCGTGGTCTTCCACAACGGCGATCCGCTCACGCCGGAGGACGTCGCCTTCACCTTCAACTACGTGCTCACGCCCGAGGCGCGCACGGTCACCAAGCAGAACGTCGACTGGATGAAGTCCACCGAGGTGCTGGGCCCGCACACGGTGCGCATCCACCTGAAGGCGCCGTTCCCGGCCGCGCTCGAATACCTCGCGGGTCCGACCCCGATCTTCCCGGCGGCCTATTTCAAGAAGGTGGGGCTCGACGGCTTCGCCAAGGCGCCGGTCGGCACGGGGCCCTACCGGATCGTCAGCGTCGAGAGCGGGCGCGGCGTCAAGCTCGAGCGCTTCGAGAAGTACTGGTCCGGCAGCCCGATCGGGCGGCCGAAGATCGGCAAGCTCGAATTCCGGGTCATCCCGGACGCCGACAGCCGGATGGCCGAGCTCGTCACCGGCGGCATCGACTGGATCTGGCGCGTGCCGAGCGACCAGGCCGATCAGCTGCGCGCGGCGCCCGGGATCACGGTGCTGAGCGCCGAGACGATGCGGGTCGGCTTCCTGCAATTCGACGTCGGCGGCCGGGCGATGGAGAAGTCGCCCCTCAGGGACGTGCGGGTGCGCCGGGCGATCTCCTACGCGATCGACCGCAAGGCGATGGTCGACAACCTCGTGCGCGGCGGCGCGCGCGTGATGAACGTGCTGTGCTTCTCCGGGCAGTTCGGCTGCGTCGAGGAGGGCGCCCCGCGCTACGCCTACGATCCCGCCAAGGCCAAGGCGCTGCTCAAGGAGGCGGGCTACCCGGACGGGTTCGAGATCGACCTCGCGGCCTATCGCGAGCGCGATTACGCCGAGGCCGTGATCGGCTACCTGCGGGCGGTCGGCATCCGGGCGCGGCTCAACTACCTGCGCTACGCCGCCTTCCGGGACGCGCTGCGCGGCGGCAAGGTCTCGATCGGCTTCCAGACCTGGGGCTCGTTCTCGGTCAACGACGTCTCGGCCTTCACGGGCGTGTATTTCCGCGGCGGCGACGAGGATCTGACCCGCGACCCGGCGGTGATCGCGGCGCTCCAGGCCGGCGACACCGCGAGCGACCCGGGCGAGCGCAAGGCGAAGTACGCCGAGGCGCTCTCGCGCATCGCCGGCGAGGCCTACGCGCTGCCGATGTTCTCCTACCCGTCGAACTACGCCTTCACCCAGGACCTGAACTTCACGGCGCAGCCCGACGAGGTGCCGCGCTTCTACGCCGCCTCCTGGAAGTGAGGCCGCGATGCTGCGCTTCGCCCTGCGCCGCGTGCTCGTGGCGCTCAGCGTCGCCGTCACCGTCTCGGTGGCGAGCTTCCTGCTGCTGCACCTCTCCGGCGACCTCGCCACGGCGATCGCCGGGCCCGATGCGACGGGCGCGCAGATCGAGGCGATCCGGACCCAGTACGGGCTCGACCGGCCCCTCCTCGCCCAGTTCGCCGCCTGGGCCTGGAAGGCGCTCCACCTCGATTTCGGCCAGTCCTTCTACTTCCGCGAGCAGGTCACCGACCTGATCGCCGCCCGCCTGCCGGTGACGCTCATTCTCGGCGTCGTGGCGCTCGCCGTCGCCCTGTTCGTGGCGATCCCGCTCGGGGTGCTGGCGGCGGTGCGCCGCGACACCTGGATCGACCGCGCGGCCCTGTTCGTCTCGGTGCTGGGGCAGGCGATGCCGACCTTCTGGTTCGGCCTCGCCCTGATCATCGTGTTCTCGGTCAACCTGCGCTGGCTGCCGGTCTCGGGCAACGCCACCTGGAAGCATTTCGTGCTGCCCGCGGTGGCGCTCGGCTACTACGCCATGCCGGCGGTGATGCGGCTCACCCGCAACGGCATGCTGGAGGTGCTCTCCTCCGACTTCGTCCGCACCGCCCGGGCCAAGGGCCTGCCGCCGCGCAAGATCCTGGTCCGCCACGCCCTGCGCAACGCGGTGATCCCGGTGATCGCGCTCGCCGCGGTGCAGTTCGGCTTCATGCTCGGCGGATCGATCGTCGTCGAGGCGGTGTTCTCGCTCCAGGGGCTCGGCCAGCTCGCCTGGGAGTCGATCGCCCGCAACGACTTCCCGGTGGTGCAGGCGATCGTGCTGGTTCTGGCGATGATCTACATCGCGCTCACCCTGGCCGCCGACCTCCTCAACGCCCTCCTCGATCCGCGACTGCGCCAATGATCGCCCCGAGCTCCCCGCCGGCCGAGCCCGGCCTCGTCCCCCCGGCCGCCGAGGCGCCGCTGCCGGTGCGCTCGCCGACCGCTATCGTGCTGCGCCGCGGCCTGTCGCACGCCGGCTTCCTGATCGGGGCCGGGCTCCTCGGGCTCGTCCTGCTCACGGCGCTCGCCGCGCCGCTGCTCGCCCCGCACGACCCCTACGCGCAGGACGTCTCGCGGCGCCTGATCCCGCCCATCTGGCAGGCCAAGGGCTCCTGGGAGCACCTGCTCGGCACCGACAAGCTCGGGCGGGACTATCTCAGCCGCCTGATCTACGGCAGCCAGATCTCGCTGCTGATCGGGTTCTCGGCGGCGCTGATCTCCGGGCTGATCGGCACGACGCTCGGCCTGCTGGCCGGCTATTTCGGCGGCCGGATCGACGCCCTGGTGAGCTACGTCGTCACCACGCGCCTCGCGCTGCCGGTCGTGCTGGTGGCGCTCGCCATGGCGGCGCTGGTCGGCGGCTCGCTCAAGGTCGTGGTGCTGGTCCTCGGCCTGCTGCTCTGGGACCGCTTCGCGGTGGTGACGCGGGCGGCGACCCGGCAGGTGCGGGCCCAGGATTTCGTCGCCGCCGCCGAGGCGCAGGGCTTCTCGACCGCCCGGATCCTCCTGCAGGAGATCCTGCCCAACATCCTCAACGCGCTCATCGTGGTGGCGACGCTGGAGATGGCGCACGCCATCCTGCTCGAGGCCGCCCTGTCCTTCCTCGGCCTCGGCGTGCAGCCGCCGCTGCCCTCCTGGGGCCTGATGATCGCCGAGGGCAAGCCGTACATGCTGTTCCAGCCCTGGGTGATCACCATCCCGGGCGTGGCCCTGCTGGTCCTGGTGCTCGCCGTCAACCTGCTCGGGGATGGCCTGCGCGACATTACCGCCCCCGAGCGGCGTTCCTGACCGCGCGAACCTCCGTTCGAGGTCCGCCAAGAGTCTGATAGGTCTGCGATGTCCCGACACGACGCCCTGGCGCGCGCGGCGCGCCACTTCGACGACGGCGGCTTCCTTGCCACGCTGCGGGAGGCGGTGGCGCGGCCCACCGAGAGCCAGGCGCCCGGCCAGATCCCGGCGCTCGCCGCCTACCTGACCGAATTCCTGGTCCCGGCGACCGCGCGGCTCGGCTTCCGCCACCGCCTCCTCGACAATCCCGACGGCGTGCACGGGCCCTTCCTGATCGCCGAGCGCCACGAGGACGACGCCCTGCCGACCGTGCTGATCTACGGCCATGGCGACACGGTGCGGGGCTATCCCGAGCAGTGGCGCGCGGGCCTCGACCCGTGGCGGATCGTCGTCGAGGGCGGGCGCTGGTACGGGCGCGGCACGGCCGACAACAAGGGCCAGCACCTCGTCAACCTCGCGGCCCTGGCGGCCGTGGCGGAGGCCCGCGGCGGACGGCTCGGCTTCAACGCGAAGCTCCTGATCGAGACGGGCGAGGAGACCGGCTCGCCGGGCCTGCGCGAGGTCTGCCGGCGGGAGCGCGAGGCGCTGCGGGCCGACCTCCTCCTCGCCTCGGACGGGCCGCGGGTGAGCGCCGAGCGCCCGACCCTCTTCCTCGGATCGCGCGGCGCCTTCAACTTCGAGCTCACCGTCGACCTGCGCGAGGGCGGCCACCATTCGGGCAATTGGGGCGGGCTGCTGCGCAATCCCGGCACCGTGCTGGCGAACGCCATCGCGAGCCTGGTCGATTCCCGCGGGGCGATCCGCGTCGCGCGCCTGCGCCCGCCGCCGATCCCGCCCGGCGTGCGGGAGGCGCTCGCCGACATCACGGTGGGCGGCGACCCGGACGGTCCGGCGATCGACGCGGAGTGGGGCGAGCCCGGCCTCAGCCCGGCCGAGCGCGTCTACGGCTGGAACGCGCTCGAAGTCCTCGCCTTCAAGACCGGCGACCCGGACGGTCCGCTCAACGCGGTGCCGCCCTCCGCCAAGGCGACCCTGCAGCTGCGCTTCGTGGTCGGCACCGACTGGGAGAATCTGATCCCGGCGCTCCGCGCGCATCTCGACGCGCACGGCTTCCCGATGGTGGCGGTGCGGCCGGCCCGCACCGAGGTGTTCCGGGCGACCCGCCTGCCGGTCGAGGACCCCTGGGTCGCCTGGGCGCTCGCCTCGATCGCCGAGAGCACGGGCAAGCGGCCGGCCCTGCTGCCCAATCTCGGCGGCTCGCTGCCGAACGACGCCTTCTCGGAGATCCTCGGGCTGCCGACGCTCTGGGTGCCGCATTCCTACCCAGCCTGCTCGCAGCACGCCCCGGACGAGCACCTGCTCGCCCCGCTCACCCGCGAGGCCCTCGTCCTGATGGCCGGCCTCTACTGGGATCTCGGCGAGACCGGCCCTGCGGTGCTGGCGCGGCGCGCGAGCGGCCGCGGCGTCCGGGGGGGAGCGCCGTGACCGAGCCCGTCCTGCGCATCCGCAACCTCAGCCTCGCCCTGCCGCGGGGCGCCGACCGCGCGCACGCGGTCGAGGACCTCTCCCTCGACCTGATGCCGGGGCGCATCCTCTGCGTCGTCGGCGAGTCGGGCTCGGGCAAGTCGATGAGCGCCTACGCGCTCACCGGGCTGCTGCCCGGGGGCGTGCGGCCGACCGGCGGGCGCATCGAGTTCGAGGGGCGCGACCTGCTCGGCCTCGACGAGCGCGACTGGCGCGACCTGCGCGGGCGGCGCATCGCCATGATCTTCCAGGAGCCGATGACGGCCCTGAACCCGGTGATGCGCATCGGCGACCAGATCGCCGAGATGTTCGAGGCGCACGGGCTGCTCGACCGCGCGCAGCGCCGCGCCCGCGTCCTGGTGCTCGCCGCCGAGGTCGGCCTGCCGGATCCCGAGACCATCGTGCGCGCCTACCCGCACCAGCTCTCGGGCGGGCAGCGCCAGCGGGCCATGATCGCCATGGCACTCGCCCTCGAACCCTCGATCCTGGTGGCGGACGAGCCGACGACGGCGCTCGACGTCACCACCCAGGCCCAGATCCTGCGGCTGATCCGCGACCTGCAGCAGCGCCGCGGCATGAGCGTCCTGTTCATCACCCACGATTTCGGGGTCGTGGCCGACATCGCCGACCACGTGGCGGTGCTCCAGCGCGGCCGCCTCGTCGAGTCCGGCAGCGCCCGCGAGGTGCTGGAGACGCCGCGCCACCCCTACACGCGGGCGCTGCTGGCCGCGGTCCCGCGCCTCGCCCCGCCGCCGCGCCCGCCCCGGGACCGGGAGCCGGTGGTGCTGGCGGCGGCCGGGATCAGCAAGACCTACACCTCCCGCACCGGCCTGTTCGGCCGCAAGCGGGTCGTCGCGGCGGTGCGGGAGGTCGCCTTCGACCTGCGGCGCGGCGAGACGTTGGGCCTCGTCGGCGAGTCGGGTTCGGGCAAGTCGACCACGGCCCGGCTCGCGATCCGGCTGATCGAGCCCGATCGCGGCAGCGTGCATCTGGGATCGCTCGACTACACGGCCCTGGGGCCCCCGGCGCTGCGGCGCGAGCGGCGGCGGATCCAGATGATCTTCCAGGATCCCTTCGCCTCCCTGAACCCGCGCCGCACCGTGGAGCAGATCATCACGGCGGGGCCGATCGCCCACGGCGTCCCGGCCCGGGAGGCGCGGGCGCGGGCGCGCGACCTGCTCGGGCTCGTCGGCCTGCCGCCCGCCGCGGCCGAGCGCTACCCGAACGCCTTCTCGGGCGGCCAGCGCCAGCGCATCGGCATCGCCCGGGCCCTCGCCATGGAGCCCGACGTGCTGGTCGCCGACGAGGCGGTCTCGGCCCTCGACGTGTCGGTCCAGGCCCAGGTGCTCGCCCTGCTGGAGGAGCTCAAGGGCCGGCTCGGCATCGCCATGCTGTTCATCACCCACGACCTGCGCGTCGCCGCCACGATCTGCGACCGGATCGCCGTGATGCAGCGCGGCGAGATCGTCGAGGAGCGGCCGGCCGCGGAGCTGTTCCGCGCCCCGAGCCATCCCTACACGCGCGCGCTGCTTGCGGCGGTGCCGGGCCTAGCGCGGGAGATGCAGTCGGCCTGACGGCGCGCCGTCAGGAGGCCCGCGGCCAGCGCCGTGACCAGCGTCCCGCCCCGCCTCCGCCCGGCCGGACTGACCGGGCGCGGCAATTGCAACCGGCGGTGTCATACGGGATCCGCTTGATCAAAGCGGATCCCGGATCACAAGCCCGCGCGGCGCCTGAGCGAAGCCGGCATCCGCATGGCGACGCAATCCGTCGGATTTCGTATGCCTCCCCACTTCGGGCGCCACCTGGGCTACAGGTTCGGTCCACGCCGATCCGGGGAGACGCACACGATGGTCGAGACATCCTGCCGGACCATCCTGCGTCGGGTGCTGCCGCCCTCGCTGATCGTCACCCCGCCGCCGCCCTACCTCCCCGTCCGCGACGAGGTCCAGGAGGCGCTGCACCGCTTCGCGGGCCTGAGCGAGTGCGCGCGGGAGAGGGGCGAGCCCGAACTGGCGTCCCTGCTCGATCAGGTCGGCCTGCGCGCCGCGGCGCGGCACCTGCGGATGGGGATCCCGCGCCCCTGAGGCCGGCCGCGAGCGGCGCGCGGCGGGATGTCCGGGGCGGCGGGATGTCCGGGGCGGCGGAATTTCCAGGGCGGCGGAATTTCCAGGGCGGCTTGGGCCGGGGATCGGCCGGGCGCGCAACCCCTCATTGCCGCCATGCGCCGGACCCGTCTTGGCACGCGCCGCGCCGCGCCCATCTCCCAAGGGGAGCGAGTTTGGCACGGCCCGTGCCGGGAGATCCCCGGCCGGCCCTGCCGGCCGGCACCAACCGGAAGGTGGCCTCCCATGAAGACCGCGCTCGTCCTCGCCCTGTCGCTGATCCAGCCGGCCCATTCGTGGTACCCCTACGAGTGCTGCTCCGATCAGGATTGCGAGCCGATCAGCGACGCGGTCGAGGTGCCGGGCGGCTATCGCACCCACGGCATCTTCATCCCCATGGCCAAGGTCCGCCCGAGCAAGGACGGCAATTTCCACTGGTGCCACCGGGGCGACTACGTGTTCTGCTTCTTCGCGCCGCTCGCGGGCTGAGCCGGGCGTCAGCCGGCCTCGCCCTCGGCGTGCCGGCGCCGGATGCGCCGGACCGTCCAGGCGACCGCGAGCACGATCGCCGGCACCGCGGCCGCGGTCCCGATCGTGGCGTCGACGGGGAGCCCCGCCGCGTGCGCGCCCTCCAGCACGTGATGGACGAGGCTCGCCACGTAGTAGCTGATCGCCGCGACCGAGAGGCCCTCGACGGTCTGCTGCAGCCGGATCTGCAGCCTCACCCGGTCGTTCATCGCCTGGAGCTGGGCGTGGTTCTGCTTCTCCAGTTCGACGTCGACCCGGGTGCGCAGCATCTGGGCGGCGCGCGAGAGCTTCTCGGAGAGCGTGTCCTGCCGCTCGCCCGTGGCCATGCAGGTGCGGATCGCCGGGTTGAAGCGCCGGGCGAGGAAGACCGACCAGCTCGTCTGGCCGGGGATCGGCTGCTCGCGGATGGCGTCGAGGCGCAGGCGGATCAGCTCGTCGTAGGCCCGGGTGGCACCGAAGCGGAAGAGCGAGCGGGCCGCCCCGGCCTCGAGCTCGGCCGAGAGCGCGATCAGCCGGTCGAGGAGCTGGTGGTTGGCCTCGAACCCCTCGCTCGCCCGCATCTCCTCCATCAGCACCGGCAGGGCGGTCTCGATCCGGCGGATCGCCGGGCCGAGCGCCTGCGCCTCGGGCAGGCCGAGCAGGGCCAGGGTGCGGTAGGTCTCGATCTCCAGGACGCGCTGCACCAGGGCGCCGGCCGCCACCCGGGTCATGCCGCGATCCGCCACGACGACGCGCACGAAGCCGTGCGGGTCGGCCTGGAAGTCGGTGGCGATGACGGCCGCGCCGCCCTCCGCCTGGGCGACCGCCAGGGAGGAGGGCGAGAAGGTCGCGGTGATCTCCGGCGGCACGTCGCCCTCGCCGGCCGCGAGCAGGTGGAGGTCGACGGCGACGAGCAGGTCGCCCGGCTGCGGCAGGCCCTCCATCGGCCCGGCGAGCGCGTCGGGCTGCGGCTGGAAGGCGAGACCCTGCTGGTCCGCGTATTCCCAGGTGTAGGTGGTGAACTCGCTGTGGCTCTCCCAGCGCAGGATCGCCCCCGAGAAGACCACCCGGTGCTGCTTGGCCGCCGCCGGGGGCCCCGGCAGGCCGAGGCCGGCGCAATAGGCGTCGAGCGCGGCCCGGTCCGCCGCCGCCGCCTCGCCATCCGTCAGGAAGGCGTAGTGCAGGAAGCGCCGCGGGGTCTTCACCGGCATGAAGGGCCGGGCATGCACCTCCGCCAGCACCCGCGCCCGCAGGGCATGTTCGTTCAGCCGCATCAGCGTCCCGTGGCGCCGCCGTCGCGCGGTCCCGGCAACGCTTGGCGCAAGCCGGGGCGGGCGTCAACGCGATTCTCCCCGCGGGATCCGGAGCTTGGCGCGGCGCCCGGTCCGCCCCGGACTCGCGCGACCGCGGCGGCTCCGCTCCGTCGGCGAATCCGATCCATGCCGTTGGGTCAGTCGGTAACGATTCGGCGCTGAACTGGTGCGGAGGCGGAGCGGCCCGGCCGGCGGGATCCGGCCCGCGAGGGCACCGCGGCGACGATGCGCGACGGGTGCCGAGCTGTGCGTGACTGAGCCATGGCCCTCGATTCCACCACGCTGCTGTTCGCGAGCATCAGCGCCCGCCTTGCCTACATCGTGGTCATGGGAATCTGGTGGCGGCGGCAGCGGTCCGAGCCCTTCCTGCTGCACTGGTGCCTGAGCATCGGGATATCGTCGGCGGGGCTCGTCTACCATGCCGGCACGGGCGGCGGAGCGACGTCCCAGCCGGACCTGGCCGCCTATCTCCTGTTCGGAGCCAGCAACGCCCTGTGCTGGAGCGGCCTTCGGCTGTTCAACGAACGGCCCCTCGACCGGCGCCGGCTCGTCGGTCTCGCGCTGCTGCCGGCTCTCGCCTACGGGGCGGCCCTGGGCCTCGGCCAGAGGGCCGCGATGGTCGCCGCCTTCGCGGCCCTCGCGGTCCAGATCGCCGTCACCCTGGCCGAATTGCTGCGCGACGGCGCGATCGCCCGCCTGTGGTCCTCCGCCGTCGTGGCGGCCGGCTTCGGGACCTATCTGGTGATCTTCCTCGCCTCGATGGCGCTGCTCGCCGTCGAGCCGGCGGCCATGGCCGCGAATCGCGGCGCCGACCTCTCGCTGGTGATCGATCAATCCTGCAGCGCGCTGGTCTATCTCGGCTTCCTGGCGATGGCGGGCGAGCGGGCGAGCCTGCGCCTCGCCCATCTCGCCGGCACCGACCCGCTGACCGGCCTCGCCAACCGCCGCGGCCTGTCGCAGCTCGCCCACGGCCGGGCCCGACCGGCCGCCATCCTCCTCGCCGACATCGACCACTTCAAGGCCATCAACGACGGGCATGGCCACGAGGGCGGCGACGCCGTGCTGGTGGAATTCGCCCGGCGCCTGCGCGGCAGCCTGCGCGCGCGGGACATCGCCGCCCGGTGGGGCGGGGAGGAGTTCCTGGTCGTGCTGCACGGTGCGGATCCCGCCATGGCCGAGGCTCTCGCCGAGCGGGTCAGGGCCGCCACCGAGGCCCACCCCTTCCGGGTCGGCCAGGACCCGATCCGGGTCACGGTCAGCATCGGGGTCGCGATCCTGCGCGAGGACGAGCACGGGATCGAACCCGCGCTCCAGCGGGCGGACGCGGCCCTCTACGCGGCGAAGAGCGACGGCCGCAACCGCGTCCGCGCGGCGTCGCCCGCCGCCCCCGCGGTCAGTGCCGGAAGTGGCGGGTTCCCGTGAAGACCATGGCGAGACCGGCCTCGTCGGCGGCGCGGATCACCTCGTCGTCGCGCATCGAGCCGCCCGGCTGGATCACCGCCGTGGCCCCGGCCTCGGCGGCGGCGAGCAGCCCGTCCGCGAAGGGGAAGAACGCGTCCGAGGCGACCACGGCGCCGCGCGCGAGGCCCTCCGGCGCCCCGGCGGCCTTGGCAGCCTCGGCCGCCTTCCAGGCGGCGATGCGGGAGGAATCGACCCGCGACATCTGCCCGGCGCCGATGCCGACCGTGGCCCCGTCGCGGGCGTAGACGATCGCGTTCGACTTCACGTGCTTGGCGACCCGGAAGGCGAAGCGCAGGTCGGCGCGCTCGCGCTCGCTCGGCGCCCGCTTGGTCACCACGCGCAGGTCCATGTCGTCGACGACGGCCGCGTCGCGGTCCTGGACCAGGATGCCGCCCGCCACGCTGCGCCAGACCTGGCCCGGCTGGCGCGGATCGCCGACGCCCCCGGTGACGAGGAGGCGCAGGTTCTTCTTGGCGGCGACGATCCGCACCGCCTCGCCCGTCGCGTCCGGGGCGATGATCACCTCGGTGAAGATCTCGACGATGCGCCGCGCGGCCTCGGCGTCGAGCGTGCGGTTGAGCGCGACGATGCCCCCGAAGGCCGAGACCGGGTCGCAGGCGAGCGCCCGCTCGTAGGCCGCGAGCAATGTGCCGCCCTCCGCGACGCCGCAGGGATTGGCGTGCTTGACGATGACCACCGCGGCCGTGCGGGCGGGGTCGAACTCGCTGACGCACTCGAAGGCGGCGTCCGTGTCGTTGAGGTTGTTGTAGGAGAGTTCCTTGCCCTGGAGCTGGCGGGCCGTCGCCACGCCCGGGCGCGCGGCGCCGGCCGTGCGGTAGAACGCGGCCTTCTGGTGCGGGTTCTCGCCGTAGCGCAGGCCCTGCGCGAGGGTGCCGCCGAGGGCCCGGAAGGCCGGCGCCCCGGGCAGATCGGCGGCGTACTCGCCCTCGAGCCAGGTCGCGATGGCGGCGTCGTAGGAGGCGGTGCGGGCGAAGGCCTTCTGGGCGAGGCGGCGGCGGGTCGCCCGTGTGACCGAGCCCGCATGCGCGTCGAGATCCGCCAGGATCGCCGCGTAATCGGCGACGTCGACCACCACCGCGACGTCGTCGTGGTTCTTGGCCGCCGCCCGGATCATCGCCGGGCCGCCGATGTCGATGTTCTCGATGCACTCGGCCGGGGGGCGCCCGGCCGCGAGCGTCGCCTCGAACGGGTAGAGGTTGACGACCAGGAGGTCGATCGCCGGGATGCCGTGGGCCAGCATGGCGGCCTGGTGCTCGGGATTGTCGCGCACGGCCAGCAGCCCGCCGTGCACGCCCGGATGCAGGGTCTTGACCCGCCCGTCCATCATCTCGGGGTAGCCGGTGAGGTCGGACACCTCGGTGACGGCGAGCCCCGCCTCGGTGAGCGTCCGGTGCGTGCCCCCGGTCGAGACGAGGGCGACTCCCCGGGCGGCGAGGGCGCGCGCGAAGTCCACGAGCCCGCTCTTGTCGGAGACCGAGAGCAGCGCGCGGGTGACGGGGGTGAGGTCGCTCGCCATGGGTCGACGTCCGGATAACGGGGCGGCGCACCGGCGCGGGCGCCTGCCTTCGGCTGCAAAGTCCGGGCGCGGTAGCAGAAACGGCCCCGGGAGACCAGACGAGGCGGCGCTGGGCCCCCATGCGCCGCGGGATCCGCGGCCCCGCGGCGCAACCGGTGCCGGGTGGGCGGACCCCGCGGGTCAGAGTGTCATACGACATCCGACGGATTGCGTCGCCATCTCCCATTTCGGCCATGCGGATGTCGGCGTCGCTCAGGCGCCGCGCGGGCCCGTGATCCGCTGTCCGGACGTGATCGTCCGGACAGCGGATCACGCGCGCCGGAAGCGCCACGCCAGCCGGGTGCCGTCCGCGACCTTGAGGTGCAGCACGATCTGCTCGGTCCGCCGGGCGCCGTTCGAGGCCGCGAAGAAGACGCTCTCCTCGATCACCGGATCGGTCGCCTCGGTCTCGAACAGCCACGCCTCGCCGCCCGCGCCCTGCAGGCGCACCGCCCGGCCCTCCCGGCTCACCCGCAGGGAGGGATGCAGGTGGAAGCGGATCGCCGCCTCGACCGGGCGGCCGGCGCCGCGGGCGCGCCCCTCCCGCTCCGGCCGCCGGAAGGCGTCCTCGCCCTCCAGGAGGTCGCCCGCCGGCGCGAGGCGCCAGCGCCGCTCATGGATCAGCCCGAATCCCGCGAGGTAGCCGTCGTGGCTCGCCGCGAGCACCGCCGTGCCGTCCGGCGCGCTGCCGCGCTCGACCGGGACCCGGAGCGGCCCGCGCAGGATCACCGGCCCGATCCGGTGGCGCAGCCAGGCGGCGATCGGGTGCGCGAAGCCGGGCCCGGGCGGGTTGAGGAAGCGGCAGGACGAGGCGGTTCCGAGCACCGCGGTCGAGTGCGCCGCCGTGGTGCGGGCGAGCTGGCGCATCTCGTCGCCGCTCGCCGGCATGCCGCAATTGACCACGAGGCGCTGGGCGCCGCTCGACAGTTCGAAGGACAGGCAGCCCGCCCCGGCCACGGTCGAGTAGACCAGCGGCGGCGCGGGGCCGATATCCGCGACGAGGAGCGTGCGGCCCGCCTCCAGCCGCGCGTAGCCGGTGTGGGGCGCGTGCATCAGCGGGCGGGCCAGCGCCCCGTCGTAGATCAGCAGGGTCGCGAGCTGGTCGGCCTCCGTCGCCCCCATGCCGTTGTGGTGGCCGAGGGAGGCGTCCCCGTGGCGCAGCAGCCGCAGGAAGGGCAGCATCCGGTCGATCGCGACGAGCAGCGGATCGGGCGGGGCGATGTCGCGGCTGAGGAAGCTCTGGCGCAGGGGCAGCAGGTCGAGCAGGAGTTCCTGCACGGCCGCCGGGTCGCGGCTGCGATGGCCGCCATCCGCCAGGATCTGCCGGGTGAGCTCCCGGGAGAGGAGGCGCACGCCCCGGCGCAGCACCGGCTCGAACCCGTCGCAGCACAGGCCCGCATAGGTCAGCGCGACCGCGGCGGCGAGGCGCTGGCGCGGCGGGATGCCGTGCCTCAGGGCCGTGTCGAGGCGGCGCACGCAGCGCCCGATCCCCTTCAGGAAGGCTTGGTAGAAGGCGTGGTCCGCCCCTTCGAGGACGAGGGGCGACTGGCTGAGCAGCGAGATCAGCCGGCGGGCCGCGACGGCGGGCCGGTCCGCGATGTCGCGGTCGCCGCGCCCGGCGAGGTAGTCCTGCACGAAGGCGCGGGCGTTGGAGCGGGCGAGCGCGCTGTCGGCGGCGCTCAGGTGCCGCAGCCAGCCGAACCCGTAGAGCGCCTCCCCCCATTCGGGCGAGGGCGGGGTGAAGTCGAAGGGCGAGCGCCCGCCCGTGGCGAGGGCCCGGCCGGCGAACACGAACAGGCCCGCGTAGATGTCGCCCGCCAGGGTGGCGTCGCTGGTGCGCAGGTCCTGGGGCGCGATGACGAGGCCGGTCGGCCGCAGCCGCGCGAAGGCCGAGGGCGCCGAGGAGAGGTGGAGGATGGCGGAGCGGGCGGCGCGGCCGATCTCGCGCCCGACGAGCCGGTAGAAGCGCCAGCGGTCAGGCCCCCAGTGCACGCCACCCCCCGAGGTCCCCGCGCCCGCGGGGATGATGACAACCAATGGTGAAGGATGATCGCGGCGTCAAACGGCGCGGGCGCGCTTGTGAACAGGATCGCCCGCCTCAGGCCGCCTTGCCGAGGCGCACGGCGAAGAATCCGTCGAGCCCGCCCCGTCCGCCCTCGGCCGGCAACCAGGCGCAGGGGAGGGTGCGCAGGTCGCCCGCGGGGCCGAGGAGCGCCGCCTCGCCGCCGATCTCCGCCGGGTCGACCGGCCGCCGCGCGAAATCCGGGTGACGGGCGAGGAACGCCTCGGCCTGCCCCTCGCCCTCCTCGGGTTCGAGGGAGCAGGTGCAGTAGACGAGCCGCCCGCCCGGCCGCAGCAGCCGCGCCGCCTTGTCGAGGAGCCGCGCCTGCAGGGCGGTGAGCCGCCCGAGATCCGCCTCCCGCTTCGTCCAGGCGACGTCGGGGTGGCGCCGGATCGTGCCGGTGGCGCTGCAGGGCGCGTCGAGGAGGATGGCGTCGAAGCGCTCGTCCTCGGGCAGGGCGAGCGCGTCCGCGGCCCGCGCCTCGGCGGTGAGGCCGAGGCGGGCGAGGTTCTCGCGCAGGCGCCGCAGCCGCGCCTCCGAGCGGTCGACCGCCAGGACGCTCGCCCCCGCCGCGGCGAGCTGGGCGGTCTTGCCCCCCGGCGCGGCGCAGAGATCCGCGACCCGCTCGCCAGGCCGCACCGCGAGCAGGCGGGCCGGCAGGGCGGCGGCGGCGTCCTGGACCCACCATTCCCCCTCGGCGAAGCCCGGCAGGAGCGGCACGGGGGTGCGGGACTCGTCGAGGCGCAGGCTCCCGGTCGGGAGGAGGCGCGCGCCGAGGCGCTCCGCCCAGGGCGCCGGGTCGCCGCGCACCGAGAGGTCGAGCGGCGCCCCGCGCAGATGCGCCGCCGCGATGGAGCGCGCCGTCTCGGCGCCGTAGGCGGCGCTCCAGCGCCGGGCGAGCCAGCCGGGGGTCTCGATCCCGAGCGGGTCGGCCTCCCCCTCCCGGAGGATCGCCGCCTTCTCCCGGGAGATGCGCCGCAGCACCGCGTTCACCAGCCCGGACAGGTGGCGCAGCCCGGAATCGGCCTTGGCGAGCCGCACCGCGAGATCCACGGCCGCGTGGTCCTGCACGTTGAGGACGAGGATCTGCGCCGCGCCGGTCGCCAGCAGCGCCAGGAGCTTCGGCTGGCCCTCGGGCAGCCCCTCGGCGAGCCGGGCCGCGAGGGCGTGGCGGATCAGCCCGAGATGCCGGAAGGTCGCCGTGGCGATGGCGCGGGCCAGCGCGAGGTCCGGCCCCGGGAGGGCGGCGCGCGAAGCGGCCGGGTCGAGCACGTCGTCGAGCGCGGTGCCGGAGCGGGCTCCCAGGAGGTCCGCCACGCTCGCATAGGCGAGGCGCCGCGCGGCGAGCCCGGCCGTTCGTTCGTCCTGCCCGTCATCCATGCGCCCGTCGCCGCTCCGCCTTGACGGCGCGCCGGCTCCCCTCCACCTGCGGGGAAGGATCCGACGCGCGAGGCGCCGGGCGTGGCACCGCGCCGGCCCGGATGCAAGCGGGAGCACGATGATGGACGACGAGAGGCTGGCCGAGGCGCCGCGCAAGACCCTCAGCCCCGCGGCGCAGCGCGCCCTCGCGGAGGCGCAGGCCCGCCGCGCCGCCATCGACGCCCGCGCCGCCGAGATCCGCCGGGCGCGCGAGATCGACGGGCGCGGCGGCCTGGAGCCGGTGCGCTACGACGACTGGGAGGTGAAGGGCCTCGCCACGGATTTCTGAGGGAGATGCGCCATGGGCCTCCTCGACGGCCTGCTCGGTCACGGCAGCGACGCGGCGCCCGCGGACGTGGCGCGGGAACTCGACGGCATGCTCGTGCCGGGCGAGACGGTCGAGGTCGCCTTCCGGGTCCTGCGCGACCTGATAGTCTTCACCGACCGGCGCCTGATCCTCGTCGACCGGCAGGGCGTCACGGGCCGCAAGATCTCCTACCTGACCGTGCCCTACCGGGCGATCACCTCGTTCTCGGTCGAGAATGCCGGCAGCTTCGACCTCGATTCCGAGCTGAAGGTCTGGGTCTCGGGGCGCCCGGACCCGATCTCGCGCACGCTGCGGCGCGGCGCCGACATCCGCGGCATCCAGCGCGCCATCGCGGCCTCCCTGCGCTGAGGGAACGGGCGCCTCGCGCTTCCGTTGGGATCGGGAGAGCGAGGAGGCGCCGATGGCCGGCACGACGATCACGAAGATCTCGGGAGAGACCGCCCCGCGCGGGCCGCAGGGCGAGCGCGTCCTCGCCGCGGGCCAGCGCGTCGCGATGCGGCTCTGGGACAAGGAGCCGCCGACCGACAAGAAGCCCGTCGTGGCCCGGGACTACGAGACCGTGGGCTACGTCGTCGCGGGCCGCGCGGAGCTGGAGATATCCGGCCGGACCATCCGGCTGGAGCCGGGCGATTCCTGGCTCGTCCCCGCCGGGGCCGAGCACACCTACCGCGTCCTGGAGACCTTCACGGCGGTCGAGGCGACCGCGCCGCCCGCGCGAGGCGCCGGGCCGGACGCCTGATCCGGGATCCGCTTGATCAAAGCGGATCCCGGATCACACGCCCGCGCGGCGCTTGAGCGAAGCCCAAATCCGCCCTCCCGAAGGGATCAAGCGGATTTGGTATGACACCCGCGGCCATGTCTCGTGGCCGCCGGTTCGGTTCTCGAATTCGCGCCAAACCATTCTTCTCGCCAAGCCCTTGCTTGGTGTCGGAAATTCGAGACGGTCAACGGCCCGGTGCGTCCGCATCCTGGGCCGTTGCCGCGATAGCCTCGGCGGCCGGGGACGGATGGCTCGACCCGCTGGCCGGGACGCCGACGGGGGGCGCGGACGGAACGATCCTCACCCTCTCAGCGGGTCACGATGACCGGCGTGCCGACGGCGACGCGGCCGAACAGGTCCACGACGTCCTGATTGTACATCCGGATGCAGCCGTAGGACGCGAAGGTCCCGATCGAGCTCGGCCGGTTCGTGCCGTGGATCGCGTACTCGCCGCGGTCGAGGGTGAGCGCGGCCGCTCCCATCGGGTTGCGCGGGGAGCCGCCCGCGATCACGTTCGGCAGGCGGGGATTGTCGCGCTTGACCTCCCAGGGCGGCGACCAGGCCGGCTGCACGTACTTGCCCTCGACATGGGCGAGGCCGGTCCATTGCTTGCCGGACTTGCCGACCGCGATCGGGTAGCGGATCGCCGTGCCGTCGCCGTTGACGAAGTAGAGCCGGCGCTCGCTCGTCCGCACGACGATGCTGCCCGGCGACACGTCCGCCTCGAAGGCGACGATCTCGCGCGCCGTCGCCGGGCCGCACGCCACCGTGGCCGCCACCGCAATGGTAGCGGCCCATCCACTCTGCTTGATCATCCCTGTGGTCCTCGAGCGTGACCATTGAAGCGGGACGATAATCCGCGAGGAATTCTGTCGTTCCGGTTGGCGAAGATGCTTGCCCCGGGGTGAACGGGGAGGAACGGCGCGGAGCCTTAACGGCCGGTGGCGCCGGGAGCGCGACTCCGCGGCGTCTCGGTCAGCGTTCCGTGACCGTGCCGGGACGCCGCGGGCCGGGGCGCGGGGCCCGGCGCCTCAGGCGGAGCGCCGCAGCGGGTAGGCCGGCACCGCGACCGGGGGCGGCGGCCGGTCCTGCGCCACGATCACCTCCGGCACGCCGGCGCCCTCGGCGAGCGCGTAGAGGGCGACGAGGTCGGCATCGTCCGCCGGCGCGTTCGAGGCGATGACGACCGCGTCCATCCAGAGGCAGGTCGCCGAGGCCAGGGCGCGCGTCCCCGGGTCGCGGCCGTCGTCGCGCAGCACGCAGAGGATCCAGTCGTAAGCCTGCCCGAGGGCGTCGAAGGTCAGGCCCAGGCCCTCGCGCTCGTCGAGGAGCACGCCCGGCGCGTGCGAGCCGGGGCCGACCCGGTGGAGGCGGGAGCCCGGGTCGCGCTGGATCGCCTCCCCGAACGGCGCCTCGCCGAGCACGATGTCGGTCAGGCCCGGCGCGCCGCCCGCCGCCGCGTCCAGTGGCAGCAGCACCGCCCGCGCCGAGCGCGCGAGCGACCGCCCGAGCGCGAGCGCGAGCGCCTCGGGCTCGCCCGCGCCGCCCGATCCGAGGATCAGGACGCGCCGCCCGTCCCCCGCGCTCTCCACGGAGGCGAGCCGGGCCACCAGTGCGTCGAATTCGTAAGGCTCCTCCCGCATCGCGGGGGCGGGGAGGGGATCCTGCGCGGAAGCGGGCGGCGCGCCCCACCCGAGATCCTCCTCCTCGGCGGCCCCGGCCTCCGGTTCGGCGAGGGCGGCGGCCGCCCCGCCCGCCGCGGGCGCGGGCGCGGGCGCGTCGGGGCGCGCGCTCACATCGGTGAGCACCGCAGCGCGACGCGGCCGCGGCCGGCCGCGGCCGCGCAGGTCGTCGGGATCGTCGGCGATGAGGCTGCGCGCGAGCACGCTGCCGGCCGCGAGCAGGAAGGCGACGGCGGTGGTGAAGCCGATGATCGGCAGCTTCTTGGGGAAGGACGGCGTGTCGGGCACGATCGCCCGCGACACCACCCGGGCATCGGCCGGGGCGGCGCTCTCGGCATCCCGCGCGGCGGCCTCACGGTAGCGCGCGAGGTAGGATTCGAGCTGCTCGCGCTGGACCTTCGCCTCGCGCTCGAGGGCGCGCAGCTGCACCTCGCTGCTGTTGCCCTTGGCCACGACCTCGCGCTGCGCGTCGACCGCGGCCTGCAGGCTCTCGACCCGGCTGCCGGCGATGCGGGCGTCGTTCTCGAGGGTGCGCACCGTGCGGTCGGCGGCCGCGCGGATCTGCCCCTCCAGGTCGGTGACCTGCGCGGTCAGTTCCTTCATGCGCGGGTGCTGCGGCAGCAGGGTGCGGCCCTCCAGCGCGAGCTGCGCGCGCAGGGTGATGCGCTGCTCGACGAGGCGGCGGATCAGCTCGTTATTGGCGACGTCCGGGATCTCGAAGGCGCGCCCGTCGCGAATCATGTCCTTGATGAGCTTGGCCTTGGCCGCAGCGTCGGCCTGGGCGGCGCGGGCCTGGGTGAGCTGGCTGGAGAGCTCGGTCAATTGCTGCGCGCCGATCGGCTGCGCCCCGCCGCTGCCGGCGAGGCCGCCGATCAGGCCGTTGCGGGCGCGGAACGCCTCGACCTTGGCCTCCGCCTCGGCGACGCGGCTGCGCAGGGTCTCGACGTTGCTGCCGAGCCAGGTCGAGGCGAAGCGCGCGGTGTCGACCTTCGCGGCGGCGAGCGAGGCGAGGTAGAGGTCCGCGATCGTGTTGGCGCCGCGGGCGGCGAGGTCCGGGTCGCGGGAGCGGAACTCGATCGTCAGGATGCGCGACTTGCCCGCCGAGTAGACCAGCAGCCGGTCGAAGTAGCGCTCCAGCACCCGGTCCTCGGGGTCCCGGTCGAGGGGGCTCGGCACCAGCCCGAGCATGATCAGCAGCCGCTGCAGGGAGCCGATTCCCTCCACGGTCGGGTCGAACTCCCGGTTGCCGACGAGGTTCAGGCGCCGGATCGCCTCGCGGGCGAGGTCGCGGGACATCACCACCTGGACCTGGCTCGCCACCGCCTGCTCGTCGATCGGCTGGGCGGCGTCGCCGCGCTCCTGCTGCAGCCGCGTCAGGGCGCTGTCGCGGCTCTCCAGCAGCAGCTTGGCCTCGCCGGTGTAGCGGGGCGGGACGAGCTGAACGAAGGCGATCGCGGCCGCCAGCGCCGCCAGGGTCGGGAGCAGGATCGCCAGCCAGTGCCGCCGCAGCAGCCGGCCGATGTCGCCGAGCGCGACGCCCTCGCCCGCCGCGCGCTCCGCATGGCGCGGGAGGGGATCGGTCACGGCGCCCGGCGGCGGTGACGGGATGGCGGGAGACGCGCGGAGCATACGGGCCGTCTGCGGTGTGAGAAGCCGAGGCCGGCCGGGGCCGCCCTGGCCGCATCACAACTGATTAAGGTTGCGGGTCGGTAAATTTCTCATCACGGGCGCGGCGGGATCAGGTGAGTTTTCGTTAACCACGCCCGCATAAACCTGCCGCATCGGACGCATCAGGCCGAGAGCAATGAATCGACGCGTTCTTCTGACCGGTCTCGCGGCCACGCTGGCGCTCGGCGGCTGCATGCATCCCGAGTACCGGACCGAGTACCTCGACGCGACCGCCACCGGGTCGATCGGGACGCAGTACCCGCTCGCGGCCGGCGACCGGCTGCGGGTGATCGTGTTCGGGCAGGACAACCTGTCGAACCTCTACATGGTGGACGGGGCGGGGCGGATCATCATGCCGCTGATCGGCCCGGTCGCGGTCGGGGGCGGGACCACGCTGCAGGCGGCGCGGGCGATCGAGGCGCGGCTGCGCGACGGCTACGTCCGCGAGCCGCACGTGACCGTGGAGATCGACCTCTACCGGCCGTTCTTCATCCTCGGCGAGGTCACGACCTCGGGCCAGTACCCCTACGTGAACGGGATGACGGTCGAGACGGCCGTGGCGATCGCGGCCGGGTTCGGGCCGCGGGCGGCGCGCGACTACGCAGTGCTGACCCGCCAGACCCGCGACGGGCCGGTCTCCGGCATCGTGCCGCTCACCTATCCGGTCCGCCCGGGGGATACGATCCTGATCAAGGAGCGCTGGTTCTGAGGCGGGCGCGGCGCCATCCTCCACACGCGACCTTAACCACGGTCCGAGGCGTCGCCCGGGCCGCCGCCGGCGCTTAACGGCCCGGCGACGAAGACTCGGCCAAGACGGGCAGGCGCGGGGTCCGCTCGCCCGTCCCGGGCGGATGACCGGCCGCGCCGCCGTCCGGGAGAGGTTCGTGGCCGTCCCCCAACTCCGTTCCGCCGATCCGGCCGCGGCCGCGGCCCCGCTGCGGGGCGAGCCCGCCTCGCCCGAGCGCATCCTGCACGTGTTCCGCGCCCCGGTCGGCGGGCTGTTCCGGCACGTGATGGACGTGGCGCGCCTGCAGATCGCGGCCGGCCACGCGGTCGGGCTGTTCTGCGACGCGAGCACGGGCGGCGAGCGGGCCGCCGCCGTGCTCGGCGAGATCGCGCCCGCGCTCGCGCTGGGCCTCACCCGGGTGCCGATGCGGCGCAACCCGCACCCGCTCGACCTCGCCGCCCTCGCCCGCCTGCACGGCGTCGTCGGCCGCCTCGCCCCGACGGTGCTGCACGGCCACGGCTCGAAGGGAGGCCTCTTCGCCCGCCTCGTCGTGACCCCGCGCCGCGTGCCGGACCCGGTCCGGGCCTACACGCCCCACGGCGGCAGCTTCAACTACAAGCCCGGCACGGTCCTGCACCGCCTCTACATGGCGGCCGAGGGGGGGCTGACGCGCCGCACCGACGTCTTCCTGTTCGAGAGCGCCTACATCGCGGGCCGCTACGCCGCCTACGTGGGCGAGACGGACCGCCTCGTGCGGGTCGTGCAGAACGGCATCGACGCGGCGGAATTCGCCCCGATCGCGCCCGCCGCCGAGCCGTGCGACTTCGTCTACATCGGCGAGTTGCGCGACGCGAAGGGCGTGCCCGTGCTGTTCGATGCCCTCGCGCGCATCCGCCACGCCCTCGGGCGGCGGCTGACGCTGCTCGTCGTCGGCTCCGGCCCCGACGAGGCCGCCCTGCGCCAGCGGGTCCGGTCGCTCGGGCTCGAGGACGTCGTCCGCTTCGAGCCGCCCCAGCCGATCCGCTCCGCCCTGTCCCGCGGGACGATCATGGTCGTGCCGTCCTTCGCCGAGTCGCTGCCCTACGTGGTGCTGGAGGCCGCCGCCGCCGCCCAGCCCCTCGTGGCGACCAATGTCGGCGGCATCCCGGAGATCTTCGGCCCGGCCTCGGGCGCCCTGGTCCCGCCGCGGGACGTCGAGGCGCTGGCCGGGGCGCTGCTGCGCAAGCTGGACCAGCCGGCCGCGGAGCGGCGCGACGAGGCGGCGGGCCTCAGCGCCTTCATCCGCACCCGCTTCTCGATGCAGCGGATGGCCGAGGGGATCCTCGCCGGCTACCGCGCGGCCCGCGACGCGCGCGGCCCGGCGGCCGAGGCTCGGGAGGCGGGGGAATCCGCCCCGCCCGACCGGGCGGCGGACGCCGCCTGCGCGGCGGATGCCGCCTGCGCGGCGGACGCCGCCTGCGCGGCGGACGCCGTCCGCGCGCGGGACCTCCCGGGGACCGCCGAGGCGCCGCGCCGGGCGGGAGCGCGTTAAGGCTTCCGTGACGGCCCCACCGGAGAATGCGCGCGGGGGCGCGCGATCGGCCCCCGGCCCGTGATCGTGCCGCCGAGGAAGGCGCATCCGTGAGGCGCGAGATGACTGCGTTCGACGTCCGCGACATTCTCAAGTCGGCCGCCGCCCAGCCGGGCGAGGCCGGCAGCCGGGCGGCGATGCCGCCGGCCGAGAATCTCGTGCCGCCGCGCAAGGGCGGGCCGCTCTCGCTCGTGGTGCTGACGGGCTGCGTGCGCGCGGCGGAGTTCGGCCTCGTCGCCGCGACCGGCATCGCCGCACAGCTCGCGGTGCTGCACGGCCTGGTGCCGCTGCATCTCGGCTATCTGGCGGCGATATTCGGCCTCGCCGCGCTCAACCTCGCGGTGCAGCAGGTCGCCGGCTCCTACGGGATCCGCGCCTTCCGGGCCTTCTTCCAGTTCGGCCTGCGGGTGGCCCTCGGCTGGTCCCTCGTCTTCCTGCTCGCCGCGACCGTGCTGTTCTTCGCCAAGCTCGGCGACCAGTACTCGCGCCTGTGGCTCGGCGCGTACTACCTGGCCGGACTGGTGCTCCTGCTCGGCGGGCGGCTCGCCCTGTCGATCGCGGTGAGCGACCAGATGCGGCAGGGCCGCTTCGACCGCCGCACCGCGATCGTGGGCGGCGGGGAGCCCGCCGAGGCGCTGATCAAGGCGCTGGAGTGGCAGCCGGATTCCGGCGTCAAGATCGTCGGCGTGTTCGACGACCGCTCGGACGGGCGCTCCTCGGACGTCGTCGCCGGCTACCCCAAGCTCGGCACGGTGAGCGACCTCGTCGCCTACGCGCGCAACACCCGGCTCGACCTCATCATCTTCACCCTGCCGATCTCCGCCGAGGCGCGCATCCTGCAGATGCTGTCCAAGCTCTGGGTGCTGCCGATCGACATCCGCCTCTCGGCCCATGCCAGCAAGCTGCGCCTGCGCCCGCGCAGCTACTCCTATCTCGGCTCCGTGCCGGTGCTCGACCTGTTCGACAAGCCGATCGCCGACTGGGACGTGGTGGTGAAGGCCATGTTCGACCGCACCGTCGGCGGCCTGATGCTGGTCGCCTTCGCGCCGATCATGCTGGCGGTGGCGCTCGCGGTGAAGCTGACCTCGAAGGGGCCGGTGCTGTTCCGGCAGAAGCGCTACGGCTTCAACAACGAGCTGATCGAGGTCTACAAGTTCCGCTCGATGTACGTCGACCAGAGCGACGCCGGGGCGGCCCGGCTGGTGACCAGGGGCGATCCCAGGGTGACGCCGGTCGGGCGCTTCATCCGCAAGACCTCCCTCGACGAGCTGCCGCAGCTGTTCAACGTGCTCAAGGGCGACCTGTCGCTGGTCGGCCCGCGCCCGCACGCGCTCCAGGCCAAGGCCGCCAACACGCTCTACGACCAGGTCGTCGACGGCTACTTCGCCCGCCACAAGGTCAAGCCCGGCCTGACCGGCTGGGCGCAGATCAACGGCTGGCGCGGCGAGACCGACACGAGCGAGAAGATCCAGCGCCGCGTCGAGCACGACCTCTACTACATCGAGAACTGGTCGGTGTTCTTCGACCTGCAGATCCTGGCGATGACGCCGTTCGCCCTGCTCAAGACCGAGAACGCCTACTGAAGCGGAGGGCGTGTCGCGCGGGGGCGTGGCTCCCGGGCGAGGGACGGAGGCGGGAGCGGACCCGTTCATCGGGCCGACCCCGCCATCCGCGTCACCGGGCGGCCCCTCGCCGCCGCCCGGGCGGGGAGGGGCCGGGCCCTCAATGGGCGTGGGCGGTGGCGGCCCCGATGCCGGTCTCCGAGCGCACGTACTGGGCCTCGAAGCTGTCGCGCTCGCGGCGCGCCCGGGCGCTGGCGTCGGCCTTCGACACCGCCCAGATCACCAGGAAGGCGATCGGCATCGAGAACAGGGCCGGGTTGTCGTAGGGGAACAGGGCCGTGGAGTAGCCCAGGGTCGAGACCCAGACCGCCTTCGACAGCACCACCATCGCCACCGCGGTGATCAGGCCGACGAGGCCCCCGACCAGGGCGCCGGTGGTGGTCGTGCCCTTCCACAGGATCGACATCGCCAGGACCGGAAAGTTGCAGCTCGCCGCCACCGCGAAGGCGAGGCCGACCATGAAGGCGACGTTCTGGTTCTCGAAGACGTAGCCGAGCACGATCGCCACGACGCCGATCACCACGGCGGAGAGCTTCGACAGGCGCACCTCCTTCTGCTCGGAGGTCCGGCCGCGGGCGATGACCTGCGCGTAGAGGTCGTGGCTCACCGCCGAGGCGCCCGCCAGGGTCAGGCCCGCCACCACCGCCAGGATGGTCGCGAAGGCCACCGCCGAGATGAAGCCGAGGAAGAGCGCGCCCCCGGTGGCGTTGGCGAGGTGGACCGCCGCCATGTTGGTGCCGCCGATCAGCCCGGCGATGCGGTCGTAGGCGCCGTCCGCCCCCGCCTTGAAGTAGGAGGGATCGTTCATCAGGAAGGTGATCGCCCCGAACCCGATGATGAAGGTCAGGATGTAGAAGTAGGCGATCAGGCCGGTCGCGTAGAACACCGACTTGCGGGCCGCCTGCGCGTCCGAGACGGTGAAGAACCGCATCAGGATGTGGGGCAGGCCGGCGGTGCCGAACATCAGGCCGATGCCGAGCGAGATGGCCGAGATCGGGTCGCTGACGAGGCCGCCCGGCGCCATGATGGCGTCGTGCTTGGGATGCTCCTTGACCGCCGCGGCGAACAGGGCTTCCGGGTTGAAGCCGTAGCGCCACAGCACCGCCAGGGCCATGAAGGTCGCGCCCGCCAGCAGCAGGCAGGCCTTGATGATCTGCACCCAGGTCGTCGCCTTCATGCCGCCGAAGGCGACGTAGACGATCATCAGGATGCCGACCAGCACCACCGCGTAGAGGTAGTCGAGGCCGAACAGGAGCTGGATCAATTTGCCGGCGCCGACCATCTGGGCGATCAGGTAGAAGGCGACCACCACCAGGGTGCCGGTGGCCGACAGGACCCGGATCTGGGTCTGGTCGAGGCGGAACGAGGCCACGTCCGCGAAGGTGAACTTGCCGAGGTTGCGCAGCCGCTCGGCGATCAGGAACAGCACGATCGGCCAGCCGACCAGGAAGCCGATCGAGTAGATCAGCCCGTCGAAGCCCGACGAGAACACCAGGCCCGAGATGCCCAGGAACGAGGCCGCCGACATGTAGTCGCCCGCGATGGCGAGCGCGTTCTGGCCGGCCGAGATGCCGCCGCCCGCCGCGTAGAAGTCGGCGGCCGAGCGGGTCTGCGCGGCGGCCCGGTAGGTGATGCCGAGCGTGCCGAGCACGAACAGCAGGAACATGCCGATGGCGGACCAGTTCAGGTTCTGCTTCTGGACCGCGCCGAGGTCGGGACCCGCCGCGCTCGCGGCGGTGGCGGCGGCGAGGAGCGCGAGGGCCGCGAGGGCGGGGAGGCGCAGGCGAATCATCGGGCGAGCTCCCGGTTGAGGTCGCGGGTGAGGTCGTCGAAGCGGCCGTTCGCGCGCTGGACGTAGATGCCGGTCAGCACGAAGGCCGAGACGATCACGGCCACGCCGAGCAGGATGCCGAGCGAAGTCACGCCCGCCCCGATCTTCATCGCCAGGAAACCCTTGGCGAAGGCCACGAGGAGCACGAAGCCGAGATAGATCCCCAGCATGATGGCCGAGAGCAGCCAGCCGAAGCGCGTCCGCTCGGCCACCAGCTCGCGGAACTTCGGATTGTTGAGGATACGCGTTGTGTCCGGTCCGGACATGGTGACGACCTCCCGTGAGTGTTGCGGCGCGCATGGCGCGACCGGTCCCGCCAGACGAATCCGTCGGGTCGGGCGCTGTCATTGCCGGTAGAATGAACTGATCGCTGTCGCGTGCAAACAGAAAGCCGCACCCGGCGCGGCGGGTGCGGCCCGCCACCGCGTTTGGCTGAATTCAGACCTGTTGACCAGGGCGGATAGTCTGAAAAATCGCTCAATCCGACGAAGGTTGTAGCGGATTGAGCGATTCTCGTGGCCAAGCTTGACGTGACGATCTGCGATCGCGCCTTGCCCGCGGCGAGCGCTCGCCGCGGGCGGGGCGACCTCAGCCGGCGCGGTTCTGCCGGTTCTCGATCAGGTCGTCGACCACGCCGGGATCGGCGAGGGTCGAGGTGTCACCCAGCGAGGAGAAGTCGTCCTCGGCGATCTTGCGCAGGATGCGCCGCATGATCTTGCCCGAGCGGGTCTTGGGCAGGCCGGGGGCGAACTGGATCAGGTCCGGCGAGGCGATCGGCCCGATATCCTTGCGCACCCAGGCGACCAGTTCCTTGCGCAGCGCCTCGGTCGGCTCCTCGCCGTTCATCAGGGTGACGTAGGCGTAGATGCCCTGGCCCTTGAGGCTGTGGGGATAGCCCACCACCGCGGCTTCCGAGACTTTCGGATGCGCCACCAGCGAGGATTCCACCTCGGCCGTGCCCATGCGGTGGCCCGAGACGTTGATGACGTCGTCGACCCGGCCCGTGATCCAGTAGTAGCCGTCCTCGTCGCGGCGGCAGCCGTCGCCCGAGAAGTAGCGGCCCGGGAAGGTCGAGAAGTAGGTCTGCACGAAGCGCTCGTGGTCGCCCCAGACGGTGCGCATCTGGCCCGGCCAGGAATCGGCGAGGCAGAGGTTGCCCTCGCAGGCGCCCTCCAGCACCTTGTTGTCGCCGTCCACCACCACCGGCTTGACGCCGAAGAAGGGCTGGGTGGCCGAGCCGGGCTTGAGGGCGGTGGCCCCGGGCAGCGGCGAGATCAGGATGCCGCCGGTCTCGGTCTGCCACCACGTGTCGACGATCGGGCAGCGCTCGTCGCCGACGACCCGGTAGTACCATTCCCAGGCCTCGGGGTTGATCGGCTCGCCGACCGAGCCGAGGACGCGCAGCGTCGACCGCGAGGCCTTCTTCACCGGCTCCTCGCCCGCGCCCATCAGGGAGCGGATGGCGGTCGGGGCGGTGTAGAAGATGTTGACCTTGTGCTTGTCGACCACGTCCCAGAACCGGGAGACCGAGGGGTAGGTCGGGATGCCCTCGAACATCAGGGTCGTGGCGCCGTTCGCGAGCGGCCCGTACACGATGTAGGAATGGCCCGTCACCCAGCCGACATCGGCCGTGCACCAGTAGACCTCGCCCTCGTGATAGTCGAAGACGTATTGGTGCGTCATCGAGGCGTAGACGAGGTAGCCGCCGGTGGTGTGGACGACGCCCTTCGGCTGGCCGGTCGAGCCCGACGTGTAGAGCAGGAAGAGCGGGTGCTCGGCCTCGACGTGCTCCACCGGGCACTCGTCGGTGACCTCGCGGGCGGCGTCGTCGTAGTAGACGTCGCGCCCCGCCTCCATGGCGACGCTGCCGCCGGTGCGGCGCACCACGATGACGTGGTCGACGCTGTCCCGCGGCAGGCGCTGGATCGCCGCGTCGACATTGGCCTTGAGCGGCACCTTGCGGCCGCCGCGCAGGCCCTCGTCCGCGGTGATCACCAGCTTGGAGGCGCAGCCCTCGATGCGGCCGGCGAGCGAATCGGGCGAGAAGCCGCCGAAGACGATCGAGTGGATGGCGCCGAGCCGCGCGCAGGCCAGCATGGCGAAGGCCGCCTCGGGAATCATCGGCAAGTAGATGGTGACCCGGTCGCCCTTGCCGACGCCGCGGTTGCGCAGGACGTTCGCCATCCGGCAGACCTCCGCGTGCAGTTCGCGGTAGGTGATGCTGCGGGACTCGGAGGGATCGTCGCCCTCCCAGATGATCGCGACCTGATCACCGCGCGTGGCCAGGTGGCGGTCGATGCAATTGTGCGCGACGTTGGTGACGCCGTCCGCGAACCAGCGGATCGAGACGTTGCCCGGACCGAAATCGGTCTCCTTCACCTTGGTGTAGGGCTTGAACCAGTCGATCCGCTTGCCGTGCTCGCGCCAGAATCCTTCGGGATCGTTAATCGAAGCCTCATACCAAGCGCGATACTTGGCCTCATCGATATATGCCCGCTCCTTGACGGCGGCCGGCACCGCGACGATCCGTTGAGTCATGGCGCTCTCCCTCTCTTCACCTTAGCCGGACCGTTCGTTTCGGAGTCCGGTGCTTGTGCTTAGGTGTTAATCCCGCGAGCGGCCGGCCTGCAACGGATTCTTCCGTCTAACGCCTTTCGGATGAGCCGCGTTGCAGGGCCGGCCGCTTGGCGCGGCGCGGGGCCGACCGCTCCCGGGAGCGCGCCTTCCCGCACCGTCGCTTCCCTCCCTGGCACGGCCACGCCGGCCGCGGCCTTGACCTGTATCAGACGCCGTCCGGACGTGATCGTCCGGACAGCGGATGACGAGCCCGCGCGGCGTTTGAGCGAAGCCGACATCCGCATTGCGAAGCAATCCGTCGGATGTCGTCTGGCACGCCCGCGCGGCGTTTGAGCGACGCCGAAATCCGCATGGCCGAAAGGGGAGATGGCGAAGCAATCCGTCGGATGTCGGATCAGTCGCAGCCGATGCAGATGCCGGTATCCACCTTGCGGTTGAGCTCCTTCACCCGGTCGGGCTGGTTGGCCTCGCGCGGGGCGGCGGCGCGGCCGGGCGGCTTGGTCTGCCCGGTCGCCATGACGTTGCGGTTGACGGTGCCGGTCGATCCGGGCTCCGCCGGGGCGGCGCCCGGATCGGCATTCTGAGCGGCGAGCGGCCCGGCGCCGAGGGTGGCGGCGAGCAACCCGAGGGCGAGGAGGCGGGGGAGGCGCATCGCGCGATCCTTTGTGCTGGTGAGCGGAGATCCCGCCGGGTCAACGCCCTGCCCCGGCCCCGGTTCAGGCGGTGCCGTCGCCCTGAAGGTATCCGGAGCGGCGGCTGTCGGGCATCTGCAGCGAGGTCAGGAAGGCGATCGCGCACATGAGCGTCACGTACCAGAAGAACCACGTCTCCACGCCCCAATCCTTGAAGGAGAGGGCCACGAATTCCGCCGAGCCGCCGAACAGCGCGTTGGCGATGGCGTAGGACAGGCCGACGCCGAGCGCCCGCACCTCGGCCGGGAACATCTCCGCCTTCACCAGCCCGCTGATCGAGGTGTAGAAGGAGACGCAGAGCAGCGCCGCCGTGATCAGCGCGTAGGCGAGGAACGGGTCCGTGGTGCCGCCGATCGCGTGCAGCAGCGGCACCGTCAGCGCCGTGGTGGACGCGCCGAAGATCAGCATCGCGGTCTTGCGCCCGAACCGGTCGGCGAACATCCCGAACAGCGGCTGCACCACCATGTAGGTGAAGAGCACCGCGGTCATGACGTAGTTCGCGGTCTTCTTGTCCATGTGGGCGGTGTTGACGAGATACTTCTGCATGTAGGTGGTGAAGGTGTAGAAGATGAGCGAGCCGCCGGCGGTGTAGCCGAGCACCGTCAGGAAGGCGCGGCGGTGGTGCTGCCAGAGTGCCCGGACGCTGCCGGCCTCCTGCGCCCCGCGCGTCTCGGCGGTCGAGGTCTCGTGCAGGGAGCGCCGCAGGTAGAGCGCCACGACCGCCGCGAGGGCGCCGATGAGGAAGGGGATGCGCCAGCCCCAGGCGCTCATCTCGCGGTCGGAGAGTCCGAGGGTGACCAGCACGACCACCAGCGAGGCGAGGAGCTGGCCCCCGATCAGCGTGACGTACTGGAAGGAGCCGTAGAAGCCGCGCCGCCCCTTCAGGGCGACCTCGCTCATGTAGGTGGCGCTGGTGCCGTACTCGCCCCCCACCGAGAGCCCCTGCGCCATGCGGGCGAGGAGCAGCAGGACCGGGGCGAGGAGCCCGATCTGCCCGTAGGTCGGCAGCACCGCGATGATCAGCGAGCCGAGGCACATCATCAGCACGGAGATCAGCATGGAGTTCTTGCGCCCCAGCCGGTCGGCGATGCGCCCGAACAGCCAGCCGCCGATCGGCCGCATCAGGAAGCCGATGGCGAAGACCGCCGCGGTGTTGATGAGCTGGACGGTCGGGTCGGCGCCGGGGAAGAACGCGTCCTTGAAGTAGATCGCCGTGAACGCATAGGCGTAGAAATCGTACCACTCGACCAAGTTGCCCGAGGACGAGCCGATGATGGCGCGGATGCGGGCCCTGGTGTCGAAGGCGGCGATGGTTGGATTCTGCGACGCGAGGGCGTCGGGGGCGGCGCGGAATGTGGTTGTCATCGCGGGGGCGAGTCCTCCGATTCTGGGCCGCGGCCCGGTCTCGCGGGAAGACGCCCGGGACGCGGCGCTCGGAGCCATAGCGGCTTTTGCGCGGCGGTGCAGCCCTCGCGCGGCGCCCGGGCCGAATCAGCGGCGCGGCCGCGTCCCGCCGCCTCGTTGGCGGCGCGTCGGGACCGGCCCCGCCGCCGGGCGCCTCACGAGCGCTCGCAGGGTTCGGGCCGCTCCGGCCAGGGCCCGCCCGCGGCCGCGCCCTCGACGAAGGCCCGGGCGGCGGCCTCCAGGCGCGGCCGCAGGCGCTGGCGCAGGGGGGCGATCTTGTCGCTGACCTGAACCCACTTGGCGCCGTTCCACTCCAGGACGAGGCCCGCGAGGTGCCCGCTATGGTCGCCGCAGGACAGCCGCAGGGTCGCCGCGAAGCCGGTCAGGCCGAGTTCCTTCCAGCGCGCCCCGTCGATCTGGACCGCTTCGAGCCCGCGCCGGACCGCGTCGCCGTCGAGGGGCTCGCCCCTGGCGCGGCGCTGCGCGTTGCGGATCCCCTCCGCCGTGACCACGGCCGCGTAGACGCCCCGGTTGTAGAGCAGGCCCGTCGCCTCGTCCTTCTCCGTGCGCGAGAGGCCGGCATCGATGGCCAGGAGGTCGATCTGGTCGAAGGCCGGGAAGCTGTCGGTCGCCGCATGCCAAGTGATCTCGCGGAAGCCCCGCGCGGCGGGACCGGCCTGGCGCAGGGCCTCGGCGCTCGGGCTGCCGAGCGCGATGACGCGATTGAGCGGGATCCCGGCCGCGCGGGCGTCCCCGACCGGATCGCCCGCGAGCCCGGCCGAGCCGTCGAGGATCAGGATGTCGGGGGAGGCGGCCTTGACGCCGCGCCAGATGCCGGCGCCCTCCGGCGGCTCGGGCAGGGCGTAGCTGCGCAGGCTGAAACCCAGTTCCCCGGCCAGCCCCTCCATCACCGGCACGGGGTCGCGGCCGGCCGGCGTGTCCCGGTGCAGGTAGGCGACGCGCCGCCCCTCCAGCCCCTCCGGGGCGTTGGTCAGGAAGGCGAGGGCGACCGTGAGCCCGTCCCAGGCGGTGGCCGGGGGCGCGAAGGCGTAGGGGAAGCGCTGGCCGGCCGCCGCGAGCGCCGGGCCGGCCGGGACCGAGACGAGGGGGATGCGGTCGGCGGCGCTCCGGCCGAGCAGGGCGAGGGCGAGGTCGACCCCGCCGGGATTGATCGCGACGGCGCCGGCCCGCCGGGCCTCCTCGTAGCAGGCGAGGCCCCGCTCCAGGTTGCCGCCGGTCTCGCATTCCGTGACCGTCACCCGCTGCCCGCCGAGGCCCCCGTCGCGCTGGTTGAGCATCGTCAGGTAGTCGGCGAAGCCGTTGGCCAGCGGGATCCCGGTGGCCGCAGCGGGCCCGGTGCGCTCCGTGAGCAGGGCGATCGCCACGCCCTCGGCGGCGGCCGGGAGCGGCGCGGCGGCGAGGAGGCCGACAAGGAGGCCGGCGAGGAGGGGGCGCAGCGGGCGGAGCGGCATGACGCAGGTCCCTTGCGGCAGCGGGCGAGCTTTGCCGCACTGCACAAGTTTAGCGCCGATCCGGCGAACGGGAAGGGGCCGAGGCGGGCGGAGAGCTCAGATCGCGAGCACCCGGGCGGGCGGGAACAGCACCTCCACCAGCGTGCCCTCGTGCTTGCGGCTCGACACCCGCAAGGTGCCCCGGTTCGCCTCGACCAGGGCCTTGGTAAGGGGCAGGCCGAGCCCGGTGCCCCGGCCGCGCCGGTTCTGCGCGGTCGCGACCTGCCGGAACGGCTGGAGCGCCGTCTCGACCTCGTCCGGCGTCATGCCGATGCCGGTGTCGCGCACCCGCAGCGCCACGCCGCCGCGGTCGGTCATCGCCGTCGAGACGATCACCTGACCGCCCGCATCCGTGAACTTGATCGCGTTGGCGATCAGGTTGAGGGCCGCTTGGCGCAGGGAGCGCTGGTCGCCGAGGACCGGCCTCAGCCCGTTCGCGAAGCTCGTGCGCACCACCACCCGCTGGCGCGCCGCCTGCGGCTGCATCAGCGACACGCTCGCCCCGACGAGGTCGTTGAGCACCACCCCGGTGAAGTGGAGGTCGAGGTGGCCCGCCTCGATCTTGGCGAGGTCGAGCAGGTCGGTGACGAGGCTGACCACGTGCTCGCCCGAGCTGCGGATGTCCCGCAGGTAATCCCGGTAGCGCTCGTTGCCGATCGGGCCGAACTGCTCCTCCATCATCACCTCGGTGAAGCCCAGGATCGCGTTGAGGGGTGTGCGGATCTCGTGGCTGATGGTGGCCAGGAAATCCGATTTCTGGCTGCTCGCCGCCTCGGCGGCGCGCTTGGCGCGCAGGAGCTCCGCCTCCGTCCGCCGCGCCGCCGAGACGTCGCGCAGGAGCACCGAGAAGCGGCGCGGCTCCTCCTGCGCCAGGGGCGCGAGGGTGAGGGCCAGGATGGGCTCGCCGCCCTCCGCCGCCACCTCGGTGCTCGCCGGCTCCCCGGCCCGCGCCCGTTCGAGGGCGGCGCGGATCGCGGGCCGGCCGTCCTGGGCGAACAGCACCGTCAGGTCCTCGCCGCTCACCTCGCGCGGCTCGTGCCCGAACAGGGCGGCGGCGCCCTTGTTGAGGGCGATCACGCGGCCGCGCTCGTCCAGGGTGACGACCCCGTCCGTGACCGCGTCGAGGACGGCCTCGCTCTCGCGCAGGCGCGCCTCCTGGCGGGCGCGCTCCAGCTCGGCCGCCCGGAGATGCCGGGCGGGGTCCTCCTCCGGCAGCCGGCGCAGGGCCAGCAGACTCGCGGGCGCGCCGCCCCACTCGACCGGCGTGAGGACGGCCGCCACCGGCAGCGCCTCACCGGTGCGGGTCGCCAGGACGACGGGATGATCGGCCCCGCCGGCCGGATCGCCCTCGCCCACGGCCAGGCTCGCCGGATCGCGGCCCCGGAACAGGCTGCCCGCGCCCCCCGCCGCCGTCAGCGCCTCGGCGCTCTCGTAATCCGCGAGGCACAGGAGGGCGCGGTTGGCCAGCAACACCTCCTCTCCCTGGTGGACCAGGATGCCGATCGGGAGCCGGTCGAGCACGCGCGCCACCTCGCCGGCGGTGGAGGGGCCGCGCTCGGGCGCGCGGGCGAGGGCCAGGGCGGGGAAGGGCGTCACCGCCCCCGCGCGCCGCGGCGCCTCCTCCGCGTCGCGCGCCGGGGACGGCCCGTCCTGCGGCGCGTCGCCCGCGAAGCGCGCGCCGAGGATCCGGGCGATCTCGCGGAACGCCGCGTGCTCGTTGAGAGAGAGCTGGCCGGGCGCGAGGGGGCGCGGCACCTCCGGCGCCGGTTCGGCGGCGGGCGCCGGGGTCTCGTCGTGGCCCGCCGCCTCGGGGCGCCGGCCCGCTTCGCCGTCCCCCGCCGCGGGTTCGGGCCTCGTCTCCGGGCCGGGCGAGGGCGCCGCATCCGGCTCGGGCGGGGCGAGGGGGGGCTCGGGCGCCGCTTGGACAACTGGCTCGGGCGCCGCCTGGGCGACCGGCTCGGCGCTGGCGCGCGGCGCGGCGGCTGCGGCCACCGGCTCGGCGTCCTTGCGTGTCGGCGGCTCCGCACTGCCCTCCTCGTCGAGGCAGAAGGGCCAGCCGAGCCCGAAGGCGTTGAGCGGCGTCGCGGCCATCATCCCGGCGAAGCCCGCCAGCGTCGCGCCCGCCAGCGAGGCGAAGGCGGGCAGTTCGGGCACGGGCGGGGGCTCCCACGTCGCCGCCCGGCCCGGCTCCTCGGGGGCGCTTGCGCGCCCGATCGCGATCACGGCGGCGGCGCGCTCGCGCAGGCTCGGCTTCGCCGGGGCCGCGGCGCGGGCGGGCGGCATCGGCGCGACGCGGTCGGGCCGAATCACCCCGAAACCGCTGAATCCCGCGAAGGCGCGGCCCTCGCCCAGGCGCGGCGCCCCGGACAGGTCGACAGCCACGCCTCGTTCCGTCCCGTCGAAGCGCCACAGGACCGGGAGGGCGCGGAAGGTCCGGCGCGCCGCGAGGGCCGCCGCGAGGTCGTCGCTCGTCCCCTGCACGGTGTCGGCCAGGAGCTCGGCCCAGCTCCGGCCGAGGGGCGTGCGGCCGACGAGGCCGGTCAGCGCCTCGGTCGCCTCGACGATCCGGCCCTCCGCGTCGCTGCGCCAGAGGAAGCGCATCGGCGCCGCGCCGGTGCCGGAGACCGGCGGGGAGGGCGGGGCGGGAGCGGGGACCGCGTGGCGCCGCCTCGGCCGCAGGGCCGGCAGCGGATCCGTCGGGATCAGGGCGAGGGCGCGGCGGTCGCCCGGCAGGGACACCACCAAGCAGGCGCAGACGAGGGGCGGGGCGAGCCCGCCCGGGTCGATCCGCAGCCGCGACAGGCGGGGCTTCTCCCCGTCCGGCGCGAGGTGGCGCAGCCCGCGCAGCTGGCGCGGCACGTCGAGGTCGCGGTCGATCCGGCCCTGCGGATCGGCGATCGCGTCGCGGAGACCCTTTGCCGCAGGGGAATGATGCAGGACGCGCTCGGCCGATTCATCGAGGAACAGGCACGCGATCGGGCGCCCGGCCGTCAGCCGCGCCAGGGCCGGAAGAGCCGTCAGCGCCGCGATCTTCGCCTCGAACAGCGCCCCTTCGTCCACTGCCGCTCCCCAATCCGCCCGATTCACGCCGGATCGAACGATTCGCCGCTCCGCCACCATGCGTCCGGCACCGATTTAACGGAAATGAAACGACCGCGCACGGGCACGGAATGCGCAGGTCGAGCGTTACACCATCATTAACCTTAACGGCCTGCGGGAAACTGGCATTCCGCGCCGAATGTGCTATTGTGCAGTGCACAACGCCTGTGCCAGAGAGAGCATCAGTGAGGAGACGAACATGAACACCACCCCGAACTACGAGATTCCGGCCGAGATGCGCGACTTCGCGGAGAAGAGCGTCGACCAGGCCCGGAAGGCGTTCGACTCGTTCATCAGCGCGGCCCGCAAGACGGCCGACACGATCCAGGGTTCGGCGGAAGTGGCCCGGACGAATGCGCAGACCATGTCGACGCGCAGCTTCGCCTTCGCGGAGCAGAACGTGAATGCCGCCTTCGACCTCGCCCAGAAGCTCGTCCGCTCCCGCGACGTGCAGGAGGCGATGCAGCACCAAGCCGAGTTCCTCCGCAGCCAGTTCGCGGCGATCCAGTCGCAGGCCAAGGAGTTCGGCAGCATGACCCAGTCGGCCATGCAGCAGAGCGCCGAGAATGCCAAGGCGGCGATGCAGCAGGGCGTCGACGCCGCGAAGAGCGCCACCAACGACGTGACGCACAACGCCTCCTGAGGAGGCGCGGTCGCGCCGTCCCGGCGCGCCGCACGGGCAGCGATGCCCGAACCAGTGTGAACAGGCGTTGCCGAGCGGCCGTGTCCCGGGAGGGGCGCGGCCGCGCGCGCATCGGGCGCGGGTGGCTCCCGGGGAAGGGGTCGCTCCCGATTCCTGCGCGACGTCGGATCCCCCAGATCGCCCTCGCGCCGAGCATCGTGGCCCGCCGGCGCGTCCCGGCGCGTTGCCGCCACGACCCGGTTCCGCTACCGATGCCGGCCCTGCCGTCCCGTGCCGCGGGGCGCGCCTATCCTGACGGAGACACGCAGTGATGCGACGGTTCGTTCGCGCCCTCCTCGCGTCGGCGGCCCTGCTCGCCGCAGGACTCGCCGCGCCGGCCGCGGCCCAGCCGGCCTACGGCTACGATGCGCCCCCGCCGCCCTCCCGACGCGCCGTCGGGTACAATTGCGACGCGGTCCAGCGCGGCCTGTCCGGTCCGCAGCCCTATTCCTGCCCGATGCCCGGTCCCCGCCCGCTCGGCGCGCGCTGCTTCTGCGACGTGCCGATCGCGCCCTTCTCGCCGCCCCAGCCGCCGGCGCCGGGCCGCGTCGTCCCCTGAAGAATCGCCCCGGTTCGGATCCTGTCGGCGAACCGGGTGACCCGGCCTGATCCGGGATTCGGTTGATCACAGCGGATCCCGGATCACGCGGCCCGTGAGCGAAGCGCAGACCCGCCATCCCGAAGGGATCAGGCGGGTGTGGCATGTGAGGGTGCGCGTTCCCGGCTCGCGGCGCGGAAGGCGTCGCGACCCGGGAAGACGAGAACGGCCCCCGGCGCACGCGCGACATCGGCATGCCGGTCGGGACCGCCGCCCGGCGCGACGCCCTCGCTCCGATCTGCGCCGATGAACAGGTCCCGGCCCGGTCGCCCGCGAGGGCCCGCCGGCGGCCCGGCACCCGATTCCGTTCTACCGTCGCGGCCGGTCGAGCCCCGCCCGGCGCAGCGCCTCGGCGAGGGCGCCGTCACCGGCCGGCTCGGTCTCCCCGCGCGGCGGCTTTGTCTCGGTGCGCGGAGGGTTCGGCGCGGGCTCCCGCCGGGCGCCGTCCCGGCCCGGCCGGGCCTGCGGGGCATCGTCGAGGCGCATCGTCAGCGAGATCCGCTTGCGCGGCACGTCGACGTCGAGAACCTTCACCCGCACGACGTCCCCGGGCTTCACCACCGCCCGCGGATCCCTGACGAAGCTGTTCGACAGGGCCGAGATGTGGACGAGCCCGTCCTGGTGGACGCCCACGTCCACGAAGGCCCCGAAGGCCGCGACGTTGGTCACCACCCCTTCCAGCAGCATCCCGGGCTTGAGGTCGCCGATCGTCTCGACGCCCTCCTGGAAGCTCGCGGTGCGGAAGCTCGGGCGCGGGTCGCGGCCGGGCTTCTCCAACTCGGCCAGGATGTCGGTGACCGTCGGCAGCCCGAAGGTCGCGTCCGTGAAGGCCCGCGGATCGAGGCTCCGCAGCACCGATCCGTTGCCGATCACCGCCCGGATGTCGCTCTTCGTCGCCTGCAGGATCTTGCGCACCACCGGGTAGGCCTCCGGGTGCACGCCCGAGGCGTCGAGCGGGTCGTCGCCGCCGGTGATGCGCAGGAAGCCCGCCGAGAGCTCGAAGGCCTTGGGCCCGAGACCCGCCACCTTCTTCAGGGCGGTGCGGCTGCGGAAGGGCCCGTGCGCGTCGCGGTGCACGACGATGGCCTGCGCCACCCGCTCGCTCAGCCCCGAGACCCGCGCCAGCAGCGGGGCCGAGGCGGTGTTGACGTCGACTCCGACGCCGTTCACGCAATCCTCCACCACCGCGTCGAGGGAGCGCGACAGCTTCCCCTCCGCGAGGTCGTGCTGGTACTGGCCGACGCCGATCGAGCGCGGCTCGATCTTCACCAGTTCGGCCAGGGGATCCTGCAGCCGCCGGGCGATCGAGACCGCCCCGCGCAGCGACACGTCGAGGTCCGGCAATTCCTGGCTCGCATAGGCGGAGGCCGAATAGACCGAGGCGCCGGCCTCCGACACCATCACCTTGGTGAGGCCGAGGTCCGGGTGCAGGCGGATCAGCTCCCCGGCGAGCCGGTCGGTCTCGCGCGAGGCGGTGCCGTTGCCGATCGCCACGAGCTCGACCCGGTGCTGGCGGCAGAGGCGCGCCAGGGTCGCGACGGCGCGGTCCCAGTCGCGGCGCGGCTCGTGCGGGTAGATCGTGTCCGTGGCCACGACCTTGCTGGTTCCGTCCACCACCGCGACCTTGACCCCCGTCCGGTAGCCCGGATCGAGCCCGAGCGTCGGGCGCGCGCCCGCGGGGGCCGCCAGGAGCAGGTCGCGCAGGTTGCCGGCGAAGACCCGCACGGCCTCGCTCTCGGCCGCCTCCCACAGGCGCGCCCGCAGGTCGAGCTCGATCGAGAGCCTGAGCTTCGTGCGCCATGCCGCGCGCACCGTCTCGGCCAGCCAGCGGTCGCCGGGGCGGCCCTCGTCGCGGATGCCGTGGCGCAGGGCGATGCGGCCCTCGTAGCGGCTCGGCGCGCCGGGCTCGGTCCCGGCGGGCGTCTCGTCGAGGCGCAGGTCGAGCACCTCCTCCTTCTCGCCGCGGAACAGCGCCAGCACCCGGTGGGAGGGGAGGCGGGTCAGCGGCTCCGAGAAGGCGAAGTAATCGGCGAATTTCGCGCCCGCCTCGGCCTTGCCCGCGCGCAGGGTGGAGACGAGGCGCCCCTCCTTCCAGAAGGTCTCGCGCAGGGCGCCGACCAGCTCGGCATCCTCGGCGAAGCGCTCGATCAGGATGGCGCGGGCTCCCTCCAGCGCGGCCTCCGGGCTGGCGACACCCTTCTGCGCGTCCGCGAAGGGGGCGGCGGCCTCGCGCGGCGCGCGGCGCGGATCGGCGAGGAGCGCCTCCGCCAGCGGGCCGAGCCCGGCCTCGCGGGCGATCTGCGCCCTGGTGCGCCGCTTGGGCTTGTAGGGAAGGTAGAGGTCCTCGAGCCGGGCCTTGGTCTCGGCCGCCAGGATCTGGCGGCGCAGGGCCTCGTCGAGTTTGCCCTGGGCCTCGATCCCGTCGAGGATCGCCCGGCGGCGCTCCTCCAGCTCGCGCAGGTAGCGCAGCCGCTCCTCCAGGGTGCGCAACTGCGCGTCGTCGAGAGTTCCGGTCGCCTCCTTGCGGTAGCGGGCGACGAACGGGACGGTGGCGCCGCCGTCGAGGAGGTCGACCGCCGCCTTGACCTGCCATTCCTGCGCGCCGAGCTCGGCCGCGATGCGCTGGGTGATGCTCGCCATGTCCTCACACGATCCGGGCGAGCGGGGGCGGGGCGGCGGGGCCGCGTCGCGTCCCCGCCAGGGGATCAGGCCCCCCGGGCTCCCCTGAGCCGCTCGCGGTGGGCGGTGTAGAGGCCGCTCGCGGCGATCACAAGGACGCCGGCGCCCACGAAGGCGTCGGGCCGCGACCCGAAGGCGAGGGCGCCGATCAGGGCCGCCCAGACGATCTGCGTGTAGGAGAACGGCACCAGCGTCGAGGCCGGCGCGTGCCGGTAGGCGGTCGTCACGATCCAGTGGCCGGTGGTCGAGATCAGGCCGACCGCCGCGCCGATCGCGATCTCGTCGAGGTTCGGCGCCACCCAGGCGAAGGGCACGAGGCAGGTCAGGACGGCGAAGCCGACCAGCGCCGACCACGTCATCGTGGTCTGCGGCGCGTCGTAGCCGTTGATCTTGCGGGTGGCGACCAGGGCGAGGGCCCAGAACAGCGAGGAGGCGACCGGGAGCAGGGCGGCGAGCTGGAAGGCGCTGGTGCCCGGCCGCAGGATGATCAGCACCCCGACGAGGCCGACCAGGGCGGCGATCCAGCGCCGGACGCCGATCGTCTCCCCGAGCAGCGGGATCGACAGGGCGGTGACGAAGATCGGGGACACGAAGCTGATCGCGGTCGCCTCCGCCACCGGCAGGTAGCGCAGGCCCGAGAGGAACAGCAGGGCCGAGCCGACGAGGGCGAGGCCGCGCAGCACCTGCAGCCCAGGCCGCGCGCTGCGGAGAGGTGAGCGCCCGCGCCGCCGCGTGAGCAGCGCCGCCGCCAGCATCACCCCGACGAAGCCCACGTAGCGCAGCCACGCGATCTCCAGCGCCGGCAGCGATCCCGAGAGGTACTTGGCGATCGCGTCGGAGCTCGACAGGAAGATGGTGGACAGGACGACGAGCCCGATCCCGCGCAGCGGCTGCTCGCCGATGCGGGGCAGGGTGGGGCGCGACGGGAGAACGGCGGGGAGGGAAGGGGCGAGCGTGGCCACGGGACTGCAGCGGGCGGGAGCGACACTCCGATCAACTTAGCATTGCTTGGCCGAATCGAGCCGTGCCGATCCCGCGGCACGGCCATGCTGTCCGCTCAGCCCTGGTTAAGTCCGGATTTACCCGATCGTGACCACAGCGGGGCGCGGCGATGACCGGTGTGACGGGGGCGCCGGATTGATCATGGGCGGCGGTCGCGGCCCGCCCCGCAGGCGAAGACGCGTCTGCATTGGCGGACGACGGCGGATCCTGCGGTTCCGCCGGCCCGCGGACCTCCTCGGGCGGGAGATCCGGGCGCCGGCGGCGGGGCGAGGCCGGGCGGAGGGCCGAGGGCCGCCCCCCCCGAGTCCTCAGCAGCAGCGGAACCCGCCGCGGCCGCCGACGCCGAAGCGGGCGTTCTGGCGGTCGCGGAAGAACTCCGTCGGGTTCATCGGCTCCTGGTCCGGGTGCGTCCTGCGCATATGGGCCAGGTAGGCGTCGTAATTGCCCTGGCCGACCATCAGCCGCGCGCCGTCGCAGACGCAGCGGGTGAGGGCCGCCCAGCGCTCGCGCAGGGGCTCCGACGGAAGCGCCATGGCCGCCTCACTCCGCCGGGGCCGGGACGGCGCGCGGGTCGCTCTCGAGGGCGGTCCAGGTCGAGGCCCGGTAGGCCGCGACGCAGGACTTCACCCCGAAGGCGACGATCGCCACCACCACGGCCACGAACAGCATCGCCAGCACGGCGTCGATGCGGTCGTTGAAGACGATCTGGCTCATCTGATCGAGCGACTTCGCGGGTGCCAGGACCTTCCCCTCCGCCGCGGCCGAGGCGTAGCGGTCGGCATGGGCCAGGAAGCCGACCCGCGGATCGGCCGAGAACACCTTCTGCAGGCCCGCCGTGAGCGTGCAGGCGACGAGCCAGAGGGTCGGCAGGATCGTCACGATGGCGTAGCGCTCGCGCTTCATCTTGAAGATCACCACCGTGCACAGGGTGAGCGCGATGGCGGCCAGCATCTGGTTCGAGATGCCGAAGAGCGGCCACAGGGTGTTCACGCCCCCGAGCGGGTCGGTGACGCCCTGGTAGAGGAAGAAGCCCCAGAAGGCGACGCAGAGGGCGGTCGCCACGATGCTCGGCCCCCAGGAGGCGGTGTCCTTGAAGGCCGGCACCGCGACGCCGATCAGGTCCTGCAGCATGAACCGCCCCGCCCGCGTGCCGGCATCGACCGCGGTGAGGATGAACAGGGCCTCGAACAGGATGGCGAAGTGGTACCAGAACGCCATCATGGCCTTGCCGCCGACGACGTTGGAGATGATGTGGGCCATGCCCACCGCCAGCGTCGGGGCGCCGCCGGCGCGGGAGATCACCGTGTGCTCGCCCACGTCCGCGGCGGTCTGCTGGATCGCCTCCGGGGTGATCGCGAAGCCCATCTTGGTGACGGCCGCCGCGGCGGTCTCCGGCGTGGTGCCGACGACGGCCGCGGGCGAGTTCATGGTGAAGTAGACGCCCGGATCGATGACGCTCGCCGAGACCAGCGCCATCACGGCCACGAAGGACTCCATCAGCATGCCGCCGTAGCCGATGAAGCGGGCGTTGATCTCGTTGTCGATCAGCTTCGGCGTCGTGCCGGACGAGATCAGGCTGTGGAAGCCCGAGACCGCCCCGCACGCGATGGTGATGAACAGGAAGGGGAAGAGCGAGCCGGACCAGACCGGGCCGGTGCCGTCCACGAACTTCGTAACCGCCGGCATCTGCAGGTGCGGGGCGAGGACGAGGATGCCGAGCGCGAGCGCGGCGATCGTGCCGATCTTGAGGAAGGTCGAGAGGTAGTCGCGCGGGGCGAGCAGCAGCCAGACCGGCAGGATCGAGGCGACGAAGCCGTAGCCGATCAGCATCCAGCACAGCTGGGTGCCGGTGAAGGTGAACAGGCGCGACAGGGTCGGGTCGGCCGCGACGGTCTGGCCGTACACGATGGCGAGCATCAGCAGCACGAAGCCGATCAGCGAGACCTCGCCGATCTTGCCGGGCCGGATCCAGCGCGAGTAAACGCCCATCAGGAGCGCGATCGGGATCGTCGCCATCACCGTGAAGGTGCCCCAGGGGCTCTCGGCCAGCGCCTTGACGACGATGAGCGCGAGCACCGCCAGGATGATCACCATGATCAGGAAGGCGCCGAACAGCGCCACGACGCCCGGGATCGTGCCGAGTTCCGAGCGGATCAGTTCGCCGAGCGAGCGGCCGTCGCGGCGCATCGAGACGAACAGGACCATGAAGTCCTGCACGGCGCCGGCCAGTACCACGCCGGCCAGGATCCAGAGCAGGCCCGGCAGGTAGCCCATCTGGGCGGCGAGGACCGGCCCGACCAGCGGCCCGGCCCCGGCGATCGCCGCGAAATGATGGCCGAACAGCACGTACTTGTCGGTCGGGACGTAGTCGAGACCGTCGTTGTGGCGCACGGCCGGGGTCTCGCGGGTCGGGTCGAGCCGCATCACTCGCTCGGCGATGAAGAGCGAGTAGTAGCGATAGGCGATCAGGTAGACCGAGACGGCCGCGACGACGATCCAGAGGGCGTTGACGGTCTCGCCGCGCTGCGTGGCGACGAGGGCGAGCGCGGCGGCGCCGAGCGCGCCGACGAGGGCCCATGGCCCGTGCTTCTGGATGGCTGTCATGCTGGCGTTTCTCCCGAGGGGGCGGTCGGTTCGACCGGCCGTTTAGTCACCCGGGATCATAGCCGCTCTTAGACTTTCGGATAGGCCCCGGGCGCGCGCGGTGTGAGCCGCGCGCGCACCCGCGCGCCCCTCCGCGGACGGCACCGCTCGGCGATCGCCGGCTCCCTTGCGGCAGGAGCCCGTCCGATCACCCGGCCGAACTCTCCGACATGATGTGGTCGTAGTCGAGGTTGGCGGTCTCGATGACGATCTGCGTGCGGCTGATCACGCCGAGCTTGCGCAGGATCTCGGAGACGTGGGCCTTCACGGTGGAATCGCCGACGCCGAGTTCGTGGGCGATCTGCTTGTTGAGCTTGCCCTGGCGGATCATCAGCAGCACGCGCACCTGCTGGGGCGTGAGTTCGGCGATGCGCTGGGCGATGGGCGGCTTGCCGCCGCGGGGCGCCTCGCCCTCCTGCGCGCCCACGCCGTCCGGCACGAAGATCGCGCCGTTCAGCACGTCCGTGATCGCCCGGGTGAGCACCGCCTTGCCGGCCGCCTTGGGCACGAAGCCGGCGGCGCCGTGGCTCAGCGCCTCGCGGACGATGCGCGGATCGTCCATGCCGGACACGACCAGGATCGGGATGCGGGGGAAGCGGGTGCGGATCGCCAGCAGGCCGTCGAAGCCGTTGACGCCGCGCATGGACAGGTCGAGCAGGGTCAGGTCCACCGAGCGCAGCCGCGAGAGCGCCGCGCAGGCCGCCTCGATCCCGTCCGCCTCCTCCACGGCGGCGGCCGGGAAGGCCAGCCGCACCGCGCTCGTCAGCGCCTCGCGGAAGAGCGGGTGATCATCGACGATCATCAGGTGCATGTCCGACCCCTTCTCCGTGGGCGCCGGCACCGCGTCCGGAGGCCTCCCCTCGGCAGGAGACACTTGGTTGCCCGTACTGGTCAATGCCACCATCGGACCGCAACTTCCCTCGATCACCGCGCCGCAGAACGCCGCCCCGGCTCGCCGCGCCGGACCGGCCGCTCGCCGGCCCGGCCCCGGGGCGCGCCGACGGGCATTCGTCCACCGGTTCGGCGCGGCACCGGGCCAGTCCCGCCGGTGAGCAAAGAATACTTGTGAACTACAACCCTTATTCGTATTCGCAACCAGTATCACGCTGGGAGAACTGGCGACACTGTGCTTTGGTATGACGATTAGGGTGCAACGCGGCGACGACTGCACCCCTGCACCTTGGTCCAATGGTGGCCGCGCGGGGGCCGGACGTATCGTTCTGACCTTCAGCGGTCGGAGGAAACGTCGCCGCGAAGCAGGCGGGAACCGGGGTGGGCATCATGGCGGGGGCGCCGTTCCGGCGCGCCTGCCGATCGCGGGGGCGATCGCCGCCCCGTTCCCCAGCGCAGGCGCAGTCGCCGCACCGGCTGCGCCTGCGCACCCTGCCGCATTTGCCTCTTCTCCCAGCAATCGCCATAATCGAGCCCGCCCCGCCGCGGCGTTCCGGCGGCGGGCCTGGGAGACACGCCGTGGCGCAGGGCACGCGCGCCTGCTCGCACCTTTGCGGCATTCAGACGGCCTGGACCGATGAATCCGAGGCGGAAGCGGCGGTGGCGGCGTTCGCTGACGCCCTGCAGCGCGAACCGATCGGACACTTGGTGACCTTCTTCTCGCCCGCCTACGGGGCCGGGGCGGTGGCCGGCGCCCTGGCGCGACACTTCCCGGGCCTGCGCGTCTCCGGCTGCACCTCGTCGGGGGAGATCAGCCCGACGGGCGGCCTCGACCGCGGGCTCGTGGCGGTGGCCTTCCCTCGGGCCGGGTTCCGGGTCGCCTCGGTGCTGCTGCCGGAGATCGGCCACCTCGACGCGCAGCGCGCGGCCTCGGCCCTGCGCGCGCTGCGGGCGGAGCTCGACGCGATCGGGACCGGGGGGCAGCGCTTCGCCCTCTCGCTCATCGACGGCCTGACCAACGCCGAGGAGGCGGTGATCTCGGCGGTCTCGACCGGCCTCGACGGCGTGCCGCTGGTGGGCGGATCGGCCGGCGACGACCTCACCTTCCGGGACACCGCCCTGATCCACGACGGCGCGGTGCATCGCGGGGCGGCGATCCTGCTCCTGATCGAGACCGACTTCCCGATCGAGATCTTCAAGAACCACAATTTCGAGCCGACCGGCGCGAAGTTCGTGGTCACCGAGACGGACCGCGAGCGGCGGGCCGTGCGCGAACTCAACGCGGAGCCCGCGGCGGCCGAGTACGCGCGGGCCCTCGGCCTGCCGCTGGAATCGCTGACCGCGACCGACTTCGCGGCCAATCCCCTGGTGGTGCGGATCGGCGGCGACTATTTCTGCCGCTCGATCCGTCACCTCAACCCGGACGGCTCGCTGAGCTTCCTGTGCGCGCTCGACGAGGGGGTCGTCCTCACCCTGGCGCGGCAGAAGGACATCGTGGCCGCCACCCGCGAGGAACTGGCGCGCCTCGACGCGCGGCTCGGCGGCCTCGACCTCGTGATCGGATTCGAATGCGTCCTGCGCCGCCTCGATGCCGAGTTGCATCAGGTCCGGCATTGCATCTCGGACCTGTACCGCCAGTACAATGTCGTCGGTTTCGAAACCTACGGCGAGCAGTTTCGCTCCATGCACCTGAACCAGACCTTCACGGGCATCGCGATCGGGCGGCAGCCGGCGCCGCGGGCGGTGCCATCCGGCCCCGCGGGAGGCGCCATGGGGATCGCCCGATGAGGACCGAGACGATGGAGGCCGCACCCGCCGAGGAGGTGGCCGCGCTGCACCGCCGCATCGCCAAGCTGGAGCGCATCAACGCGGCCCTGATGTCCCAGGTCGAGCGCTCGATGGACCAGCAGGGCACCGCCTACTCGCTGTTCCAGACCGCCATCACCCTCGAGGGGCAGGTGCGCGCCAGGACCGAGGAGCTGACGGCGCTGATGCGCAGCCTCGAACGCTCGAACCAGGCGCTGATCGCCGCCAAGGAGGAGGCGGAGCGGGCCAACCGCTCGAAGACCCGCTTCCTGACCGCGGCGAGCCACGACCTGCTCCAGCCCCTCAACGCGGCGCGGCTGTCGCTCTCGGCCCTCGGCGACATGCCGGTGGGGGCGGAGGCGCTCGCGATCGTCGGCCAGGTCGAGCGCGGGCTCCAGACGATCGAGGACCTGATCAAGACGCTCCTCGACATCTCCAAGCTCGATGCCGGGCTGATCCAGCCGCAGCCGCGCAGCCTGAAGCTCGCGGACGTGTTCGCGAGCGTCGAGGCGAGCTTCGGCCCGCTCGCGGCCCGCAAGGGGCTGCGGCTCAGCGTGCGCCCGGGCGACCTCTGGGTGTCGAGCGATCTCGTGCTGCTGCAGCGGATCATCCAGAACCTGGTCTCGAACGGGATCCGCTACACCCGCACGGGTGGCGTCCTGGTCGCGGCCCGGCCGCGCGGCGGGGACGTGCGCGTCGACGTGATCGATTCGGGCGCGGGCATCCCGGAGGCGGACCGGGAGCTGATCTTCGAGGAGTTCCACCGGGGCGGGCGCGAGAGCGTCGACGGGGAGATCGCGCTCGGACTCGGCCTCTCCATCGTGCGCCGGTCCGCCGAGGCGCTCGGCCACCGGCTGAGCCTCGTCTCCCGGGTCGGCCACGGGTCCCGCTTCACCCTGATCCTGCCGCGCGCCCAGGCCGAGGCGCCCCGGCCGGCCCAGCCCCTCGCCCTGCCGACGAGCCTCACGGGGGCGCGCATCGCCGTGATCGAGAACGACCGGGCGGCGCTGGAGGCGCTCGCCCGGCTGTTCCAGAACTGGGACGCGCACGCGCTGGCGGCCCGCGACCATCTCAGCCTGATCCGGCTCACCGGCTCCACCTGGAGCCCGGACGTGATCATCGCGGATTACCACCTCGACGGCGGAGCCTGCGGCCTCGACACGGTGACGTGGCTTCGCACCGTGCATGGCGGCGACATCCCGGCCGTCGTGACGACCGCCGACCACTCGCCGGAGGTCGAGGCCCATGTCCGTGCGGCAGGCTGCGAGCTGATCCACAAGCCGATCAAGCCCGGTCAGCTGCGCGCGCTGCTGGCGCATCTCCTGAGCAAATCTTGACCGGCCCCGCGCGCGACGCAGGCGTGCCCCGCGGCGCCTCAAGGGGGGGCGGGACTTGCTTTCCCGCATCATGCTCTCCAAATTGGGCGAATCGCGCTGTCCCTGCGACCCGTGCCGCCACGGGTTCCACGGGCGGCGTGCCGCTTCACTTCTCGAACCGGCCCGCCGTCCTCACCTGGACCGAGTGGAGGCCCGTGAGTCAGTCACCGATGAACCAACTCGTGCGCATGTCGCATCTCTTCCCTGCCGAGACCGTCGAGGAGCCCTCTCCGGAGCTCCGGGTTCCGTTCGCGCAGTCGGGCGCGTTCGTGTGCAAGTTCATCATCGGCGAGCCGAACGACCGCGCCATCTGCTGCGGGGCCCCGGTGCAGGACGGCAAGAGCTGGTGCGCCTTCCACCGCCGGATCGTGTTCGAGCCGGCCCGGCCGGGCCGGCTGCGCTGAGGGCGCCTCCCCGGAGCGGCCGTCAGGGCCGCCGCGGCGCGTCGGCGCTGCCGACCGTCGGGTAGAGAGTCCGCAGGACGAGGCCGGCGCGTCGCAGCGGCGGCCGCGCGGCGGCCAGCCACGGCCGGAGGGATCGGGCCGCCGGGCGCCGCGCGCGGGTCGGGCCCGCCGCGACCCGGGTGATCGCCGGTGGGCCGACCGCGGGCGGCGGGGGAATCCTCCGCGAGGAGCGGACCGGCTGGGCGGGCAGCAGCGAGCGCGCCGGCGGATCGACCCACCGGGCCTGGGCGCGCGCCGCCGACGGGCCCGCGAGGGCGAGAATCGCCGCCGCGCAGATCAGCTCCACGGCGAACCGGCACTGCGTGACGTGACGAGTCGCCAAGTGAAGGGGCCTCCCGCCGCGCCGTGCGCGGCCGCGGAAACACCGCATAGACGAATCTGTCCCGCGTTGAAACTCTCCATATCTGTGGACGGCTGCGTTTCGACTGGAATCCGGGAGTCTGATGCGACATCTGTTCTGCGCGAGGTGCGCCCGCGCATAGCGCCGCCAGCGCCGCGGGGCATCCTCGACCCGCCGCGCCGCTCGGCGGCGCAGGGAGGTCCGACCCCATGGCTCACCGCTCGATGCTGCCCACCCTCGCACTGGCCGGACTGGCCTGCGCGGCCGCGCTGTCGCCCGTCCAGGCCTTCGCCCAGGGCTGCGAGGAACTCTGGTACCAGCGCAACCGCATCTTCAAGGAAGCGGGCTACTGCTTCCGCACGCCCCGCGGGATCCGCGCCTTCGGCAATGCCGGATGCCTCTACGACGACGAGCGCCAGGTGCCGCTCTCGGCTAATCAGCGCGAGGCGGTGACGGCGATCCGCCGCACGGAATCCGTCCTCGGCTGCACCCCCTGATCCGGGATCCGGTTGACCGCGGCGGATCCCGGATCACGCGCCCGCGCGGCGCTTGAGCGAAGCCCGAATCCGACATCCCGAAGGGATCGAGCGGATTTGGTGTGAGCGGCGTGGTGCCGCTCTTGCGACCGTGGCGTGACCAGATCGAGGAGCCTGCCGCCGTGGTCCAGAACGACACCGAGCCGTCCCGATTCGAGCCCGCATCGCCGATGCCGGATCGGATCCGCCGCGCCGCCATGGTGCTGACGCTGATGCTCGGCATTCCTCTCAGCCTGGCATGGCTGGGCTTCGTCGGCTGGAGCGTGCTGCGCCTCGCCTTCGCGGTGCTGTGACGCGGGAGCCGCGCGGCTCCCGCGCCGGGCTCAGGGCTCGGCGGTCCGGAACCCCGCGCCGCCGGCGCCGAGGGCGACCGGCGCCTGGGCGCTCAGCGCCTCGCCGTCGAACCGGAACACCTCGATGCGCCGATCCACCATGCACTGGACGAGCACCGTCCGGCCGTCCCTGGTCCAGACCGCTCCCTGGCACCAGCGCCCGATCGGGGCCTCGGCCACCTTCCTGAGCTCCGTGCCGCTCACCGCGTAGATCCGCAGCACGCCCTTGTCGTTGAAGAAGGGCGACGCCTTGGCGAGGTTGCTGCCGTTCTCGATCACCAGGGCGGCGTGGCGCCCGTCCGCGGAGAGGCGGATCCCCTCCGGCGTCGGCCCGACCGTCACGGTGTTGACGACGCGCGCCGGCTTGGCCCGCAGGTCGATGACGCTCACCGTGTCGTGGTCCCCGGACGATTGCCCGACATTGGCGACGAGCGCCACGTCCCCGGACGGGGTGATCTCGATTCCGTAAGGGCGCACGCCCGCGGTGAAATCCCGCTTCGCGTAGGTGACGCGGCTTCCCTCCACGGCGAGGACCGAGACCTTGTTGTCGCCGTCGCGCGTGACATAGGCCTCGCGCCCGTCGCGGGAGAACACGACGTGGCTCGGCCCGGCCTTGTCGTTGCCGAGATCGACCTTCCCGGCGGGGCTGACCTCGCCACCCGCGATCTTGAAGACCGAGAGGGTGCCCTCCGTCCGGTTCGCCACGAGCGCCAGGGTGCCCTCGCGGTTGATCGAGACGCCCGCCGCCCCCTTCCCGGCGGTCAGGGAGGCCCTCACCCTGGGCGGCGTGCTGGTGAGATCGATCACGGTGACGCGGTCGTCCGGCACGATCCTGGCGGCGTCGTTCGGGTCCACGCGCGTGGCGCTGGTGACGATCGCGAAGGTCTCGTTCGGGGCGACGGCCACCGATTGCGGCGGACCCACGACGCTGGCCGGCGCCTGCACCTCGCCGACGATCCTCGGCGGGGAGGCCGAGAGGTCGAGCACCGTGACGCTGTCCGGCACCGGCGGCGTCGCCGGGACCTGGGCGCCCGCGTCGGTGAGCACCGTGTGGCCGTCATTGGCCGACACGGCGAGTTCCGCTCGCAGGGGCGTGGCGGCCAGTGTCGCGGCGGACAGGAACGCGAACGCGCGAAGACGCATGCCCATGATGGTGATCCCCCCGGGGGGGCGCGGTCGTTCTTCGCCGCGCTCCGAAGCGGCACTGTAGCCCGGGACGTGCGCGCGGCCACACCATTTTCAGCACCGACGGCGACCGATCCGCCCGCGCGAAGCTCGGTCACGGGGCAAGGCGACGGAGGCGGCTTGCGCCCCTCCCTGGGGGGCGGGCTTCGTCAGCGACAGTGAGGCTCCAGATCTCGCCGCCCACGTCCGTCGCACCCGGTCGCCTCGCCGCCCCCGCGCGATCGGCAGGACGCGATCTGGTCGTGCGCGATCTCCTTCCCTGTGAGACCTCGCCCGCCGCGCCAATCCCTGCGCTGCATTCATCAACAGGGAACCGTTTGAGCCGACGATGTTTGCACGCCAGTGTTGCAGAGAAGCACTTGTAAACGTACTGGTGTATGTATATCCATGAATTTTGTCGATCGGCGCGAGCCGAACCAAGCAATCGGGAGGGCGGGTTCCCAATGCCTACGCCAGTTGTGTTCAATAATAGCTCTTATCTAGCCGCTTATCTTGGTGGTGACAATGACGGAGTCAACAATTCCATCTTCAACGTTCAACAGCTTGGCGATGCCGACTATTTTGTAAATGGAACCGTGAATAATCCTGGAGATCCAGTAACTTTCACGAATCAAGCCGATCCGACTGCGGTCATCACTGTCTATGCCACGAATCTCGATGATCCGAATCATATCGTGTTCACCCAGAACGCGGATGGGACTGGATTTGGGCTCCTCGCGTCGAACGTCCCGCTGACGGTAGGCGACAACATCACGTTCGGCGAGACGAGTCTCGGTGACTACCAAGTGCCGTGCTACTGCACCGGCACGCTGCTTCGCACCGTCGACGGCGACGTGGCGGTCGAGAACCTTCGCGTCGGGGACCTCGTCGTCACCGCGTCGGGCGAGCACCGCCCCATCAAGTGGATCGGCCACAGCGCCCTGGATTGCCGCAGCCACGCCAATCCGGCGGCCGCCCGCCCCATCCGCATCCGCAAGGATGCTTTCGGCCCCGGCAAGCCGGCCCAGGACCTGCTCGTCTCGCCCGCTCACGCCATCTGCCTCGACCTGCTCGGCGAGGTGCTCATCCCCGCCTCCGCCCTCGTCAACGGCAGCACCGTCACTCAGGAGGAGGTCGAGGAGGTCACCTACTGGCACGTCGAGCTCGACAGCCACGATATCCTCATCGCCAACGGCCAGCCCTCCGAGAGCTACCTGGAGATGGGCAACCGCGGCTTCTTCCTCGACGCGGCCGCCTCCGCCCTGCCCGACGCGCCCGTGCGCAGCCATGACGGCTACTGCCGGCCGTTCCACGACGGCGGTCCCGTGGTTGAGGCCGTGCGCGCCCAGATGCAGCGGCACGCCGAGGCCATCGGCTGGCAGATGGCCGCCTCGGAGGCGTGGGCAGAGGTTCACCTGGAGGTGGACGGTGAGATCGTGCGGCCGGCCGTGCGGGACCTGACGGCCCGGTTCATGCTGCCCGCCTCCGCGCGCGAGGTGTGGCTGGTGAGCCCCACGAGCGTGCCGCGTCACGTCGGCGAGAGCGGCGACGAGCGGGTGCTCGGTCTGTCGGTGGTCGGCCTGACGCTGGACGACGGCCTGGGCGAGCCGCGCATCGTGGCGCTCGACGATCCGCGCCTGGGCGAGGGCTTCCACGCTCCGGAGGAGGCCGGTGCGGCGCGGCGCTGGCGCTGGACCTCCGGCCGGGCGCGGCTGCCGGCCGAGCTGCTGGCCGGCCTGACCGACACGGTGTTCCTGCGGGTGGAGTTGGCCTGCGCGCCGCTGCCGCGCTGGCAGGCGCCCGCTTCCGCGCGGGAAGCGATCCAGCCGACCCGCATCGGCCGGACCCTGACCCTGGTCGCGAGCGCCGCGTAACCGCGGAGAGAGTCGACCGACACCGGCGGCCCGGGTTGCCGGTGCATCCCTCCCGCTCTCGGGCCTGCCCGGGAGCGGGAAAGCCGTTGCTCGGTCCCGGTTCGTCGCTGGCGTCGTCCCCCGTCGGCCGTCGGGAGAGGCGGGCCGGGGTCGAGCATCGCCCGGATCGCCCGCCCCCCGCAGCCCGCGGGCGACCTCCCGGGAGATGCCGAACGCCTCGCGGGCGCGAGAGTGTTTGGCGGAGGCGGATTCCGCCCTTCTGAGGAAAATTCACCTTTACCTTCAGATGATTAGCTTTTCGCTTTGAGCGCCTACCCACATGTGTACATACATGAAGACAGCGAAAGTAGACGAACTGCAGCGCTCGGGTGCGGACTTGACCGCTGCCGCGTCCTCTCACACCGCCTGACGTCAGCGGTCGAGCCGTAGGCCGGCCCTTTGGCGGCACGCCTTGATCCCGCCGCCGAGGAGAGCGCACCGGCGGTGAGGCCCGAGTGCACGGCGCGCCAACTGTGGCGCTCTGCCCGCCCACCTGCCGCGCGTCGAGCGCGTAGTCGACATCGAGAGCACCGCCTGTCCCTGCTGCGCAGGCCGCCTGCGTCGGATCGGCGAGGACGTGTCCGAGCGTCTCGACGTCGTGCCGGCCCAGGTCCGAGTCATCGCGATCCGGCGTCCGCGCTACGCCTGCCGCGCCTGCGAGGACGTGATCGTGCAGGTCCTCGTCTACAAGTACGCCGACCACTTGCCGCTCTATCGGCAGGCGCGGATCCTGACCCGCCAAGGCGTTCACCTGGACCGCTCGACCCTGGCCGACTGGGTCGGGCGTGCAGCCTTCCTGCTCCGCCCGGTCCACGAGCGGCTGCTCGAGACGTTGAAGCGGTCGGAGAGGCTGTTTGATCCTCCCTCGGTTTCACGGACACCTCTGATACGCTCTGGCGGAGCGGGGAAGGTGTCGGATGGCGAAGACGAGACGGGAGTTCACGCCCGAGTTCAAACGCGAAGCGGTCGCCCTGCTGGAGAGCAGCGGCCGGCCGCAGATGCAGATCGCGGCCGAGCTCGGGATCCAGCCCTCGATGTTGCGGCAGTGGCGTGCAACGCTGAACGGGGCACCGCCCCGACCGCGGCCGGCAGGATCGACCGGGGCCTTGCCATCAAGCCCGATCGCCTCGCCGTCCGATCAGGCCGCCGAGATTGCCCGTCTGCGGCGTGAGCTCGACCGCACGCGCATGGAGCGCGACGTCCTAAAAAAAGCCATCGGCATCTTCGCGGAGATGCCCACGTGACCTACGCCTTCATCGAGCAGCATGCGCGGACCTGGCCGGTGCGTCTCATGTGCCGCGTGCTCGACGTCTCCCCCAGCGGCTTTTACGGGTGGCGGTCACGGCCTGAGAGCGCCCGCTCGGCCTCCAACCGCCAGCTCCTGGACGATGTCCGGCGCATCCATGCCGCCCACCACCGGCGCTATGGTGCCCCACGCGTGCATGCCGCCCTGCGGGCCGAGGGCCGTTCAGCCAGCCGCGGGCGGGTGGAGCGTCTCATGCGCCGGCACGGCATCCGTGCCCTGGCGGGGCGTCGGTTCCGGCCCTGCACGACCGACAGCCGTCACGATCTCCCCATCGCCCGGAACCTCCTGAGGCAGGACTTCTCGGCCGCGCGGCCGAACACGGTTTGGCTGGCCGACATCACCTACCTGCCGACCGGCGAGGGCTGGCTCTACTTGGCTGCCGTCCTCGATCTGGCCACGCGCAAGATCGTCGGCTGGTCGATGCGCGATCATATGCGCACCGAGCTGAGCGTGGCTGCGCTGATGATGGCCGCCCAGCGGCAGCGACCGGCCGCCGGGCTTATCTGCCACTCGGATCACGGCAGCCAGCTTGGGTTCAAGCGGTCGTCGCAACACCATCTTGCACGGCAGCCAGCACAGCGTCGAGCGCCTCTGCCGGCGTCTTCCAGTTCAGCGTCTTGCGCGGTCTGCTGTTGAGGGCTGCGGCCACAGCAGCAAGATCGTTCGCGCTGTGGGCGCTCAGATCCGTTCCTTTCGGGAAGTACTGTCGCAGTAACCCGTTCGTATTCTCGTTCGTCCCCCGCTGCCAGGGTGAGCGTGGATCGCAGAAGTAGACCTGCAGACCCGCGTCGATCCGCAAGCGCGCGTGCTCGGCCATCTCGGTACCCTGGTCCCAGGTCAACGAGCGCCGCAGCTGCTCGGGCAAGCGCGCGATCGTGCCGGCGATCGCCTCGCGCACCGCCTGGGCCCCGTGCCCCGCCAGCGCCGGGCCGTTCTTCGCACGCGGTGTCACCCCATGGCCGTCCATCGGCGGAAGATGCAGCAGCATCGTAAAGCGCGTCGTGCGCTCGACCAGGGTCCCGATCGCCGAACTCTTCAGACCCAGGATCAGATCTCCTTCCCAGTGCCCCGGCACCGCGCGGTCCTCCACCTCGGGCGGACGCTCGCTGATGAGCACCTCGGGGGTGACGAACGACCTGCCTCGGCCCAGGCTGCGGGCCCGCGGCACACGCAAAGCCCGTCCTGTGCGAAGACACGCGGTCAGCTCACGCTTCAGCGCGCCCCGGCCCTGGATGTAGAGCGCCTGATAGATCGCCTCGTGACTGATGCGCATCGTGTATCGCCCGGAAAGTCGAGCCGTAGGCGCTCGGCGATCTGCTGCGGACTCCAGGATCGACCCCATCGCCGGCTCTGGCGTCGCCCGTGCCGCCGTCCCTTCCAGGCAACGCTAGGGCCAGGCAGAGCGCTCCCGCCCGGTGTCGCGACAGTTCCGGCGAGCCGCTCCTGCACGTACGTCCGCAGCGCTGCGTTCCCCGCCAGTTTTGCTGGCTTGGGCCGGCGTGCCGCGCGTTCAGCGTGCCACTGCGCGGTCGTGGCGCGATAGTCCAGGCCGCCACTGCGGGTCGCCGCATTGCGGCGCAATTCCCGCGAGATGGTCGACGCCGCCCGTCCCAGACGCCGAGCGACGTCCCGGACCCCGTGACCTTGCGCTTGTAGGATCGCGATCTCCTCCCGCTCAGCCAACGACAGGTAGCGCGCAGAAGGCGACTTGGATGATGGTGACAGGTGGGAAGGTGCCATTCCGCCTGCTGTCCGGAACCACCGCGAGCCGACCGGTGGCGAGATCCCGAGCTTCATCGCTGCGACCTCGCTGGAGAGACCCTGCGCGAGGAACGCCCAGAACCCCCGCCGCGTCTCGCGCAGACCGACCCCGGGACGACCCGGTGACCGCAGCTTCTCGCGAAGTGCCCGATCCGAACGCCGCCGACCTGCCATCACAACCGCCCTCCGCCAAGCCGTTGCGACGACCACTTGAATCCACCCACTACGCGGCCGAGGCCTACCGGAGGCAGCTCGCCGGCATGGCGGCCAGGCCGTCCATGAGCCGGACGGCCTGCTGCTACGGTAATGCCCCGATGGAGAGCTTCTTCCACACCCTCAAGGTCGAGCTCGTCCATCAGCGACGATGGGCGACCCGGGATGAGGCGCGCCGCGACCTGTTCGCTTACATCGAGGGCTACTACAATCGGCAGCGCATCCACTCGGCACTCGGTTATCTCACGCCCGAGCAAGCCGAACGGACCGCGAGCTAAACTCCCCGTGTCCGCGAAATCAGGGGAGGATCAGGCGCGCAGCGCGCTTCGCTCTTGCGGCGTTGCTCGCGCGCCCGATGGCAGGTCACAATATTCAGTGAGAGTGCGCGGCGCTGCCATCGCTACGCTGTTGCCGCCGACTATTCCGGTTTGCCTCGGACTTCGTCCCATGCTGAAATCTCGGGCAGCCGCCCGATGAACGAGGCGGATGGGAGGAGAGAACCGATGAGGCGAGGCATCGCGGGAGCGTTGTCGTTGGGCGCGTGGGTGCTGGCCGCGATGCCAGCCGTCGCGCAGGACAAGACGCTCACTGTCTGGTTCAGCAAAGGCTTCTATCGGTCTGAAGACGATTCCCTCTGGGCGACCATCAAGAAGTTCGAGCAAAAGACCGGAATTAAGGTCGAGCTGTCGCAGTACGCGATTCAGGACATGATCCCGAAGACGGTCGCGGCGCTCGACTCCGGTTCGCCGCCGGATGTCGGCTATTCCGATACATACAACAATCAAGCTGCTGGCAAGTGGGCCTTCGAGGGTAAGCTGGAGGATCTCACTGACATCTTGCAGCCGATGATGCCGCGCTTCGCGCCGCAGACGGTCGAGCACGTGCTACTCTACAACGACCAGATCCACAGGAAGGCTTACTTCGGTTTTCCTCTGAAGCGGCAGACACTTCATACTGAAATCTGGGGAGACATGATCGAGAAGGCCGGTTTCAAGCAGAGCGATATTCCGACGAGCTGGGCCGAGTACTGGTCCTTCTGGTGTGATAAGGTTCAGCCCGCTTACCGCAAGGCTTCAGGTTCCCGCACCTACGGGATCGGCGCGCCGATGGGTGTGGAGTCGACTGACAGTTTCCAGTCCTTCTACGCCTTCATGGACGCCTATGACGTTAGGCTCGTCGACAGCGACGGCAAGCTCCTCGTCGATGATCCGAAGGCACGTGACGGTCTGATCAAAGCCCTCAAGGACTATACCGATCCCTATGTTAAGGGATGTGTCCCTCCATCCGCGACGACCTGGAAAGACCCCGACAACAACGTGGCCTTCCACAACCGAACGACGGTGATGACGCACAACTTCACGATCTCCATCGCGGCGAAATGGTATGAGGACAGCCTCAATCCGAGCGCGACTGACGAGCAGCGCGCGGCCGCCAAGAAGGCCTACGAGGAGACGATCATCACCGCGCCGTTCCCGAACAGGCCCGACGGTAAACCGATGACCTACCGCGCGGACGTCAAACACGGCGTCGTCTTCGCCGGTGCCAAGAACAAGGCGGCCGCCAAGGAGTTCGTGAAGTTCATCATGGAGGAAGACAACCTCCGCCCTTACGTCGAGGGTGCGCTCGGCCGCTGGTTCCCCGTGACGAACGCCTCGATTGAAAGCACCTTCTGGCAGGCCGACAAGCATCGCAAGGCCGTCTACAATCAGTTTAAGTCGGGTACGGAGCCGTTCGATTATGTTAAAAACTACAAATTCACGCTGATCAACAACGAGAATGTCTTCGCCAAGGCGATGAACCGGGTCGTGAGCGAGAAGGTCCCGGTCGAGAAGGCCGCCGACGAGATGCTCGCCCGCATCAGGCAGGTCGCTGCGCCGTAACGGGGCCGAGCATTGTCCGCCGGGGCGGTGATCGGTTTGGCGGCCGACATGATGCGGGAACAAGGGGCTGAGCGGAGTAGTCCGATGCGGTTCTGCTCAGCCGGTGCCGCCCACCCGCGGCAGTGACTCAACAGGGAGACCGAGGATGTCGGGAGCGCGCGCGATAACGGCCGATGATGCCGCGCCGGCAACCGCGCCCAGGCCAGTCCGCCTCGGTGCTTGGCAGGCTTGGGGCGCGATCCTGATCGCGCCCTACCTTCTCGTGTTCCTGCTCTTCGTCATCTACCCGATCGGCTACGGGCTCTGGCTCGCGCGCAGCCCGGCGAGCTACGCCCATCTCGCGGCCGATCCGATTTTCGCGCGCGCTGTCGTCAACACCCTGATCTTCCTGATCGTCGGGATCAACGTGAAGATGGCCATAGCACTCTTCTTGTCAGGATTCTTCACTCACGAGCGGCTCTGGATCCGCTGGCTCTCAGTGCTCTTCATCCTGCCCTGGGCGGTGCCGTCGATTCCGACCATCCTATCCATCCGGTTCATGCTGAACCCCGAATGGGGGATCGTGAACCAGACCATCTTCCGCTTCACCGGAGAGGACGGTCCGAACTGGCTCAACGATCCTGGACTCGGGCTGACGCTCGCCATCGCGGTGCATATCTGGAAATCGCTGCCGTTCTGGACGCTGATCCTCCTCGCCGGACGCCTCGCCATTTCGTCCGACCTCTACGAAGCGGCCTCCGTCGATGGCGCGACGAGCTGGCAGAAATTCCTGCACGTCACGTGGCCATCCATGCGGGCGCTCTACGTGACGTGCACGATCCTCTCGATGATCTGGACACTCGGTGATTTCAACAGCATCTACCTGCTCACCGGTGGCGGGCCCGCAGACCTGACGCATGTGCTCGCGACGCTCGGTATTCGTTACCTGAGGCTTGACCAGATCGACCACTCGATGGCGGCGGTCGTCTGCGCGATGCCCTTCGTTCTGCCCCTCGTCTACGTCCTGATGCGGAGGCTCTCGAAATGAGCACCGGAATCGCAGGCCCGCCGCGCGACACGAGGCGCTCGCCCACAGGTCTGTCCCACCGCAATTCCAGCTGGCTGAGAGCCGCTGGAACCGAGGCGAAGCTGCTCCTCGTCGGCATCCCGGTCCTGCTCTGGACCCTGATACCGATCTATCACCTCGTTCTATTCGCGATGTCGCCGAAGCAGGACGCGCTCTCGGGGGCGCTCTTTCCGGAACACCCGACCCTCAGAAACTTCGGGATCGTCTTCGGACAGCAGCATTACTTTCTGTCGCATTTCTGGCAACAGCTCTGGAATTCGGTGTTCATCGCCTTCTCAACCGGAGTCCTGACGCTCTTCATCGCAACATCGGCCGCTTTCTCGATCAGCCGGTTGCGGGTGAGGGGCGGCCGGACCGTGATGAATCTTGCGCTCTTCACCTACTTCATCCCAGCGGCATTTCTCGCGGTGCCGATGTACAAGACGATGGGCGCCTATGGGCTGCTCAATAGCAAGTGGGCGCTCATCCTCGCGATGGTGACAATCGCGAGTCCCTACGCCATCTGGGTGCTGAAGCAGGCCTCCGACAAGCTGCCGCTGGAGCTGGACGAGGCAGCCGTGATGGACGGGGCCTCACCGCCCCAGCTCTTCCGTTTCGTCTATCTGCCCCTGATGACACCGTCGCTCGTCGCGATCGGTGTCTACGCGCTCCTGCTCGCCTGGAACGAGTACCTGTTTGCCTTCCTGCTGCTGTCCCGCGACACAGATGTGACCCTGCCTGTCGCGCTCGGAAGCTTTCTAGCAGCCGATGACTCGCCTTGGGAACTGCTCATGACGACGGGGCTGATCTACGCCCTGCCGCCGGCGGCGGTTTATTATGTGTTCAGACGGTACATGGTCGGGGGACTGACGGCCGGCGCGGTCAAGAGTTGAAGCTGCCGGCCTATTTGCCTGAACCTTCCCGAGTGCTTCGTACGCGGATTGGTTCAGATTTGGCGGCAACGGCCCTGTCGTGGGCCTAGAGCGTGTTATGAACCTACGATGTAGCGTAGGCGTTGAAGGGCATGAGCACCGATCGCGCCGCCTACCCGTCCGACGTGTCCGATGAGGAGTGGGCGCTGGTGGCGCCCTACCTGGCGCTGCTGCGCGAGGACTCGGGCCAGCGTGACCACGATCTGCGCGAGGTGTTCAACGGCTTGCGCTACATCGTCAAGACCGGCGCGCCGTGGCGGTTCATGCCCCACGACCTGCCGCCGTGGGCAGCGGTCTACCAGCAGACCCAGCGCTGGTTGGCCGCCGAGTGCTTCGCCGATGTGGCCGGCGACCTGCGTGCTGTGCTGCGGCAGGCGGCCGGGCGTGAGCCGGAGCCCTCGGCGGTGATCCTGGACAGCCGGACCCAGCGCTCCTCGCCCGAGAGCGGCGAGCGGGCCGGCTACGACGGGGCCAAGCGCATGCGCGGGTCGAAGGTGCATCTGGCGGTCGACACGCCCGGTCACGGGGTGGCGCTGCACGTCACGCCGGCGGATGTCGATGATCGCAGTCAGGTCGGCACGCTGACCTGCGTGGTCCAGGCGGAGACGGACGGGGGCGTGGAGAAGGCATTCGTCGACCAGGGCTACACAGGTGAGAAGGCAGCGACCGCAGCGCAGGCGAACGGGATCGCGTTGGAGGTGGTCAAGGCCCCGGAGGCCAAGCGCGGCTTCGTGTTGCTGCCGCGGCGTTGGGTGGTGGAGCGCTCGCTCGCCTGGGCGGTGCGCTGCCGCCGGCTGGTCAAGGACTACGAGCGTTATGCGAGCACACTGGCTGGAATGTACATGGTCGCCTTCGTCTGTGACATGCTCAGAAAGCTCGGACGCATAGTAGAAAGTTCATAACACGCTCTAGATGCTCATCTAGAAGGTCGTCCCTTTGTTTTCTTTTTTCGGCACGCGCTGCTCGTGCTTTTTCGGTAGTGCGCCGCTGAACAGAGCGTCTGGCTCTGTCGGACGTGCTCGTGTGAAACGCAACGAGAAAAATTCCTTCCAGCAGCGACCAAATTGCCTCAACAGCAGCTTCATCGAAGAATGTTGGATTGTTCTTGTTGATAAATTTTTCAAGCAATGAAAATAAATCAGCAGTATTGCCCCCCAATCGAGCGATGCCGTTTTCCACTCCATGCAGGTCGACCTGTCATAATTCGCCGGACGCTATAGCCTCGGCAGCAATTTTCATAACAAATTCGATGGATCCGTTGGTATACACTTTATAAACTTCATAAAAAATTGCCAGTGGCGGGCTCAACGGTTGAATTACTATGGGCATTATCTTCGTGCTGATCACTCATGACAGAAAACCGCACAATAATTCGCCCACGCCTCCATGAGCTCGCGCCGCTTCGCGAACAGGTCGCTGCGCCGGTAGGCCCTCTCGACCTTCGACTCGATGGCGTGCGCGAGCGCGGCCTCGACGACCTCGCGCGGGAAGTCGGTGTGCTCCGCGGCCCAATCCCTGAACGAAGATCGGAAGCCGTGCACGGTGAGATCGCCGCGCTGCATGCGACGCAGCAGCACCAGCATGCTCATGTTGGAGAGCGGGCGTTCCCGCCGGCCGCCCGGGAACACGAAGTCACCTTCCCGGATCTCCGCCATGCGCCGCAGGACCATGAGAGCTGACTCGGTGAGCGGAATCCGGTGTTCGACGCCGGCCTTCATGCGGGAGGCGGGCACGTTCCAGATGCGCGCATCAAGGTCGAACTCCGACCACGTGGCGCCCAGCGTCTCGCCGGTGCGGGCCGCGGTGAGGATCGTGAACGCGAGCGCGTGCGAGGCGACGCCGGGCTGGAACTCCAGCGCCTTGAGGAAGGACGGCACCTCCGCGAAGGGGAGGGCGGCGTGGTGCTTCACCTTCTGCACCCGGGAGCGCTTCGGCAGCAGGTTCTCCAGGTGCCCTCGCCAGCGCGCGGGGTTCTCGCTGCGCCGGAACCCGCGGGTCGTGCCCCAGTCGAGGATCGACTCGATGCGGCCGCGCACCCGGCTCGCCGTTTCGGGCTTCCTGGCCCATATCGGTCCGATCGCGCGCACCACGAGGTCGGTATCGACGGCCGCCACGGGCCGGTCGCCGAAGTGAGGGTAGGCGTAGGTCTCCAGCGTCGTGGTCCACTGCGCGGCGTGCTTCGCGTTGCGCCACCCGGCGCGGTGCGCGTCGATGTAGGCCACCGCGCACTCGCGGAAGGTCATCGCCTGGGCGGCCTCCAGTGCAGCGTCCTGGCGCTGCGTCTTGCGGGCCTCGATCGGGTCGATGCCCTCAGCGCAGAGCTTGCGGCAGGCGAGCGCCTTCTCGCGGGCCTCAGCGAGCGAGAACGTGTTGGCCGAGCCGAGCCCCATCGCGCGTGACTTGCCGCGGAGCGTGAAGCGGAAGATCCAGCTTTTGGCTCCCTTGTCGCCGACCTGCAGCCACAAGCCACCGCCATCCCCATAGTGGCCGGGCGACTTCAGCTTGGCGACGGTCATCGCCGTGAGCTTTCGAGTCTCCGCCGAACTCGCGCTACTCCCGTGGCTACCCACATCGTAAGCGTGAATTGGGGCGAATGCCAGCGGTTCGGGGCGAACGCCGCTAAGCTGAAAACCACCGAAATCTGAAGGGTTAACGGTCGGCTGCGAACGCCTATGAACACTGTCCTGGCGGAGGCGGATGGGAATCGAACCCACCGCACGCTGTTCGCGTGCCGCTGGTTTTGAAGACCAGGAGGGCCACCAGACCCCGATCGCCTCCGAGGGGGGTTATGGGGAGGAGGAGGGGCGAGGTCCAGCCTCGGCCTGAAGGAGCACGCGCCGGTCGCCCAGGCGGCGGGTGAACCGCACGGCGTCGAGGTGCTCCAGCAGCGGGATCGAGAACTTGCGCGAGATCCCCAGCAGCGCTCCGGCCTCGCGCGCCAGGAAGCCGTCCTGACCGGCGAAGGCCCGGGCGAGGGCCTGCTTGGCCGCCTCGACCGCCTCCCGGTGGAACAGGATCGTGCGGCGCTGGACCCGGTCGGCGGCGCGGATCAGCGTGCCGGAGCGGACGAGGTGGTTCAGTGCCTCCCGGCGGCGGGGATCGCGCCCGGCGGCCTCGGCCTCGTCGGGCGGCGTCAGGCCGGCCCGCCGGAAGCTCTCGGCGAGACCGCGCACCAGCGCCGGCTCCTGGCGCTGCGGGTCGAACGCGGCCGCGCGGACGAGGTCGCGGTCGCGCACCGCCCGCCCCGCCGCCACGAGGTCGCGCAGGATCGCCGCCGCCACCGCCTCGCCGGTGCGCAGCGCGGTCGCGAGGCGCGCGTGGCTGATCCCGTGCTCCAGCGGATGGGCGCGGTGATGGGCGTCCAGCGCCGCCAGCGCCTCGCTCCGCAGGGCGTCCCGGACCTCCGCGCCGAGGACGCGCTCGCCGATCGCCTCGGCGCCGAGGCCGACGAGGTGGCGGCGGACGCGCTCGGGCGCGATGCCGACGAGGCGCGACAGGTCGGCGAGCGTCGCGCCCGCCCGGCCCGCCGCGGCGAGGCGGGCGCGCAGGATCTCGGCCGGCCGCCCCTCCGCGAGCCTGCGCAGCTCCGCGAGGCCGGCCGCGTCGCGCCGCCGGCGCCGGCGCGAGGCCGGGTCGAGCACCACGCCGCCGCCGAGGGTGAGGGGAGGGGCGTCCGAGCGCAGCAGGAACGGCTCGCGCGCCGGCAGGGCGACCGCTTCCTCGGCGTGGAGCTGCGCCGGCGCCGTCTCCCCGGGATCGAGCGCGTCGCGGTCGAGGAGGCGCAGGCGCACCGGGACGTCGGCCGTGCCGGCGAGGAGCCGCAGCCGCGCCCCGCCCGCCAGGGGCACCGGGGCCTCCCGCAGCAAGGTGAGCGACACGTCGAGCCAGCGGCTCGGGACGAGGTAGCCGGGGGGGGCGAGGACCTGCCCGCGGCGCAGCTGCGCGAGGTCGATGCCGCGCAGGGCCACGGCGACCCGGCGCCCCGGCTCGGCCGCCTGGACCGGCCGCCCGTGGCTCTGGAGGGCGCGCACCGCGCCCTCGATGCCCTCCGGCGCGACCGCGACCGCGTCGCCGAGCGCGAGGCGCCCGCGCCGCAGCGTGCCGGTGACGACCGCGCCGAAGCCCGCACGGGGGAAGACGCGGTCGATCGGCAGGACGGGGCAGCCGTCATCCGGGCTCGGGGGCACCTCGCCCAGCAGGTCGGCGAGGTGCCCCGCGAGGTCGGCGAGGCCCTCCTCGCGCAGCACCGACGTCCGCACGATGCGCACCGCGAGGCCGGACGCGGCGGCGAGCGCGCCCACCTCCGCGGCCCGGGCCGCCGCCTCCGAGTCCGTGACGAGGTCGCACTTCGTCAACGCGACGACGCCCCGGCCCACGCCGATCAGGCGGGCGATGGCGAGGTGTTCGAGGGTCTGCGGCTTGATGCCCTCGCGGGCATCGACCGCGAGCAGGATCGCGCGCAGGCCGGTCGCCCCGGCGATCATCGCCCGCACGAACCGCTCGTGGCCGGGCAGGTCGACGAGGTCGATCTCGCCCCCCGGCACCCGCAGCAGGGCGAAGCCGGGGACGATCGAGACCCCGCGCTCGCGCTCCTCCTTGAGCCGGTCCGTGTCGGTGCCGGTGAGGGCGCGCACCAGCGCCGTCTTGCCGTGATCGACGTGGCCGATCACCCCGACGACCAGCGCCCGCCCGGCCGGCTCGGCCGCCGCGCGCTGCCCCCGCTCCCCGGGCCTGCCCATGCTCCACGCCCCCGCGTCCCCCGCGCCCCCATCCCGCAACCTCGCCACGGAACCTCGTCACGGAACCGTCATCCGACCGTGATGAACCCGTCCGGAACGCTCGCCGGAGGGATGGTCGTGACCGAGTCGTGCCGCTACGCGCTCTACTACACGGCCCCGCCCGGCTCCGGGCTGGCCCGGTTCGGCTGCGGCGTCCTCGGCTATGACACCGCGACCGGCGCGCCGGTTCCGCGGCACGACGGGTTCGCGGACGCGCAGGACGTGACCCGCGCGCCGAGCCGCTACGGCTTCCACGCGACCTTGAAGGCGCCGATGCGCCTCGCCCCGGGCGTCGCCGAGGCGGATCTGGTCGCGGCCGCGGCGGCGCTGGCGGCGTGGCACCCGCCGGTTCCCGTCGGGCGGCTCGTCGTCGCGACGCTCGGCGCCTTCACGGCCCTGGTGCCGGACGAGGCGCCGCCGGCGCTCGGCCTGTTCGCGGCCGAGTGCGTCGCCGCCCTCGACCCCCTGCGCGCGCCGCTCAGCGAGGCGGAGCGGGCGCGCCGCCGCCCGGAGCGCCTGGACGCGCGCGAGCGGGCGCTCCTCGACCGCTGGGGCTACCCCCACGTCTTCGAGCGCTTCCGCTTCCACATGACGCTGACGGACGCCCTGCCGGAGGAGGACCGCGCGCCCTGGCACGCGCGGCTCGCGGCGGCCTACGGGCCGGGCGAGCCGCTGACCCTCGACGCCGTCACGGTGCTGCGGCAGGACGGGGATGCCCCGTTCCGGGTGCTGCGGCGCATTCCCCTCGGAGACCCCGCATGACCAAGCGCCTCGGGCCGGAGCCCCTCGTCGATCCCACCGCCGCGATCGTGGCGAGCCGCCTCGGCCGCTACACCGAGGTCGGGGCCCGCACCCGCCTGACCGAGACCGAGATGGGGGACTATTCCTACATCGTGAACGACGGCGAGGTGATCGCGACGCGGATCGGCAAGTTCTGCTCGATCGCCGCGATGGTGCGGATCAACCCGGGCAATCACCCGATGGAGCGCGCCTCCCAGGCGCATTTCACCTATCGGGCGAGCCAGTACTGGCCGGAGGAGGCGGACGAGGCCGCCTTCTTCGACCGGCGCCGGGCGCTGCCGGTGGAGATCGGCCACGACGTCTGGATCGGCCACGGCGCCATCGTCCTGCCGGGCCGCCGGATCGGCACCGGGGCGGTGGTGGGGGCGGGCGCGGTCGTGACCCGCGACGTGCCCGCCTACGCGATCGCGGTCGGCAACCCGGCCCGCCTCCTGCGCCGGCGCTTCCCCGAGGCGGTCGCCGAGCGCCTGCGGGCCCTGGCGTGGTGGGACTGGGACCACGAGCGGCTGCGCGCCGCCCTGCCGGATTTCCGTGCCCTGCCGGTCGAGGACTTCCTGGCCCGCCACGGGGGCTGATCCGGGATCCGGCCGATCCAAGCGGATCCCGGATCACGCGCCCGCGCGGCGCGGGAGCGAGGCCGGCATCCGCGATCCCGAAGCGACCGATCGGATCGGGTATCAAACCGCCGCGGCGGGCCTCGCCGCCGGGACGCGGCCGCAAGAATCCGCGAGAGCCCCCCGGCGGCAGCGGCTGTCATTCAACTGTCGCCAAACCGGCGTTTACGTCCCGCGTACGGCAACAGCGGACGGATTGATGCTCGTCGTCGAGAACCTCACGCGCCAATACGGTGACCGCCGCGCGGTGGATGCGATCTCCCTGCGCATCGAGCGCGGCAGCTTCGTGGGCGTGATCGGTCGCTCCGGCGCGGGCAAGTCGACCCTGCTGCGGATGCTGAACCGCCTCGTCGATCCGAGCGAGGGCCGCATCCTGTTCGACGGGCGCGACGTGACGGCCCTGAAGGGGCGGGCCCTGCGCCAGTGGCGCGGGCGCTGCGCCATGATCTTCCAGCAGTTCAACCTCGTCGGCCGGCTCGACGTGCTGACGAACGTGCTGATGGGCCGGCTCAACCACGTGTCGTCCGCCCGCGCCCTCCTGCGGCTGTGGCCCGAGGAGGACAAGGCGCTCGCCCTCGCGGCGCTGGAGAATTTCGACATGGGCGCCTACGCGGCGAACCGCGCCGACGCCCTCTCGGGCGGGCAGCAGCAGCGCGTGGCGATCGCCCGCGCCCTGGTCCAGGAGCCCGAGATCATCCTGGCCGACGAGCCGGTCGCCTCCCTCGACCCGCGCAACACGCGCCTGGTCATGGACGCGCTGGCCGAGGCCAATACGCGGTACGGGATCACGGTCCTGTGCAACCTGCACTCCCTCGACCTGGCGCGCGCCTATTGCGACCGCCTGGTCGGCCTCTCGGCGGGGCGCCTCGTCTTCGACGGGCGCGCCTTGGACCTGACCGAGGCCGTGGCGCAGGACCTCTACGGCCTGGAGGCCGGCGAGGTGATGGACCGGCCGCCCGCGACACCCCTCCCGGAGCCGGGCCCCGCCCTGGCGCCGCCGGCACCGGTCGGCGCCTGACGCGACCCGATGCGGGCCGCCGGCCCGTGGAGAATGATGGAAGGACGGACACGATGCTGACCCGACGCACCCTCGTCGGCGCCCTGACGGCGCTTGCCTGCTTCACCCTCCCGGCCGCCGCGCAGGACTGGAAGGCCAAGTATCCGGAACTGACGCTCGGCGTGATTCCGATCGAGAACGCGTCGGGCACCGCCGACCGCTACACGCCGCTCGCCGATTACCTCTCGAAGGAACTCGGCGTGCCGGTGAAGCTGCGCGTCGCCAACGACTACGCGGCGGTGATCGAGGGCCAGCGCGCCGGCAACATCCAGATCGGCTTCTACGGCCCGGCCGCCTTCGCCCGCGCGGTCATCACCGGCGTGAAGGTCGAGCCGATCGTCAACCAGAAGCACGATAGCGGCGCCTCCGGCTACTACTCGGTCATCTACGTCAAGGCGGACAGCCCCTACAAGACGCTCGCCGACCTGAAGGGCAAGAACCTCGCGCTGGTCGACCCCAACTCGACCTCGGGCAACCAGGCGCCGCGCTTCTTCATGCAGAAGGCGGGCTACGACGTCGACAAGTTCTTCGGCAAGACGTTCTTCGCCGGCAGCCACGAGAACTCGGTGCTGGCCCTGATCCAGGGCACCTCGGACGCCTCCGCCACGCTGTGGAACTCGGAGACGGACGGCACGCTGACCCGCATGCAGACCAAGCACATGCTCAAGAGCGCGGACGGCAAGCCGCTGACGCCGGCCGATTTCCGCATCGTCTTCAAATCCGACTTCCTGCCCGAGGGCCCCTTCGCGGTGCTGGCGAGCCTGCCGGACGACCTGAAGACGCGCATCCGCGCCGCCTTCGTGGCGATGCCGAAGAAGGACAAGGTCGCCTTCGACAAGCTGTCGGACGGCAAGGACCTCGACTTCACGGCGGTGACGCTGAAGGACTTCGAGCCGATCATCGAGATGCTCCGCTACAACGACGAGCAGCGGAAGCGCTCGTAGTCATTCCGAGGACGCATCGGGCGAGGCGGCCGCGTTGACCCAACGGATCGCAAACCTGCCGCCGGAGAGGGCCCGCACCCTCGCGGCGGCCTACGCGGCCGCGATCGCCGGTGCGCGGCGGCGCAACCTCGCCGTGCTCGCCGTCCTCCTCGTCCTGATCGTCCTGGCGGGCGCGATGGCGGAGGTGCGGCCGCTCACCTTCCTCGAGAACATCCGGAACTTCACGGCCTATCTCGGCCGGATCATGCCGCCCCTGTCGCCCGGCACCCTGCCGGGCGACCTCGCCGCCTGGTACTGGGGGCTGCCGAAATGGACCATGCTCCTCGGCGAGACGCTGCTGATGGCGTATCTCGGCACGCTGTTCGGCGGGATCGCGGCCTTCGGCCTGTGCTTTCTCGCCACCGCGAACCTCGTGCGCTCGCGCCTCCTCTGCTTCGCGACGCGGCGCTTCCTGGAACTGTGCCGCACGGTGCCGGAGGTGGTGTTCGCGCTGCTCTTCGTGATCGCCTTCGGGCTCGGGCCGATGGTCGGCGTGATGGCCCTCGCCATCCACACGGCCGGGGCGCTCGGCAAGCTCTTCTCCGAGGTGGTCGAGAACATCGACATGAAGCCCGTCGAGGGGCTGACCGCGAGCGGGGCGAGCTGGGTCGAGACCGCGCGCTTCGCCGTCGTGCCGCAGGTGCTGTCGAACTTCGCCTCCTACGGGCTCCTGCGTTTCGAGATGAACGTGCGCGGCGCGGGCGTGATGGGCTTCGTCGGCGCGGGCGGCATCGGCCAGGAGTTCCTGGTGGCGATCCGCAACTTCTACTACAGTGACGTGAGCGCGATCCTGCTGATGATCATCGTCACCGTGATCGGCATCGATCTCGGAACCGAGCGCCTGCGCCACGCCCTGCTCGGACGGGAGAGCGCCCGATGAGCGGTGCCGCGTTCCGCAGGGCGATGCTCGCCGATATCGGCGGCCTCAGGGCGCGCCACCCGCAGGCCTTCGCGGTGCCGCTCCGGCAGCGCTTGGCGGTGATCGGCGCGGCCGCGGCCGCGGCCGGCCTCGCGATCGTCGCGATGCTGTACCTCGACTTCTCGCTCCTGCGCATCCTGCGCGGCCTCGGCCGGCTCGGGGAATTCGCCGCGCTGATGCTGCCGCCCTCGCCGGACGGGCGCTTCCTCGCCTTCCTCCAGGCGCTCGGCGAGACGCTCGCCATCGCCTTCCTGGGCACGCTCACGGCGGCGCTCTTCGCCTTCCCGTTCGCCTTCCTGGCGGCGCGCAACGCCAACCCGAACCCCTTCCTGCGCTTCGCCACCAAGCGCGGCTTCGACGTGCTCCGCTCGGTCGACGTGCTGATCTGGGCGCTGATCTGGATCAACGTGGTCGGGCTCGGCCCCTTCGCGGGCGCCCTCGCCATCGCCTGCTCGGATTTCGGGGCGCTGGGCAAGCTCTTCGCCGAGGCGATCGAGACCGCCGACCGCAAGCCGCAGGAGGGCGTCACCGCCTCGGGCGGGAGCACCCTCGACCGCCTGCGCTTCGGCCTGCTGCCCGGCATGCTGCCGGTGCTGGCGAGCCAGGTGCTCTACTTCTTCGAATCGAACACCCGCTCGGCCACCATCATCGGCATCGTCGGGGCGGGCGGGATCGGCACCTACCTCACCGAGCTGATCCGCGTGCTGGAACTGCAGCAGGTCGCCTTCCTGGTCACGATGATCCTGGTGACGGTGGCGGCGATCGACTTCGTCTCGGCGCGGCTGCGGCGGGCGATCATCGGGCCGGCCGCCCGGTGAGGGCGGCCGGACGCGGCGGGACCGGGTGGGCGGGGGCCATCCCCGGCGACGCCCGTCGCCGAGGACGGGGCCCGCCGATCAGCGGTCCAGGACGGCGCGATCGTTCTTGGCCACGAGGGCCTTGAAGTAGGGGGTCAGCTCGCTCTCGCCGAGGCCGAACGCCTGCGCGTACTGCATGATGAGCCGCTGCTCCTCCGGCTCCGCCTCGCCATCCGCCATCGCGCTGTCGATCATGTTGAGAAGGATGCAGAGCCGCTGGTCCGGCCGCAGCCTCGGCGCGGCCTCGGCCAGGAACTGGGCCGGCGGCGTCGCGCGCGCGTAGCGGATGGCCGCGTCGAGCTGCTGGCGGGTCGCTTGGCGGCCGAGCACCGACATCAGGTGCCCGACCTCCTCCGGGTCCACCTCCCCGTCGGCGGCCATGCAGTGGATCAGCGACACCGCCAGGCAGTTCCGCGGGCTCAGATCGAGGGACACTTGTGACTTGAACATATTGAACATCGTCAGGTCTCCCTGCACAGTTCGCGTCGCGTGCGGGCCGTTCATAGTTAAGATGTCGCGATTTGTCGACGGGGTCAGATCGCGAGACATCCGAGATTTTATTGCGCCTGAACTGGATTACGGAGGGGGCTAAGACGTGGGGATCGGATCGGATCGCTCCCGCGCGCGCCGTGCCCCTGCGTCCGGGGCGGAACGCCCCCCGGCGGGTCGTTCGGCGCAGCCGATCTCTCCTGCCGGCGATCTCTCCTGCCAGGTTGCGACGCCGGCCCGATTGCCGGGATGCGAGATGATACCACCGGTCATTTCTCATGACCGGTGGTGCGGCTCTCGAATTTTCGCCAAGCCTCTGGTTCGCCAAGCCTCTGGCTTGAAATCGAAAATTCGAGATGGAGCAACGGCTCGATGCGTCAGCATCCTGAGCCGTTGGTATGACACCGCCCACGGTCCCTCTGCCGAGGCGGCGCAGGGAATGATACGGGATCCGCTTCGACCAAGCGGATCCCGTATCGGGCCGATATCATCTCAGGCTTCCACGACCAGCTCGACCCGGTCGGCCACGAACAGGCCGCGGGTCGCCTGGATCCGCGCGCCGTCCGCGTCGGCATTCACGCTCGCGATGCTGATGAGCACGCGGCCCGGCGCGAGGTCGAGCCGCGCCGCCTCGTCGGCCGCGGCGAGCCGGGCCCCGATCCGCGTCGAGAGCCGCGTGTAATCCGCCACCCCGTAATCCGCGTAGGCGCGGGTGATCGAGCCGCGCCGCGCGTAGGCGCGGTCGAAGCCGGCGAAGCGCGGCAGGGGCAGGCAGGTCCGCGCCGTGGAGATCGGCGTGCCGTCGGCCCGGTGCACGGTCACGAGTTCGAGGATGGGCGTGCCCGGCGCGAGGCCGAGGTCGCGCGCGATCCCCTCCTCGGCCGCCACCTCGGCCGCCGCGATCAGGTCGCCCCAGGCCTCCCGGCCCGCCCGCGAGACGATCTCGGAGAAGCGGGTGCGCGTCCCGATCGGGTAGGTCAGGCGCGGCGCCTCCACGAAGGTGCCGCGCCCCTGGGTCGCCCGCACCAGCCCGCGCTCCGCCAGGGCCGCCAGGGCCCGGCGCACCGTGTGCCGGTTCACCCCGAACCGCGCCGCCAGCGCCGCCTCGGTCGGGAGTTGCGCGCCCGCCGCCAGCCGGCCCGCCTCGATCTCCGCCGAGAGCCCGTCCGCGATCTGCCGCCACGCCGCCAAGCCCTCGCCGCGGCTCAGGGCCGTCACCGGGGTGCCATCGCCGTCGCCCATACCGTCATCCAAACTTCATTTGCCCCGCGCCCCACTTGTCTATACGATTAGACAAATCAGGACACCCGGGACACCGATGCCGGATCGCACTTCACCACGCAACGGCGGCGAGGCGCCAGAGATCGCGGCGCGGCGGGCCGCCATGGCCCTCTGCGGCGAGGCCAGCGCGGACGAACTCTCCCGCGCCCTCGACGGGATCGGCCCGGTCGGCGAGGCGGAGGATCTCCGCCCCGTCGAGACCGGCCTCGTGATGGCGCGCGGTCGGATCGGGGGCGACGGGCGGCCCTTCAACCTCGGCGAGGTCACGGTGACCCGGGCGGCGGTCCGGCTGCCCGACGGCGCGACCGGCTTCGCCTACCATCTCGGCCGCGACCGCCGGAAGGCGCGCCTCGCGGCGATCCTGGACGCCCTCTGGCAGCAGCCCGGGCGGCGCCCCGCGGTCGAGCGGGCGCTCGCCCCGGTGGCCGCCCGCCGCGCCGCCGAGGCGGAGGCGGAGGCGCGCCGGGTCGCGGCGACGCGGGTCAACTTCTTCACCATGGCGCGGGGAGAGGATTGATGACGCTCGCTCCCGGGTTGCGCGACCCCGTCCACGACGCGCAGGCCGTCTTCCGGGCCGTGATGGACGCCCTCGCCCGGCCGGGCCGGATCCAGCGCCTCGCGCCCGACCTCGCCCCGCCGCGGCCGCTGACGCCCGAACTCGCCGCCGTGGCGCTCGCCCTGGCGGATGCCGAGGCGCCGCTCTGGCTGGATCCCGTCCTGGCGGCGAGCGGGGCGGTGGCGGATTTCCTGCGCTTCCACACCGGCGCGCCCCTGGTGGTCGAGCCCGCGGCGGCGCAGTTCGCGCTCGTCGCCGCGCCCGCCGCCTGCCCGGATTTCGCGGCTTTCGCGCAGGGCGAGCCCGCCTATCCGGACCGCTCCGCGACCCTCGTCCTCGCCTGCGCGGAGTTGGCGGAGACGCATCCGGCGGAGGAGGGCGGGCTCGTCCTCGAAGGGCCGGGGATCCGCGCGCGCGCGCGGCTGCGCGCGGCGCCGCTGCCGCCGGACTTCGCCGCCCGCATGCGGGCGAACCGGGCGGCCTTCCCGCTCGGGCTCGACCTGCTGCTCACGGCGCCCGGGCGCGTCGCCGGCCTGCCGCGCTCGACCCGCGTGACGGAGGGCTGACCCATGTACGTGGCCGTCAAGGGCGGCGAGGCCGCCATCGCCAACGCGCACCGGCTGCTGGCCGAGCGGCGCCGGGGCAACCCCGCGGTGCCGGAGCTCTCCGTGGCGCAGATCGCCGGGCAGCTCGGCCTCCTGGTCGACCGGGTGATGACCGAGGGCTCGCTCTACGACCGCGACCTCGCCGCCCTCGCCCTCAAGCAGGCCCGGGGCGACGTGATCGAGGCCGTCTTCCTGGTGCGGGCCTACCGCACCACGCTCACCCGCTTCGGCGCGAGCGAGCCGGTCGAGACCGGCGCCATGGCCCTGCACCGGCGGATCTCGGCGACCTTCAAGGACCTGCCGGGCGGGCAGGTGCTGGGGCCGACCTTCGACTACACGCACCGGTTGATCGACTTCGCGCTCGCCGCCGAGGGCGAGGTGCCGCGGGCCGCCGAGGCCGAGCCGGAGCCGGGGCCGGCGCCCCGCGTCACCGACCTCCTCGGCCGTGACGGGCTGATCGAACCCTCGCCCCCGGACGCGGGCGAGCCCGTGGGCGACCTCACCCGCGAGCCGATCGGCTTCCCGGCCGACCGGGCCGTGCGCCTCCAGGCCCTGGCCCGCGGGGACGAGGGCTTCGTGCTGGCCCTCGGCTACTCGACCCAGCGCGGCTACGGACGCACGCATCCCTTCGTCGGCGAGATCCGGGTCGGCGAGGTCGCGCTGGACTTCACGCCCGAGGAGCTGGGCTTCCCGGTGCCGCTCGGGCGGGTGACGCTGACTGAGTGCCAGATGGTCAACCAGTTCAAGGGCAGCGCGGAGGCTCCGCCGCAATTCACCCGCGGCTACGGGCTCGCCTTCGGCCAGTGCGAGCGCAAGGCCATGGCGATGGCCCTGGTCGACCGCTCCCTGCGGGCGGAGGAACTCGGCGAGCCGATCGCCTCGCCGGCGCAGGACCAGGAATTCGTGCTCGCCCATTGCGACGCGCTGCAGGCGACGGGCTTCGTCGAGCACCTGAAGCTGCCCCACTACGTCGATTTCCAGGCCGAGCTGGAGCTGGTGCGCCGGATGCGGGCCGAGCACGCGGCCGCGCGGACCGCCGCGCACGAGGACGCCGCCGAGGGGGAGGCCGCCGAATGAGCGGGATCGCCGCACGAGAGTCCGGCCCGGAAGAGGGGACCGGCTACAACTTCGCCTACCTGGACGAGGGCACCAAGCGCATGATCCGCCGCGCGATCCTCAAGGCGATCGCGGTGCCGGGCTACCAGGTGCCCTTCGCCTCGCGCGAGATGCCGATGCCCTACGGCTGGGGCACCGGCGGCGTGCAGGTGACGGCGGCGATCCTCGGGCGCGGCGACGTGCTCAAGGTCATCGACCAGGGCTCGGACGACACCACCAACGCGGTCTCGATCCGGGCCTTCTTCGCCCGCACGGCCGGGGTGGCGGTGACGACGCGGACCCGGGAGGCGAGCGTGATCCAGACCCGCCACCGCATTCCCGAGCATCCCCTGACCGAGGGCCAGGTCCTGGTCTACCAGGTGCCGATCCCCGAGCCCCTGCGCTTCCTCGAACCGCGCGAGACCGAGACGCGCCAGCTCCACGCGCTCGCCGAGTACGGGCTGATGCACGTGAAGCTCTACGAGGACATCGCCCGCCACGGCCACATCGCCACCACCTACGCCTACCCGGTCGAGGTGGCGGGCCGCTACGTCATGGACCCGTCGCCGACCCCGAAATTCGACAACCCGAAGATGGACGATTGCCCGGCCCTGCAGCTCTTCGGCGCGGGGCGCGAGAAGCGCATCTACGCGGTGCCGCCCCACACCCGGGTGCGCAGCCTCGACTTCGAGGACCATCCGTTCCGGGTGCAGCGCTTCGAGCGGCCCTGCGCCCTGTGCGGGGCGGAGGGCGTCTACCTCGACGAGGTGCTGCTCGACGATCGCGGCCGGCGGATGTTCGTCTGCTCGGACACCGATTTCTGCGAGGAGCGCCGGGATGCCGGCCACCGGGGAGCCGGGGAATGACCAGCGCACTCCTGAGCGTCAGCGGCCTCACCAAGCATTACGGCGCCCGGCTCGGCTGCGCCGACGTCGCCTTCGACCTCGATCCGGGCGAGGTGCTCGCCATCGTGGGCGAATCCGGCTCGGGCAAGTCGACCCTGCTGTCGCTGATCGCGAGCGAACTCGCGCCCGACGCGGGCACGGTCCGCTACCGCCTGCGCGACGGGCGGCTCGCCGACCTCGCCGGCCTCTCGGAGGCGGAGCGGCGCCACCTGATGCGCACGGATTGGGGCTTCATCCGGCAGGACGCGGCCCAGGGCCTGCGCATGGCGGTCTCGGCCGGCGGCAATGTCGGCGAGCGCCTGATGGGGGTGGGCGCGCGCCATTACGGCCGGATCCGCGCCACCGCCCTCGACTGGCTCGGCAAGGTCGAGATCGCCGCCGACCGCGTCGACGACCCGCCCACCAGCTTCTCGGGCGGCATGCGCCAGCGCCTGCAGATCGCCCGCAACCTCGTCACCGGCCCGCGCCTCGTGCTGATGGACGAGCCGACCTCGGGCCTCGACGTCTCGGTCCAGGCGCGGCTCCTCGACCTGATCCGCCGCCTCGTCGCGGAGCTCGGCCTCGCGGTGGTGATCGTCACCCACGACCTCGCGGTGGCGCGGCTCCTGTCCCACCGGATGATCGTGATGCGGGCCGGCCGCATCGTCGAGACCGGCCTCACCGACCAGGTGCTCGACGACCCGGCCGAGCCCTACACGCAGCTCCTCGTCTCCTCGGTGCTCGCCGCATGATCCCGCTCATTGCCTTCGAGGACGTCGCCAAGACCTTCACGTTGCACCTGCGCGGCGGCCTCGCCCTTCCGGTCGTCGCCGCCGTGAGCCTCGCCGTGCATCCGGGCGAGTGCGTGGTGCTCGGCGGGCCCTCGGGCGCCGGCAAGTCCTCGCTGCTCAAGATGGCCTTCGGCAATTACCGGGTCGATCGCGGCGCGATCCGCATCCGCGACGGGGCGCGCGTGGTCGACGTGGCGAGCGCCGCCCCGCGCGAGGTGCTGGCCCTGCGCCGCCGCGTGGTCGCCTACGTGTCGCAATTCCTGCGGGTGATCCCCCGCGTGGGCGCCCGCGAGGTAGTGGAGGCGGCCGGCCGCGAGGGCGGCCTCGCCCCGGAGGCGGCCGCCCGCCGGGCCGCCGAGCTGCTCGCCCGCCTCAACCTGCCGGGGCGGCTCTGGGACCTGCCGCCCGCGACCTTCTCGGGCGGCGAGCAGCAGCGGGTGAACATCGCGCGGGGCTTCATCGCCGACAAGCCGCTCCTGCTCCTCGATGAGCCGACCGCCTCCCTCGACGCGGTCAACCGCGCCGTGGTGATCGACCTCATCCGCGAGAAGCAGGCGGCCGGCGCCGGCCTGATCGGCATCTTCCACGACGCGGACGTGCGCGAGGCGGTGGCGACCCGCACCATCGACGTCACCCGGTTCCGCGAGCGCGCGGCGGCCTGAAGGGCGAGACTGCATGACCGAGACCATCCTTGAGAACGCGACCCTCGTCCTGCCCGACCGGGTGCAGGCGGGCTGGCTCGCCGTGGCGGAGGGGCGCATCGCCGAGATCGGCGAGGGACGGGCGCCCGCGCGCGGGCTCGACCTCGGCGGCGACCACCTGATCCCGGGCCTCGTCGAGCTCCACACCGACCACCTGGAGAGCCACTACGCGCCGCGTCCCGGGGTGCGCTGGCATCCCCTCGGGGCGGTGCTGGCCTACGACGCGCAGATCGCGGCCTCGGGCATCACCACGGTGTTCGATTCCCTGCGCGCCGGCAGCGACCCGGACGGGAGCGGGCTCGGGCCGGAGCTGATGCAGCTCGCCCGGGCGATCGCCGAGGCCAGGGAGGCCGGCCTGTTCCGCGCCGAGCACCTCACCCACCTGCGCTGCGAGATCCCGTCCCACGACGTCGTCGACACGGTGAGGGACTTCGCGGCGCGCTTCCCCGTCAGCCTGCTCTCGCTGATGGACCACACGCCGGGCCAGCGGCAGTTCCGCGACATCGCCAAGTACTACCAATATGCCGGCCGGGGCGGGCGCTCCCTGGAGGCGATCAAGGCCGGGACCGAGCGCAAGATCCGGGAGGGGCAGGCCCTCAACGCGGTCAACCGCCCGGCCCTGGTCGAGATCGCGCGGGAGAACGGCATTGCCCTCGCGAGCCACGACGACACCACCCTCGACGACGTCGCCCTGGCCCGGCGCGAGGGCGTGGCCCTGGCCGAGTTCCCGACCACCGCCGAGGCGGCGCGGGCGGCCCGGGAGGCCGGCATCACCGTGATGATGGGGGCGCCCAACCTGATCCGCGGCGGCTCGCATTCGGGCAACGTCGCGGCCGAGCACCTCGCCCGCGAGGGCCAGCTCGACATCCTGTCCTCCGACTACGTGCCGGCGAGCCTGCTGATGGCGGCCTTCGCCCTGCCCGAGCGGGTGCCCGGCATCACCCTGCCCGCCGCGATCGCGACCGTGACCGCCAATCCCGCCCGGGCCACCGGCCTTCACGACCGCGGCGCCCTGCGGGCGGGCCTGCGGGCCGACCTCGTGCGCGTGCGGCGCGCGGGGGGCGTGCCGGTCGTGCGCCAGGTCTGGCGCGGCGGCGAGCGGGTGGCCTGAGATGCGCCCGGGCGGCTTCGTCCTGATCGTCGGCCCGAGCGGCGCGGGCAAGGACACGCTGATCCGCCTCGCGCGGGACGCGCTCGCGGCCGAGCCCCGCTACGTCTTCCCGCGCCGGTTGGTGACGCGGCCGCCCTCCGCGCACGAGGACAACCGCGAGATCGGCGAGGCGGATTTCGCCGCCGGGGAGGCGCAGGGGCGCTTCGCGCTGGCCTGGCGCGCCCACGGCCTCGGCTACGCGCTGCCGGCCGCCTGCCTGTCCCTGGCGGAGACCGGACACGTGGTAACCGCGAACATCTCGCGGCGGGCCGTGGCGGAGGCGCGGGCGCGCCTGCCGCGGGTGAGCGTCGTCAGCGTCACGGCGCCGCCCGAGGTGCTGGCGCGGCGCCTCGCCGCCCGCGGCCGGCCGGAGGACGGCGACCTCGCCGCGCGCCTCGCGCGGCGGGCGCCCGACGCGGCGGACCTGACCATCCTCAACGACGGGCCGCCCGAGGCGGGCGCGGCCGCCCTCGTCGCCCATCTGCGCGCGCGCTGACCGAGCGGAAACCGGACGCTTGCGCGGCGGCGTGCCGAGAGCCCATATCGTTCTCTCGTCTCGGGCGTTCCTGCCCGGGCGGCTCGGGCCCTCGGGGCCCGGGCGGCGGGCCGGCGCGCCCACCGCCGCAGCGGGAGAATGGAAGGACCGGATGAGCACGCCGCGGGAGACCGAACTGAAGCTCGAATTCGAGGCCTCCGACCTCGCGGCGCTGAGCGAGCACCCGCTCCTCGGCGGCGACGAGCGGGAGGCGCGGCTGACCTCCGTGTATTTCGACACCGAGGACCGGCGCCTGCGCGAGGCGGGCTTCACGCTGCGGGTGCGCCGCGACGGGGATCGGCACGTCCAGACGGTGAAGGCGGCCGGCACCGGCGCCGGGCTGTTCGACCGGCCCGAATGGGAATGGCCTGTCGACGGGGCCGAGCCCGACCTCGCGCGCCTCGGCGAGACCCCGGCGGGGGATGTTCTGGGCCGCAAGAGCGTGCTGCGGCCGCTCTTCTCGGCGGGCGTCGAGCGCTCGACCCGGGTGATCGCGCGCGGCGGCTCGCGCATCGAGGTCGCCCTCGACCGCGGCCGGATCACCCTGCTCGACGGCGAGGGCGACCGGGTCGCCCCGATCCACGAGCTCGAACTCGAACTCAAGGACGGCTCGGCCGCCGACCTGTTCGGGCTCGCCCGCGAGATCGGCGCGAGCGTGCCGCTGCGCCTCGGGGTGATGACCAAGGCCGAGCGCGGCTACTCGCTCCTCGCCGGGCGCCTCGACCGCGCCAGCAAGGCGGAGCCGGTGCGGCTCGACCCCGAGGCGAGCGCCGGCGAAGCCTTCCAGGCCGTCGCGCATGCCTGCCTGCGCCACATGCGGCTCAACGAGGCGGTGCTGCTCGACCACCGCGACGCGGACGCGCTGCACCAGCTGCGGGTCTCCCTGCGCCGCCTGCGCTCGGCCTTCTCGCTCTTCGGCGACCTCGTGGAGGATCACCGGACGCCCACCATCCGGGCGGAGCTGCGGCGGCTCGGCGAGCCCTTCGGCCAAGCCCGCAACCTCGACGTGTTCCTCGCGAGCACGCTCCCGGCCGAGCGGGCCCGGCGCCCGGACGAGGCGGGCCTGCTGCGGCTGGAATCGCATCTGGAGGGCGAGCGCAGCCGCGCCTACGAGGCGGTGGGCGCGGTCCTGCGGGGGGAGGAGTGGCGGCTCTTCCTCCTCGACCTGATCGCCTGGATCGATGCGGGGCCCTGGCGCGAGGCGGGGGCGCCGCAGGCGGCGCGCCGGGACGGGCCGGCGCGGGCCTTCGCGACGGAGGAGCTGGAGCGCCGCCGCCGCCAGGTGAAGAAGCGCGGGCGCCACCTCGACGAACTCGACCCGGAGGCGCGCCACCGGGTGCGCATCGCCGCCAAGAAGCTGCGCTACGGGGCGGAGTTCTTCGGCAGCCTCTATCCCAAGCCGAAGGCGGTCAAGCGGCACAGGACCTTCGTGAAGGCGCTGGCCGACCTGCAGGATTGCCTGGGCGACCTCAACGACATCGCGACCGCGCACACGCTCACCGCGGCACTGACCGAGGGCGCCGCGGATTCGGCCGTCTTCGCGGCCGGGCTCACGGCGGCGGACATGGAGGAGCGCACCGCCCGCCTGCTGCGGGCGGCGGCCGAGGCCCACGCGGCCCTGATCGACGTGCGGCCCTTCTGGCGCTGACCGGGCGGGCCGGCCTCAGCGCCGCGGCGCCAGGGCGTAGAGGGTGATGGCGGCGGCGTTCGACACGTTGAGGCTCTTGATGGCGCCGGGGAAGTCGAGCCGGGCCATCACGTCGCAGCACTCGCGGGTGCGCTGGCGCAGCCCCTTGCCCTCGGCGCCGAGCACGATGACGAGCGGGCGCGTCGGCGTCACCTCCGACAGGGGGACCGGCGCCTCGGAATCGAGGCCGATGCGGGTGAAGCCCTGCTCGCCGAAGCGGATCAGCGCCTCGGCGAGGTTGCGGACGGTGATGAAGGGGACGTGTTCGAGCCCGCCCGAGGCGGATTTGGCGAGGACGCCGGTGGCGGCGGGGGAGTGCCGCGCGGTGGTGACGATGGCGGTGACCGCGAAGGCCGCCGCGGTGCGCACGATGGCCCCGACATTGTGCGGGTCGGTGATCTGGTCGAGGGCGAGGAGCACGGCGTCGGCCGGCAGGTCCTCGATGGGCGGGACCGGGAGGGGCTCCGCCTCCAGGTAGAGCCCCTGATGCACGGCATCGGGCCCGACCAGGGCCGAGATCTCGCCGGGCCGCACGGTCTCCGGGGCGATTCGCAGTTCGCCGACCTCCTCCGTGAGGCGTGCGAGTCCGTTCTCGGTCGCGAGCAGGCGGGTGAGCCGGCGCCGCGGGTTGCGCAGGGCCTCGGCCACCGGGTGCCAGCCGTACAGGACGACCGTGTCCTCGTCGGCCCTCCGCGGGCCCGCGCCGGCCCGCGCGCCCGCGGGCGCCCGGGCGGGCGCGCCGGTCCGCCGGTCCGGCCCGCCGCGCCGCTCGCGCGGCGGCATCCGCTTGATCGCCATGCTGTGCCCTCCCGCCGCCCTGCGGCGCGCCGACACACAGCAGGGCGACGACCGCGTCAACCCCATCAATGCGGTTGCCGTCGGCCCGGAAGCTCACTATAGGGTCGCTCACCGCGAGCGCCCTTCGTCTAGCGGTCTAGGACGTCGCCCTTTCACGGCGAAAACACGGGTTCGAGTCCCGTAGGGCGCGCCAGCAGAATCAATCACTTAGCTGTTTTCGGTGCTGCCCGTGTCCAACGTATGTCCCATATGTGGGCGTGCACGAGGGTGGGCTCACCCACACGCACTTGGTCATACCAAATCCGCTTGATCCCTTCGGGATGGCGGATTTGGGCCTTGCTCAGGCGCCGCGCAGGCTCGCGATGCGGGATCCGCTTCGATCAAGCGGATCCCGCATCACACCGCCTGACGTCAACGCTCGATGCGGTCGAGCCGTAGGCCGGCCCTTTGGCGGCACGCCTTGACCCCGCCGCCGAGGAGAGCGCCCCGGCGGTGAAGCCCGAGTGCACGGCGCGCCAACCGTGCCATCGCGGCCATCGCGGCAGCGGAGCGCGGCACGATCGGCAGCTCATGCGTGGCCGTCATGCAACGGGCCGCGGGCGTCTGCTTGGCGGAAGGCGAAGGGCCACCCGGGCCAGGGTGCCATGCGATCGCTCGTTAACCATATCGGGGGCACCATTCACTCAGTGGCAACCCGCCATCGGTCTCGCGTCAAAGCCCGCCCGGCGGCCTACCGGGCGGGCCTCGTCGTCTCAAAGCCTCGGTCCGTCCGCCGCGCGCTCTGCCCGCCGACGTGATAGCTCGGATGCGGGGACTGCAGCCTAATCGATCACCTCATCGGCAAGGGCCAGGATGGAATCGGGCACGTTTAAGCCGAGTGCTGCTGCCGTCCTCATGTTGACGCACAACGTAAACCTGGAAGGCTCCTCGACCGGGAGATCACGCGGCAGCGCTCCCTGAAGTACACGATCGGTCAGAGCCGCTGCGCGATGATAGCTCTCCCTGAGATCGGGGCAGAATGACATCAGGCCGCCATCATGCACCTCAGGCGGGAAGGTGTGGATAGTTGGAAGTTTCCGAGCCAAAGCCAAATCAGCAATCGTGCGCCGGTGGTTGAAAAGGGCGTTTTCGGTGATGAAGATCACGGCCTGCGCCCGAGCGGCTACCGCACCATCGAATGCAGCAGGCAAGCCAGCAGCGCCGCTGATTTCTATGGTCGCCACCTCGATACTGAACCGTTTCCCTGCAATGAGGATACTCTCCACGAGGGCAGCGTTCTCCTGAAACTGCGGGCTCCAAAGGACAGCGACTGTGCGCATTTCTGGGACGGTGTCGGTCAGGAGTTGGAGGCGTTTCGCCCCCAGAAACGCATCACTGAATGTCACTCCCGTGTAGTTGGCTCCCGGTCTGGGTAGACTCTTCACCAGGCCAAGGCGAATTGGATCGGACACGAACAAGAACACTACCGGCTTAGAGACATGCGCGCGCTTGAGTGCAAGTGCGGCAGGTGATGTCACTGCAATGATGACCTGTGGCTGGACCTGGGATATGTGAGCTACAAACGAGGTGAGGCGGTCGGGATCGCCGTCCGCACTGAGAAGCTCAATATCGGCAGTTTGCCCCTGGTGATGCCCAAGGTCACTCAGCGCGGAGTAAAGCTGGTGGATGGGTGTGCGGTCAGCAAACCCGCTGTGTAGGATAACGATGCGAGCCTTCGCCGCCGCCGCGACCCGATGCGCCAAGCACGGGAAGAACAGCGCTGCGAGGAAGTCTCTCCGCTTCATCGGTCATCTCGCCAGCGCGACCGTCTTCGCGGGCCAATTGCCGCCCTAAAGGTTAATCGTGCGCACCGTCTCCATCAACCAGCCCGCCCCGGGCGGACCCCACAAGGTCGTCATTCTCGGCAATCTGGATGCCAACCCACATCCCTCGCCCGAGGTGCTGAAGAGGATCCTCAACCTGACCTCCTCCGAAGCGCGCCTGGTCAACGAGATCGCGGGCGGCAGGAGCGCGGAGGAGATCGCGAACGCAGCCCACGTGGCGGTCGGGACGGTCCGCAAACGATTCGCGACCGTGTTGACCTGTCTCAGAGGCGCGTACCCTCACGAGCGCTCGGGCCCCGCTGACGGCGTCAGCATTCGTGTCAGCGCTCAGTGACAATCTCTTCCAGAGCGATGTCATGTGGCTGCGGGTAGATCGTCCTCACGCGCCCGAGCTCGAAGCCAACACCAATGGTGCGCGGCTTGACCGACATCGCAGCGATCGTGCGATCGTAGAAGCCACCACCATAGCCAAGCCGGTAGCCCTGCTCGTCAAAGCCGACGAGCGGGACGACCAGGAGGTCGGGAAACACCGGCTCGCCAGATTCCGGCACCGGGATGTTCCAAACGCCTTGCGCCATCAAGCGGCCCGGTGACCACTCGCGGAACACGAGCGGTTGTCCCCGCTCCACGATCACCGGCAGCGCAAGGCGCGTGCCCCGCTCCCGCATCGACGAGAGAACCGCTCGCGGGTCATACTCGCCGCGAAATGGCCAGTAGAAGCCGATCAGCTTGCCGGCGTAAGGCTCCAGTGCCGCTCCGAGCGCCTGACTGACCCTCTGGCTCCGCGCCGCGCGATCCTGGGCGGAGAGCCCGATGCGCTGCTCGATCAGCTTGGTTCGCGTCTCCTTGCGCCAATCGCGGATCGTTGGCCAATCCGCACCGGCATTCGGCAGCCCCGTGTTGGCGTCCGAGATCTTGGATGTGTCGCTCATGGGCTTGCTCCCGCCTGTCCCGGGCTAGCTGCGGAGGATGTCAGCCGTGCCGGTGCGCCGCGTGACCGGCTTACTGCCCGCCATAGGGGCGCAACGGCCGCCCAGCCTCCGAACGGTGCACCATCACAGCCTGTCCGGCGGCGTCATCGATGGCGGCGAGGCGAGGTCCGACGGCAGCGTGGAGGGACATCTCGCTGCGATCCAGAACCAAGTTCACGCGCTCGCAGCGCTCGGCATCCGGGCTGTTGGCCACCTCCGCCTCCCTGAGTGCCTCGGTGATGATGACGCGCATCTCCTCCAGCAGGCGCTGTGTAAGAGGTGGCCGTGCCTCAGCAGCATAGGCTTCAGCGATAATCCTGGCCCACTCATCCGCGGGCCGACCCGGATATCTGTTCATGTTCGGACGTCCTGCCAGCATGGGCGCCCCCGTGGAAGCGCTGCATCCTGCCCCATGGGCTCGGCGCTGTCGGCCTGCAGCAGGCCCATCTTAGCAGACGATTCCTCCGCAGGCGCGGAGATAAGTCGTTCGTTCCAATGCGGTGGATCCGTTACTGCCAAGTTGAAGCAGCTCGACTCGGAGGGGGCCCTCGTCGGCCCGAAGAGGAGGTTTGAAGGCCCACACTGCCGGCCGGGTCCTACTCGGGCCGGCATCATTTTATGCGCGGCACAATGGGTGGATTCAAGTGGTCGTCGCAACGGCTTGGCGGAGGGCGGTTGTGATGGCAGGTCGGCGGCGTTCGGATCGGGCACTTCGCGAGAAGCTGCGGTCACCGGGTCGTCCCGGGGTCGGTCTGCGCGAGACGCGGCGGGGGTTCTGGGCGTTCCTCGCGCAGGGTCTCTCCAGCGAGGTCGCAGCGATGAAGCTCGGGATCTCGCCACCGGTCGGCTCGCGGTGGTTCCGGACAGCAGGCGGAATGGCACCTTCCCACCTGTCACCATCATCCAAGTCGCCTTCTGCGCGCTACCTGTCGTTGGCTGAGCGGGAGGAGATCGCGATCCTACAAGCGCAAGGTCACGGGGTCCGGGACGTCGCTCGGCGTCTGGGACGGGCGGCGTCGACCATCTCGCGGGAATTGCGCCGCAATGCGGCGACCCGCAGTGGCGGCCTGGACTATCGCGCCACGACCGCGCAGTGGCACGCTGAACGCGCGGCACGCCGGCCCAAGCCAGCAAAACTGGCGGGGAACGCAGCGCTGCGGACGTACGTGCAGGAGCGGCTCGCCGGAACTGTCGCGACACCGGGCGGGAGCGCTCTGCCTGGCCCTAGCGTTGCCTGGAAGGGACGGCGGCACGGGCGACGCCAGAGCCGCCGATGGGGTCGATCCTGGAGTCCGCAGCAGATCGCCGAGCGCCTACGGCTCGACTTTCCGGGCGATACGACGATGCGCATCAGTCACGAGGCGATCTATCAGGCGCTCTACATCCAGGGCCGGGGCGCGCTGAAGCGTGAGCTGACCGCGTGTCTTCGCACAGGACGGGCTTTGCGTGTGCCGCGGGCCCGCAGCCTGGGCCGAGGCAGGTCGTTCGTCACCCCCGAGGTGCTCATCAGCGAGCGTCCGCCCGAGGTGGAGGACCGCGCGGTGCCGGGGCACTGGGAAGGAGATCTGATCCTGGGTCTGAAGAGTTCGGCGATCGGGACCCTGGTCGAGCGCACGACGCGCTTTACGATGCTGCTGCATCTTCCGCCGATGGACGGCCATGGGGTGACACCGCGTGCGAAGAACGGCCCGGCGCTGGCGGGGCACGGGGCCCAGGCGGTGCGCGAGGCGATCGCCGGCACGATCGCGCGCTTGCCCGAGCAGCTGCGGCGCTCGTTGACCTGGGACCAGGGTACCGAGATGGCCGAGCACGCGCGCTTGCGGATCGACGCGGGTCTGCAGGTCTACTTCTGCGATCCACGCTCACCCTGGCAGCGGGGGACGAACGAGAATACGAACGGGTTACTGCGACAGTACTTCCCGAAAGGAACGGATCTGAGCGCCCACAGCGCGAACGATCTTGCTGCTGTGGCCGCAGCCCTCAACAGCAGACCGCGCAAGACGCTGAACTGGAAGACGCCGGCAGAGGCGCTCGACGCTGTGCTGGCTGCCGTGCAAGATGGTGTTGCGACGACCGCTTGAACCCAAGATGTCTCCGGCGTATAATCCTGCGGAGAATTCGGCTCTCGGCCATTCGCGCAAGGCGGGCGTATGGAGCCACCTCGCGCGGGCTCGCAACCGCGCGACCGCCTGGGACGCCGATTGCAGGCGCTGTACGAGCCCGTTCTCGACGAACCGCTGGAGCAAGGCTGGCGGAGCTGCTGCACGAGTTGGACGGCACCGGCTCGCCCCGCCGTTCCGTCCCGTTACAACGGCCGCCCACGGCCATTCCTGCGCCCTCCAGAGGCGTGCCAACACCGCTCGTCGCCATAATCAAACCCCAAGGCGGAAGCCTTCTGCTTGTGGCCGAGAAGGGTTCGGCAGCCAGGGCATCAGGGCTCGAAGCAGCTCTGGAGCGGCCGCGCCGGGCAGGAGGGTTCTTGATCGAAGCGCCCCGCGGCAACCGTCCTCAGGCCGCCGGGACAGCGGTCGGCGGCACCGCCAGCGGCTTCTCCGGCGCCGTCGTGCCCTGCGCCGGCCCTGGACGCGGCTCTCGAACGGCTTCGGCGGGGCGTGGAGCGGGACGGGCAGCGGCAGGCAGCGGGAGATCAACCGAGACCACGCGACCGCTCAGTGGGTCCAGGATGCGGATCTGCGCCATGCACGCCCCCTCAAGAGGAACGACCAGGGTGTGCCGATCGAGGTAGGAAACCGTAAACGGCCCGACGTGCGCCACGACACGCGTGAAAGTGCCGGTCAACGGGGCAGGCCCGCCTTGACGCGGATCAGCGCGTCTCCGATCCGAGAGTGCGATGGCGCGCATGAAGGCGCGAACCGGCCTTTATGGAACCGTAAGCTGAGCCATGAAGGATGTCCCGCAGCTGCTGGCCCACTGCGGCATGTCCGCCGCCGCTGCCCGGCTCAGGCTCTTCGCCACGAGCGCGTGCTACGCCTGCTTCCTCGAGCCGTTCGGGCGCTCCAGCCACGTTATCGCGCTCAGCTGCGAGATCGTGCTGGTCCCGACCTTTGTCACGCTCTGTGGGCCCAAGCGAATGAGGGAAGCCCGCCGCGGCAGGACCGGGCGGGCTGAAAGGCTGCGATCCACGTTTGGGCAAATGGATCGCGCGTACCTCAAGCACATTTTGAGTGCCGTCGCACCTCGTATTCGGACCTGAGCCACGTTAGCGAAAGAAAGTCCGCCACGGTGGAGAGGTGCCGGGCGGGCTGAGGCTCTGTAGAGTAGAACTCCGCCAGAAAAGTATGCTGGCGGTCAAGTTGGCAAGGCGCTACCGAGTCGCCTCCGACACAATCTTCATCTCGTCGCCGTCTGCACGTTCCGCAGGCTGAGCGCCGTCGCGTCGGCGAAACCCGCTATTCGCACAAGCCCCAGTATGGGACGCGTCATGGTGCCTCCGGACAGCGTTCCGAAGGTCTCGCGCGGGCCTCGAACCGGCCGCCAGTCGAGGGCCAGTCTATTGGCTTTCAGTGGAGTCTTGCAAGCCGCTGCCTCGACCGTACTAGTGCACAGACGCCGACGAAAACACCATGTGCTCAGCCGCTACTCGCCTGAAAATGAGGGAGAAATCGCGCTGAGCCATGTACGTTTGAATGCGTCAGTGCACTAGTCTTTGGCTGTCCGCTCCAGGCCCGCACGCCCGGGGCAGGGCCGCGGGCCGGGTCCGAAAGCGGCACTGAAGACCCGGCCCGCACAACGAAATGCCGGCTCGGGAGGGAAGCCCGGCCGGCGTCGAGTGGAGATCCCTGAAAAGCGGATAGCCGCGCGGCGGCTCCGGGCGGTTCCGTCGGCTTGGGAGGGGCCCTCAGGCCCCCGCTTCTACACCTCAAAGCGCTCCCTGCCCTCAAGGCCGTCACCGACGAGCAGCTCGATGCCGCCATGCGGGAGTACCTGGACGATCCCACGCCCGGCATGCGCCTGATCGCGAAGGGCGTGGCGATCGACATTGCCGCGGCCGTGGCGAACCGCGAAATCGCCAGGGACGTGCTGGACGATCCCACCCTCGATCGCGCGGTGCATAGTGATCAGGACGGCGATCCTGCTCGCGCGGCCTGCCTGACGGACGCAATCGCCGCACACAGCCCAGCGGTTCACCGTTCTCCGTCCTGGGGCGTGCAGACGATGTTCTCAGCGGCAAGCAGTGTCTCGCGCAACTCCGCCGCGATGTCCGCGAGCGCGGTCCCAGCCGCGATCCCCTCGGGGAGCGTCTCCTGGATCTCGCGTAGATCGGCCATGACATCGCGCATCACCGCCCGGTTGAGGCAGGCGAACCGGCCCGGGGCGGCACGCTCGAAGGCGAGCGCCAAGGTCTGATAGGCGCGCTCCAGCAGGCAGTAGGCGATCTCCGCCCGCACCACGCGCTCTTCGGGACCGCACTCGCACTCCGGCCGGAGGTTCTGCTCGGGTGTCATGTGCACACACGTGGGGAGCGCATCTGGTAAGCGCCAGCCCGCACATCAGGCGTTACTGCAACTCCAGTCGTAAGGCTCAGGACGCGCGAGCTCGCCGCTCCTCGATCCAGGCTTGTGCCTCGTCCAGGTCCGCGAACTTGGGCGGATTGGGATCGTCAACCGGACCGAAGCCGGTTTCCAGAAACCAGGAGCCGGCTCGTCTCCGAACAGACGCCCGGCGGTACGGAATGACCGCCGGGCGTTCTGCTGCCGGTAAGACTTCGTTGACCATCCTGGCCCACCGTTTCGCCTGCGGCGCTGAACACCCAGCCGGCACGGCGGCGGCCCGGTGCTCCGGGATGAGATCTCCGGGTCGTCGCCTCTGATCTTCCGGGACCGCCCGCTCGTGTCGACGACGAGAGCGGGCGAAGGCAGCGACTGGTGACCGCTTTGAGCCCGTGGCGGGCTGGTCGCTGGAGCTGGCGGCCGGGTTCTGAGTAGGGCTTCGGCCCGGCCGCCATGCACCTGCAGGCGATAAGCCCGCCACGGGACCCTGCGGGCATGGCGGCTTGCGCGGACCGGCCCAAGGCAAGCTGAGTGGAGGCAGCGCCTTCCCCGGCCCGACCGGATCAGCGAGCGTGTCACGGCAGCGTGGGGCGGTGTTGATCCAGGTCGCTCCGGAACCGCCGCCCTCTACGGCCCAGCGAACAGCATCCCGGCGGCGCGGTGTCCCCCGCGCAGGATCGCCCCGTGTGACGTCGAAGCGAGAAGGCCCTTCGACCTGGATCGCTGGGAGCCCCGGGCCCGGCTATCGGTCCCAGCGGGAGACACCGACGGACCGCGCCTTCAAGCTGCTCTACCGGCTCGGCGCTGAGGGCGGGATCGGCGACACTACCGCCAAGCCCGGGATCCATGCCCGGCCGTTGGTCGCGCAGTACAAGTCAGCCACGCTCTCCCGCAGCCAGGACGGGCCGAGCATCCGGTCGACCCGCACCAGGATGTGATCATCCGGCAAGATCTGGCGCAGCGAGCCCTCTACGAACAACTCAGGTTGCTCCCGATCACGCCGACCCAGCATGGGGCGCTTCCAGCCAACCAACACTGGAAGGGGATCGCTGCCCTGCCGCCGCTGCGCTGTTGCTCTACGCCTTCCCCGATCCGAATGGGCGCTTCGGTCGGGACGGGATTGCTGATGGCCTGCTCGGCCAGGTGCGCATGCGTCTCCGTCCTGCCAATCAGCCGAACGTCCACCTGTTATGCACTCCCTGCAATGCAGCACGCTATTATCATCGCTTATAGTAATCCTCGCCCCATGGCATATGACGAGCGCCCAACCGCGATGCCGTCGCGGCCGGGTGTGCCCTCCTTGGGCGTTTCCTCCCTAGACTTCGGGCCGCTCGCGAGGGCGGCCTTTTTCTTTTCTGAGCGCGGTCCCCATATTCGGTAGGCTCAACTGCCTGCAAGCCCGACGCACCCACAATCGGGTAAACTAACGCGCGAAGCGGCATACTTCCTCACGCCGCCTCAAGCCTCCGGGGAGGTTGCAGCGGCAGGCGTGGCTTGTCTCTGCCCGGCAGGCAGCCAGCGACTTCACCCTCAGCGATGCAGCTGCGGCGGAGGCAGATAGCTATGTCGGTTCCCGCGCGCCGCATGCTCCTCGTCAGCTTCGGAACCAGAGGCGACGTACAGCCCTTCTGTGTGCTCGGCCGCGAGCTGCAGGCGCGGGGTCACGCCGTCCGCATCTTGACCACCAGCGACTACGCCGGGCTGGTACGCCGCTTCGGTCTTGATCCCGTCACCATGGGAGTACCCTTTGCCGAGGTGCTGCGCGACCCGGCCTTCGACGAGCTGTTTCGCAGCAATTTCGTACCCCGGTCCGGCCTGCTGCGAAATGTGCGTGCCCTTGCTGGCCGGGTCGAGGCGCAAATCACTGACCTCATGCTCGGCGCCCTTGACGAGGTCGGCCGGGCCGACCTCGTGGTTTACAACAGCTTTGGGTTCTTCGCCGGAGCCATCGCGCGCGCGAGGGGCATCGCATCCTTGCTGGTGATGTGCCAGCCCCTGTTGCCAACAACGCGGGAGAGCCTCTCACTGTTCGGCGGACGTAACCTCGGGCGAGTCGGCAACCGCCTTTCCTACGAGGTGTTTCGCCTGCTCACGCCCTTGATGCACGGCCCGCTGCGGGCGCTGCGGCGCTGCGGCGTGGGTGGAGACCTGCACCTGCTCACGAACCCGGTCACGCACGGCCTTTCCGAAACACCCGTGGTGCTCGCCTACAGCGCCGCGCTGAGCCCGCCCGCCAAGGACTGGCCCGTTCCGGCGACGCAGACCGGCTTCTGGTTCCGGGAGCAGGATCCCGCAGCAGCGCTGCCCGAGAAGATCCGGCATTTCCTCGATGCCGGACCTCCGCCGGTCTACATCGGGTTCGGCTCCATGCTCTGGGGCGCCAAGCGCAACACCGAGGTGGTGCGGCGCGCGCTCGACCTCTGGGGCGGGCGGGCGATCCTTCACACGGGGTCGGGCAGGCTCGCCCTTGCCGGCCCGATGCCGGACGACCACACTGCTGAGAACCGCATCCTACCGATCCAGGAGAGCGACCATGCCTTGCTCTTTCCCCATGTCGCCGCGGTCGTTCACCACGGCGGAGCGGGAACGACGGCCGCGGCGCTTCGGGCCGGGCGGCCGAACGTGGTGCTGCCGGTGCTGGGCGACCAGTTCTACTGGGGTCGCCGCGTCGCCGAAGTTGGAGCGGGCGAGGCTCCCGTGGCGCTCGGCCGCGTGACACCGGAGGACCTCGCCGGGCGGATCGCCCGAGCTGCGGCCGGAACTCGCTCTGCGGCTGTGGTGGCGATCGCGACGGCGATGGCGCGCGAACCGGGAGTCAGCGCCGCCGCGGACCTGATCGAGCGGCACACCGCGCGCGCGGGGGCGACCTGATGCCGCCATCCTGCCCAGTCACCGGTGAGCCCGCCGTGCGCCTCGTGCAATGGGTCAGCGCCCGCCACCTCACCGCCCTGTGGCGGCTCTTATTCCGGGCTGATCCGCGCTCAAGCTTCTCCGGCACGACGCGCTTTGGCCTGTGGGAGTCGCCGACCGGCCTCCACTTCTTCGACCCGATGCGGGCGGGCGACGCGGACTTTTACGCGGCCTTCTACCGGAGCCGTGGCATGCGCCAGTACCTGCGGGACCCCGATCGCGACGAGTTTCGGACCGCAGCCGCCTACGTGCGGCCCGCCGACCGGGTGCTTGATGTCGGATGTGGTTTCGGGGCCTTCCGGCATCACGTGCCTCACGCGACTTACGTCGGGCTCGACCCGCATTTTGCTGGCGGGGAGGATCGTCCCTGGGCACGGGCAGAGCTCCTGAGCGACCATCTCGTGAGGCACGCGGGGAGCTACGACGTCGTCTGTGCCTTCCAGGTGTTGGAGCACGTGACCGACCCGGTCAGCCTCATGGCTGAGATGGCGCGGGCCGCGCGGCCGGGCGGCCTCGTCATTGCCGGCGTGCCGCACGTCCCCTCGGCGCAGACCGGCATTCCGAACTGGCTCACCAACGCCGTGCCCCACCACCTGACATGGTGGACCAAGCCGGCTTTGGTGGCGCTCGCCCGCCGCGTCGGACTGACCGACGCCATCGTGCGGGAATCCGCATGGTCTCGTGGCGATGTCTTCGTGCACTGGATGGCGCGCCTCTCGCCCGTGCGCTGCCGCGCGCACTACTACCGCCACGCTTGGTCCTGGTACGCTGCGGCCCTGGTCGGAGCGCTTGGCGGAGTCGTCGCGGCGTCCTTCCTACCCCTACCAAAGCCGGGAACGGACGAGGGCGTCGCCCTGCTGCTAGTCGCTCGGCGCACCGTTGACCTCTCCACTGACTTGCAGGACACCCCATGACGACCCCACCCTGTCCCGTCACGGGCGAACCAGCGGTCCGCCTCGTGCAGTGGGTGAGCGCGCGCCTGCTCGCGGACCTCTGGCGCTACACGCTGCGGGTCGATGTGCGCCCGAGCTTCCGCGGCGTAACGCGCTTCGGCCTGTGGGAGTCGCCGACCGGCCTCTACTTCTTCGACCCCATGCGGCAGGGGGATGCCGGCTTCTACACGACCCTCTACAGCCGTCTGAATATCCGCCACTACCCGCGCGAAGGACACCCGCGGGCCGAGTTCCGACTGGCCGCCCGCCACGTTGCGGCGGGCAACCGGGTGCTTGATGTTGGCTGCGGCTTCGGCGCGTTCCGCCACGAGGTGCGCCACGCCGACTACACGGGTCTGGACCCGCACTTCTCCGGCGAGCCCGGCGCGTCCTGGGCCCGGATCGAGAACTTGGACGACCACCTGCGGACGCATGCCGGCCACTACGACGTGGTCACCGCTTTCCAGGTGCTAGAGCACGTCGAGCAGCCGGTGGCGATGGTAGAGGCGATGATGCGGGCGGTGCGACCAGGTGGCACCGTGATCGTCGGAGTGCCGCACGTGCCGGCGGCGCACACCCGGATCCCGAACTACCTGATCAACGCGGTGCCGCATCACCTCACGTGGTGGACAAAGGCGGCGCTTGAGGCGGTCGCAGCCCGCGCCGGTCTGGTCAGCGCCGCGGTCGAGATCGCGCCCTGGAGCGACGTGGATGCGATCGTGTACTGGATGGAGCGCTGCTCACCGGTGAAATGCCGCCAGGTTCATTATCGGCACTCCTGGGCGTGGCACGCCTCCGCGCTGATCGGCTTCATGGGTGGGTTCGTGATGCGGAAGCTCAAGCCGGAGCCGTTCCGCCCCGATGATGAGGGTGCATCACTGCTGCTGGTGGCGCGCAAGCCCGCAATCGCATGATCGATCCGCCTTAAGGTGCACTCAATGCACCAGTTGTGTCTGCATGGGCATTCCCATACGAACTCTTGGCAAGACAGCGAAAACCCGCCTGTATGAGGTACTTTCGGCTTACGAACGTTGACTTATACGGATCTCATTCGACATCCGGTTGATTGCTTCGCAATGCGGATGTCGGCGTCGCTCAGGCGCCGCGCAGGCTTGTGATCCGGGATCCGCTTCGATCAAGCGGATCCCGGATCATCTCCAAATTTAAGACCCAGGCTGCTCGAACTCCTGCGCCGGGGCGACACGCTGCATATGAGGTAGGTCAATCGAATCAGCTGCTACTCTAGGGACGTCTGCGGGAGGTCCGCGGGCTCACGCGCTGAGGCGTCATCGTCCTCGTGGTCGCCAATTGTTTGACTTTGGACGGCGCCACTACGGATCCGAAACAGCAGGCCGTTAGGGACGCGCTGATCGGCTTTATGGCGGCGACTGTCCAGGCCCAGGCCGTTGCCGCCGAGCAGGCCCAGCGCGCCGGTATCGAGCACGCCAGGGCTCGCGAGGACGCTGACAGGGGACGGAAACTGAACTTCGCGCCGGCCGGGATCTCGCTCGTGCCGGCGCTCTTCCTTCGCCGCAGTCGTGCGGTAGCTGAGACTGGTCGTGCCGCCGCGGCTTCTTCTCCCGGTTGCGGGATGGTACGGCAGGCGGCTGGGCTCCGAAGCGACCGGCGCTCCCATGGCCCGGCCGCCACCCTCAGGGTCTCGTGTCACGCAACGGCGTGCTCAAGCGAGACATTGGCGTGAAACACCAACTGTGGCCGGCGCCGAACGTCAGGCGGCACTCAGCACCCCATCAGGCCCTTATCGGGACCCAAGCGAGACACGCCTGAACTCAATCGCGAACCGGTGTGTAAACAAAACGACTGTCGGCAATACCCTCCCGCGAGACCATCCTGACATGCTCGTCGGATACGCCCGCGTCTCAACCCACGACCAGAACCTCGACCTCCAGCGCGATGCCCTCGCCCGCGCCGGAGGCCAGCGCGTCTTCGAGGAGAAGAAGTCCGGCACGGCGGCACCAAGCGACCCGAGTTCGAGGCCGCCCTCGCCTTATCTCCGTCCCGACGACGTGCGCGTAATCTGGAAGCTCGACCGCCTCGGTCGCTCCCTGGTCGAGACGATGCCCACCATCGACGGCCTGCGCCGGCAGGAGGTCCACTTCCGCTCCCTCACCGAGCAGTTCGACAGCGACACCGCCCACGGCCGCTTCGCCCGCCAGGTGCACGGCGCCATGGCCGAGTACTTCCTCGCCCTCAGCCGCGAGCGGACCCTGGAGGGGCACAGGGCTGCCCTCGCCCGCGGCCGCAAGGGCGGGAGGCTCAAGGCCCCGTCCGAGGGGGACTTCGAGGTCGGGCGGGCGCTGCGGGCCTCGGGCACCATCTCGGTGGCGGCGATCGCCAAGCGGCTGGGGGTGAGCCGGATGACCTTCTACCAGGACTTTCCGCAGGCGCGGGCACGCAACCAGGTTGCGGGGGAGAGTTGGGAGATGCCGATCCGGCGCGAGCCCCGCGGCTTCGACCCGATCGACCGGCCCCAACTCTCGACCGTGATCGCTTCCGGCAGGCCGGCTCCGAGGCTAATCGCAGTCCGGCATTGCAGGAGGCAGTTCATGATGGACGGGTAAAGTTGCTTGTCGCGGTGCAGCTCGATCCAACACAATACCCAGAATAGGTTCCTGTTGTCTTGCCGCCAGACTCGTAGTGGCCTCCAAATATGTCTACTCCGAAAACTTTGAATTGAAAATCGGTCACCATTTTTGTTTCGCCGCCAGAAGCAGCGTCCAGTTCATCAAGACGCAGTTCGGAGGAGTCGCTAATCTTCCCTCTGAGCTGGGCTTGCATGTGCCGTCTCCATTAGGGCGGGCTGTCGCTCCACGGTGTAGAGGGCATAAGGCTATCTTGCCGTACGAAAGCACACATCGAGAGGATGAGGATGGCCGGCCCAGCGAAGGTTCGAGCTGTGCACGGGCGCGCTGCGCGTCCTGCTCGTCCGTGGAGGCGCAGAGTAGGCCCTCAGGTACACGGGTGGGCTGATCAGTTCGCTGCAGACGGTCTCCTGATCGGCGGTTTCCTTTGGATGGTGAATCGGGGCTTGGTGAACCGGCTCCGGGCTGGTTCTCCAGGGGTATACCCAAATCGTACCACACGAACCGGCCGCTATGGGTGGAAAGCAGCCGTTGTAATGATCAAGTTGATTGAGTTCAGATCCTGGGGCCTCAAAGGGTGAGATGTTCTAAAATGCTGCGTTATCCGTTGAGGGGGCTTGGCGGATCCGGATTGCTCCATACCGGCACGTCCTATTGAAACGCTTCGCCGCATCGCGGCCTTCTTGCCAAGCCCCTCCCGCGGCCAAGCCTCACTATTTCGGATATCCCACGTAATAGATCCCGATAATGCCGCTGCTTGCATCACGGATCGGTTCGTAGCCGGTGATGTAGGGGTGGCCAAGAATATCGGCCTCTCCGAAATAGGCTTCGCCCTTGTTGATCGCCGCGATGGCCTTGCCCTTCGGATCCAGAATGGTCCCAACGGCGCGCGATCCGTCATCCTTCTTCACATTCGTTGAGACGCGGACGAATTCACCACCGCTCTTGACGAACAATGTTTCGGTTCCACCCACCTCCTTCTGCACGCTATCGACGAGAGTGAAGTCACCGTTCACTTTCGTCTGTCCGAAATAGAGAACCGGAACGGTCTTCCCGGCGACGGTGTCCTCGCCCTTTGCGCTCGGGGCTCCGAGGGTAGCGGCCTTCGACTTCAGGCGCTGCATGGCGGCCTGCACGTCCTCGGCGGGACCAGCGTAGACACTGGTAAGTATCGGAACGGCCGCGCTGGCCAGGAAAGCCAGGAGTGATAGGGTAAGCAAAGGCGCTTTCATGGTCATCTCCCTTATTGCTAACGCGACATCCCCGTAATGGAGACGAAAAATCCGTCCCCCTGTGGCACTCGCTGGGACAGCCTCTCACGTTCTAGAGTGGGAGTTATGCAAATGGGCTGCCCTCGCGCGCGATTGAGCCAGCAGCTAGTAGCCGTGGCGGCGGTTAACACGCCGGGCCGTCCTTCGAGCCGACCGATGCGCAACTCCGGCCCTGGTCAGTGCCTTGATGACCAATCCGTCGGACACCTCACATGCTGCAACTCCGGCCGAAGAACTGCTGAGTGGAGTCGCCTTTGCTCCGCTCCCCAGTCCAAGCACAAGCGCCGCAGCAATAGACAATCCTGCAAGTTTCAGATAACCCATAGTCATCTCCTTTGCCTCAATGCGATCCTGGAAATGAGCGCTGCTGTCCCACTATTTGCGCTTTTCTCGTGCACCGCTTGATCCATTGAGACTCGGCCATTGCTCTGAGGGTCTGAACTCAATCAGCTTGGCCGCATGAAGGGCCGCCGAGGGTCGGAAGCGGCTGTTAAGGCGCATCCTGCACCGGCGCGGGCGCATTGCCGGAGGCGAGGCGGCAAGCTCCCCGACACCCCCGGGCCGTGCCGGGCCGCCATGCTGACCGCCAACCCGATCGCCGATCTTGCCGCCCTGGTCTCCGCGTGGAGCCGCGGCCTCGCCGCCCTCTCGCCCGGCCAGCCGCCCTGCCCGGGGGGCCGCCCCGACGAGTGGGCCACCAGCCTGGAGAACTGCCGCCGCTTCGTCGACGAGTTCGGCGCCGAGGCGGCGCGGCTCGGCTGGGACACGCTCACCCTGTTCTCGGCGCACCCGCAGGCCGGCATCGTCCGGGGCGACTGCTGCGGCGTGATGATGCCGTGCTCCTACCCGGTGTTCGAGCTGGCGGAGGCGTACCTGAAAAAACACCTCTGGACCTAGCGGAAGGCCAAGCCCGGGCGCTGCCGCGGCGTGACCGTCTGGGAGTTCGGGAAGGCGGCCTAGCGGGATCTCAAACTCGGCCGTAGCCTGCGCCGATCAGGGCGCCGATCTCACCCGTGCCGATCCGACCCGAGCACCGCGGCTTCGACCCGATCGACTGGCCCCGGCTCTCCGACGTGATCCGCTTTCGCCGCGCCGGCGGGCGCTGCGAGGGCTGCGGGCGGCCCCACCTGCAACGGGTCGCCTTCAGGGCGGGCGCTGGTTCGACGCCGCGACCGAGACGCGGCGCGACGGGCGCGGCCGGATCCTGCGCAGCCGCATGCTCCCGGAGGACCTGCTCCACACCGTCCGGTTCACCCGCGTGGTCCTGGCGACGGCGCACCTCAACCACGACACGGCCGACAGCGCGCCCGGCACCCTCGCCGCCTCCTGCCAGCACTGGCACATGCTGCACGACCGGCCGGAGCGGCGGCGCCGGTTCGCCCTGTTCAGCCGCAAGGCGGCGGGCGATCTCTTCCGCGGGCCATGCCCCTGGACGGAGAGGCGGCGCGATGCCAGACAGACCCACGATCGGCGAGTTGTTCAAGCTCAAGGCCGTCACGGACGAGCAGGTGAAATCCGCAGTCGCCGCCTCCCTCGACGGCCCCACGCCGGGGCTGCGCCTGATCGCCGAAGGCGTCGCCGTGGACCTCGCGGCGGTGATCCCGGCGAACGCCTACGCCCGGGAGGTGCTGGCCCTGACCAACGCCCTCGAGGCGCAGCGACGGATGGCGGTGCGCACCGCCATCCTGCTGGCGAGGGTGGAGGGAGGCGCATGAGTGACGAGACCCCGACAGAGCCGCCGCGCAAGCCGGACAAGCTCGAACTGCGGATCGCTCGGCTCATCCAGGAGCGGATCTGGGACGTCTCTGGCCACCACCCGCTCGGCGATACCGATGCCCAGACCCTCGCCCGCGAGATCATCGCGCTGGTGACGGGGGAGCTGCGAGTGCCAACGCGCGACCCGTCCTGACGATCGAGCGCCGGATCGCCGACGCCTCCCTGAACGAGGGATAGGGCGCGGGCCTGGACGTTGCCCTATGCCGGCGAGATCGAGGGCGTTGTGCACGCCGTGCGCCTATGGCGGGCGCGGCTGCCGCCCTGACACGGCCCGCGTAGCTCGCGCACGCTATCGCCGCGCAACGGACGCCGCCTACCTCTCCGCCTGTGAGCCGCCGCAACCCCCGCCGCGCCTCCACGAGCAGGCCGCGAGACCCCGCAGATGAGCGGAGGGCAGGGCCAGGACCAAGATCACTCGTGCTGGTCCTCTGGCGGAGGTTCGTAGTAGCCCCGAACAGCGATCCAGAACGCCCTGCGCTTAGAGGGTGTCAATTTCGCCAGGGCATTGTTGAGCTCCGCCAACCCCGCTCGCGCGAAGAGCTTTCGATCGGCGGCGGAGATTTTGGTTATGCTTGCCATGATGCCGCTCCTCACTACAGGAGGAGAACGCACGGAAGCAGGCTTGGTCCCGGCTTCATGCGTGGACAGGCGGAGGCATGGGCGAGACGTGCCGTGGCCGAATCTGCGGCAGAAACACGAATGGCCCGCCGTGGGCGGAGCCGGGCGGGCCGAAGGCATCCCCACATGATTGAGGATTGAAGGCATCGTGCACCCGCACGCCCGGGGCGATCGCGCGCCGCCCGCCTGCGGGCCTCGGACCGAAACCGACCTGCTTCGGGCGTTGCGTCTGGCAGGCCATCGGCTCCGGTTCAGGCCGACAGCGGACCGGCCCTGTTCAAGAAGAGGATTGAAGCCGCTATTGAGCGGGTCGGGTGGCGGACTTATGGTCCGTCTGATGCGCCACTAGCCCGGGCCGTGCTGTCGTGGCAGGGTATGCGACAACATTCGGAGTATTCAGATGAGGCAGTTCGACCTCACAGCACTCTTCGAATGAGACGGCGCATTGTCCGTGAAACGTCGTCTGCGGCCTTGCCGTCGCCGCATCCCCTGCCGCCCGTGCGGATTAGGCGGCGGGCATTTGTTGCGGGGCTTGGCGCAATCGCCTGTCGCTCGGCCTTCGCGCAGCCATCCCTTCACACCTACCGGATCGGCTTCCTGCGTATCGGCACGCCGCCTCGCAGCTTCATCGAGCCGTTCCGGCAAGGTCTCAGCGAGCTCGGTTATGTGGAGGGGAAGAACTTGGTCATCGAGTTTGAGGCAGCTACGACGGCGGAGCAATTGCCCGAAGCGGCCGCAAAGCTGGTGAGCAAGAACGTCCATCTCATCGTGGCATCGGGCGCGGCGGCTGTGCTTCCGGCGTGGCATGCATCCGGAACAATCCCGATTGTCTTCGTAGCGGGGATCGACCCGATGGCGGCCGGGCTGGCTAGCGGCGGCCTTGCTCAACATAGCTCGAACGTGACCGGCCTAACTACGGTTCAGATTGACCTGACGGCCAAGCGCATCGAGTTGCTCAAGGAGATGCTGCCGGCTCTTCAGCGGATCGCCTTCCTGATCCGCGACGGCAATCCTGGATGCGCTGATTACGTAAGGGAAGCAAAAAAGGCTACAACGGCCCTTGGTCTCAAACTAGACGTAATTTCTGTACGATCTAGGACCGATCTCGACGGTGCGTTTGAAAGCATCCGAGCGTTAGGAGCGGATGCCATCGTTCCGATGGATGACTCTGTTTTTACTGAAGCGCGGAGACAGATAGTGGAGCTCGCCAACCATTATCGGCTGCCTGGAATCTACCCGACTCGTGAATTCGTTGAGGAAGGCGGCCTCCTTTCTTTCGGCCCAAACTACTCGGCCGTCTTTCGCCGAGCGGCGGCGCTCGTTGACAAGATTATGAAAGGGGTGCGACCGGCCGACCTGCCCATTGAGCAGCCAACTACATTTGAGATTGTAGTTAATATTTCAACGTCTAATGCATTACAACTGGAAATTCCACTCTCCATTCTCGTCCGTGCTGATGAGCTGATGGAATGATGAGACCTGTGCGCGGCTTCGCGGAGCTACCATTCCTAGTATCTTGTGGCACAGGGCAGGCCCAAGATGCTGTGACACGGGATCCGCTTGATCAAGCGGATCCCGTGTCACACGCCTGCGCGGCGCCTGAGCGAAGCCCAAATCCGCCATCCCGAAGGGATCAAGCGGATTTGGTACGATTCGAGCGCTTCGCGCGCAGGCCTCATCACTCCGGCGGTCAGCTGGTCGACGCTCACGAGGGGCATCTGGATGCCGCGAACCGGCCGGAGAGTGGCACCATTCTCGCGACCGCCTGCCCTGCAGCCTCGATATCCGATAATCGACCAACCGATTAAAATTTCTGGTTTGTAAAAGGCATATGCGTCGGCGGCTGGATGCGAATGAAAGCAACGCCGCCAGCCGCATGGCAGGAATTGCAAGATGTGGTCAGGTCCGCATAAGCCGCTTGTAGACCCTGTATGTTTCTTTCCTTTGCGGCTTTTTTCAAGCGGGCTAGGGCTCGATTTGCATTCGAGACGAACTCCAGCGGTATATTTTTGTAGAGCATGGCCGCAGATGTGAGATCATCCGAAATGTGATCGGACTCGAAATTTATTAAATCCCAATCTTGCGCCCGTCCGGCGTACCAGAGCTTGATGTGGCGTGATTGGATCAGCTGCATGATGTTCGCGAGGCTCAAGAGAGACCAGTCGGGGGTTTGAACTGAGCGCGGCTCCGCAAACGGAGTCGTCTGGCTCTCGGCGACCGGGCTCAGGAGAACGCTGCCGAGGAGGATGATGACTCGCTTCATGGCGTCTTGATCTCCAGCGGAGGGAGGCGGCGGATCGGTGCAGGATCATCCCGAGAATCCCAAGTCGTGCGGCATCTCTCGACCTTCGGCGTTCAGGCGAGGCCACCGTGCAAAGCGGGGGGCTGAACCGAACCAAGGTGTTGCGGGAGCTTCGTGGTCCTCCGTCGTGCGGTCGTCGCAGGCGATCAGCCACGTCGCGCCGCCTTCGTCCCCGGCGCGGTGCACGAGGCGGCCGTGGCGATCGAGCGCGCCGGTCCAGCGGAGACGGTTGCGGCGGCGGTCGCGAGCCTCGTGCGCAGCGCTGCGTCGAGGCGGCCATCCGGGCTGAGGTCCGCGATGATCTCGTAGCCGCACCCGGCACCGCCATCCGGATGCTTCGGGCAGCGCGCCGGCGACGGGGGCACGCGGCGCAGTCCGGCCAGGGAGCCAGCCTCCCCGAGAGGCCCGACGTCGTGAGGCGCAGGATAGCCGGGCGCTGCGTGCGTCGTCGGTCTCCTCAGGCGAGCGCGACGATCCGGTCCTCGACGGACCGCACGCCCGGCACCGACCACGCCGCCCGCTCGGCGGCGTCGCGCTCCGCCATCGTCGCGACGGCCCCTTCCAGAGTGACCCTGTCGCCCTCGACCCGCACCGTGATCGCGTCCGCCTCCACGAGCGCGTGGCGCTTGAACGCTTTCACGATCCTGTCCCGGACCGCCGTCGGTTTGACCGCGGGCCTCAACGCGATGAGGTTCGTCACGCCGACCACGCCGGACAGCTTGCGCACGGCCGCCTCCGCGCCCATCAGCTGGTACTGCCAAGCCACCGTCCCGGTTAGGGTGATCCAGCCCTTGGCGACCTTGACCTGTATGGTGTCCTTCGGGAGGTGCACGGACCAGTCGATAATCGCGAGGGCGCGCGCGGCGATCTGGTCGTCCTCGACCTTCTTGGCCTCAGGGGAGCGGACTTGAATGTCCTGGGCGATCGCCCGCACGCCCTTGACGCCCCGCGCGGCCCGTTCGGCTTCGACTTTCTCGGCGTAGCTGCCGACGTGCCCGGTGAGGGTGACGACGCCGTCCGAGACGGCTACGCCGATATTGGTCGCGTCCAGACTGGGGTCGAAATCGAGTTCGTCGAGCACGTCGCGGCGCAGGTCCTTGTCGGTCATGGCGTCTCTCCCGGTCTCATGATGGCGGGGCTGGCCGAGTCCGATCCTGTGCGTCCCGCGCCGACGAGCCTTGATCCAGCGCAAGACCGGCGCGCCCCGATGCCGGTGCTGGCGGCATGCGGAGACGGTCCCTTGCGCTGGATCAATGGAGCGTGCGCGATCCGGGTGGAGGATGTCCCGGTTCGGGAATGGCCGCCGTGCAGGGAGGCCGCGATGACGTATGCGAATGTTCTGGTCTCGCTGGATCCAGGAGAGGCCGCCTCCGACCGAGTGAAACTCGCCGCCAACCTCGCCCGCAAGTTCCGGAGCAGGCTGACCGGCATCGCGGCGCGGGAGGTTCCCTATCCGCTCCTCGTCACCGACGTGCACGACGCCGAGATCCGGTTCGAGGCGAACGCCCAACTCGTTCGGGCGGAGCTGGGGAGCATGCGCGCCCGCTTCGAGCGTCACGCGGGGAGCGGCCTTCGCCTCGCTTGGCACCAGGCTGCGTGGGATCCTCAGACGTACATGGTGCGCTACGCGCGCAGTGCCGACCTCCTGGTGGTGAGCCGCCGCGGCGAAAACGACCCCGATCCCGGCGCGCTCGGCGTCGCGCCGGGGCCGCTTGTCCTGCAGGTCGGCCGGCCCGTGCTCGTCGCGCCGCCGGGCGTTACCAGCGCGCCGGGCTCTCGCATCGTGGTCGCCTGGAAGGACACTGTCGAGGCGCGCCGGGCGGTCTCCGCAGCGCTCGGCTTCATCGGCCAGGCCGATCAGGTGCTCGTCGTCAGCGTGCGCGACGGCGGCTTCGACGAGGGCACGGAGGAGGTCGCCGCGCATCTCGGCAGCCATGGCGCGCGCGCCACGGCGCACCTGCTGTCCCGGACGGGCGAGCGCGTGGCCGATGCCATCCTGGATTTCGCGCGAGAGAACGAGGCCGACCTGATTGTGAGCGGGGCCTACGGCCACGCGCGGCTGGCTGAGTGGATCTTCGGTGGCGTGACGCGAAACCTCCTGCTGTCGGCGCCGGTCTGCTGCCTCCTGTCCCACTGACCTTGCGGCGGCGGAGAGGCTGCCGGACGACGCGGACGCGAAGGAGAACGGTATGATGCGCGCGGGCCTTGTCAGCCTCTTCGCCTTCTTCGCGGCGGTCTCAGTCTGGCCGGCCCTCGCCGCATCGGCCCGCGATGCGAAGGCCGAACGGGGCCTGTCCTTTGCGCTGGTGCACTGCGCGCGCTGCCACGCAGTCGATCGCTCGGGGAGGAGCCGCCTGCGCGCGGCACCCCCATTCCGCGACCTCGCCGGGCGGGTCCCGGTCGACGATCTCGCCGACGTCCTGGTCGAGGGCGTCGCGTATCGGCACCCCGCCATGCCGGAGTTCCGCCTCGAACCGGACGAAGCCTCGGATCTGACCGCTTATCTCAAGTCCCTCCGGCGCTGAGGGCGGCATCGGATTGCACGCGACCGACCTCATCGCCGGGCTTCTGCCCGGAAAACAGGCTCTCGCGCGGAAAACAGGCTCTCGCGCGGAAAACAGGCTCTCGCGCGGAAAACAGGCTCTCGCGCGGAAAACAGGCTCTCGCGCGGAAAACAGGCTCTCGCGCGGAAAACAGGCTCTCGCGCGGGAGAGTGCCGCACCTTTCGCATGCGGGACCGCGGCCGGCATGATGACGGCCCTGGCCGCGCAGAGCACCCTCGGCCTCGCGAACAGGATTTGGACGCTCCGCGTCGTGGTCCGCGTGATCGCGGCGGCCTGGGCCAATGCCCCCTCCAGCGAGACCGAGGCTGCCGTAGCGCCCCGGTGAACGGGAGTGCCGCGAGGGGGACAATCGAGCCCTCGCCCGCAGGATCCCGGCGTCACGCCGCGTCCGGGCAGGCGAAAACCTGCCGGGCCACGGCCAGCGCGGCGCTCAGGTCGTCACGATCGGTCCCGTAGCGGCGCCAGAGGGCGTCGAGCCACCGAGGCGGCGCGTCGCCGACCGCGCCGACCTCCGCGGCCGCGACGTGGTACATGCCATCGAGCGTCTCGATGCCGTAGCCGGTCACGGCCCATTGCCGGCCCTGCCAATATACGGGCTCCGTCAGGGATGAGTTCATCGTCGTCCTCCTCAAGCGACGCTGTCCGAGATCTCGCGCGGTCGCAGCTATCGGCGCGGACCCGCTCATCGGTCACGCCCAGCCGGCCACACAGCCTCGCCTCGATATCCGCAGCGGCCTGATTCTCCGAAGGCGCCTGGACTGCGTATCTCGACGGGAGAATGCAGGGGTGGTGCCCGGTATCATCCGAGACGATCTTGCGGAATTCGGAGGCGATGATGCGTATGCGATCAGGCCCATGGCGAGTGCCGGAGATCGTGCTCGCGCGGGCGCGGCACGGCCTTGATCCAGCGCAAGGCGGATAGGGAGACCGGCACCGCTCCGCTCTCAGCCTGCCGGGGCCGCGGGGCCGCCCCGCATGGCCGCGATCTCGTTCGCGAAGCGGCCAAGCAGGGCGGCCCGGCGCAGCTTTCGGGTCGGCGTGACGAGGCCGGCCTCGACGGTCCAGGGCGTGCGCTGGAGGCGGACGTCCTTCACGCGGGCGGCGCGGGGACAGCCCTCCAGCGCCGCGGCGATCCGCGCCAGCGCGGCCTGCCGCGCGGCCGGGCGGTCGAGCGCGTCCTCGGCCTCCGGATCGAGACCGAGACGGCGCGCGAGCGGCGCCCACGCGGCTTCATCAACGACGGCCAGAACCGTGAGGCGCGACTGGCCTTCTCCCACCGCCATGGCCTGCCGGAACAGGGGATCGCGCGTGATCGCGGCCTCGACGGCCTCGGGCGAGACCTTCTCGCCGGTCGACAGGACGATCATCTCCTTCTTTCGGCCGGCGACGTAGAGGCACCCGCCTCGCAGGACGCCGAGGTCGCCGGTGTACAGCCAGCCGCCGTGCAGGACTTGCGCCGTCAGATCCGGGCGGCGCCAGTACCCGATCATCACGCCCGGCGAGCGCACGAGGATCTCGCCCGTGTCGGCGATGCGCACCTCCATCCCGGGCAGGGGCGGACCGACGGAGCCCGGCACCGTCCGGCCGACCTGAAATCCGGTGACCGCCGAGGCCGCCTCGGTCAGGCCATAGCCTTCGACGAGGGGCAGGCCGAGGCCGAGGCAGAAGCGCGCCGTCTCGTCCGGAAGCGGGGCCCCGCCCGAGACCGCGAGCCGTAGGCGGCCGCCGAGCGAGCGGCGGATCGGCGCCGCCGCGACGGCGCGCAGCAGGGCGCCCGCGGCGGTGCGGGCGAGGCCGAGCCGGCAGCCGTCGCGGCGGGCGGCGAAAAGGTCCCAGCCGCGTGCGAGCGCGGCGCGCAGGAGCCAGCGCGTCGGCGCCGTCCTCGCGGCCCTCTCGGTGACGGTCCGGCGCAGGCGGTCGAGGAGGCTCGGCACCACGAGCAGGATGGTCGGGCGCGCGACGCGGAGGTCGTCCGGCAGGTGCTCGACCGAGCGTGCGAACACGACGCGCGCCCCGAGGATCAGCGGCAGGTAGCAGCCGACCACCCGTTCGAAGACGTGCGCGAGCGGGAGGTAGGAGAGGAAGACGTCCCGGTCCGACCCCGGGTTGCGGTCGAGCACCGCCTGCGCCACCGACAGGAGGTTGCGGTGGGAGAGCATCACTCCCTTCGGCAATCCCGTCGTCCCGGACGTGTAGATGATGGTCGCCAGAGCGTCGGGATCGAGGGGCACGCGGGGCGGCAGGGACCCGCGCGCCTTCGCGAGCCACGCCCCGAGGCCGCGCAGGCGCGGATCCGCGGTACCGGACGCCCCGGCCTCCTCGATCACGATGACGCGTCGCACCGTGCCGAGCGCGCCCGCGCAGGAGCGGAGGCCGTGCCACTCCTCCGCGCGGCGCGCGACCACGACGCGGGCGCCCGAATCCGTCAGCAGGGCGGCCGTGGTCGCCCGCGCGTCGTCGGAGAACAGAGTCACCACCACGAGGCCGAGCGAGAGCGCGGCCTGGTCGAAGGCCACCCACTCGACGCCGTTCGGCAGCCAGAGCGCGACCCGGTCGCCGGCCGTCAGGCCCTCGCGGGAGAGCGCGGCGGCCCGCGCGGCGACGCGCGCGGCCAGTTCGGCCCAGCTGACGCTCGCGAAGCGGCCCGCGTCGGGATCGTACGCCACGTAAGCCGTCGCCGCGGGGCGGCGGGCCGCGTGCGCCTGCAGCAGGGCCGGGATCGTGCCCGCCTCGGCCCCGGGCGGCCGGGGCGAGGGATCGGATGTGGCGAGGACAGGGGGCATGGCTCAGGCCGTGGGCGGTGCGGAGGGAATCACGGACTCGTCGGCCAGATCCGGTTCGCCGCACCGCGCCAGGATTGCCGCGCGCGCCCGGTCGCGCAGGCGGATGGCGGCGTGGAAGTCGCTGCCGTCGGGTGCGATCGGCTCGCCGAACTGCACCCCGACGGCGCCGCGGCGCGGGAACCACTGGTCGGCGCGCAGCAGCGACCGGGTGCCGGTGATCGCGACCGGCACGACCGGGATGTCGGCCCGGCACGCATCCAGGAAGGCGCCGAGATGGAAGCCGAGGAGGCCCGGGTTCCGGGTGAAGGTACCCTCCGGGAAGGCGACCAGCTGCTCGCCCGCCCGGACGCGCGCAAGGACCTGCTGCGTCTCCGCGACGCCTTCGGCGGTGCCGCGATGCACGAAGGCCGTTCCCAGCCGCCGCAGGAAGGGTCCGGCGACGCGCTGGCGCGCCAGTTCGTGCTTGGCGAGGAAGACCGGTGTCCCGGGCAGGACGGCGGCCAGAACGGCCGCGTCGAGGTAGCTCGCGTGGTTCGCCACCACGATGGCGGCACGCGCCATCGGCCTGCCCTCGACGGCGAGGGGTGTCCCGGTGAGGCGGAAGAAGGCGCGCGATCCCGCGCGCAGCGCGGCGTAGCGCCACGTGCGGTTCGGGAGGACGAGGACGAGGAGCCACAGGACGGCGCCGAGCCCCCCGAGCACGCCCCACCACAGGGCCGCGTAGCACGCGTCCGACCAGAGGCGGCCGATCCGGCGCAGCCGCGCCGCGATGCCGGCGACGGCGAGCCCCGCGAGCTGCGCCCGGAGAGCGGGCTGCGCCCGGCCGAGTTCGCCCGCCTCGTAGAGCGCCCGCGCCGCCGCGCGCCGGATCTTCCCGCTCGACGTCTTGGGGACCGAGTGGGGCGCGCACAGCAGGATCTCGTCGGGGGGCTGATCGAGCACCGCCCCGGCGGCCCGGGCGAGGGCGCGGCGCAGGTCCGCCAGGGCCGGCGCGTCCGTCAGCCGCGTCTCGGCGGCGAGGATCAGCCGCTCCGTCCCGGTCTTCGGGTCGGGGCAGGCGAAGGCCGCGACGCAGCCCTTCCTCACCCCCTCGACCGCGCCCGCGGCCTCTTCGAGTTCGTGCGGATGGATCTTCCGTCCCGCCCGGATGACGATGTCCTTGGTGCGCCCCGTGACGTAGACGTCGCCGCCCGCCATGTAGGCGAGGTCGCCGCTCTCCAGCCAGTCTCCGGCGAACAGGACGCGCGTGGCCTCTGGCTTGCGGAAGTAGCCGGCCGTGGCGGACGGCCCCCTGAACTGGAGGCGGCCCTCCCGCCGCTCGGGCAGTTCGCGTCCGGCCTCGTCCACGATGCGGATCTGGTGGCCGCGCAACGGGCGCCCGCAGGCCGCGAAGGCGGTCGACCCCGCCTCGCCGGGCGGGGCGGGGCGCGCGGTTCCCTCGCGCGACAGCGCCGCGCGGTCGATCCAGTCGATGCGCGGCCCCCGTCCGAGCGGCGGGAAGGCCAGTCCGACCGCACATTCGGCGAGGCCGTAGACCGGGGTGAGGGCGGAGGTCTGCAGGCCGAAGGCGCCGAAGCGCCGGGCGAACCGCGCCAGGGTGTCGGGGCTCACCGGCTCGGCGCCGTTGGTGAGGACGCGCAGGGAGCCGAGGTCGAGTCCCGCGACATCCTCGTCGCGCAGGCTCTTGAGGCAGAGCTCGTAGGCGAAGTTCGGAGCGGCGGAGATCGTCCCGCGGTGCCGGTGGATCGCCCACAGCCAGCTTCCGGGATCGGCCAGGAAGGCCAGGGGCGGCAGGATCACGGCGGGCGCGCCGAAGTAGAGGCTTCCCAGCCAGCAGCCGATCAGCCCCATGTCGTGGTAGAGCGGCAGCCAGCTCACCACGACGTCCGCCGAGGAGGCGCCGAGCGCCTCGCCCATGGCGCGGACATTGGCGAGCAGGTTGGCGTGCGTCAGCGTCACGCCCTTCGGATCGCCGGTGCTGCCGGAGGTGTACTGGATCAGCGCGAGGCTCGCGCCCGTCGCCGGCACGGGCTCGGCCAGGGGCTCCGCGTCGGCGAGGTCCGCCGCGGTCGTCAGCACCCGCAATCCCTCGACGCGGTCCGGCAGCAGCCGGGCGAAGGGTGCGACCGCCGAATCGGTGATCAGGATCCCGGGGGCGGCATTCGTCAGGATGCCGGCTTGGCGCTCGAGGTGGTCCTGGACCTGGGCGCGCCGGAACGGCGGATAGAGCGGCACCGGGACACCGCCCGCGAGAAGGCAGCCGAAGAAAGCCGGGAAGAAGTCGGGTCCGGTCGGCAGCATGATGGCGACCCGGTCGCCGGGTGCGAGGCCGTGGCCGAGCAAGCCGGCCGCGACGCGGCGCGCCCGCCGGTCGAGGTCCGCGTAGGTGAGGACGGTCTCGGCGTCGGGCCCCTCACGAAGGCGCAGGTGGGGCCGGTCCGGATGGTGGCGGACGTGGAAGGCGAGCACCTCGGGCCAAGTCTCGGCCCGGTGCGGCTCGGATGCCGGGGGGAGGGCCTCGGTGCGGGACGGCACGGCCCCCGGACGGGGCGCCGCACCGGCGGACCGGAGGGCCGCGAGCAGGTCGTCCGGCGTGGAGGCCTCGCCGATGAGCCGCTCCGGCAGCAGGATCCGGAAGCGGCGCGAGAGGCGCAGCAGGAGCTCCGCGCGGCCGAGGCTGTCGAGGCCGAGATCCCGCTCGAGGTCGCTGTCGAGGTCCACGGCCGGGGAGCGGCGGCGCTCAGGATGCAGTTCGAGCAGGAGAGACCGGATCACCTCGAGGACGTCCGCCGCGGTCGGCTCGCGATGCCGCTCGGCCGGATCACCCGCCTGAGGGGTTACGTTCTGCAAGGCGACTTCCGGCAAGGCGACCTCCGGCAAGACGACTCCCGCACGACCTCCCGCACGACTTCCCGCCGCCCGTGCGCGCCGGCCCGGGGCTTCCGGCCCGCGGAACAGGGGTACCATCCGCCCGCGAGGCCGCGTTGATCTGGCGCAACGGGCGGTCGCGACGTCGTGCCTCGCTGGGACCGCGCCTCGCCGCCGGCTCGGCAGGCCCGTGTCGACGGCCGCCAAGCTGCTGATCCAGGCCGGTGCGGCCGAGCCGGATGCCGGCGCCGATGAGGGAGCATCCGAGGAGGCGAGCCGGACGCGATGGGCCCGCCGACCTGAAAGCTGACGCACTGACGCGAAACGCGCGGGATCACAGACCTGATCCGCGTCCCTGCCCCGGTTGCGGCGCGCGTCCCCCGGCCCCGCGCCGTGGCGGCCGCGATCTCCGGCCGCGGGCGAGCGCCCAGGGCTGGCCAATCCTCTCGCCGAAGCCGTGTCCGCGAGGCGTTTGATCGGGATCAAAGGCGGGCGCGCGGACGGGAATATGCTGCCACTGGGCGAGATCGGTCGCCCGATGGCGCCGGCGGCAAGAGGAGTGCCAGCCCGCCTGGCCGAACAACAGGGGAGCGTGCCATGAAGCGGCTCGTCATCGTCTCCGCAGCAATCGCCTCCGCCCTGGTCCTGTCCGGAACCGGCGCGGACGCCCGTTCGTTCGGGGGCGGCTTTCACGGCGGCGGCTTTCACGGCGGCGGCTTTCACGGCGGCGGTTTCCGCGGCGGCTTCGGCGGTGCGGGATTTCGCGGTGGCGGCGTCGGCGCCGGGCGTTTCGGCCCGGTCGGCGGCTATCGCGGGGTCGCGATCGGGGGCTTCCGCGGACCCTATGGCGGCGTCGGTCGCTTCGGCTATGGCCGCGTTGGCTGGGGTCCCGGATTCGGCTACCGTTACGGCCGCTGGTACCCCGGATACGGCTATCGGTACGGCGCCTATCGCCGCTGGTATCCCGGCTGGGGCTACGGCTTGGCTGGACTAGGGCTCGCCGCCGGCTACGCCCTGAGCGGATTTCCCTACTACGGCGGCTGCGGTCCCTACGCCTATTTCGACGCGTATTACGGCGTCTGCCGCCCGATCGGGTCCTGGGGATGGGCCTACTGAGCAGGGCGGTGCACCGCGGGTCTGCCGAGGCTCTCGTGCTTGCACCCTGTCCTCCGCCGGATCGGTGCCCCCTTCGGCGAAGGAGGCCCGGATTCGGCCCGCTCCGGCTGGCGAGGGCCGACAGCCGCAGCGGCCGATCCGGGGCGGGCAGTCCGGCGCCGCGTCGCCGGGGAGGCCGCGCTGTCGGCCCGCAGAGGCAACAGGAAGGCATGCCATGACTGGATCGGAGCGGTTGCGCATCCCCCATGGCGGCTGCGTCGTGGTCGGAGACGGGCGCAAAGTCCTGGTTCTGCGGAACCTCGGCCACCCTCTCGCGCCGGACCTCCACGTCGAGGAGGTGTTCCGCGCGCCCCCCAACCCGCCGACCCGCGAGCAAGGCTGCGACAAGCCGCCGAGGGTCGTGCAGGACGGACGCCGCAGCGCGATCGCGCAGACGGACTGGCACGATCTCGGCGAGCACCGCTTCGTCGAGGCGGTCGTCTCGGGGTTGGAGCGGATGGGAACCCGGATCACCGCGCTGGCGCTCGTCGCGCCGCCGCGAACCCTCGCCGACCTGCGGCAGGGCCTGCCGGACCGGCTCCGACAGGCCGTCTTCGCCGAGGTCGACAAGGACCTCACGAAGCATACCGTGCCCGAGATCCAGCACCTTCTCTGCGGGATGCCCGGCTGAGCGGCCGGTGGATCGGCGAGCAGGGCGGACGGGCGGCCGGAGGCGAGCATGGGCCCACGTGTCTTTCACGATCGCACCGATGCGGGGCGGGTGCTCGCGGGCCGGCTCGCCACCTACGAGGGCCGGCCGGACGTCGTCGTCCTGGCGCTCCCGCGCGGCGGCGTTCCGGTCGCCGCGGAGGTCGCCCGGGCGCTCCGCGTGCCCTTCGACGTGTTCGTGGTGCGAAAGCTGGGCGTTCCCGGCAACGAGGAACTCGCGATGGGCGCGATCGCGAGTGGCGGCGTCCGCGTTCTCAACGCCGACGTCGTCGCCTCCTTGAAAATCCCGCCCTACGCCATCGACGCGGCCTGCGCGCGCGAGGCGGAGGAGCTGCGGCGGCGCGAGCGGGCCTACCGGGGCGGCCGGCCGGTCGTGGCGCTGCGCGGTCTCACGGTGATCCTCGTCGACGATGGCTTGGCCACCGGCGCGACCATGCAGGCGGCGATCGAGGCCGTCCGGCAGCTCCATCCGGCGCGGATCGTCGTGGCGGTGCCGACCGGGTCGCGCGACACCGTCGTGCGGCTGGAGAGGGAGGCCGACGCGGTCGTCTGCGCCGACATGCCCGAGCCGTTCTGGGCCGTGGGCGCCGCCTACGAGGATTTCTCGCAGACGCGCGACGACGAGGTGCGGCGGCTTCTCGGCCGGTCCGCCGAGGTGCAGCCCGTGGCCGGCGCTCCCGAACCGGACCCCGCGCTCGTGGAGACCCTGCGCGCGGCCGCCATCCCGCTGACCGGAGGCGCGCACGACTACGATGCGCTCCTCGACCTCGTCGGCGCGACGACGTTCGCCCTCCTGGGAGAAGCCACGCACGGCACGCACGAATTCTACCGGGAGCGGGCGGAGATCACCAAGCGGCTGATCCGGGAGAAGGGCTTCACGGCCGTCGCGATCGAGGCCGACTGGCCGGATGCGTGGCGGGTCAACCGCTACGTGCGCGCCGACAGCGAGGACCTCGATGCCGTCGAGGCCCTCGCCGGCTTCCGGCGCTTCCCGACCTGGATGTGGCGCAACACCGAGATGGTCGCCTTCGTCGAGTGGCTGCGCGCCCACAACCTGGCACTCCCTCCGGGTGCGCAGAAGGTGGGCCTCTACGGCATCGATCTCTACAGCCTGCGCGCCTCAATGAAGGCGGTGCTGGGCTTCCTCGAGACCGTCGATCCAGCCGCCGCCGCCCAGGCCCGCGCCCGCTACGCCTGCTTCGACCGCTTCGGCCCGGACGGCCAGGCCTACGGCTTGATAACCGGCCTGAAGCTCGCGCCCTCCTGCCAGGACCAAGCGGTCGCGCAGCTCGCGGCGCTGCAGCGCCGGGCCGCCGACAGCCTCGCATGGGCCGGCAGCCCCGACCCCGAGGAGCTGTTCAGCGCCGGGCAGAACGCCCGCGTGGTCCGGAACGCGGAGGAATACTACCGCACGATATTCCTGCGCGAGGTCTCGTCCTGGAACCTGCGCGACAGCCACATGGCCGAATGCGTGGCGGCCCTCGTCTCCCATCTCGGCCGGGACCGGAGCGCCCCGAAGATTGCGATCTGGGCCCACAACTCGCACCTCGGCGACGCGCGGGCGACGGAGATGAGCGCGCGCGGCGAACTCAACCTCGGCCAGATCCTGCGGGAACGCCACGGGGCCGAGGTCGTGCGGGTCGGCTTCACCACCTACGCGGGCAGCGTCACCGCCGCATCGGACTGGGGCGCCCCCGTCGAGCGCAAGCGCGTCCGCCCGGCCCTGCCCGACAGCTACGAGGCGCTGTTCCACGCGCTCGGCCTCGGCCGCTTCTGCCTTCCCCTCGCGCCGGGGTCTCCGGCCGCGCGGGCCCTGGGGCCGGCGCGGAGCGAGCGCGCCATCGGCGTGGTCTATCGCCCGGACACCGAGCGGCAGAGCCACTATGTCAGGGCTCACCTTCCGGACCAGTTCGACGTCGTGCTGCATTTCGACGAGACGCGCGCGGTCACGCCGCTGGAGACGACACCCCTGTGGGAGGACGGCGAAGTGCCCGAGACCTTCCCGGCAGGATTGTGACGGCCCGGCAACGAGGGAGACCGGCCTCGCACTCGACGAGGCGGCTCCGAGCCGCATGACCTGCGCGAGGGACCTCGCTTGGACCTGGGCGCCACGCACCTTTTCGAGGAGACGACCGCGCTCGGCGCGGGACTGGTTCGAGCGGTTTCTGCGCGCCGATGGGACCTGAGGAGGACGCTATGACGACGAACGGCCCGCCGGGGATCTCGCTGCAGACGCTCGACCGCCTCCTCGCCCATCTCTCGGTCGGCGAGCAGGTCATGATCGACCGCGCTGCCTACGACCGGATCTTCGGCACGAACGACGTCGCCAGTCGGCGATTGCTGCATTTCGGCAAGGGCCACGGCTGCGACGCGGCGGTGCTCGACCATGCCGTCGTGTTCACGAAGAGGAGCAAGGTCGGCGCCTGAGACGGGGCATGCGCCGTGCATCTCCCGCAGCAGGAGGGGGGGCGAGGGGCGCCCGGGGCGGCATTCAGCCCGTCCCGGCAGGGGCGGTGGCGAGAATGCGTTGGAGGGCGGCCGTCGCCGACGCTACCGGGCCCGCTCGAGCGTCTCGCCCATGCGCCGCTCGGCCCGCGCCGTGGCGGCGCAGCGCTCCAGCCGGGTTCGGAGGCCAGGAAGCGTCTCCTCGATACCGGCCATCGCGAGGTCCGCACGAAACCGGCCGATCAGGTCCTCGTCCGATGCGACAACGGCCGCGTCGCAGAAGCCGCTGATGTATTTCTCCGCCAGCGTGCCTGTCAGCCCCATGCGCTCGCAGGCCCAGGCAGCCATGAGCCGGTTTCGGCGCGACCGGACGTGAAATCGCACATCCTCCTCGTGCGCGAACCGCTGTTCGAACGCCCGCTTGCGTTCCTTGAACAGTGTTGGCATGGCTCAGTCTCCAGGATGGAAGTGAGGACGCCCTCGACGGCCTGGATTCTGTACCGTGAAAGCCGCCGCCACCTTGCGGCAGATCAAGCACCCGTAGACGGCAGGGCATGCCCGTTCCGCCAGCCTGCGCGTCGCCGCGCCGCCGATTCCGGTGCCGTCATCCGCGACGCGCTGCGGGTGTTGGCGGACGGCGCGGCGTGACGGCCGTCGAGGCGGCACTTGCGCCTGCTTCGCCCTTTTGGGGTGCCGGGACGGCGCCCCGCCCTCAATCGGCGGCGCGGCGGCGTTCGCCGGTCCGCGCCAAGGCACCCGCATTTTCCTCCGGCTCAAACCTCAGAACCGTCGTATCAGCTTTAGATTTGCAGTTTCAAACTGGAATCTCGATATCGTGATCGCTCGAAACGACGTATCGTTTGTGATGAAAGTAAATCGGCATACTAGATCCGCTCTCGAGCGTCGCTCGGAAAACCCGGGCGTCACGATCGATGGTGATCAGGAGAGACCGGCCTCTCCATTGAAGGCGGAATGCGAGGCTGCGCCAGGACGCCGGCAGGCGCGGGTGGAAGGCCGGCCCGTCGTCGCGCAGGGACAGCCCGGCGATCCCGAAGATCGCGATCAGCCACACCCCCCCGAGAGCCGCGACGTGAATGCCGCCGCTGATCGCCACATGCGTATCCGCAAGATCGATCGCTGCACTCTGGTGGAAGTAGTGCAGCGCTGTCTCGGGGCGGCCGAGGCGTGCGGCGGCGAGACCGTGCATGGCCCGGCTCAGCGAACTCCCGTGCCCGCAGCGCGGTTCGTAATGGTCGAAATTCGCCTCGGCCTCCCGCGCGGAAAAGACCTCTGGCAGCAGCGCCAGAAGCGCGACGACGTCGGCCTGCTTGATGACCTGCGTCCGTTGCGTCCGTTCGCGCCCGAGGACCACATCCATCGGGACCGAGCGCCCCGCATAGGCCGCGAGGTCAACCTCCTCCAACGCCGAGAAGCCGGCGAACTGCTCGAATAGCCCCGTCTGCGGGTCGTAACCGGTCGCGATCGTCCGCGCCACTTCGCTCCACTGGCTCAGTTCCTCAGCGTCGAGGGCGAGCCGCCCCGACAGGCCATCCCAGTTTTCCGGCCACCTCTCCCGAAGCAATGCCGCGACATCGAGGCCGCGCTCAATGGTCCAGCGGGCCATGATGTTGGTGAAGGCGTTGTCGTCCACGTCCTCATGGTACTCGTCGGGCCCGATCACGCCGCGGATGTGGCGGCTGCCATCCGGATCCGCTTCGGCCCGACTGGCCCAGAACCGCGCCGTCTCCAGGATGATCTCGGCGCCGGCCTCGCGCAGGAAGGCCTCGTCGGCCGTCGCCTGCCAGTACTGCCACACCGCATAGGCGACATCGGCGCTGATGTGCTGCTCCTGGCTGCCGCACCGGATGTCGAGGATCTTGCGATCCGGGCCGACACTCTGCCGGGGCGTGACCTCCGCGCCGGTATCGGCGGATTCCCAGGCGTAGAGCGCACCCCGCCAGCCCATCCGGGCGGCCTTGGCGCGCGCCGCGTCCAGGGTGCGGAAGCGATACATCAGGAGCGTGCGCGCCGCCTCCGGCCACGTCAGGGTGTAGAAGGGCAGCAGGAAGATCTCGGTATCCCAGAAGACGTGGCCACGGTAGTCGTCGCCCGTGAGGGCGCGGGCCGCGACGGAGACCTGCGGGTCGTCCGGGTTCACCGCCCCGTTCAGGTGGAAGACGGCGAAGCGCAGGGCGGCCTGCGCGCCCTCGTCGCCCTCCACCCGCACGTCGCTGCGGCGCCAGCGCTCGGCCCAGGCCGCCTCGTGGCGGGCGATGAGGCCTTGCCAGCCGAGCGTGCGTGCCGCAGCCAGCTCCCTGCGGGCCCGGGCGCCCGAATGGACGTCGGTGCCGTGGTGGCGCGTCACCGCGACGACGCGCCTGAAGCTCACCACCTGCCCCGGCTGCGCCGTCCAGCTCCAGGTCCAGATCAGATCGCCCCGCGCCACGGGCTGGCGCTCCACGCCGTCGATCTCCAGCGAGGCCGCCGCCGCGATGGCGAGGCTTCGGCCGGACCGCCACGTGCGCCACGCTTTCAGGTCGAGTTCCGCCCGCTCTGGCGCGAGTTCGAAATCCGTCGGCCCGAACGCGGCTTCGAGCGTGAGATCGCTGACCCCGCTCTCGATCCGGAGTTCGATCACCTGCATCCCGACCGCGCGCGCATCCAGCGAGACGAGGCGCAGGGAGCGCAGGCAGACGTCGAGAGGGGCATTGCAGGTCTGGCGTGCTTCCATGAAGAGCAGCCCGCGGTGCATATCCAAGGTCAGGGCACGGGAGGACCGGTCCGGGCAGCGCATCAGCGGGCCGTCCGGCAGGAGGATGCGGACCTGCGTCCAGTCGGGAGCCGGGACGAGTTCCGGCACCGCGCTGTCCGGAGTGGGGGTATCGAACAGCCCGGCCACGTAGGTGCGCGGCGGGATGGCCCGGCAGGCGCCGAGATGGGTCGCCAAGCCTCCCCGCAAGCCGAGAAAGCCGTTGCTGACCGCGAACCGCGTCTCGAAGGTGCTCTCCCGCAGGAGTTCGTATCCCGTCTCGCGCAGGAGCCAGGATGGATCGTCGCCGGGGAGCACGGCCTGCGCCGGCGTGTCGGTCACCGTCATGATGCGTCTCCCGAAGGGCGGTCCAGGGCGAGGTCGGCGATACGGATCTCGTCGAAGCTCGCCACCACGCGGTCTGCCCCGGCCGCCCACAATCCGGCCGCATCGCCGAGCCGCGCGATGCCGATGGCGGTCATGCGGCCGGCCCGGGCCGCCCGGATTCCCGCCGGGGCATCCTCCGCGACGAAGCAGCGGGCCGGCTCGACCCCCAGTTCGGCGGCGGCGAGCAGGAAGATCTCCGGGTCGGGCTTGCCGTGTCGCAGGGCGCGGCCGCAGACGCGCGCCGCGAACGCGTCGAGCAGCGTGCGGTCCTCCCTCAGCGGAACCATGCGCATCATCCTCTCGGCATTCTTCGAGGACGAGGCTGCCGCCATGGGCCATCCCCGCTCGGCAAGGACCCGGACGAAGCGGAGCGCGTCCGGAAACGCGGTGACGCCCTCGGCCGCGATGATCCTGTCGAGGCAGTGCTGCTTGGCATCGGCGTAGGCCCCTGCGAGGCCTTGCACGTCGGGCAGACCCAAGGCGGAAAGGGCCGCACGGGCTCCATCGAGCCGCGGCTTGCCGGCGACGTGGGCCTGGTACAGGGCGGTGGTGAAGCGGTCAGGATCTGCCAGCCCGTCGAGCGCCTCACGCCAGGCGCGTTCGTGCGGGGAGGCCAGCAGAACCCCATCCACGTCGAAGATGAAAGCGCGAGAATCGGTCGGCGCACGGGTCTCGAACGCCATCATGAGCGGCACCATTCTGACCTCCCCCCGACCCGGCGGCGTGTCATGCGGATCAGCCGTTTCCTGACCTCGCCGAGGAGGAGAACAGAGCTGGCGACGGCCGTACAGAGCATCCAGTCGCCGCCGCTCAAGCTCGCGGTCGAGAAAGCCCGCTGGAGCACGGGACCGTCGATGGCACCGGCCTGGAGCAGAAGCGACGGTGACCAGCCCCCACTGGGTGGCCCGGTTGGAATGTTAGTGGACCGTCAACACCGCAGGCTTCGCCCCGCGCCTCTACGCCCGCGCGGAGCCCCTGCGGGAGGCGCCGCCCAGCCTCACCGGCGCCTGCATCCTGACCGACGTCCACGGGCCCGGGATCGGGGGGCTCCACCTCCTGCGCCGGGTGCAGGCCGTCGGCAGCCCGCGGCCGGTCATCGTGGGACGGGCAGCGGCGACGTGCCGGTCGCGGCCGAGGCGATGCGGCTCGGCGCCAGGGACTTCATCGAGAAGCCGTTCGACGACGAGATCCCGCTGCGGGCCGTGCGCGCCGCCCTCACGTCCGGAAGTCCACCTCCGACCGCCGACCCGACGCTGCGGGCGTTCGCGCGCCCCGTCGAGGGACTGAGCGGGCGGGAGCGGCAGGTGCTCACGCCCCTCGTGGCGGGCAGCACGGCCAAGGAGATCGGCCGGGCCCTCGCCATCCGCCCGCGGGCGGCAGCGGCTTACCAAGCCGAGAGCATGGAGAAGAGGCAGGCCGGCCGCCTGTCCGAGCTGGTGCGCCGGGCCGTTCTGAGCGGGCTGGAGCGAGCCTTGAGAGACATCAATTTGGAGTCAGGGTTGGGCCGGTAGATTGCCCCTTGCGGACGGGGAGGATGGCCCAATCCGGCCCCAGACCCCAGACCCCAGACCGCAGGATCAGGAGCCGGTCATGCCCATCTTCATCGCGGACGATGATCCTGCTGTCCTGAGCTCCCTGCAGTTCCTGCTCGAGAGCGAGGGCTACGCGGTCGCGGCTTTCGGCAGCGGGGCGGCGTTGCTCTCGGCCTTCCCCGGCCCGGCGCCGGGCTGCGTGATCCTGGACGTCATGATGCCTGGCCTGAGCGGGCTCGATGTGCTGCGCCGGCTGCGTGAGCTGGACGTGCACGCGCCGATCCTCCTGACCACCGGCCATCCGGACCCGAGCATCCGCGAGCGGGCGCGGGAGGCCGGGGTCCCCCTGCTCGAGAAGGGGCTCTCGTCGGAAGCGCTGCTCGCGGTTCTGGCGCGCACGCGCGAGGTGGGCTCTGCCTGAGAGAGCCATTCCCGGAGGCTGCCCGCCCAGAAACCCTGCGGACACGGCGACGTGCGGATCGGTCCAAGGCGCACGCTGGACGGTTCGCCTCCTCGTCCATCGGGAGTTCCATCACTTTGAAGGCTGCCGAGAAAGCCCCAACCTGAGGAAACCTGAGCATGCCCCAACCTAGTCACCTTAGTTCGGCTTCTTGCCGGTCTGGAGGCATGCTGGAGCGCAAGGAATGCGCGGCGTTGCTCGCAGCCATCACGACGGAGTGGACATACATAGAAGACAGGCTTGTCGATGTGCTTGCGTCTGTATTGGGTGGGCACGCCGTATCTGACGACTGGAGTGTAGGGCTAAATTACAGTCGGTTTGCAAATATATCCATACAATCGCTCAGAGACATAAGAGCCAGAGTAAAGATGGTAGATGACGTACTGGCCGAGTTGATAAGGGATGAAGAAGTCATAAAGTCTTGGAAAATATTACATAGCGAATGCTGTTCATGTGCCGAGCAAAGGAATGAGGTCGTTCATTGTAAGTGGTACTATGCGGATGAACGGCCAGATGCGCTGCTGATGCGCGACGAACGAACCGGCAAATTTCTCGAATGGAGGGAGGCAGACTTCAGGGTCATCCTAGACAGACTGATTGCATGCAGAGAGCAAGCGTGGATGTTCGTGCAGGCATTGTTGGAAGGGCAAAGAGCAGCCGGCACCGCACCGCACCAGTGCTGAGCAGGGGGTGACGCCGATGAGTAAGACTCTGCGACCAAATTTGCTTCGTGCCTGATGTCTCGATTGGGGCAGCCGCTTCATTGAAACGATTGCAGATTCTGACCGCAAGCATTTTGCCAAAAACTGATCGAGAGCGGAGACTCCAAGATGATTCGCTTCCGGAATTTTGGCCGTTACCGCTGGGACAGCCGACCGTCATGGGAAAACGGACCTTCCGGAATCTCGTGAATCGCGCCTTCGGCTTCTGCCGTGAGACAGCTTGCGCCAAGCTTCCTCAGGCCGGTTCGGGCGCGCTTTGCTTGCGAGCCTGCGGCGATGCAAGACCCAGCAGCCGGGCGATCTCTGGCCCGGATCCATCCTCCAGCAGGTCCGCCAGCGTGTAGCCGTCGAGCACCGCCAGAAACGCGGCCAGGGCCTCCCCGAGCGCACGCCGGAGCCGGCAAGAGGCCGTGATGGCGCAGGCGCTGCTCGCGAAGCACTCGACCAACGCCAGATCCTCCTCGGTCTGGCGCACCACCGCGCCGACCACGATCTCAGAAGGCGGCTTGCCGAGACGAAGTCCGCCGCCCCGTCCCCGCGTCGTGCGGATCAGCCCCAGGCGCCCGAGCTGATGCACCACCTTGGTCAGGTGGTTCTCCGAGATGCCGTACGCCCGCGCGATCTCGGCGATCGAACTCTGCTGCGGCTCTCGCAGGCCGAGATAGATCAAGGTGCGCAGCGCGTAGTCGGTGTAGCGGGTCAGGTGCATGAGGGCTCCGGGACGGAGATAAGGTATATCACGCTTGCATCTTTCCGGCCAGCTGGGTAGAAGGTGCGCCGTCAATGCACCTTTGAGAATCGCTGATGCCGACCCCGCTCACCCCCGCCACCGTTGCTCTCGTCAAGGCCACCGTGCCCGCCCTCGAGGCGCACGGATTGGACATCACCCGGCGCATGTACGAGCGCCTGTTCAAGAACCCCGAGATCCGCGATCTCTTCAACCAGTCGCATCACGGCGAAACCGGCTCTCAGCCCAAGGCCCTGGCGCAGGCCGTGCTGGCCTATGCGCGCAACATCGACAATCTCGGCGTACTCGGCGGAGCGGTGGAGCGCATCGCCCAGAAGCACGTCGCGCTCAACATCCTTCCGGAACACTATCCTCACGTGGCCGACGCGCTGCTGGGCGCCATCGGGGACGTGCTCGGCGCGGCGGCGACGCCGGAGATCTGCGCGGCCTGGGGCGAGGCCTACTGGTTCCTGGCCGAGCTCCTGATCGGGCGTGAGGCCGCGATCTACCGGGAGCTGGCGGCGAAGCCCGGCGGCTGGAACGGCTGGCGCGACTTCGTGATCGAGAGCGTCACGCCGGAGAGCGAGATCATCCGCTCGTTCGTTCTCGTGCCGGCCGATGGCGGGCCAGTGGTGCGGCACGAGCCCGGTCAGTACCTCGGATTCCTGTTCGACCTGCCGGGTCACGGCGTGCTCAAGCGCAACTACTCGATCTCCTGCGCGCCGAACGACCGGGCCTACCGCATCACCGTCAAGCGCGAGGGCCGACCGGAGGAGCCGGCGGGCATCGTCTCGAACTGGCTGCACGACGAGGCCGCGCCCGGAACGGTGCTGCGCGCGGCGCCGCCGGCGGGCGACTTCTTCCTCGACCGGACGTCCGTGGGTCCGGTCGTGCTTGTCAGCGGCGGGGTCGGGCTCACGCCGATGGTGAGCATGCTGGAGACGATCGCCAGGAGCACGCCCAAACGCCCGACCTGGTACGTTCACGGCGCCCAGAACGGGCGCGTGCACGCGATGCGGGATCAGGTCCGGGAGCTCACGGCCGGCAACGAGAACCTTCGCCTGCACACCTTCTACGCGGAGCCCGCGGCGGAGGACCGGCCAGGGGAGCACTACGACGGGCAGGGGCTGATCACCGCGGAGTGGCTGGTGCGGCAGACGCCGCACGAGGCGGCGACCTACTACCTGTGCGGTCCCAAGCCGTTCCTGAGCGCCCTGGTGAACGGATTGCGGCGCCAGGGCGTTCCGGCCGAGCGGATCCGGTTCGAGTTCTTCGGCCCGGCCGACGAGCTGCTGGAGCAGCAGGCGGCCTGAATGCGACGGCGCCGTCCCCATAGCAGGGCGGCGCCCATTCCTGAGCAGCATGCGCACGAGGTTCGCGCGCATTGCCGAGACCGCCCTGGCCGAGACCGCCCTGGCCGAGACCGCCCTGGCCGAGGCGGCGGGCGTGGCCGCCGCGTTCGACCGCCATCGTCCCATTCGGGTCCAGAAATGGTCAGCATCGTCGCCCGCGTCGTGTGCGGATGCCCTCATTCAGGAAGGCGAGGAGATCTCCCTGATCTTCGCCAGCCTCAGAATGGCCCGCTGCCCGAGTTCCTGCAGCCGCACGAGGCTGTCCTCGTCGCTGCTCGTCTCCGCCGCCTGCAGGTAGGCGTCGGCCAGCGCTTCGGCCAAGGCCTCGATCGAGCGTGTCGCGGGACGTGCCACGTCGAGCTGCAGCGGCCGGGCCAGCGCGCCGAGCGCTTCGGTTTCCTGGGCCAGCGCGTCCGAGCCGCCCTGACGCAGCATCGCGGCGAGCGCCGCCTCCAGATCGGCGGCGCTGCTCCTGGCGGCGGGCCCCGCCCCCGCCTGCCGCATGGCGTGAAAGGCCCGGCGCCGTTCGCGCCGAAACGTCGTCACGTGCTCCAGCTCCTCCCGGGCCATGGCTTCCGCCGCCCGGCGCACCTCCTCGCTGCGGGTCTGCGCGGCGACATACGCCCAGAAGGCGAAGGCCCGCTCCTCGTTGCGGACCGCGATCGTCAGCACGCGATAGGGCGTGAGCAGCCGCGACCCGGCGATTTCGGCAGCATCCTCACGCTCGAATGTCGGCGGCGGCGGCCATCGCAGATCCTGCGAATCGGGTCCGCGCCCCTCGGCCGCCTGCGACCAATGGGAGATATGGGCGGCGTGCCCGCTCTCCTCCCCGGCGATGCGTGCGAAAGTGTCGGCGAGATCGGGTCGCCCCTGCTTGCGCATCAGGTCCGCAAATTCTGCATAGCTGCGCGCCGCCTCGCTCTCCATCAGGTGGGCGAGTGCGAAGAAGCTCTTCAGATTTTCGATACGACCGGCAGGCTCGGCTTTGAGGGTGGGCATGGTCGCCTTGCTCCCTATTTGTCGAATTCTGAATCAAGATCGAGCTGACGTCGAGCTGGCGCATGCAGTATCGGAAAGCTTGATCTAGCGCAAAGACCGATGCAGAATGAAGTGGTTTTCTGGCCATACCGCCCGATCAGCCTACCGATTCGGCGGGATTGTGACGATGAGCCGGTGCCTATGCCGTGTTTAGGGGATTCTTCTAGAAAAGCTGCCATCCACGCAGGGGCGGCGACGGTGCCGGCACGCGATCCCAGGGGGCAGCTCCGCCGTCGGTACGGGAGTCCGGCCACATTCATCGTCATCGCGATGATCCACCTATGGGGTGCGTTGGCGGCCATGGCGGCCGGGACCAGCCCGCTCACCGACTACCTCGCCAAGGTTCAGCCCGGTGAATTCTTTGCAGGTGCCGACCGGTTCGGTTCTCCTCAGGGCGATCCGCCCATCGTGCCCGTCTACACCGGCAGCTCGCTCAAGGGCTACGTCTACCTCAATACGGATTTCAGCAGCGCAACGGGCTATTCCGGCAAGCCGATCCACGTGCTGATCGGCATCGACCCGCAAGGTGTGCTGCGCGGCCTGAAGCTTGTCGATCACAAGGAGCCGATCGTGCTGATCGGCATCCCCGAGAAGCGGATCGTGGAGGCGATCAACACGCTGGTGGGCAAGGGCATGCGGCCGGTCGCGAGCGGGGCGGAGCCGCTGCCGCAGGTCGATATCGTGAGCGGCGCCACGGTGACGGTGCTCGTCATCGGCGACAGCGCGGTGCGCTCGGCCGTGAAGCTGATCAAGAGCGGCCGCCTCGGCGGCGCGGCGGGAGCGGGCGCGGCGGCGGCCGCGACGGTCACCAAGACCGTCGACATGGACAGGAGCGAGGTCAAGGACTGGCAGACCCTGCTCGGCGACGGCTCGATCCGGCGCCTGCACCTGTCCGTCGCCGATATCAACGAGGCCTTCGCCAAGTCCGGCAACGCGGCCGCGGCCTCGCACCCGGAGCCTGGTGCGCCGGACGACACCTTCATCGACCTCTACGTCGCCCTGGTCTCGGTGCCGACGATCGGCCGCAGCCTGCTCGGGGAGGACGGCTATGCCCGCCTGCGCTCCCAGCTCAGGCCGGGGCAGCAGGCCATCGTCGTGGCGGGGGAGGGGGCCTACTCGTTCAAGGGAGCGGCCTACGTCCGGGGCGGCATCTTCGATCGCATCGAACTCCTCCAGGACGGGAGCGGTGTCCGCTTCCGCGACCGCAATCACACGCGGCTCGGCGCGCTCGAAGGCGGAGCGCCGGACCTGCCGGAGATCGGCCTGTTCACGATCCCGCCGGACTTCGCCTTCGATCCGACCGAGCCTTGGCAGCTGCGGCTGCTGGTGCAGCGGGCCGTCGGCGCGCGGGACAAGGCCTTTCTCACCTTCGATGTCGGTTACACGCTACCGGACGGCTACGTCCGGCGGGAACAGCGCGCCGTCACCGCTGCCGAGCAGCCAGCCCCCGCCGGCGCACCGGGACCTGCCGCGGCGCCCGCCGCGGCGGTGGCGGGATCCGACGCCACCACCATCCAGGACGAGCCACTCTGGATCAGGATCTGGCGCTCGAAGAGCATCGCCATCGGCATCACCGCCGCGGCGCTCCTCGTCCTGACCGGCATCTTCTTCTTCCAGGACGCGCTGGTGAAGCACCCGCACACCTATGTCTGGGTGCGGCGCGCCTTCCTGCTGTTCACCCTCGTCTGGCTGGGCTGGTACGCGAATGCACAGCTCTCGGTCGTGAACATCCTCACCTTCACCAGTGCCTTGGTGACGGGATTCCATTGGGACTTCTTTCTGGCCGCACCGCTGATTTTCATCTTGTGGGCGGCCATCGCGGCCGGGCTGCTGTTCTGGGGCCGCGGGCCGTTCTGCGGCTGGCTCTGTCCGTTCGGCGCCCTGCAGGAACTCACCAACACCCTTGCCCAGTGGCTGAAGGTGCCGCAGCTGACGATTCCGTGGGGGCTGCACGAGCGCCTGTGGCCGATCAAGTACGTGATCTTCCTCGGTCTCTTCGGCGTATCGCTCTATTCGGTTGCCATGGCCGAGACGCTGGCCGAGGTCGAACCGTTCAAGACGGCCATCATCCTGAAATTCGTGCGGGACTGGCCCTTCACGCTCTACGCCGTGGCGCTGCTCGCGGCGGGGCTCTTCGTCGAGCGCTTCTTCTGCCGCTACCTGTGCCCTCTCGGCGCCGCGCTCGCCATTCCGGGGCGGATGCGCACCTTCGAGTGGCTGAAGCGCTGGCCGGAATGCGGCTCGCCCTGCCAGCGCTGCGCCAAGGAGTGCCCGGTCCAGTCGATCCACCCCGAGGGGCACATCAACGTCAACGAGTGCATCTACTGCATGCACTGCCAGGAACTCTACCACGACGATCACCGCTGCCCGCACATGATCCAGGTGCGGCTGAAGCGCGAGAAGTTCGAGGCGCTCAGCTCGCCGTCGCAGCGCACCGGCGGCCGGGGCGCGAAGCCGAGCGTGACCGTCGACGGCAGGCCGGTTCCCGCCACGGCGCCGTCCGCCCGCTCCCCGTCCTGACAAAGGAGAACGTGACATGTCCGAGACTTCCGAGCACGCCAGGCTGAATCGCAGACAGCTGCTGGGCACCACGGCCGCCGCGGCGGCGACCGGCGCCGTCGCGGGGGCGGCCGGAACGCGCGGTCTCGCGACGCCGGCCGAGGCGCAGACGAAGCCGAGCGCGCGCCCCGCGCTCGCCGGCGGCCCGAACAAGACCGAGGTCAAGCCCGGCGATCTCGACGAGTACTACGTCTTCTTCTCGAGCGGACAGACCGGCGAGCTCCGCATCGTCGGGTTGCCGTCGATGCGCGAGCTGATGCGGGTTCCGGTGTTCAACCGCGACAGCGCCACGGGCTGGGGCCTCACCGACCAGAGCCGCAAGGTGCTGACCGAGGGCCTCCTTCCCGAGACGAAGCAGTTTCTGGAGACTCGCGGCGGCGTCTATCACAACGGCGACCTGCACCACCCGCACCTGTCGTTCACGGACGGCACCTATGACGGGCGCTACTGTTTCGTGAATGACAAGGCCAACACGCGCGTGGCCCGCATCCGCCTCGACGTGATGCGGTGCGACAAGATCATCGAGCTGCCCAACCAGCATACCGTTCATGGCCTGCGTGTGCAGAAGTATCCCCGCACCGGCTACGTCTTCTGCAACGGCGAGGACCGGGTGCCGCTTCCGAACGACGGCAAGGTGCTCGACGACAACAAGCAGTATCACGCCATTTTCACTGCCGTGGACGGCGACACGATGCAGGTCGCCTGGCAGGTGCTGGTGGACGGCAACCTCGACAACGTCGATGCGGACTATCAGGGCAAATACGCCTTCGCGACCTGCTACAATTCCGAAGAAGGGGTCACGCTGGCCGAGATGACCGCCAACGAGCAGGATTGGGTGGTCATCTTCAACATCAAGCGCATCGAGGAGGCGGTGCGCAAGGGTGAGGCCAAGGTGGTCGGTGGCGTACCGATGGTCGACGGCCGGCATGGCTCGCGCTTCACCCGCTACGTCCCGGTTTCGAACAGCCCGCACGGCATGAACACCGCACCGGACGGCATCCACGTCGTCGCCAACGGCAAGCTGTCGCCGACCGTGACGGTGATGGATGTCCGTCTCTTCGATGATCTGTTTGACGACAAGATCAAGCCGCGCGACGTCGTGGTCGCCGAGCCGGAGCTCGGCCTCGGTCCGTTGCACACGGCCTATGATGGCAAGGGCAATGCCTTCACGACCCTGTTCATCGACAGTCAAGTGGTGAAGTGGAACATCGAGAAGGCCCGGCAGGCCTACAAGGGCGCCAAGGTCGACCCGATCCTCCAGAAGCTCGACGTCCATTATCAGCCGGGCCACAACCACAGCTCCATGGGACAGACGAAGGAGGCGGATGGCAAGTGGCTCATCTCGCTCAATAAGTTCTCGAAGGACCGTTTTCTGAACGTTGGACCACTGAAGCCGGAAAACGACCAGCTGATCGACATCTCGGGTGACAAGATGATGATCGTGCATGACGGCCCGAGCTTTGCCGAGCCGCATGACGCGACCATCGTCCATCGCTCCAAGATCAACCCGATCTCGATCTGGGACCGGGCCGATCCCTTCTTCGCTGACCAAGTAAAGCAGGCCAACGCCGATGGCGTCAGGCTTGAGGAGGACAACAAGGTCATCCGCGACGGTGACAAGGTTCGCGTCTACATGACCTCGACGGCCCCGTCCTTCGGTCTCGAGAGCTTCACGGTGAAGCAGGGCGACCAGGTCACCGTCCACGTCACCAATATCGACGCGGTCGAGGATCTCACGCACGGCTTCTCGATCGTGAACTACGGCATTCAGATGGAAGTCGCGCCGCAGGCGACGGCCTCGGTGACCTTCACGGCCAATAAGCCAGGCGTCTACTGGTACTACTGCTCTTGGTTCTGCCATGCGATGCACATGGAGATGAAAGGGCGGATGTTCGTGGAGCCCAAGAACGTCTGACGTCATGGACCAGGCAGCGCAGAGGACCCGATGGATGCTGGCGGCGATTCTCGCCGCCAGCATGGCCCCTTCGGCCCGGGCGGAGCGGCGGGAGGTTTCGCCCGCGGCGGGATCGCCGCAGCAGGCCGTGGATGCGGCGCGCGCGGGGGACACGCTCGTCTTCCGGAGCGGGCGCTACCGCGGCCCGCTCGCGGTCGGCAAGCCGCTCGCGATCGAGGGAGAGCCGGGAACCATGATCGAGGGGGACGGCGCCGGGAGCGTCATCACGGTCACGTCGCCCGGCGTGAGCCTCCGCGGGCTCGAGGTGCGCGGCTCCGGAACGAATCTGGAGCGGATGGATTCCGGTGTCTTCCTGACCAAGGAGGCCAAGGGTGCGCGCGTGGAGCGCAACCGCATCCAGGGCAACCTGTTCGGCGTCTACGTGCACGGGGCCGAGGACGCCCTCGTGCGCCACAACACCATCGTGGGCCTTCGGGACGGCCGCCTCGCCGAGGCGGGCAACGGGGTATCGGTCTGGAACGCGCCCGGCGCGCAGGTCGTCGACAACGACATCAGCTTCGGCCGGGACGGCGTCTTCACGATCAGCAGCAAGCGCAATGTCTTCTCCCGCAACAACTTCCACGACCTTCGCTTCGCCATCCACTATATGTATACGAACGACAGCGAGATAAGAGACAATATCTCGACCGGCAACGCGGTCGGCTACGCCATCATGTTCTCGAACCGGCTGGTCGTGAGCGGCAACGTCTCCGACCGCGACCGCGACGACGGCTTCGTCTTCAACTACGCGAACGGATCCGAGGTGGCGGGCAATCTGGTGGTGGGCGGGCCGCAGCCCGCCGAGCGGTGGACGAGCCGTGGCCAGCGCTCGGCGTCCGAGCACGGCCTGCCAGCCGCCGGGCCGGCATCCGCCCCGGCCGCCGCGGCCCGGATCGGGCCGGAGAAATGCGTCTTCATCTACAATGCAAACCAGAACCGATTCCGCGACAACTGGTTCGAGGGCTGCGAGATCGGCATCCACTTCACGGCGGGCTCCGAAGGCAACCAAGTGTCCGGCAACGCCTTCGTGGCCAACCGCAACCAGGTGAAATATGTCGGGACGCGCTATCTCGACTGGTCGGCTGGCGGGCGAGGCAATTACTGGAGCGACAACCCGGGCTTCGACCTGAACGGCGACGGGCTGGCCGATACGGCCTACCGGCCCAACGACATCATCGACAAGGTGCTCTGGACGGCGCCCGCCGCCAAGGTCCTGGTCAACTCGCCGGCGCTCCAGGTGATCCGCTGGGCACAATCGCAGTTCCCGGCTCTCCTGCCGGGCGGTGTCGTGGACACCAAACCTCTCATCTCGCCGCCCGCGAAGCCGGCACGACGAGGACCGGAACCATGACCGGAGCGGTTGAGCTGCGGGGCGTGACGAAACGCTACGGGGCCGCCGAGGCGGTGCGCGACGTCAGCTTCACGCTGGCCTCCGGCGCCGTGGCGCTGGTCGGCCATAACGGCGCCGGCAAGACCACCCTGATGAAGCTGATGCTGGGCCTGATTCGAGCGAATGCCGGCAGTGTCCAGGTGCTGGGCGAGAACCCGGCCGCCGGGCAGTTCGCGGCCCGTCGGCGGCTCGGCTATCTGCCCGAGAACGTTTCCTTCAACGGGGCCCTGACTGGGCGCGAGACCCTGAGCTTCTACGCGCGGCTCAAGCGCGCGCCCGAGACCGCGAGCCTCCGCCTGCTGGAGCGTGTCGGGCTCGGCGAGGCATCTCATCGCCGCGTCGGCACCTATTCGAAGGGCATGCGGCAGCGGCTGGGCCTCGCCCAAGCCCTGATCGGCGAGCCCGAGGTGCTGCTCCTCGACGAGCCCACGACCGGCCTCGACCCGGCGCTCAGGCTCGCCTTCTACGACATTGTGCGGGCGCTCGCTGGCCGCGGCGCCACCGTGCTGCTCTCCTCCCACGCGCTCAGCGAACTGGAGGACCGAGCCGACCGGGTCATCATCATGGACCGGGGCCGCATGGCGGCGAGCGGATCGCTGGAGGAGCTGCGCCGCGTGGCGCGCTTGCCCGTGCGCATCCGCATCCGGCCCGGATCGGAGGCGCCCGTCCTGCCGGCGGGCCTCGCGACGGCTCGGCGCCTCCCCTGCGGGGCGCTCGAGTTCGCGGTCGCGGATCACCGCAAGGTCGCGATGCTGCGGACGCTGCTGTGCGCCGGGTCGCCACCCGAGGATATCGACGTGCTCTCACCGACGCTCGACGACCTCTACGCGCATTTCCTGCGTGACCGGGAGCCCGCGGCATGAGGGCGACCTGGATCATGGCGGTCAAGGAGGTGCAGGAAGCGCTGCGCAACCGCTGGGTGCTCGCAACCACGCTGCTGATGGCCGGGCTGTCCCTGGCCTTGACCTTCCTCGGGAGTGCGCCCACCGGCAGCGTCGGCGTCCGCGCGCTCGACGTGGTGATCGTCAGCCTGTCCAGCCTGACGATATTCCTGCTGCCCCTGATCGCGCTGCTGCTCGCGCACGACGCGATCGTCGGCGAGATGGAGCGCGGCACGATGCTGCTGCTCCTCAGCTATCCGGTCGGACGCGGCCAGGTGGTGCTTGGCAAGTTCTTGGGCCACCTCGCGATCCTGGCCTTCGCCACGCTGCTCGGCTACGGCGCCGCGGCGGTGGCCCTGCTGCTGACCGGCGCCGAGATCCAGGCCGCGAGCTGGCTCGCCTTCGCCGCGATGATCGGCTCGTCGGTCGCGCTCGGCGCCGTTTTCGTGGCCCTCGGCTACTTGGTGAGCGCGCTCGCGGGCAGCCGCAGCACGGCAGCCGGCGCCTCGATCGGGATCTGGCTCGCGCTGGTGCTCATCTACGACATGGCGCTGCTCGGGCTCCTGGTGGTCGATCAGGGCCGCGTGATCTCGGCAGGGCTCCTCAACGTCCTGCTGCTGCTCAACCCAACCGACATTTACCGGCTGGTGAACCTGGCGGGCCTCGGCAATGCCAGCGCGTTCTCCGGGATGGCCGGGCTGACCGCGGATGCCGCCCTGACCCCGTCGATACTGGTCCTGGCGCTGGGCCTCTGGACGGTTCTTCCGCTCGGCATGGCGGCGGTGTCCTTCTCTCGGAGGGAGCTATGAGGCGACTCGTCCTGATCTGCGCGGCAGCAATCAGCCTGATGGCGGCCGGCTGCAACCAGCAGCGGAGCGCCGAGGCGCCGAAGCCCGCGGCCCTCACGGCCGACGCGATGGGCCATTATTGCGGCATGAACGTGCTGGAGCATCCCGGCCCCAAGGGCCAGATCCTGCTGCAGAGCCGGATCGAGCCGGTCTGGTTCTCCTCGGCGCGGGACGCCCTCGCCTTCACCATGCTGCCGGACGAGCCGAAGGACATCCTGGCCATCTACGTCTCCGACATGGGGAAGGCCGCCTCCTGGGCGAAGCCGGGCGCGGAGAACTGGGTGGAGGCGCGCGCCGCCTGGTTCGTGGTTGGCAGCTCCGCGCGAGGCGGGATGGGGGTGGAGGAGATCGTGCCGTTCTCGGATCAGGGCATGGCGCAGCGCTTCGCCGCCGAGAAGGGCGGCCGGGTGCTGCGCTTTGCCGAGGTGCCGTCCTCGGAGGTCCTTGCGGCCGGCGGTGAGGCGCCCGGCGCCGGAGCGACCGAGGAAAGCGGTGCCCGCGCCGCGCCGGCGCACGACGCGCACGGAGGCGTCCGATGACCTGCCTGCCCCGCCGCCGCTTCCTCGGCATCAGCGCTGCCACTGCCGGCTTGGCGCTCCTGCCCCTCGGCGGCCCTGCGAGGGCCGACGCGGCGCTCGTGACCTGGCAGGGTCAGGCGCTGGGCGCCATCTGCAAGCTGCAGATCCACCATGAGGACCGGGCCGCGGCCGAAAGCCTGGCCGCGCGTACCGTGCAGGAGGTGCGCCGGCTCGAGGCCATGTTCAGCCTCTACGACGCCAACTCGGTGCTCGTCGCCTTGAACCGCTCCGGCATCGTCGTGGCGCCGCCCCCGGAATTCGTCGCGCTGTTGCGGGCGGCCGAGAGCGTCTCGCGGACGACCCGCGGCGCCTTCGACGTCACTGTCCAGCCGCTCTGGGCGCTATACCAGGCGCATTTCTCGCGGCCCGACGCCGACCCGCTCGGCCCGACGCAGGCCGCCCGTCGCGCGGTTCTCCAGCGCATCGGCCATGACAAGCTGCTGGTCAGCCCGGACCGGGTCGCGATGCGCCGGGGCATGGCGGTCACCCTCAACGGCATCGCCCAGGGCTTCGTGACGGACAGGATCATCGCGCTTCTGCGCAGCGAAGGCGTGGACAAGAGCCTCGTCGACATGGGCGAGACGCGGGTGCTCGGGACACGTCCCGATGGCCGCCCGTGGCAGGTCGGGATCGAGGATCCGCAGCGGCCCGGGCAGAGCGCGGCGGTGCTGCCGGTCGTCGACCGCGCCGTCGCGACCTCGGGTCCTTACGGCTTCCGCTTCGACCCGGCCGGGTGCTTCAATCACCTGTTCGACCCGGCCACGGGCACCTGCGCGGACCGCTATCAGAGCGTGACCGTGATCGCCCGCACCGCGACTGCAGCCGACGCGCTCTCGACGGCGTTCAGCCTCATGCGGCCGCAGGACATGCCCGCGGTGGCCCGCTTGCACGGAGCGGAGCTGGTCCATCTCATCGATCAGCGTGGCGCGGCGATGCAGCTCGTGGTCTGATCCTCCTGACGTTGAGCCGCGAGAGCGGCTCAACGTCAGCCCAAAGCACTGCGCCAGCAGCCGGTTCTGCTCCCGAACGGTCCATGCCATTGGGTAATCTGGCCGAATGCTTCGGATGAGCCGTGGCTTCGCGCGCGCGTGCTCCACCTGTGCTGCCCGATTGGCCATCATCGGCGCGAGGGGCGTGATGGGATTTCAGTCTTCGTCCTGCGACGTGGACCGATCGGCAAGCGCGGCGATTTGCACCTCCAAGCGCTTGAGGTTGCTCTCAGCGCTGCGCACGCGGCCGGACATGCACTGCGCGTGGGCGGACTGGTATGACAGCAGCATGCTGTTGAACTCCGCCTGGCCCGCCGTTACGCCGACGCGAGCACGACGGGCAACTTCTCGGTCGAGCCACGGCCGGACCGTCTGCTCCACCTGCGCGCACCGCGCCGAGGGTTCCGACGCGGCTGTCGCCTCCGATGTCGGCGGGGACACCAGCATCGTCACCCAGAACGCTGCCGTCGCAAGGCCGAGAGCGGAGCCGAACAGACTCAGTGCCGTTCGTGAGCGCTGCTTGGTCTCCACCGTCTGGCGTGAGACTTGCCATTCGAACCGAGTCAGCCGATTGCCATCCTCAGGATAGCAGTACGAATAGTGTGCTGATCCATCGTTATGCCGGTGAGCGACGGGCTTCTGCATAGGAAGCTCCTTCCGTGGATCTGCTATGTACCACCTGCGTCAGCTCTTAACGGGAGCAGTGGCCAAAGCGGTATGGCCAATTTGACCGAATCCAATACTGGCCTCGCCGAGAGCCGATGAATGTGCGGGCCCGCACATGGCGCAACCGCCATGCCCTCGCGAGAGGCCGGGTCTCTTCTGCAAAAGCCCAGCTCTGACCAGACTCGACTATAAGACCATTCGACGCGCGCCGAAAGAGGATTTCTTTCGTTCCATCAACATTGGTGGCGCTTCCAAATCAATCTTGGCAGGAAATCGTAGGAGATGTCATTCATTTGACGGACCCATGTTAGCGCTTCTGCTAGCATGAAGCTGACGTATGTTACTGCATGCGCCACGGACGGTGATTGTGCGGCTTGAACTGCGGCCCGTGATACAGTCGGCCTTCAGTCGGACTGGAGAAGCTCCGCATAACGGGCAGTACGGACCCGCCTCGGAGCCACTGCCAAGCCCCTGCGCGCAACTGCACGAGGCGCAACTGCACGAGGATTGCCTCCCCAGGGCGCCGGGCATAGCATCACGTGCCTGACCCGCAAGGGAGGCAATCATGTCGGTGGTGAAGTTCCTCGAACTCTCCGCTCAATCCCCTCAAGGCTACGAAGACGCGATCAAGCAAGCGGTCGAGCGCGCATCCAGCACGCTGCGCGGCATCCAGTCCGTCTGGGTCAAGGAGTTCGAAGCCGTCGTGGAGAACGACAAGGTGACCCAGTTCCGGGTCAACGTGAAAATCTCGTTCCTGCTTGAGGGCTGAGGCGCGGGCGCTGACTGAACGCCCCTCTGGGCCTCCGGACAGTGTTCTGGAGGCCTCGCGCGGGGCCGCGGGCCGGGCCTGACGGGGTGGACGGCCCTGCTCACGGCACCGCTGTGCCGGGATAAGGCCGCCGGTTCTCGTCATCCGGAGCCGTCCCTGGCACAGGTCAGCACCATCGGCCTCGGTCCGGCGAAGAACGTCGTCCAGGTTCATGGCATCGGCGCGCGAGGCGAGGTCCTCGCGCGCCGGCCTTTGCGGCGAGCCGGGGTCCTGCCCTTCTTTGCCAAGCTCACACCCTGCTTGGTCGGCGCTTGGTCGGCACGGAGGCCTGCGCCACCGCCCATCACTGGGCCCACGCGCTGATCAAGCTCGGCCACACCGTCAAGCTGATGCCACTCGCCTCCGTGAAGCCGTACGTCAAGCGTGGCAGAACTGGTGCGGCCGATGCCGAGGCCATGGCGGAAGCCGTGCGCCGCCCGACACTGCGTCCGGCACGGCACCGCGGCGCTGTTTGCCGCGCTCACCGTGCTGGACGGCACCGTGATCGGCCGCGGCATGCAGCGTCACCGCCACGGCGAGTTGCTGCGCTTCCTCGACACCATCGAGGTGCCGGTGCCGGCAGGGGCGCGCAATGTGTGCGGCATGTGCGGCAATGCACAGTTCTTCTAGATTCGTTAATCTTATGTCTCATGTGCATTCTCGCACGAGTGCACGTGAATGGAGAGCCCGATGCGCTTCTTCTTGGAAACGTTGATGCGGCGCGATCAGAGTCGCGTCGCTCCGAGCTCCAACGAACTGTCTGAGGAGCATCTTGAAGGAGTGAGCGGCGGGTTGAACCCGCAGCCCATCCCGCCCGGTCGCGCGAGCTCCCTCGTGAACAACTGCGGCAATGCGACTGGGCCCGTCACGATGCATCTCAATACACAGGTTTGTCCTTCGCACATTCAAGTTGTGTCCTGTGGTCATTGATGGGAAACAAAAATTCCTCGCGCATCCGGCACAGGCGACTCACATGAGCGATGAACAGGAAAATGAGATTTCTGCCTTTGATTCCGTGAATTCGTCGCCTTTGCCGGATGCATATCTGGATCATGTCTCGGCGGGCGGTGACTATCATGCGATGGAAAATGATCTTTTCAGAATTGAAATCACAAATTCAGATGCCAGCAAGTCGGATACAAACATCGTATTTTCCAGAGGTATCCCTCACACCAAAGCGCTGATCGTCCGGCAGTTTTTACCTTGATTCTAAGCTGTGGCGACATCCTTCGCGACCGAACTGTCCAAAAAAACGACCGTTTTTCCGAGATGCAATGCTGCAAGGATTGCGTGTCAGGAAATCAAAGTGGATCCATCAGCCTCCCATTTGGCACCTCCAGACCGTTGAGAGGCTTGGCCTGACGGCTTCGAAGGATCGAAGGGAAACCCGGCAGGCATCAGCGCTGCCGGGTGGTTCGCGATCACCCCCCGATGAGGGCGGCGGCCGCGGCACCCGTGGGCTGCGTCGCAGATCTTCATGGTACCAAAGATTTTCTCTTCGTCAGGATTTGCGTGCCACATCACTCCAATCTTGGCAGCCGCGCGTCTGAGCAAAAGCGCTTCAGGTCAGCACTGTTGCAAAAATTGCTGAAATGAAAATGCGCTGTCGGTCCATGGCCTTCGTCTCCCCTCAACGTGAGGTCGTCGGCGTTGATCTGCACCGGTGCGGTGGTCTGTTTAGGACAGTGGCGCATTGCCGTGAAGGCCGTGGCGCCTTCGAGGGTGCCTGGGTCTTGGCCGGGGTGCTGGTCAAGGCACCGGACCTGCCGTCGAAGCCTGCCGCTCTAGGTGGAAGCGTGGACCGATGCTCCTCCCGGACGCCGGCAACACACACCAGAGGTCGAGCCTGCTCGCGTCTCATGCCTGAGAACACCATTTTCCAGTTCCCGCTCTTCCTCCCAGCAGCTGGGCGGATGAGTGCGCGCATGCGCACGCACGACTGGTCCGGCTCGCCGCTCGGACCGCCAGAGACCTGGCCGCCCTCCCTGCGCGCGACCGTGAGCCTGATTCTGGGCTCGCGCTTCCCGATGTTCGTCGCCTTCGGGCCAGAGCTCGGCTTCCTCTACAACGACGCTTACGCGGAGATCCTCGGCGACAAGCACCCCGCCGCGCTCGGCCGGCGCTTTCACGAGATCTGGCCGGAGATCTGGCCCGACATCGCCCCGCTCATCGACAAGGCGCTCGCCGGGGAGGCAACGTGGTCGGAGAACATGCTCCTGACCATGAACCGGCGCGGCTACGACGAGCAGACCTGGTTCACCTTCTCCTACTCGCCCGTGCGCGACGAGCAAGGCAGGGTCGCCGGCATGTTCTGCGCCTGCACCGAGACGACGGGGCAGGTGCGGGCGGAAGCCAGCCTGCGCGAGGCGGAGGCGCGCCTCAGGGCGGTGACCGACCACCTGCCGGGTGGTGCGGTCTATCAGATCGCCACGCCCCGGGATGGCTCCAGCCGGCGTTTCCTGTACCTCTCGCGCGGCTTCGAGCGCATGACCGGAGTAACGACCGAAGCCGTGCTCACCGATCCGGCCGCGGCCTACGACCTGATCCTGCCCGAGCATCGCGGCCGTCTCGCCGAGGCCGAGCGAGCCGCCATCCGCGACCTCTCAGATTTCGATGTCGAGGCGCCCATGCGCCGCCCCGACGGCACGCTCGTCCAAACCCGCATCATCTCCGCACCGCGCCTCGTTGCTGATGTCGTGGTCTGGGACGGGTTGCTCCTCGACGACACCGCCCGCAAGCGGACGGAGGAGCGGCTGCGCGAGAGCGAGGCCCGTCTGCGGCTCGCCACCGAGGCGGCCGAGGTCGGGCTCTGGGACGTGGACGTCGTCAACGACAGCCTGTTCTGGCCCGCGCGGGTGAAGGCGATGTTCGGGATCTCGCCGGACGTGCCGGTCTCGATGGCCGACTACTATGCCGGCCTCCACCCGGAGGACCGGGACGTCACGAGTGCCGCCTTCGCCGCCGCGCTCGATCCGACGAAGCGCGCGCTCTACGACGTCGAGTACCGCACGGTGGGCAGGGAGGACGGCGTCGTCCGCTGGGTTGCCGCCAAGGGTCGCGGCGTCTTCGAGGGCGGGCGCTGCGTGCGCGTGCTCGGCACGGCCATCGACGTCACGGCGCGCAAGCAGGCCGAGGAGGCGCTGCGCGCCAGCGAGGAGCAGTTCCGCGTCCTCTCGCAGGTGCTGCCGAACTTCGTGTGGGCCACCGACTCGGCCGGGACCGCCTACTGGTTCAACGATCGCGTCTACGCCTACGCGGGCCTGCGACCCGGCGACCTCGACGGGGACGGCTGGCACGCGGTCGTCCATCCCGATGACCGCTCGCGCGTGGCCGAGGAGTGGCACGCGGCGGTCGCCGTCCGCTCCGGTTACCAGTCCGAGTATCGGCTGCGGCGGGCCGACGGGGTCTACCGCTGGTTCCTGGCCCGGGCACAACCGGTTCTGGCGAGCGACGGCAAGGTTGTGCGTTGGGTGGGCACGAGCACCGACATCGACGACCAGAAGCGGATGATGACCGACCTCGTCCGCTTCAACGAGGTGCTGGAGCAGCGCGTGGCCGAGCGGACGGCCGAGCACGACCGGGTCTGGCGCAACTCCCGCGACCTGCTGGTCGTGGTCGGGGCCGACGGCATCTTCCGCGCGGTCAATCCGGCTTGGCAGGCCATCCTGGGGCACAGCCCATCCGAGGTGGTGGGACACAGCTTCCTGGAATTCATCTGGCCCGATGACGCCGAGGCCACCCTGGCGGCCCTGGAGCAGGCAGTCTCGGCCGACGACCTCACCGACTTCGAGAACCGCTACCGCCACAAGGACGGCACCCCGCGCCTGATCTCCTGGCGTACGTCGGTCGAGAGCGACCTCGTCTACGCCTACGGGCGCGACGTCACCGCCGAGAAGCGGCAGGCCGAGGCGCTGCGCCAAGCCGAGGAGGCGCTGCGCCAGTCGCAGAAGCTGGAGGCGGTCGGGCAGCTCACGGGGGGCGTGGCACACGACTTCAACAACCTGCTCACCATCATCCGCTCGTCGGTCGACTTCCTGCGCCGCCCGGACCTCGCCGAGGAGCGCAGGGTCCGCTATCTCACCGCGGTCTCGGACACGGTGGACCGGGCCGCCAAGCTCACCGGCCAGCTCCTCGCCTTCGCCCGGCGTCAGGCCCTCAAGCCGGAGACGCTCGACGTCGGGGCGCGCCTCCGCGCCGTGGCCGAGCTGCTGGACACGGTGACGGGCGCGCGCATCAGGGTGATGACCGACCTGCCGGACCACCCGTGTTTCGTGCGGGTGGACGTGAGCCAGTTCGAGACGGCGCTGGTCAACATGGCGGTGAACGCCCGCGACGCGATGGGCGGCGAGGGCACGCTGACGCTGCGCCTGGAATGCGGAGTATCGCTCCCGCCCATACGGGGGCACGCCGGGGCGGCAGGTCGGTTCGTGGCCGTCTCGCTCAGCGACACCGGTTCGGGCATCGCGCCGGCCGTCCTCTCCCGCGTGTTCGAGCCGTTCTTCACCACCAAGGAGATCGGCAAGGGCACGGGGCTCGGCCTGTCCCAGGTCTTCGGCTTCGTCAAGCAGTCGGGCGGCGATGTCGACGTGGCGAGCGTGCCGGGCCGGGGCACGACCTTCACGCTCTACCTGCCCGAGGTCGAGCCCGTGGCGCCGGCCGAGGACGACGGTGAGACGGCGCAGGTCGAGCCCGGAGGAGCGGGCCAGCGGGTGCTGGTGGTGGAGGACAACATCGAGGTCGGGCGCTTCGCCACCCAGATCCTTGAGGACCTGGGCTACGAGACGGCCTTGGCCGTCAACGCGGAGGACGCGCTGGAGAGGCTCGGGGTCGGCGGCACGGGGTTCGACGTGGTGTTCTCGGACGTGGTCATGCCGGGCATGGGCGGGATCGCGTTCGCGCGGCTCCTCGAGCGGCGGCTGCCGAACCTGCCGGTGGTGCTGACCTCCGGCTACAGCCACGTCCTGGCGCAGGAGAGCTCAACCGGCTTCGAGTTGCTGCACAAGCCCTACTCGGCCGACCAAGTCTCTCGCATCTTGCGCAAGGTCCTGCGACGCGGACGGACAAAGACGGCAGGTTGGAAGTCGTGAAGCAGCAGACTGCCAGTGAGATACAGGCGACAGGCTTGCACCTGAGCGCGAAGGCTCAGAGAGCGTATTGCTATTCCTGATCCGGGACCCGCTTGATCGCAGCGGATCCCGGATCGCGCGCCTGCGCGGCGCCTGAGCGACGCCGACATCCGCATGGCCGAAAGGGGAGATGGCGAAGCCATCAACCGGATGGCGTATGAGGTGTAAGGAGCCCTCGTTCCATACGTTGCCCTGACGCGAATCAGCAGGGAAACCGGAGGGACGATTATCGACGTCGACATGTCCGGTCCCGGGTGACGCGCGGCCGTTCCGGCGGCCGTCGGCGAAGTTCCGGAAGTGGCGCTCAACCGAGCCTGCGGGGCGCGAATTCCTGACCCGTTCCGGGGCGCGTGCGCGGGCGCATTCCACGCCCGCTTCCGCGCGCAGGACGCGGGCGTCGTCGGAGGTTCGTCATCGGAGCGGCTGCGGACGGCGGCGCGCAAGCTCCGCCGGGCAGGTCACGGCCGTTCCATGATCCCGGCGCTGAGCTTCAATCGTCCGACGCGACCCAATGTCCAGGGGCGACCTCAACCAGATCGCCCGGCTGTCGCTCGCCTACTGGCTCCGGGCCGAGGGCTGCAAGACGGGTCCGCTCGGCGACCGGGTCGGGCAGCGGGACGGCCGAGAGCAGGCGCTGCGTGTAGGGGTGACGCGGGTCCTCGTAGAGTTGGTCGCTCTCGGCGAGCTCCACGATGCGCCCGCGCCAGAGCACCGCGACGCGATGGCAGAGGTAGCGCACCATGCGCAGGTCGTGGGAGATGAACAGGTACGAGAGCCCGAGATCCGCCTGCAGATCCTGCAGGAGGTTCACCACCTGCGCCTGGATCGACACGTCCAGGGCGGCGATGGGCTCGTCGGCGACGATGAAACTCGGGTTCAGGGCAATCGCGCGGGCGATGCAGATGCGCTGGCGCTGGCCGCCCGAGAACTGGTGAGGAAAGCGGCCCATGAAGGCTGGGTCGAGGCCGACGCGCTCGAACAGGTGGGCCACGGCGGCGCGGCGCTCCGGCGCTCCCATGTGCGGCCGGTGCAGCCGGAAGGCTTCGGCCACGTAGGCACCGACGCTCATGCGCGGATTGAGCGCCGCGTAAGGATCCTGGAACACTGTCTGGATGCGGCTGCGCATGCGCCGCATGGCCCGCGGCGCCAGCTTGGCGAGGTCGGTGCCCTCGAAGGTGACAGTGCCGGAGGTCGGCGGGTTCAGCATGGTCACGGCCCGACCGATCGTGGACTTGCCGGAGCCCGATTCACCAACGAGCCCGAGCGTCTCGCCGGGCGCGATGTCGAAGCTGACGTCGTGCACCGCTCGGAACACGTTCGCCTTGCCGCCCCACCAAGCCCGCAAGGGATACGCCTTCGAGAGATTGCGCACCGAGATGACGGGGCAGGAGGGCCTCACCGCCTGCGGCATCGTGGCCGTCATCGCGCGCGCTCCTCGGCGAGCCGCGCTGGCAGGTCGTACCAGGCGGCTACGAGATGGCCGGGCGCGGCGCCCTCGGCCTGGACGAGCGGGGGCATCTCGGAGCGGCAGCGGGGGGTGGCGTAGGCGTTGCGAGGGGCGAACGGGTCGCCCGGCGGCGTGCGGCGCATATCGGGCGGGCTGCCGTCGATCTGCTGCAGCCGGCGGCGCCCGGCACGCCCGCCGCTGAGATCGGGCAAAGAGCGGAGCAGCCCCAGCGTGTAGGCATTGCGCGGATCGCGGAAGATGTCGTCCACGGGTCCTCGCTCCAGGATGCGCCCGGCATACATCACCTGCACGGTGTCGCTGATGCCGGCCACTACGCCGAGGTCGTGGGTGATCCAGATCATCGCCATGCCGAGTTCGCGTTTCAGCTCCTGCACCAGGGCGATGATCTCGGCCTGCACGGTCACGTCCAGAGCCGTGGTCGCCTCGTCAGCGATGAGGAGCTTCGGGCGGCAGGCCAGCCCGATCGCGATCATCACGCGCTGACGCTGGCCGCCGGAGAGCTCGTGCGGGTACTGGTCGAGGCGGGCGATCGCGTTCGGGATGCGCACGAGGTCGAGGAGTTCGCGCGCCCGCGCCCGGGCCGCTCGGCGATCGACGCCGAGATGGATGCGCAGGGGCTCGATGATCTGCGCGGCCACCGTCATGCCCGGGTTGAGCGAGCTCATCGGGTCCTGGAACACGAAGCCGATCTCGCGGCCCCTGAACTTGCGCAGCTCGCGCTCGGGCAGGGCAAGGAGGTCGCTCCCGCGAAACAGCACCTGCCCGCCGACGATCCGGCCGGGCGGCCGTGGGATCAGGCCCAGCATGGCCAGGACATGCACGCTCTTGCCCGAGCCCGACTCGCCGACGACGCCGAGCGTCTCGCCCTCGTTCAGCGCGTAGGAGACGCCGTTGACGGCATGGACCGTGCCGCTCTCGGTCTCGAACGTCACGCGCAGGTCTCGCACATCGAGGAGGGGCTCGCCCCTGGGAACCGTCATGTGCGCTGCCTCGGGTCGAGGGCGTCGCGCAGGCCGTCGCCAAGCAGGTTGAAGGCCAGAACCGCGAGGAAGATCGAGAGGCCCGGCCAGATCGCCATCCAGGGCGCCTGGTCCATGAAGTTCTTGGCGACGTTGAGCATGGCGCCCCACGACGGCTCGGGCGGCTGCTGGCCGAGGCCGAGGAACGAGAGGCTGGCCTCGGCGATGATCGCCACCGCGATGGTGAGCGTCGCCTGGACGAGGATCGCCGGCACGATGTTGGGCAGGATGTGCACGAGCGCGATCCGCCAAGCTGGGTTGCCCACGGAGCGGGCCGCCTCCACGAACTCCTCGGCTGCCACCGCTCGCGCCTGCGCACGGGTGAGACGCACGAAGGTGGAGGTGGCCGACAATCCGATCGCCAGCATGGCGTTGGTGAGGCTCGGGCCCAGGAACGCGGCGAGGGCGATCGCCAGGATCAGGAACGGGATGGCGAGCAGTGCGTCGGTGACGCGCATGATCGCCGCATCGACCCAGCCGCCCGCGTATCCGGAGACGAGGCCGATCGGCAGGCCGAGCGCCACGGCCAGGCCCACCGAGACGAGGCCGGCCCCGAGCGAGGCGCGCGCCCCGTAGATGATGCGCGAGAGCACATCGCGCCCGACCTCGTCGCCGCCGAACGGGTGGGCGAGGCTCGGCGCGGCGCGTACCGCGCCCCAGTCGGTGGCGGTGGGATCGTAGGGCGCGACGACGTCGGCGAGCGCGGCCATGGCGATGAGCGCCACCACGACGGCGAGCCCGATCACGGCGCTCGGCCGCGCGCGCAGGCGACGCCAGAAGGCGGCGAGAGGGCCGGCCTCCCGGACCATGCCAGGGCCGCCGGCGGGCGCAGCGGGCTCGGCCGCTTCGGTGACCGGGGTGCCTGTGCTCATCGGCGTCGAGCGTCCTCGCGCGCTGTTCGCGATCGCTCGGCGCCGCCCTTCACCTGTTCAGGAGAGTGGATCGGCGCAGGTTCCGGCATGTCATCCACCCCCCTCATGCCCGGCGCAGCTTCGGGTTGACCACGGCCGATAGCACGTCGGCGGCGAGGTTGAGGGCGATGTAGGTCGCGGCGGTGCAGATCACGACGCCCTGCACGGTGGCGAAGTCCCGGTTGAACACGGCGTCCACCATCAGCTTGCCGAAGCCCGGCACGGAGAAGACCTGCTCGGTGAGAACCGCCCCCGAGAGAAGCTGCCCGAATTCCAGCGCCCCGAGCGTGATGATGGGGATCGCCGCGTTCGGCAGGGCGTGGCGCAGCACGAGCCGCAGGGGCGACACGCCCTTGGCGCGGGCGGTGCGCACGTAGTCGGCGCCGAGCACGCCGAGCATCGCCGCACGCGTGTGGCGCATCATCACCGCCGCGATGGCGTTGCCGAGGACGAAGGCCGGCATCGCCATGGCCTCGAGATTGTCGATCAGGCTCTCGCCCGGCGGCACGTAGCCTGAGGCCGGCAGCCAGCCGAGATGCACCGAGAACAGCAGGATCAGGAGGATGCCGAGCCAGAAGTTCGGGATCGAGAGGCCCCAGAGAGCAATCGCGTTGGCCGCAGCGTCCGCCCAGGTGCCGCGCTTGACCGCCGAGAGGATGCCCATGGGCACGCCGATCGCGAGCGCCACCAGCATGGCGAGGCAGGCGAGTTCCAGGGTCACCGGCAGCTTCTCGAGGACGAGCTCGGCCACCGGCTTTTGCAGGCGCACCGAGACGCCGAGATCGCCCCGCAGCACGCCGGACGCCCAGTAGGCGTAACGCACCGGGAGCGGCTGATCGAGGTGGTACTTTCGCCGGATGAAGGCGATCACCTCGGGGTCGCGCTCCTCGCCGGTGAGCGCAGTCGCCACGTCGCCCGGCAGCAATTGCTGCAGGGCGAAGATGATCATCGAGGCGAGAATGAGCGTCGGGACGGCGAGCGCGAGGCGATGGGCCAGAAAGCGTAGCATCAGAACCGCAGCGTCAGTTCAGCGTCAGCCCGGTGAAGCGCACGAGCCCGTCCGGATAAGGGACGAAGCCGCTGATCTTCGGGCTGTAAGCCCAGAGCAGTTTGCGGTGCATCAAGTAGACGCTTGGACGGTCGGTGAGCACCTTGTCGGCGAGCGCCTTCCAGGCCGCCCTGCGCTTCTCCGGATCGACCGAGCCGCGCTCGGCCTGGAGCGCCGCGTCGGCCTCGGGGCTGCAGTAGCGCGGGTAGTTGAGCGGCGCCTTGCAGCTGAGAAAGCTGAAGGTGTTGCCGTCGGGATCCGGTCGGCCGCTCCAGTTGTAGAGATAGGCCTCGTAGTTGCCCTTGTCGGCCAGATCGAGGGCGGTGGTGAAGTCGGTCGCCTGCAGCTTCACCTCGAAGCCCGCCTCCTTGGTCATCGCCTGGATGACCTGGCCGACCTGCGGCGCCTCGCTGTTGGCGTAGACCATCATGGTGATCTGAGGCTTGGGCTGGCCCGCCTCCGCGAGCAGCGCCTTGGCCTTGGCCACGTCGCGCTTCGGGATCGGGTAGTCCTTCACGTAGTCCGGGTGCTTCGGCGAGACCCATTGGTTGCCGGGCAGGAACTCGCCGTTGAACACGACCTGGCTGATGGCGTTCCGGTCGAGCGACAGCTCGAAGGCGGCGCGCACCCGCGGGTCGGCGATGGGCGAGCCGGCTTTGGCCGTGTTGAACAGGACCGATTGGAAGCCGAGCTCGTAGGTCGAGGCGAGCTTGAGCTTGGCGTCGCGCGCCACCTGCGGCGCGTCGGTGGGGGCGAGGCGCTCGAGCAGGTCGAGCTGGCCGGCCCGCAGGTTCGTCAGCCGCACCGTGGTGTCGGGGATCGGCCGGAACTCGACGCGCTGGATGTGGATCTGGTCCTTGTTCCAGTAGTCGGGGAAGCGCTTGACCACGATGCGGTCCTGCGGGACCCGCTCCACGAACCGGAACGGGCCGGCGCAGACGGGGTCGGTGGCGAACTTGTCGCCGAGCCGCTCGGCGGCCTTGGGCGAGACCAGCATGCCGGCCCGGTCGGTGAATTGTGCCATCAGGGGCGCGAAGGGCTGCTTCAGGTTGATCTTGAAGGTGAGGTCGTCCACAGCCTCGACGGAGTCGATCGGCGCGATCTCGCCACGACGCTGTGAGCCCGGCATCTTCAGGTGGCGCTCGATCGAGTACTTGGCGGCCGCGGCGTTCACGGGCTCGCCGTCGTGAAATCTGACCCCTGGCCGGAGCGTCATGGTGAGGGTCTTCTCGTCGGCCGAGAGCTCCCACTTGGTGGCGAGCTGGGGCACCAGCTTCAGGTCGGGGCCGATATCGACGAGCTTGTCGCAGAGCGCGGCGAAGACCATGCGGCCTGCGAAGGTGCGCGCCAGGGTCGGGTCGAGGGCGTCCGGATCCTCCATCATGCCGTAGCGCAGGGTCTGGGCCGAGAGCGGTGCGGTGAGTGCGAGCCCGGCGATGAGGCAGGCGGCAAGGCGCAGCATCCGGGTGTCCTGTCCGTTTGGTGGAAGGCGGATCGTGCCGGAAGCGTCCGGCGCCGAGGCGGGCGCGTCAAGGTCGCAAACCGGCGGCCCTGTGGCACACCGTGTTCCAAGCGGCGGCCGCGCCAAGGGGTGCCTCGCGCGGAGCAACTTGCGTCGCCCGGGAGAGCGGCGCACCAGGGCCTTCGAATCGCTCGCGGAGCCCCGCGGCGCGGACCCGGAACCCACGGACGCGAATCGATGAAGCCCTTCGTCTGGAACCACGGCTATCCCTCGCTGCGCATGCCAATCTTCGGCCGCAACGTGGTGGCGACCTCGCACGCGCTCGCCGCCCAGGCCGGGCTCAAGATGATCTGGCGGGGCGGCAACGCGGTCGACGCCGCCATCGCGACCGCCGCCGCCAAGACCATCACCGAGCCATGCAGCAATGGCCTCGGCTCGGACGCCTTCTGCATCCTGTGGGACGGCCAGCGGCTTCACGGGCTGAACGCCTCCGGTGGCGCGCCCGCCGCCTGGACCCCGGACTACTTCCGCCGCAAGTACGGGGAGGCGGCCCGCCCGCCCATGCGCGGCTGGGATTCGGTGACGGTGCCGGGCGCCGTCGCGGCCTGGGTGGCGCTCAGCGAGCGCTTCGGGCGCCTGCCCTTCGCCGACCTGATGGAGCCGGCGATCGAGATCGCCGAGCGCGGCTACCTCGCGCCGATCGTGGTGCAGCAGAAATGGGCGGCCGCCGCCCAGGTTCCGGAGCTTGCCGGCCAGCCGGGCTTCGCCGAGGTGTTCCTGCCCCGCGGCCGCGCCCCGGAGGTCGGCGAGCGGGTGCGGCTGCCGGGCATCGCCCGGACGCTGCGGGCCGTGGCCGAGACGAGGGGCCGGGCTTTCTACGCGGGCGAGATCGCCGAGGCGACCGCCCGCCACGCGGCTGAGCACGGCGGGGCCATGACGGTGGCGGATCTCGCTGCATATTGCCCCGAATGGGTCGAGCCGACTGGCCAGGACTATCGCGGCTACACGCTCCACGAGATCCCGCCGAACGGGCAGGGCATCGCCGCGCAGATCGCGCTCGGCATCCTCGCGGAGTTCGACCTCGGCTCGCTGCCGCCCGACGGGCCCGAGAGCCAGCACCTGCAGATCGAGGCGATGAAGCTCGCGTTCAGTGACACCTACCGCTACGTGGCCGATCCTTCGGGCATGACGATCACGCCGGACGAGATGCTCGATCCCACCTATCTCCGGGCGCGGGGCAGGCTGATCGACCGGACGAAGGCCCAGGATTTCGGCCCCGGTAATCCGGCGAGCGGCGGCACGATCTACCTCACCACGGCCGATTCCTCGGGGATGATGGTGAGCTATATCCAGTCGAACTTCATGGGCTTCGGCTCCGGGGTCGTGGTGCCCGAATGGGGTCTGTCCCTGCAGAACCGCGGCTACGGCTTCCACCTCGATCCGGGCAGCCCCAACGTGGTGGCGCCGGGCAAGCGGCCCTTCCACACCATCATCCCGGGTTTCCTGACCAAGGACGGCGCGCCGGTGATGAGCTTCGGCGTGATGGGCGGCAACATGCAGCCGCAGGGCCACGTGCAGACGCTGGTGCGCATGCTCGATCACCACCAGAACCCGCAGGCCGCCTGCGACGCGCCGCGCTGGCGCGTGAATGAGGGGCTCAGCATCAACGCCGAATCGACCATGCCGTCCGAGACGGTGCGGGCGCTGGCCGAGCGCGGCCACCGCATCGAGGTGATCAACGACAGCTATCAGGATTTCGGGGCCGGCCAGTTCATCTGGCGCATGGGCGATCCGGATGAGGATGGCTACGTCGCGGCGAGTGATCCGCGGCGCGACGGTCAGGCCGTCGTGTGCTGAGAGTCTTTTTGAGAAGTCAGTGATGTGCTGTCCGTCGCAGAAGGATGGCGCCCATGGCGATGAGGATTATGGCCTCGGAGACGTCGAGGCGTTGCTCGTAGTCGCGCACGAGGCGGCGCCCGCGTGTCATACCAAATCCGCTTGATCCCTTCGGGATGGCGGATTTGGGCTTCGCTCAGGCGCCGCGCGGGCTGGTGATCCGGGATCCGCTTCGATCAAGCGGATCCCGGATCACCAGCCGAAGCTGCGCTCCACGACCCAGCGGCGGGGCAAGACCTGGAAGCCGGCGGCCTCGTCGCATCGGCGCACGACCTCGACTGAAAAGTCGAGGGAGGCGGCCTTGTCCATGGGCTGGAGCCGGTCGTAGGCGCCGTCGGCGAAGAGGTGCGTCACCCACGGCCAGCGCTTGCGGATGGCGTCGAGGATGACTTGGTCTCCAGCCGGGTCTGAGATCTCCGCCGGGCTCAAGTTCACCATCAGCCGCCGCCCGTTCGTGTCGACGGCGGTGTGGCGCTTGCGGCCGGTCACCTTCTTGGCGGCGTCGTAGCCCCGCGCAGCCCCAGGCGCCGGCACATTGACCGACTGGCTGTCCACGACGGTAGCGGAGGGGCTCGCCTCGCGGCCGGCCCGCTCCCGGTCGCACATCAGGGCGAGGTCGTGGATGGTCTGGACCAGGAAGCGCCGCATCACGCGACGGAACCACCCGTCGACCGTCTGCCATGGGCCAAACTCGGTCGGCAGCATCTCCCACCCGCAGCCCGCACGCACGCGGGAGCGCAAGGCATTCACGACCCCGCGCAGATCCACGCGCCGCGGCCGTCCGCGCCGGCTCGGGCGGGGCATCGGGGGAGCGATCCGCGCCCACTCCTCGTCCGTGAGATCAGACCGGTACCGCTCGGTCTTCCTGGCAATCTCGGCCATCCGGCCACGGCTCTGCTCGGTCCACATCCCGAGCTTGAACCATGCCCTCCGCCCGCGCGGAACCCCGATACCTCATTGTCCAAAAGGGCTCTCAGATGCAGCGCCGCACCTGAGTTCAGGTGGTGTGTCTCGCTCGAGTCTAGGTGAGAGCTCGATGGGCTTCTGAGGGATCGGGTCGTAATCGGCACCCTTGGCCGGCGTTCGACAACAATGTCCCATCGTTCTGGACATCCGGTTCGGCTGCCGGCCCGGGCCGGGCTGCGCCCTCTCAGGATCAGAAGGTCAAGCCTCAGTTTCTAACGCTACAGCTCGGACATGTGATGCTGGACCGCCGCCTTATCAATATATTACGGACGATGCATCATCCCGGAAATATCAATCAAAATTTAAGATCATGAGCTGTATCTCACGATCAGATCAAATTCGGTCAGCCGGGCTGGGCGGCCGGGTCAGGAGCTGCATCGATGCCCAGGCAGGTGTCATCTCGCCCTGTCCCCACCTTGAGGCGCATCTGTGCCGAATGGTCCACGGGGCGCTCGGGCAGCGTCGGCTTCGTGTTCGGCCTGTTGCTCCTGCCCATGATGGTGGCGATGGGCGTCAGCGTCGATTACGCGAGAGTCTCCGCCGCACGATCCGACCTCGCCGCCGCCGCCGATGCCGCGGTCCTGTCGGTCACCAACAAGGCCGCCATGAGCCTCGACATGCTCAGCGCCCAGGCACGGGTTCGGGACGCATTCCTCAAGAATATCCAGACCATGCCGGACATCAGCGGCGTCTCGGCCGACGCCGTCGTCATCGACCTGCTCGGCGTGCGCGCGGCGACCCTGTCCTACACCGCCAGCTACAGGACCGCCTTCTCGGGCATCCTCGGCATGCGCACCCTCTCCGTCAGCGGCAACGCCGCCTCCAAGTCCGCCGTGCCGATCTACATGGATTTCTACCTCCTCCTCGACAACTCGCCCTCCATGGGCGTCGGAGCGACCAGCGCCGACATCAGCACCATGGTGAGCCGCACCCCGGACAAGTGCGCGTTCGCCTGCCACGACCTGTCGGCCGGGAACAGCGACTACTACCACCTCGCCAAGTCGCTCGGCGTGACCATGCGGATCGACGTGGTCCGGCAGGCCACCCAGCGCCTGATGGACACCGCCGCCAACACCGCCCTCGTCCCCGGCCAGTTCCGGACGGCGCTCTACACGATGGGCGCGGACTGCGCGTCGGTCGGGCTCACCACCGTCAGCCCCCTGAGCTCGGACCTCGCGGCCGCCAAGACCAACGCGCAGGCCATCGATCTCATGACCATCCAGAAGCCCGGCTACAACAACGACCAGTGCACGGACTTCGATGGCGTCTTCCAGAGCCTGAACGGCAAGATCGACGTCGCCGGCGACGGCTCCACCGCCCTGACGCCGCAGAAGGTGGTGTTCCTGGTCTCCGACGGCGTGGCGGACGCCTACTATCCCTCGACCTGCACCCGCAAGACCACGGGGGGGCGCTGCCAGGAGCCGCTGACGCTGGCGAACTGCACCACGCTCAAGAACCGGGGCATCAAGATCGCGGTGCTGTACACGACTTACCTGCCGCTGCCGACCAACGACTGGTACAACACCTGGATCGCGCCGTTCCAGGCGACGCTGCCAAGCGCCATGCAGGGCTGCGCCTCGCCGGGCCTGTACTTCGAGGTCAGCCCGACCCAGGGCATCGCGGACGCGATGACGACGCTGTTCCAGCGGACGGTCTCACAACCGCGACTGACCCAGTAACCCGGCTCCCGGCCGGCGTGATCGGCGTATCGCCACGGGGTGACGGAGCCTCCCCGCGCGCCGGTTGCGGCGTCGCCCGAGACCGGGCGAGCCGCATCGTGGCGCCCGTCTCATCGGGCACCGCCGGAGCACGATCAGAAATCCAACCTTTCCAGTTCGGCCCAAGCTTGGGGCGGGAGCGGGACCTCCGGTGATGCGGTCACTGAAAACCTTTCTTGCGGACCGGGCCGGGGCTGCGGCGCTGATCCTCGGCCTGTGCCTGCCGATGCTGGTGGCCGGCTCCGGCGCCGCCCTCGAATACGCCCGCATCCACAAGCGAAGGACCGAGCTGCAGAAGGCCGTCGACACGGCCGCGCTCGCCGCCGCGGGTGAGCTGACCATTGCCGGCTCGGACACCTACGTCCGGAACCTGGCGGTGCGCACGGCCTACGAGGCGGCCGGCGGAACCGACCCCGCCGTCACCCGCGCCACGGCTCGCGTGCAGAACCGGCGCGGCTGGGTTCAGGTCGAGATCCGCGAGACCGTGCGCAGCCTGTTCGGTCGCCTGCTCACCATGCCGACCATGGAGCTCAGCGCGCAGGCCACGGGCGAGCTCTCCGGATCCACCCGCGTGTGCCTGCTGACGCTGGACGACAGCCACGCCGACGCCATGCACCTGCACAAGAACGCCAACGTCGTCGCCACCAGCTGCGGGCTGTTCGGCAATTCCAGCGACAAGGCCGCGGTGCACCTGGAGGACGGGGCGACGGTCGACGCCGCGCTGATCTGCTCGGCGGGCGGCATCAGCAAGGGACGGGCCTACGTCAAGGGCCTGCTGCAGACCGGCTGTCCCGCCCGGCCCGATCCGCTCGCCGCGCGCATGCCGCCCCCGCTGCCGAGTTGCACCTTCCCCGACCAGCTCGTGGTCGACGGAGCGAAGACGCCGACGCTGCTGCTGCTGCCGGGGGTGTACTGCAAGGGGCTGAAGGTCACCAACGGCGCCCAGGTCACCTTCGGGGCCGGGGTGTACGTGATCGACAACGGCCCGCTCGTGGTCGACAAGGACGGGGCGATCTCCGGGCAGAACGTCGGCTTCTACTTCACCGGGGACGCCGGCGGGGTGCTGTTCGACATCAGGAGCAGCATCGACCTGACCGCGCCGAAGGACGGCCCGATGGCGGGCCTGCTGTTCTTCGAGAACCGGACCGTGACGGCGCCGGTGGTGGTCCAGTCCGACACCAAGCTTCCGCCGCCTCCGCCACCACCGGGCTCACCGCCGATGCGGCAGTACCGGATCATCAGCAACAACGCCCGCAACCTGCTGGGCACGATCTACCTGCCGGCCGGTCGCCTGATCATCGACGCGAACAACCCCGTTGCTGATCGCTCAGCGTACACCATCATCGTGGCGCGTCAGGTGGAGTTCTTCGACGGTCCGAGCCTCTACCTGAACTCGAACTACGGCGTGACGGACATCCCCGTGCCGGAAGGGGTCGGCAACACCACCAAGCGCACGATCAAGCTGGTGCAGTAATTCCAAACGGAGGCGCCTTGCGCGCGTGGTCGCGCCAGGTGCCCGGAACGCCGACGCCCAACCCTCCGATTCGGTCGGCCTCGTTCGGCCCGATATGGCTCACCCCACACACTGCATGCCGGGCAGGGACGGCGCGGCAGCACGGGCTCGTCGGCGTCAATCGGGGACGGACCGCTTCCCCTCCAGGCGGCGCAGCTTCGGGATGATCCCCAGCAGCCCCTCCTTCAGCTCCTGGATCGGCTCCTCACACCCGCCGAGCGCGCACACGATCCGCTCCCGGGCCTCACCGACCCGCTCCCGCAGGCTCCGGCCCGCCCTGGTCAGCTCCAGGCGCAGCTGACGTTCGTTCTCGGGATCGCGAAGCCGCCGCACGTAGCCGCTCACCTCCAGGCGCTTGAGCAGCGGCGTCAGCGTGCCCGCATCCAGCTGCAGGCGCCGACCGATCTCCTTCAGGTTCACGCCGTCCCGCTCCCAGAGCACCAGCAGCACCAGGTACTGCGGGTAGGTCAGGCCGAAGGGCTCCAGCAGCGGCCTGTAGGCGGCCGTGAAGGCGTGCGCGGCCGCGTAGACGCTGAAGCAGAGCTGGTTGTCGAGCCGCAGGTCACCGCCGGGTACCGTCATCAGCCACTCTCTCAAGTTGCATTATTCCCAAATGCGCATCCAGGAGCTGAAATCGCACGACGACGTTTAGAGCACAAGCTCATTCTTTCGGCACCTCCGCCCGCCTGCAGCGAGGCCGCGTCCACCACGCAGAGCATCGTCCGAACGGCCTAGTTCTGGATTACGCTTGCGCTCCAACGTTTTGGGCTCTATCAAACGTCGCACTAAGCAAAAACGCCCTGGGGAGGCCACCGATGATCCGCACCACCCGAACCGTGCCCGGCCCGAGCCGATCCACCATCTCGCTGGGCCTGCTCGGTGCCGTGGGCGGCCTCAGCGCCCTCCTGACCGGCCTCACCCTCGCGCCCGAGCGGGCCAGCTCCGCGCCGGCCGCTCCCTCCGTGACCCGGTTTCAGAGCACCGCTCCCGCTCCGGTCCAGGGTGCTGCCCTCGCCGCCCCGGACACCGCTCGCGCGGGCAGCGTCGGCGAGCCCCGCCGCACCGTGCGCGTCGTCTATCCCGGCCCGGTCACCCGCTGAGCCGCCATGACTGTCCTGACCGCCCCAGCCCTCGCCCAGGCTCCCGCCGCCCCGCGCGCCGCGCGGTGGCTGCGCGCCGGCGCCGGCTTCGCCGGCTCGACCGCGCTGCTTATCCTCGGCATGCTCACCCTCGGCAGCCTCGCCGCCTGAGCCCGCTCCGCGTCCCTCGCGAGGGCTGCCGCGACGCGGGCAGACCTCCACGCCCACCCGCGCGTCCCTGGAGTGAGGTCATGCTGAAATTCGTGTTCGGGCTGCGCCTGTTCGCCCTGCTCGTGCTCGCGGGTGGCGTCGGTGTGGTCGCCGTGACCCTTGGCCGGTTGGAGCTGAGCGAGGCCTACGCCACCTCGCCCGTCCTGCGGCCCGTGCGATCGGGCCCGCAGGCCTCCAAGACCGCCGCGGCCAGCCCCCCTGCCGCGAGCGGGGACATGCAGGCGCTCGCGAGCGGATTGCGCGACGCGGCCAGCCGCACGGCCCTGACCTCGAGCCCCCCGGCGGCCCAGAGCTCCGTGGCGCCCGCGGCTTCGTCCGCCGCCGTGAGCGAGCCCACCACTCCGACCAGGACGGCCGCCCTGATCGCGCCCGAGCCGCAGGCGGTGGCCGGCAGCTTTGTTGACCTCAACACCGCCTCGCTGGCGGAGCTGAACGGACTGCGAGGCGGCGGTGCGATCGGGCGGGCGATCGTCCGGGGCCGGCCCTACCGGTCCGCCGAGGAACTGGTCAGCCGGCGCGTGCTCAGCCGCGCCCGCTTCGAGCGGATCCGGGATCAGGTCCGGGTGCGCTCGTAAGCTGGGCCACGATCGCGGCAACGCCCCATTCACCATGATCGGTGCAGGAGCGGCGGCGCCGGATTGGGTTGCGCGCTCATGCCGCCCCATCCTCACCCCCGCGCCGACACCGGACGGCCTCGCCTCGTTCTGCCGGACGCCGTCGGTCTCGGGCGCGTGCTGGACCAGATGCGGGCCTGGCACCCGCTCGACATCGCCGCACTCGCCCGGCTCGTGACGCAGACGTTCGTCGTTGATCTTGACCTCCTGGCCCCAGTTCTGTCGTCCAGGGAGCCTGAGCGTCGGCCCGTGATCAGGTCCAGCCTGATCCGGTCGGCCAGAAAGGAGCCGCGTTCTCGCCAGTCATATTGTGGACATACTTGGAGGTAGGTTGCGCCCTGTCAATAACAACAACGGGATTGCGTGATGTCCTGCAAGGCTCTTCTGGCCGCCTGCGCCCTCGCGACCGCCCTCACGGGCTCCTCCGGCGTCGAGGCCAAGGGCGGTCCGCGGGCCCAGGCGGGCGTCGCCTCCTGGTACGGCCCCGGCTTCCACGGCCGGCGCACCGCCAACGGTGAGCGCTTCGACACCCACGCGCTCACGGCGGCCCACCGCTTCCTGCCCTTCGGCTCGCGCGTGCGCGTGACCAACAACAGCAACGGTCGCTCGGTGGTGGTGCGCATCAACGACCGCGGTCCCTACGTGGGCGGGCGCGTCATCGACCTCTCGAACGCGGCCGCGCGGGCGATCGGTGTTTCGGGTGTTGCCAAGGTGAGGATCGCACGCCTATGACAACGGCCCGCGAAGCTTCCGTCTAGCCTAGCTCGATAAGCTCCGGCCGGAAGCAAACCGGGACACCAGGTTCTCGGAACGGGATCGGCCAACCTCCGTTTGGGCCGCACCGGCCCGCAATCCGCGCGAGCTGCGCGCAGATGCCGATGCTGTTCCAGGCCCTGTCACTTCGCAGCGCGCTCGTCGCACTCACCTCCGGGTGCCTCATGCTCGCCACGGCCGGCCACGTCCGGGCCGGCGAGGAGGAAGGGCTCGGCCTGCTGTTCCACAACCTCATCGGGGCCCGGCCAGCGCCGCAGCCTGGGCCCACCCTGCAGCCCTCCGGATCCGGAGCGGAGTCCTACCCCGCCCACCAACGGCGGGCGTGGCGGCAGTCCGGCCGCCGCGCGTGGCTCAGAGAGCCGCGCGCGCAGATCCAGCCGAAGCCGAAGGCGCGCTACGCCGCCCTGCCCAGGCCCGAGAAGCTGCGGCAGACGGTGGGGAGGCCCGCGCCCAGGCCGAAGCTGGCCGACAACGCCGCCCTGCTGCTGCCCAGGGGCCGGGATCCCGGGGCCGCCCTGCTGAGGGATGCCACGCTGCGGCGCGGCGACGTCGTGATCACCGCCCAGGGACCAGGGGTGTTCACCGGCAAGGAGGGCGACCAGCACCGGGCCGGCGATTTTGAGGACGCCGAGCGCTCCTCCAGCCTGGATCGCAGGACCCGCAAGCTGCTGGCCGCCATGGTCGCGCCCGCGGGCGCGCGCTGCCGGCCGACGAGGCGCGCCGCTCCTTGGCCAAGCCACGCAGGGTACCGGCTGGTGAGCCGCAGGCGGCCCAGGTCCAGGCGCGAGTGGCCGAGCCCGCGGTGCGGGTGGTCTTACCCGGGAGCCGCGCTGAACACCGCTGCCCGCGCGCGAGACGGGCGGAGGATGGTCCGGGCTTGGAGCACCTATTCGAGCCGCCTTCACTCCTGAAATTTCGACCACTGAGCGGGGGCGAAGGAGGTCGTGTAAGGGGCTCTCAGACGGCGGCTGCGAGCAGGGGGGGCACCCTGCGGCCCGACTTGAAGCGGGCCAGCTTCACGGAGCGGACTGGCGGACTGGCATTGGCCGCGCCTTCAGCGGGCGCGCTCGCCACGCCGAACCGGCCAGCCAGGGTCGGAGCGGGGGATGGAGCGACCCCGCCCAACACGTCGCGCAGCAGCGCGAGACCGGCCGCGTCGTCCAGCGCCTCGGGCGAGAAGTCGGGCACGGGGGCCTCCCTGATCCGTGATCCCGAGCGGATCAGTCGCACTCCTGCGTGCGGCGGGTCCGGGACTTGCCGGAGCGGCCGATCACCTGCTCCTCGACGTAGTAGCAATTGTCGGCCAGCGCGTCGGAGAGGACCGTCCTGGACGTGGCGGAGACCTGCGCCAGCTGCCCGAGGTCGGCCCCGGCGGGGGTGCCCGCCCTGGCCTGCAGGGCCGTGTAGCCGACCAGGGTCGTGGCCAGGGCGGCGACGGCGAGGGCGCGCGCGAGGATCGAGCGGGAAGGGATCATGACCGTGGAACTCTGATCGCGTGGGCGGACAGGAAGCCCCGCCTTGGTACTCTGTCGTTTAGACACAAAAACTTTGTGCGCAAGTCACGTATCATGGCCTAGGCCGCGCGGCGCCTGAGCGGAGCCGGCATCCGCATTGCCGAAATAGGAGATGGCGAAGCCATCAACCGGATGTCGTATGACACCACCTACTCAGAGGATGGGCCGGGACGTGGGCATCACGGGCCGCTTCAACTTCCGCTCGACGTTGACCGGTAGAGTCATCCTGCAGGTCGAGGCGAAGCGGAAGGCCTGGTGGCCGCGCAGTCGATTCAGCTTGGCCAAGTACGTCTGGCGCGACAGGATGAGCCCGGGGGCGGAGGCGTCGCCTGTGAGGTCCACAGCCTGCGGGGCAGTTGCGGCGACCCTGGTGTGGGCGAACACGATCGCTCAGCTCGCGACACTGCAGGCGCCCGCGATCATCAGGAACACCGAAACCTCTCCCGTTGGCGGCGGAGACGGCCGCTCGGCTCCGCATCGTGCGATAGTGAGTACACTGAACATAGACCTGTGAACGTCAAGCTTGAGCACCTTGAGCGCGGCCGCCGTCGAGGGTCGTTTTGATAGTACCTTAAGGGATTGCCGCCACACCGGTTGGCATGTTCGAGCGACGCACGTCCCCCCGCGCCCGCACCCGGCTGCCCGGTGCTGTCTGCCTCCTCGAAGGCACCCTGGCCTGCGTGATCACCGGCCTCTCCCGCACGGGTGCCACGCTCGAGCTTCCTCGCCACACGGAGGTCGCGCGGCGCTTCGAATTGAGGATCGGCCAGGAACCCAGGTCCCGTCCCGTCAGAAAGATCTGGCAGGACGGGACCCACGTCGGGGTTTCGTTCGTGGAGAAGCGGGACGCTCCCGAGGTCCTGAACGATTAGCCGGCCAGCGCACCGATCCTGTCACGGGCTGCTCGGGCGAAATTGGACGCCGACCCAGTCTCCGCGCCGCCAGCGCTCCTCGACCGGGAGCTCCCCATCTTCCTCAATCAGCAGCAGCTTGAAGGCGAGGGGCAGCGCGACCTCCGCCGCGAGGCCGAGCTTGGCCCCCGTTGTCGTTCTGTCCCGGACGAGGCACTTGACCGGCTCAACGCCGGGCAGCAGCACCCGGCCTTGCGGGAACCTCGGCGCGCGCTCGGCCGCCCTCCTATCCTCGTTTCGGGAGGTCACCGTCCCGGCCATAGATTTAGACGTCCTGCGAGGTTGATTGCACCTCAAGCAGGAGAGGGACGGGACCAGTAACGAGTTGTTACTCTGTGTGATGACACCATGAGCGCAGGACCGACCAAGTACCAGAACGCGAACTAGAGGGCGACGAACGTATCTGTGCCGGATGGGATCAAGACTGCGGGCGGGGGCGATCCGTCCCTCGTCAGGGAGGCAGGTCGAGGTGCGCGATGACGAAGCTTGAGAAGCTGCTGCAGGATCTCGGTTCGCTGCCGTGCAAAGTGCCGGACGCGCTCGGCTACCCGCTATGTACCGGCTACAGCGACCTGATGTTCGCGGGCGTCGCGATCGTGTTGGCGATCGTGGCGGCTGGGTTCCTGCTCCTGACGAAGCTGGCCTCCAGCTTCTGATCTCGCCCCCACGTCGCGGCCGGCTGCCTCGATCCAAGCTCAAGGAGCGGCTGCCGTGGACGCGGGGGCGGGCGCCGAAATACGGATGTTGAGAGCACAGCCATGTGCATGGGCCTCGATCCAAATTTGATGAGGAACTCGGATTCGTTATCTTCGAAGGTAGTGCTGAAGTTCGGTGCCGCCGCTTCGGCGGCTCCGGTCAAAATTTGCTGATCAATTCGGTATATTTACGTTTTGCAAACTAGTAGAATTTTAAACTGAGATAGTCAGTATCAGTCGGCTTCAGGTTGAGAGCATAGAGATGCGCCAGCACGGATCGATCCCTCGAGCACGGCTCGAAAGAGCTGTCTCGGGAAGGCACGCAGAAAATGACGCGGTGATGAAGCAGAACACCTTTGGCGCGAGCAAAGCGACAAAAAATCCATCTGCTTTCCAGTATGTGCCGAAATACATCAAGATTGGAGTCATTTTGATAATTTTATCATCAATATACGCGGGATTCAATTTTATAATACCACACATGCAATGTGCTTCTTATAAGTCTAGCGGAGATTTGTATTATGGCATGACAATGGAAGCATGCAGAGCGAGGGTGAGAGTCAGCAACACGCAATATATTCAATCGAATATTGAGAATTTCGCGCATAGACTCGGCATACAATAGAATAGTCCAGAAGACTCCCACCACTTTGGGTGAGGACGAGCTTGACACCACGTGCGATCCGCACGTCGCCGTGTCCGCAGGGTTTCTGGGCGGGCAGGCTCCGGGAATGGCCCTCTCAGGCAGAGCCCACCTCGCGCGTGCGCGCCAGAACCGCGAGCAGCGCTTCCGACGAGAGCCCCTTCTCGAGCAGGGGGACCCCGGCCTCCCGCGCCCGCTCGCGGATGCTCGGGTCCGGATGACCGGTGGTCAGGAGGATCGGCGCGTGCACGTCCAGCTCACGCAGCCGGCGCAGCACATCGAGCCCGCTCAGGCCAGGCATCATGACGTCCAGGATCACGCAGCCCGGCGCCGGGCCGGGGAAGGCCGAGAGCAACGCCGCCCCGCTGCCGAAAGCCGCGACCGCGTAGCCCTCGCTCTCGAGCAGGAACTGCAGGGAGCTCAGGACAGCAGGATCATCGTCCGCGATGAAGATGGGCATGACCGGCTCCTGATCCTGCGGTCTGGGGTCTGGGGTCTGGGGCCGGATTGGGCCATCCTCCCCGTCCGCAAGGGGCAATCTACCGGCCCAACCCTGACTCCAAATTGATGTCTCTCAAGGCTCGCTCCAGCCCGCTCAGAACGGCCCGGCGCACCAGCTCGGACAGGCGGCCGGCCTGCCTCTTCTCCATGCTCTCGGCTTGGTAAGCCGCTGCCGCCCGCGGGCGGATGGCGAGGGCCCGGCCGATCTCCTTGGCCGTGCTGCCCGCCACGAGGGGCGCACGGGGGTCTCCTGCCGGCTGTCAGCTCGCGGCCGACCTTCCGGACTACCTCGTGCGCACGCAAGCCTCAGCCGCTGGACCCCGCTCGCAGCGCATGCAGCCCTGGTCGCGGCGATGGCGTTCTCTACCCCACTTGACCTAATCCATCCCACCTCGCTCTGTAGCGCGTTGCGGACTAGTCCAATTCAGCTCTCGACGAGCCGTCAAGAGCAACTTTGATTTAAGAGCTGACGGGCATTTCTCAGCAGGGATCATGTACCGCAACCTCATCGGGTTCGGCCCGCTCGACAGCGATCGCTGAACGGAAGCATCGCCCCATGCCGACATCCGCCCAACGCGTGTCCACCCGCGCGTCCACCCCACAGCAGGATGGGCTCTGGTCCTACCTTCAGGCCCTCGTGGCCACGACACTCGACACCATTCGCGAGCACGGCCTCCACCCGAGCCCTGCCGGGTTCGAACTGCTGTTCCGCCATCACAGCCGCGCGCTCCCGGACGCGGATCTCGGGCCGCTCTTGGCGCGTGTTCGATCCCTGGCACAGCACGGGAGCTCCCCGCCTCTGCCGGAGATCGATCTCGACGCGGTGCATGACGGGGCCGAGGTCCTGGAGAGCGAGGCGGGCCGGCTCGCCGCGGCCCTGTCCGGCAGCGCGCAGGCCCTGGCCACCTACGGCTCGGTCCTGAGTGCCTGCAACGATCGCCTCGGCGCCGCTCCCTCGGCCGCGATGCTGATGCAGTCCGTGGCCCTGCTCACCCGCGAGACCGCCCGCGTCAGCGCCCGCAACGCCGAGCTGGAAGGCGAGCTGCGTCAGGCAGGCGAGCGGATCGGCAAGCTGCAGCGCAACCTCGCCAGCGTGCGCCAGGAGGCGAGCGTCGACGCCCTGACCGGGATCGCCAACCGGCGCGCCTTCACCGCGCGCCTGCGTCGCCAGCTTGCCCAGGCCAAGGCGGAGGGCGCCGGCCCGTTCTGCCTCGTCCTGTTGGACGTGGACCACTTCAAGCTGTTCAACGACGCGCACGGCCACCGCACGGGCGATCAGGTCCTGCGGCTGGTGGCGCGCCTGCTCACCGACAATGTGAAGGGGCGCGACTTCGTGGCCCGCTACGGCGGCGAGGAGTTCGCGCTGATCCTGAGCGACGTGGATGCCGAGAGCGGGCTGACGGTGGCCGAGCAGATCTGCGAGCGGCTGCGCGGCAAGCGGCTGATCAAGCGCGAGACGGGGCGGGACATCGGCGCGCTGACGCTGTCGGGCGGGCTGGCGCAAGCCCGGCCGGGCGAGGCGCAGGGCGCGCTCATCGAGCGGGCCGACGCGGCCCTGTACGCGGCCAAGGGCCAGGGCCGGGATCGCATCTGCCTCGCCTGACGACTCACGATCTGCGGGGTGGAGCGCACCCACAGACCTTCCGCCCACCCGTCAAGCGGTGCAGGCCAGGCGTGCTGACGGATTGCGGCTAGATCGTGGGTGTGCTGACCTTGGCGTATCGCTGCCGAAGCCTGATCACGCGCCGCGTGCGGTCCCAGATCTCTACGGCGCAGCCGACGTTGAGGGCGCGCGCCTTGAACAACGCTTCGACGTCATCATCTGCGTCCAAGAGCTTGACGCCGAAGATGTGATCACCGGCGTCGATCAGGTACGCTCGATAATTGAGCGCAGCAATTTTGTTCTCCTCGCGCGGTTGCGAGCAGTCACAGCGGCACGTCATTCGATGCCTCGCCTCGTTGGGCGAAAGATCCTGGCTTCCCACTGACAGGCTTCATTGTGCTCGTGGCGCTGTCAAGTCGTATTTTACGTGATCAGTATTTGCTGCTGCGCAACATGGCGCGAGCGCTGCCAAGCGCGCCGAGCGCGATCATCATGGGTACATCGTCGGCTTCTAACGCCACGACCGCCCGGGCCTTGGTCTGGCCTCTGCCGCGGCTCGGGAGCGAGGCCAGACCAAGGCTCCCCGAACGGGCCTTTGGTCATCAGGGGTCGGAGCCACAGCGAGCCGCCCACCATCAGCCACGGAGATCTGTGACGCTGGTTCCATGCGCCCGCCTGATGCGACTCGGCGGGACCGCCATGGAGGCTCACGCCGAATTCGAATTGCCGCTATGGAGCGTCGAGCGGCCGTTCCGGCGGCTCTGATCGAAAATCCGAAAGTGGCGCATCTCGGCCCTTCCGCGGCGTCGGCCGAGCCGCGCGTCTTGCCCCAGCCTTGGCCATCAGCGTGAGCTGTCGCGAAGCCGGCGGAGAACACGAGAAGCAGATTCCCTGTCCCGATCTGGCCTCTCGCACGTTGGTGCCCGCTGAGACGTGGAGCGGGTGCACATGCGGGTGGCGACGTTGGCAATCGGAGTTGTCGGCCTGCTGGCGGGATGGCCGCTGACCGTCCTCGCTGCTGATGGCGGCGCGGCTGGCCATCCCTCCGAACTCCTGTTCGTCGCTCAGATCGTCGTCCTCCTCGCGGCCGGTCGTCTCTTGGGCGAACTCATGCAGCGCATCGGTCAGCCGAGCGTCATGGGCCAGCTGATGGCCGGCATCCTTCTGGGACCGTCCGTCTTCGGAGCCCTCCTGCCCGACCTGCAGCACGGCTTGTTCCCACCCGGCCCCGAACAGAAGGCGATGCTCGGCGGTGTGGCTCAACTCGGCATCCTGCTCCTGCTCCTCATGACCGGCATGGAGACCGACCTCGCTCTCGTGCGCCGGGTCCGGCGTGCCGCGATCAGCGTCTCCGTCACCGGCGTCGCCATTCCCTTCGCGCTCGGCTTCGCCCTCGGCGAGTTCCTGCCGGCCTCCCTCCTCCCCAAGCCGGAGCTTCGCCTCGTCACCTCCCTGTTCCTCGGCACCTCGCTCTCGATCTCCTCGGTCAAGATCGTCGCCATGGTGGTGCGCGAGATGGGCTTCCTGCGCCGCAAGGTCGGGCAGGTGATCGTCGCCTCGGCCATCATCGACGACACCATCGGCTGGGTGATCATCGCCATCACCTTCAGCCTCGCCCTGCACGGGCGGGTCGAGGTCTGGAGCCTCGCCCAGAGCCTGACCGGAACGGCGCTGTTCCTGGCCCTGAGCTTCACGCTCGGACGGCGGTTCGTCTTCCTGGCAATCCGCTGGGCCAACGACACCCTGGTCAGCGAGGCGGCGGTCATCACCACCATCCTGATCATCATGGGCCTGATGGCCCTCGCCACCCACGCCATCGGCGTGCACACGGTGCTCGGCGCCTTCATGGCGGGTCTCCTGGTCGGCCAGTCGCCGATCCTCACCCGGCAGATCGACGAGCAGCTCCGCGGCTTGATCACGGCCCTGTTCGCACCGGTCTTCTTCGGGCTTGCCGGACTGAGTGCGGATCTGACCATCCTGCGCGACCCGCACCTCCTGCTCCTGACCGCCGGGCTGGTGGCGGTCGCCAGCCTGGGAAAATTCGCTGGCGCCTTCGCGGGCGGTGTTTTCGGGGGCCTGCGTCCGCCCGAGTCGCTCGCGCTGGCCTGCGGCATGAATGCGCGCGGCTCAACCGAGGTGATCGTCGCGACCATCGGGCTGTCGATCGGGGCGTTGTCCCAGAACCTGTTCACGATGATCGTGGCGATGGCGGTGATCACCACGCTGGCCATGCCGCCGATGCTGCGCTGGGCTCTTGCCCGGCTCCCACTCGACGAGGCCGAGCGCACGCGGCTCGCACGGGAAGAGTTCGAGGAGCGCGGCTTCGTGGCCAATCTCGAGCGCCTCCTCGTCGTCGCCGACCAGACCGCCAAGGGTCGCTTCGCCTCCCGGCTTGCCGGCCTGATTGCCGGCGCACGCAGCATGCCCGTCACGGTGATCCGGCTCGGAACGGCGGCGGAGGAAGCCGCACGGGAGCCAGGTCTCGAAAGGGTCGTGCGCGGCGCGGCCGAGGTCGTTCAGGCCCGGCTCGCCCGGCAGAACGAGGAGGTCGCGCCGGGGCTCGACGTGCTGGAGCAGCAGCCAGGGGCGCCGCTCGAGGAGGCTGTGACCCAGGAGGCGGCGAAGGGCTACGACCTCCTGGTGGTGGGCATCGAGCCGACCACCGGGCCGGGCGGCGGGTTCAATGCGGCCGTGTCGACCGTTGCAGGCAGCTTCGCGGGCCCTCTGGCCATCGTGGCCGCGCGCGGACCGCACGTCAGCCATCCCGAGGATGGGCCGCTCGACATCCTGGTCCCGATCAACGGAACGGACATCTCCCGCCGGGGCCTCGACGTCGCGCTGACGCTCGCACATGCCGCGAGTGCATCCGTAACGGTGCTCTATGTTCCGGATGAGGAAGGCGCGGGCAAGCGGCCCGGGCGCCCGCGACTGAGACGCTGGGCGAGCCTGCGGCGGGGAGGCGACGCTGTTCTCAAGGAGGCGGTGACCATGGCGGACCATTACGGTGTTGCCCTTCGCACCCTCGCCAAGAACGCGATCACGCCCGGTGACGCGGTGCTGCGGCAGGCTCGTCTCGGTCGGCACACTCTCGTGGTCCTGGGGGTGGCACGCCGGCCCGGCGAGGTCCTTCAACTCGGCCGCGTGGCCGACACCATCCTCGAGGCGTCGGACCGCTCCATCCTGTTCGTGGCGAACTGAGGCGGACGGCGCGATGGCCGGTTCGGGCACAGCCCTACACGTGTTCGGCGTCACCCTGATCGGCGTCACGCCCGAGAACGGACGGCGGCTGCTCCTCACTCTGGCCTTCGTCGCGGTGGTGGTGCTGCTGGGCCGAGGATTGCGTTGGGTCGCTGGTCGGGTCGGCCATCACGTCCGGGACAAGCGCACGGCCTTCTGGCTGCGCCAAGGCGTCCATGTCGCTGTAGCGGCATTCCTGCTGCTGGGCGTTCTCTCGATCTGGTTTGATGATCCGGCGCGCCTCGCCACGGCTCTCGGCTTGGTCACCGCAGGGCTCGCCTTCGCGCTCCAGCGGGTCATCACGGCGGTGGCGGGCTACGTGGTCATTCTGCAGGGCGGGACCTTCAACCTGGGGGACCGGATCGTCATGGGAGGCGTGCGCGGAGACGTGTTGGCACTCTCGTTCATGCAGACAACGATCTTGGAGATGGGCGAGCCCGCCTCGGTTACCTCGGCATCGACTGGCCCATCGTCAACATGGGTGCACTCTCGGCAGTACACCGGGCGGGTGGTTACGGTGTCGAACGCGAAGGTGTTCGACGAGCCGATCTACAACTACACGCGGGAATTCCCGTACATTTGGGAGGAGATGACGGTTCCGATCCGCTACGGCGCCGATCGGCAAAGAGCGGAGGAGATCCTGCTGGAGTCAGTGCACAAGCACGTGGACCGGGTCACCGATCTCGGTGCGGAGGATGCGGCAGAGCTGCAGCGCCGCTACGATCTCCCGAATGCTGGCGTGGAGCCGAGGATCTACCTGCGCCTGACGAACAGCTGGCTCGAAGTCACTGTGCGCTTTCTGACGCGCACGCATGGGGTGAGAGAGCTGAAGAGCGCGATGAGCCGCGAGATCCTGGATCGCTTCGAAGAAGGTGGAATCGGGATTGCGACAACGGCCTATGAACTGGTGGGTGCACCGGTGCTGAGCGTCCGCGCAGAGTCGGGTCGCGGCCCGAGCGCTCGATGAAAGGATTCCGGCTGACCGATTGTGTTCTCTAAGGGGTCAATGGGCGGCAGCTCGATCCAGAGCGTTCGACGCTTTCGGTTGCCTGCGGTCTCTCCGTGCTCGTGCGGCACTTGATGGGGTCGGCTGGGTGCGGGGCGGCTCGGTTGAAACCGCAGCCGACGCGAGGCCGCTGCTGCAAAATCGGCGCCGTCTTCTCCTCCCTCCCTCGGGCGTCGCTCCCGCTCGGGAGTCGGTCCGGCCTCCTGTCCGCGATGTCGGCCCTTACGCGGGCTCGAACGCAGTGCCCTGCCGCGGCATCGCGTGCATGACTGGCGCGAGAAGATCAGGGAGAACGGCCCGGCACGATGGTTCAGGGCGATCTCCCAGCACTCGGCCGCCTCAACCGCATCGGCGGGGCGCAGCACCAGCATGTTGGGAATGGCGCGCAGGGACGCAAGGTAATCCACGGGCCGGTGCGTGGGGCCGTTGCGGCCGATGCCGATGGAATCCTGCGTGAACACGAAGGGCACTGGCAGCCCCATCATGGCGGCGAGGCGAAGGGTCGGGCGCAGGTAGTCGGAGCACACGAGGGAGGTGACGCCCACCGGCACGACGCCGCCGCGGGCCGCCATGCCGTTCATCATCGCGCCCATGGCGTGCTCGCGGATGCCGTAATGGACGTCGCGCCCGCCGTGGTCGGAGGCCGTGAAGACCCTGAGGCTGCGCTTGTGCTGCGTCGCGCCCTCAAGGTCGGGCGCACCCGGGATCAGTTCGGGGATCGCCTCGGAGAGAAGGTCGACGATCTCGCCCGACAGCTTGAAGCCGTGCTGCGCCTCAGGCGAGCCATGCGGGAAATTGAGTGACGCGCGCAGCGTGAAGGCGGCGTATCGCTCGGGTCCAATTCAGGATGGGGCCGAACTGCACCATGGCTGTCCTCCATGCCCCGGCACTAGAGGTTGAGCGGGAGAGCCCTGGCGCTCAACGGGTTGGGTGCTGCCGCATGGCCGGCACGCGGTCAAAGGCTCTGTCGAGATCCTCAAACGACGCCGCTTCCGCTCGCCGGACTCGGATCAGACGCGCTCCTGTTAAGTCACGGCTGGCTGTCAGCCTGCGCGCCATCCATCGAGCCGCATCAGCTTGGCCGCAGCAGGCACTTAGGGTGCGCGAGTTGACCTGGAAGCTGTTCGTCTCCTCGGTTAGAATCGCGCCCCCGAGTTCTCGAAGGGAGGGTTCGCATGGCAGAGACGGACGCTTCATCGGCTCTCAGCCACCCACTCATTGAGAGTGACCGCATTGAGGGAACCCCTGTTCACGCTGCCAGCGGGAAGCGGATCGGAACGATCAAACGTCTCGTGATCGAGAAGATCAGCGGCCATGTCGCTTATGCCGTCACCACATTCGGTGGCTTCCTGGGCGTGGGTTCCGAGACCCATACGATCCCGTGGGAACAGCTGCATTACGACACGGCGCTCGGCGGCTACAAAACGAACATCACGGAGGAGCAGCTGCGCAACGCACCCGAGTTCGCTCGTGGTGACGAGGCTCTCCTGTCGGGGCACCAGAGGGAGCAACTCGCCGAGTTCTACATAAGGTATCCCTTGTAAGTTCGTGTAAGATCGCCTTGCGCTTGATCCTCGTGTGACGCGAGCGTCTCCGCCCGAGGTGGCTCCGACCTGGGCGGCCACGTGGCTGATCGGTCGCCATACACCCGCGCGGAGAGCTCCTCGCAGGCACTTTCGGTATCATGAACGTCAGGCGCCGCTGGGCGGGGCCTGAGCCAGATCAACCCGACTCCGCGCCGTGCGCTCAGCCTTCACCGCTGGTGCGCTCTCCTCGGCGGTTGGGGTCAAGGCGTGCCCCAAAAGGGCCGGTGTCCGGCTCGACCGCGTCGAGCGGTGGCGTCAGGCGGCCTGACACCCGCGATTCGTGACGACTGATTCCACCGCCATTCACGAGCCCTTATTGGACAGCGATTGGACAGGAGAGGATCGCGGGAGAACTCAGTTCTTGAAAAGGTTGGCGCACCCGACACGATTCGAACGTGTGACCTTTGCCTTCGGAGGGCAACGCTCTATCCAGCTGAGCTACGGGTGCTGACCGCCGTGTCGAGAAAAAACCTCAGTCCGCCAATCTGTTACGCCAAAAATCTACCCAACCACGTCATTGGATGCAACCACTTTCAATCGGTCGCTCATCGGTCGCGGTGTGACAGCAGTGTGACAGCCGGTGAGGACATAGCTACGGGCTCGAGCCGCGAACAAACCATTCTGTTGCATCACGAAAGCAGGGCTCTTGAAGGGGACGGGACGAGGATCAGAGACGCTCCCAACGCCCCAATCAGCAACCTACCTGAAGCCCCTCATCACCTTGGCTATCGAAACTGGGATGCGCCGTGGGGAACGGCCCTCCATCACCTGGGCCGACGTGAACCTCCAAACTCGAACGGTGAGGGTGCAGAGGACCAAGAACGGTTATCCACGAACAGTCCCGCTATCCCCAACCGCCATTCAGACCCTCTCGGGGATGGAACGAACCTCTGACCGCGTGTTCCCTGTGTCTCCCAGAGCGGTTGAGTAGGCATGGAGGCGAATGCGGAAGAGAGCCGGGATACCTGATCTCCGCTTTCACGATCTGAGGCACGAGGCAGTGTCACGGCTGTTCGAGGCTGGCTTGAGCGTGCCCGAGGTCGCGATGGTCAGCGGGCATCGAACGCCTGCCATGCTGTTCCGCTACACCCACCCGAAAGCCGAAGAGGTTGCAAAGAAACTCGACAAAGCGGCGGGTGGCGACCGATGACGGAACAGATACGAGGTCGTCTATTCAGACCTTACGCGGTCATCCAGTGTGAGAGAACGGTTCCAAGCCTGATCACGTTCGCCTGCATGATCGGGATCGACCGCCTGCTCAAGCTGGAACTGGATACCACACGACCCCGGCACACGTTCGTAAGGCAGGCGCTGAGCGGACTGAATCAGCGTCTTCTCTCCTTCAAATCCGACCAGATACCCTTCTTCGGCAGACCACGGGGGTTCGTCATCAACTACGCCCCCAACCGCGCCGTCAGATACGACCTTAATGGTAATGCGGTGGAGATCCTGTCCAGAGAGGTGATGGCCGGACACGGGAAGGTCAGCTTCGGGAGGATGGTTGAGGATATGAGCAGCTAACCTGCAACGCGGCGAAGCCCAGGGGTTTCAGAGAGTGTTCCCCGATTTGGACGTGAATCGGAAGCTAGGGCCTGTCGTCACTTGATCCACTCGAGAGTGGCGGCCAAACAAAGGACGCCCATGAAGCTGACGGCGGTTTTTTCGTAGCGGGTGGCGACGGCCCGCCACTTCTTGAGCCGGGCCCACAGCCGCTCGACGATGTTGCGGTTGGTGTAGATCCACTCAGGACAGGCAAGCGGTGCCTGGTTGGCCTTGGTCGTGATCGCTGGCCGTGCACCGGCAGTCCAGATCGCCTTGCGGAAGCCATGACTGGAGTAGCCGCGGTCACCCACCACCCACTTCGGCACGCCCGGAAGCTGATTGAGCAGCGGAAGGGCGTGGGGCAGTTCGTGCGCCTGACCGGGCACGATGCGGAACGCGATGGCGCGTCCTCGCCCGTCGGCGATCACGCAGGCCTTGGTGCCATAGCCGCCACGCGAGCCGCCAAGAGCTTCACGATCGTCTCGGGTTCAAGCGACAACAGGCCCTAGTCGGCACTCTGCGTTCGCTCCCATATCCCGAGTTTTCGTAGGAGCCTCAATCGAAACGTGGTGTGACCGCCAGCAAAGGTTCTAGCCAGTAGGATGACCGCGACATTTGGGGGTAAACACCGCGTTGGAGACGTAGCATTCCGGTCTCAAAACTGGTTGGATAGAGGATCCGACATCACTCGATGATTATATCTGCCTTGACTAGTATTGACTGTGGTACTTGGAGGCCGACCATTTCTGCAGTTCTCATGTTTACAGCAACCTCGTAGCGGGTGGGCTGTTGAACAGGTAGGTCGGCGGGTTTAACCCTTTGTATATGTTTCTTAATGTAATCTGCGCCTTGTTTCGACATGCCGGGCAGATCGGGTCCCACACTCACGAGGGCACCAGCTGCAACAGTCTCCTTGAAGCCTCCACTTGTTGGTATTTTGTGTTCGATGGCTAAATCGGCGATCTTTTTTCCATGCGCGAACGTGAGCGAACCGGATACGACAACCATCGCCTCCGACCCGGCTGCTTCTACCTTTTCGAAAATGCCTTCCAGCTGTTCTGGCCCATCAAAATCAAATCCAGCCAATGAAACAGCATATTGATGTGCCAAGCGGTCGAGAGCAACCATTGCCGGAACGACGTTGGGATCATTTTTCGCACGAAGCACGGCTACGCGGGATAAACCCGGCTTCAATTCTTTTAGGAACTCAAGCCGTTTCCCATACGTCTCCATCGCTGCTTCAAACATTACTCCGGTCATGTTGGCTCCTGGGTGCGATAAAGTTTCTACCAGTCCTATTGCTACAGGATCACCAACCGAGAGAAAAACGATCGGAAGTGATGATGGTGCAATTTTCTTAGCAGCTACGGCAACCACAGTTCCCGACGTAACAAGTATGTCTATTTCCGAGATCAGTGTTCTTATGGTCTCCGCAACCAGAATAGGTCGCAACTCGACTCGTGGTATCATTTTGACATCAGACTCTAGCAATCCAATATCATCAAGAGACGTGCGCATCGCCTGCGTCAAACGGCGTAACGACTCGTTACTGCCGGCAACTACATGTCCGATCCGCCACTGTCTTGCGCCCTGACCAAGGGCGTGTGACCAACTAACGGCAGCGCCAAATCCCGAATAGATAAACCAGCGTCTACTTACTCGCATCCGTCCCACCGGTCGTTGGTGTCAAGTTCGAAAGCACAACATCATGCATCGTTTGTGAAAGCCGCGAAAACCCTGAGGGCCAGCGAGTTGAAGCGTGACAAGTGGCAACGCGATGCAAGGGATGCTCTTTGATGCGAGGGCGTCCCGCCCTACGGTGTTGGCCGGAGGAATCCCTGGCATGGTGCAGACAGTTGCAGACAGGCGATTGGTCACGATCCTGGTGGCCGAGGTCGTGGGCTACTCGCGCCTCATCGGACTGGACGAGAGTGGGACACTGCGACGCTTGAAGACACTCCGGCGTGAGGTCATCGAACCGGCTGTGGTCTCCGCCAAGGGCCGTATCATCAAGACGGTCGGGGACGGCTTCATTGCCGAATTCGGGAGTGCCGTTCGAGCAGTCTCCTGTGCGGTGGCGATCCAGCAAGGCGTCTCTCGTCAGCAGGCCGGGGTAGCTGATGACCGTGCCCTCCGCCTTCGCATCAGGATCAACCTCGGAGATGTCGTCGTGGAACCCGACGGGCACCTATACGGGGACGGCATCAACATAGCGGCGAGGCTGGAGCCCTTGGCCGAAACCGGAGGCATTTGTGGCAGCCTTAAGTACCGCTGGATTTCAGAGTGTCTGATATAGGGAAAATACAATCAGAGTTTGCGACAGGCCTGGTCACCTCTCCGCCAGGAGGAACCACATACTGCTGTTTTCCGTCAGGTCTACACGCAGCGACTCGAAATACATTCTGCTATACATTCCAATCAAAAGACCATGAAGCAAGCTTTAGCGTTTGAGGCAGCACTTCGCATTAGTGCAAATGAAGTATGTATTTCTACCCTGAACGAGGTAAGCAATGATCTGCCTTGCTCTCTTTCAGTAGGGCCAAGCTCGACACTATTGTGACGCGGGAGGCACCATGTCCACGATCTACGTTACAGGAACCCAAGGTAACGACACTGTAGACAGCTATATTGGTGAGTGGTCTCCTCTGCATATCGAGACTTATGCAGGTGATGACGCTATCTATGGCGGAGGCGGTAACGATACTTTGTTGGGCGGGGAAGGCAAAGACACCATTCTCGGCGGGTTTGGAAATGACTCTGTCGATGGCGGAGACGGCGACGATACAATCACCGACGGTGGATCGTCCCTGATTCACACCGGGTATGATATAGTCTTCGGTGGATCAGGTAACGACTCAATTTGGTACAAAAACGATTTAGACGCCTCTACGTTCTACGGAGGTTCTGGAAACGATGGTATCACGGGTGGATCAGGCAATGACACCATCTATGGAGATGATGGCGTCTATCAGGAAGCTGCCGACGGTACGACTTACAATGACTACATTCGCGGCGGCATAGGAAATGATCTGATCTACGGCGGAATCGGTAATGATACCATCCGCGGCAGCAACGGAGAAGGGTCTGATGTTGTTTACGGCGGCGCAGGGGACGATCTTATAGAATACACATACGACAATTCGAGCGTGACTATATCTGGAGACGACGGTAATGATACTATAAGAGGCGGGACGGCTAGCGATGTTATCAACGGCGGTGCCGGCAATGATGGTATAGCTGGGCTTGGCGGCAATGATATACTCACAGGTGGAAGCGGATCCGATGGTTTTGGGCTCCGTCGTGGCGATGGTGTTGATAAAATAACAGATTTCTCCTCGGCGCACGATGGGGACGTGATTGGCATATACGCCTCTGACTTTAATCTTGTTGTTGGTGCAGGGCTCAACAGTGACAGGACTCTGAACTCTGACTATTTCGAGTTGAGCTCAGCCGCAACGAAGACACACGGTGAGTTTCTCTTCTATGCCAGTCCAAATAATACGTTCACCTTAGCTTGGGATGCTGATGGAAGAAGAGGCGGGGCTGCGCAGACGCTTGCCACCTTTGACAATGCAGAAGGTCTAAGTGCGAGCGAATTTCTGCACGCATCTGACTTCTACGTATCTTGAAGGCCCTACCAATCCGGGGCGGGGCCGCTGAGCCCCGCCTCAAGCGCCATCAATAAACATCACGTCAAGCTCGTATTCGATGCTCTCACCTGTTTTGACGTTCCTCTGTCTCAGCTCTATGTTTTCGAGGGCGACTCTACTGACCTGAACGGTACTTTGGACCGGGCCGATTGAGAGGCTACTGCATGGCCGCAGCCCTGGGTAGGCGGAAGGCTAGATCCGGGAAGGAGACCGGCGCAGGCGGCCGATAGCCCAAGGATGAGTGTGGGCGGAGGCGGTTGTAGGTGTTCTGCCAGCGGCCGATCACGCCCAAGCTGTTGATGCGCCGAGCGACCTTGAGAGTTAGGCAGGCCCGGCTGTGCTCGTCGATCAGCGTCAGGACACGCAGGCTGCGCCCGTCGTGGGTCTGCGCTTGCACGAAGTCGAAGATCCAGACGTGGTTGCGGCAAGGCGCATCCCTCGCGCTACCCAGTCCTAACCACGTAACCGAACGCACCGAAGAAGCCTCGGGGCGTGTGGCATCCTGCGCTTTGGTGGAGGAGCATTCCGTGATCGTTCTCGTCGCAGCAGCCATGGTCGGGGCTATCGTCACTGCGAGCGTCGTCCAGCCCTACGGCGCGGTGTATGCGGTTCTCGCGGCACCGTTCGGAGGAAGCACGGCTGCACTGTTCGCCGCCGTCATGCTTGTCCACCGGAATAGTGAAGATTGGCAGCGTGACATCGATCTGGACACTCAGACCGACGAGATGGTGGCGATGCTGAGAGATGTTGCTGCTCCGGGCAGAGAAGTGGCGTCAGCGACCGAAGAGGTCCAAACAGTCAGCGACGGGACACATCGTGATCGAAGCGTTGCCTGAAACCCTTGCCACTGATGCCCGAGGCGGAATCAGTCACGCCGCCTGCAACTGAGGGCCCATTGTCTCGCCGCGCCATCGTAGCTCCGGGACAGCCTGGTCGGTTGGTGATGTCTTCCGATAGGCTTATCCTCCAAGGGGGAGGGAGCGGTCGGCATGAGGGAGACCACTGCTGATACGGATCGCAGGCTAGCCGCCATCTTGGTAGCGGATGTGGTCGGCTACAGTCGGTTGATGGGGTCTGACGAGGCCGGAACCCTGAAACGGTTGAAGGCGGTTCGTCGGGAGGTGATCGAACCTGCAATCGCTCGGGCCCTAGGGCGCCTTGTAAAGACCACTGGGGACGGGTTCATCGCGGAGTTCGGGAGTTCGGTTCGCGCGGTCGCCTGTGCGGTATCCATTCAGCAGGCGGTCCTCCGTCACGAGGCCAACGAACCTGAGAACCGAGCACTACGGCTTCGAATGGGGTTGAACCTCGGCGACGTGTTCGTTGAGGGGGACGGGGACCTTTACGGGGACGGCGTGAACGTCGCAGCCCGCCTCGAGCCTCTCTCGGAACCAGGAGGCGTGTGTCTCTCCCGCGCGGTCTACGACCAAGTGCGGGACCGGCTGCGCTACCCGTATGAGGACAAGGGCAAACTCGAACTCAAAAACATCGCAAGGCCAGTAGGGGTGTTCGCGATTCCAGCATCGGCCATCCCCATGCTGGCGACCGAGGAGCAGGGCGCCGGTACACCCTCTGATCTACAGAGACGCTCCAGGACGGCCGTTTGGGTGGGCGGTGGCGCGATCGTAGCCCTGGTGGCTGTTGGGCTTGGCTGGTCGTCTTGGCGAACCGCTCGAACGCCAGACGCGACCCAAACCATCGCCGCGAAGCTGACTGGAGAGGCCAAGGAGGCTCCACGCCTATCGATCGTGGTTCTCCCCTTCATGAACCTCAGCAATGATCCGGAACAGGATTTCTTCGCTGACGGGATCACTGAGGACCTCACCACGGACCTCTCGCACCTCGAAGGCAGCTTCGTCATCGCGCGCAACACCGCCTTCACCTACAAGGGCAAAGCGGTCGACGTGAAGCAGGTAGGACGTGACCTCGGCGTGCGCTACGTGCTGGAGGGTAGTGTCCGTCGCACGGGCGACCAGGTCGTGCTGAATGCACAGCTTATCTCAGCAGAGACCGGGGCCCACATTTGGGCGGACCGCTTCGAGGGGGAGCGCAGCCGCCTTGGCGAGCTACAGGTAGAGTTTGTCGCCCGGCTTGCCCGCTCACTTGATGTGCAACTGACAAAAGCCGAGAGCCTTCGCTCCCTTCTCGAACGGCCCAACAGTCCAACTGCCGCGGATCTGGCCATGAGAGGGTGGGCCGCTCTCAACCGACCTCCCAGCCCTGCACACCTTCGAGAGGCAATTAACCTTTTTGAGCGTGCTCTTCAACTGGATCAGAAACTTACCTCTGCACTAGTAGGTAAGGCACGAAGTTTATCATACCTGGTGTGGCTTCGGTGGAGCACGTCTCCTTCCGATGATTTGGCTGCGGCAGATGAGGCCATCACACCGGTCCTCTCCGATGCACCTGAAAACGCAATGGCTCACTTTGTGAAGGCAGAGATACTGAAAGCGAGGAAGAAACATGAATTGGCAGTGCCTGAGTTCGAAACGGCGATCGCAAAAGATAGAAATCTGGCTGTAGCCTATGAAGAGCTTGGGCACACAAAAATTCTCCTCGGAAAATCAACTGAGGCACTGCCCCTCATTGAGAAAGCTCTTCGATTAAGTCCGCGTGATCCAGCGGTGAATTTCTGGTTGTTCCACATGTGTCATGCTTTTACACACCTCGCTCGCGACCTGGATGCCATTGCCTGGTGCCGCAAATCAGTAGCAGCTGGCCCACTCTGGCTTGCTTATATCGACTTGTCTGCAGGCTACGCTTGGACCGGCCAAAAGGCGCAAGCAGAGGCAGCAGTCGCGGAACTCCTAAAGCTGATGCCCGGCTACACAGTTAAAAAGTGGGCAACAGCGGGCTTTTCTGACAACCTTGATTTTCTCGTTGAGTATCAGAGAATAGTTGAAGGGTTGCGGAAGGCGGGTCTTCAGGAGGAATGATAATGTTATTGAAGAGACTGGCCAATGAGGTTTGCGGACTCGTCATCGTGAAATGCGAGAAGATTGGAAACGCCTGCATCGATTTGCGTCGACACGAATGAACACACCCCACTAAGATCATTATAGCACGGCCCTCCGCACGCATCGAAGAGGCGGTGAGCACCCCTGATACGATGTGAGGGCGAATGCTGCCGGGCTTGTGGGCGCCCGACGCAGGTTATTCGAACGGTCGGCGCGATCCTGACCATACACGCCGGGCCTGGCGGGTCGGAAACGGTGATCGTTACGCGCTGCCTCTCGTGAGCTACGCGTGTGCCTTGCCCCGTGCGAGTGATGCGAGAGCCCGGAACGGAAGGGCGATCGCGGCAATGATAGCGCTGACGATCAGGACGACGAGGAACGGCAGGAACGCGAACGAGATGGTGATCAGACGCATACGGCCTCCTCAGTAACTGACTGCCCTCAGCACCGTGGGGATGCCGAGCCACAGGTGGTATGGTTAACGCTATCGGCCCGTTGACGCTTCGTCCATCCTCCTGAGCGCGAGAGGGAACCCGAGGTTGCGGATGGGACGACGTCCATGGCGCTGTCGGCAGGTTCCCGGTCCCGACCGCGGTAGGCGTGCCAATGGGACCGATCACGGTAATGATATGGGGCAATCACGGGAGAGGGGGGAGCGGAAGGATTGTTGCTGGACGTCCCTGGGCCCATCGTTCGCCCACCTTCTCGCATGTTGGGAGTGGATCAGCCCGTCAGAGCACGCTCCGTTGCACACGTTCCATGAGGCGGTGCACGTCCCTAACCCGGTCCGAAGGCGAATGGGCGGCGTTGGCACATTCCAACAGCGTGGTCGGAAGGCGCTAAGGGCTCATACCAGTGGCGTGAAGGCAGAGACCAAGCCGGTAGATGCCATGGTTTTCTTCTCCTGGCCGCCTACCAACCTCTTCCCACTCCCTCAGCGCACCGGCGACCTTGGCTTCCTGATCTTGAGTGTGGATGTCTGTGTCGGATGGGGGGAGGAGGTGACCATTGTGGGATTACAGTGTCCTCATCACAGACTCCATTCAAGATTCGCTGCTTAACGTTCAAGGGTTTACGACCACCCGAACGATAATACGTGAAGAAGGCGCCGGTTGGGTCCTCGGGCTGGCATGGTAGGTAGAGCAGGTCTGACCCGTTGAACTTCCTGCAAATAAGATGGACTATTCGGACCGGCCTCGTTGTCCGCCTATCCTCATGAATAAATTCGGATTCTTCGACTACCCACACGACTTTCTTCAAGATTATGTAGCATAATCATTTGGTTATCGCTTGATTAGATGGAATACGGATGCGTCGCCTTGGTTCACAAGGTGTGATTCGAAAAAGTGTTTTAACAAGCAACACGGAGATGGGGTAACAGTGCTGCGAACTCGTTTGGCTTCAAGTCACATCGCACAAGCCGGCGTCCACACCCTTGCTAACGAGAATGGTGCGCGGTTCGATGTTGGTCGCCGTGGACTGGGAAGGCGATAATGATAATGAAGGCCACTGCCTCATCCGGAGGAACCTGAAATCTTCTGTCCCGCATCGCCTCTCTTACTCCCGCCTTCGAAGTGTGAAGATGTAGGACGTTCCATCGATCAGATAGAGAAACCATGACAGTTGGACAGGAATTTACAGAAGGTCCTATATTCCTATAAATATGCGTGGTCCGAAGGACGAAAAGGGGGCCGCAAGGACCTCTTTTCATATAATGTTATGACTTTATTCTGATCGTGATCCGATAGGCACCGGCCTTGATCTGCTTTGATTAGACCGCTAAAGCCTTGTCCCGACCCATAAACTACCATGAAACCCGGAATGATGTGTGTTACAAAATTCTTTGATTGATTGAAAATATAGAAGATCGAGATCTTATTCGATACGAGGACGTATTATAGAAACAATATTACTGGCCTTCGGCCAGCGCTTCGCGTTCGCTATTATCTTCTTTGTTCATTCAATATCTAGATCATACATTCTTATCTCACAGAAGGTGAGTAGGCACACTTCACCTATCTCAGGTGAAGCTGTTCTCACAGTGCGGAGCCGAGAACACACGCTTCATAGAACAACTCACAGCCTAGGTAACTTGGTGCCGCAAGGAAGGGTGGTTGCCCTGTCTCCTTTTATGTTCCGTTCGTACAACGGTCGCTCTCTGGAAGCCATGAAGCCGACATCCCAGCAGCGTGAGGGTAACACATTCCCTCATCATGATCCTGTCGTTGGACCTTACCGTGTGTGCTTAACTCGTTGATCTGCCGGCGGCTGGTCTTTAACCCAACGCAAGCTCCAAGAGCCGTCAATACGTGCACACAATATATCTATCAGTATATAGTATCACGACTAGCCCATTTCAAGGCCAAAGGCGCAGAAATTTTGGCAAGTGACACGGTTATTCTGGGCACACGCCGCCTGTAGATCAGAACGTTACAGTCATCACCAAAGGCGGTGCGTCTCATTGCTGGCCAGTGCATGCCCGCGAACATATGCGTGAGATCGCCTTCGGGGCAGATAGGCAGTGTGCTTCATCGTCGTTTTAAGGCCGACGGTGGAGGCGAAACCTCTCTCGGCGACCGGTGGCGAGGACGCAGAAAACCCGGTACCCCACTTCCACCCTCCACCCTCCACCTGACCTGGGCGTCTAGGCTGACCGGGAGACGGACCATGCTTCAGGCGATTAGTCCTTCTCATTGCCCTTCGGCAGCAGTCTGACTCCCTTTCGCCCGTTCCCAGATTTTGTTGAATACACGTCGAAACCCAAACGCGTCATCTCTTTACCAAATTGCACGTTGCCAAGTGGGATGAGGCCACTCACGGCGCACCATCTGGCATAAACATTGTGGAGATCTTTCATCAATGTTCTTGCCTCTGGGTCGATCATGCAAGCACCGTCTATAAACTGACCGACGGTGTCATTGTCGCGCCGGTAGGCCCGTGTGGCATCGACGATGGATGCAGGTGATTTCAAGCCGACCCTGTTGAACTCCTCGAGACCAGCCAGAGCCCAGTTGAGGATGCCGGGCAGTTCAGGCTCAAGCTCTTCGAACAGGTTCATATTCCGCTCGCCCTCTGAGATCGTGACCAGGAACGTAATGATGTGGACGCGCCTCCAGATCGCCTCATCGCCCGGTGGGATCTCGGGCAGGTCATTCATGGCCAGCCACAGCTTGAAGCTCGGCTGGTAGGAGAGCGGCGCACCCTTCCGGGGTTGGCAGGTGATCGGATCGCCACCAGTCAGGAGCTTCACCTTGGTCACCGAGAGCCTCTGGCCAACCTCGGTTTCGTGTGCGGAGACGAAGCGGTATCCCCTCAGGCCCGCGAGCTCGTCCGTCCTGTCATTGCCAGACCGAGAGGCCATCAGGACTGACATGGGGATCGACGTTCCGTACTCACCCATCAGCGCCCGAATGATCTTGAGGAGGGTCGACTTGCCGTTCGCTCCTTGCCCAAGCAGCAGGAAGAGACACTGCGCCTTTGTCCAACCCGTGAGCGTGTAGCCGACCGCTCGTTGGAGGAATCGGATCTTCTCAGGGTCATTCGGGAAGATGCTTTCCAGAAAATTCATGAGCTTGGGGCAGGTAGCCGCAGGATCGAATGCTACTCCGAGCCGTTTCGTCACAATAATAGTGGAATCGACAATGATCTTCCTATTCAGGTCGAGAATGCCGTTCTTGCATCCGGCCGTATAATCGTCGGCATCAATCCTTTTACCAGCGACAGTGAGGAATATTTTCGCGCCTTCCACCATTGAATTGGTGTTACGAAGAGGGTATTTTGCTTTGAGGGCTTTCGGCTCTGCGTCAAAAAAGGCATCAGGGAGGGTTGTCCGAAACTAAACTGCGATCTTCTGGACCTCTTCCTGGCAGATGCGACGGTAGACACCATGCTCTTGTAGGAGGTCTGGTCGTCGGGATGGAACAGCAGTTTGCCATACATAGCCGATGAGAATGCCTTGGCGGCTCCGACATCGGTAGTTGGATCAATTCCGGAAGACGACGCTGAGGGAACAGTAGGGCCTGAGCAGGTGGGGGGCTGGACGGGTGCTGAACCACGCCTGGATCTGCTCGAAGCACTCGGCACCCAGGATGCGCGACAGGAGTTCGGAGCCACCATCCGGCGCTCCCTCGGCGTGCCTCTCGTAGCATTCCGCAACCTTCATCAGGCGATCCCGCACTTCCTCGTCACCGGCCTGACTACACACGGCACGGATCACCTCCTCGCATGTGATCCGGTCCACTCCGTTGGCGACGCAGAAGGCAATGAAGGCGGACGCGAGGTTATCCCGCTGACCCTTGTGCCAGTGCGCTGCCAGGATTTCGGTGATGGGCCTCAGCCAGGGCGCATGCTCCCCAGCCGAGTTAGGAAGCCCAGTCAGCAGGTCAACATCGCCGCCCTGTGAGCGACCCGTTCCGTCCAACTCGTGAGCACGTTTGTCATCGCCATACATCACGCAGTGCCCTCACTGTTCAGCCGCCTAACTGAAGCGGTTAATGGGCACACATGCATTCAGGTTCAAGCGGTTGACATTAATTGCAAAATAATCAGAATTAATGCCCTGCTCTTGCAAGCGCGCATCTGCACCATCAAAGAGATTTTGTCAGGAATGATTTCGAACTATACGTGCGTCTCAGATCATAATACCTCATTATAATTATGCGAACTGCCGGAAGTCCGCAACTGCTATCAGACACATACTTTCATTAATGAGTGAGCGGGACCATGCCTACAGGTGAGAAGGTGGGTACGAGTCGAGCCTGACCCCCGGTTCCGTGCGCCGAGGCCCCATAATGGTAACGGAATGGAGGTCCTGGGCTGAGGTCGTCACCGGTGCTTTGATCAGTCGCACCTTCAACGAGGCTCGAGGTGCTCAGCAGACGGCGCCTTGTCGATACCCACAGGGCGGAGGGGGGACGAACACGCCCGGAACAGAGCTCTGATGTCCGCAGTCAACTACCGGGACGAGCGAGATCGTTCGCTCTGAGGAGCGGCGCAGTGAGGATGTACGCGCATGGGTGGAGACGGGACCGATGGACGTCGGTGATCAAGCTCTGATGCGCGGGTTGGCTACCGCAGTCCCGAGTGTGCGTCCGGAGCTGTCCCGATCTTACAGCGGGCGTCGGCCTCACGGCCGGCCACAAAGCGTCTGACGGGCGTTCTCCTGCCGTGGTCCCGCCCCCGCCGATGCGCGAGGAAGCGTCCCGCTTGGTGGCCGCCTCAGGCGACCCGCGCCTCCCGGGCGACCGACCACATGAAGCCGACGAGTTCGCGGGCGATCGCCGTGCAGACCACCGTCGCCTTCTTGCCGCGCCCGATCAGCGCCCGGTAACGAGCCGTGAGGCGGGTCTGGGCCTTCCAGGCGATCTCGCGCACCCGTGGCGTCGCGGCTTCCATCCGGTAGAGCTTCTTTGCTCCGACCTTCGGCGGGTGACGGTAGGTCCAGGCGCTCTCCACCAGCATGTGCCGCACGCGCCCATTGCCGGCCTTGGTGATCCCGCCGCGCCGGACCGTGTCGCCGGTGGACCGCTCGCTCGGTACGAGGCCGAGATATCCCATGAGCTGACGCGGACTCTCGAAGCGGCTGATGTCGCCGACCTCGGTCGCGAAGGTGACAGCGACGATGAGGTCGATGCCGCGCAGGGTCTGCAACGCCCGCACGACCGGACCGAGCGACCAGGTGGGCACGAACTCAGCGATGGCCGCCTCGATACGCGCCACGCGCTCCTTGGCGATCCGCACCGCCTCGACCAGCTCCTGCAGCGCGATCTGGTGGGCGGGATGGTCGAAGCGCTGCTCCTGCAGCCAGCAAAGATAGCGCATCGTCCAGCCCTTCTTGCGGGGATAGACGCGCCCGTGCTTGAGCATGAAGGCACTGACCTGCTGGCGATGCACGCGCAGGCTCTCGACGGCAGCGGCCCGGGCGCGCACGAGATCGCGCATCGCCTCATGGCCTTCGTCGGGCACCCAGACGGCCGTGAGCTCGCCGGCGCGCAGGAGCTTGGCGAGCGCCACCGCATCGCGGCGGTTGGTCTTGACCCGGTCGCCGGGCTTCCTGGGGATCAGAGAGGGCGCCACGACGGAGCAGGAGTGGCCGAGTTCGGTGATGAGGCGGTGGAGACCGTAGCCCGTCGGCCCCGCCTCGTAGCAGAAGTGCAGGCGCTCGTGCTGGCCTGCCAGGCGCCTCACCAGCCGGCGCATGCTCTCGGGCGAGGCGTCGACCTCACCCAGGTAGCGGACCTCGCCTCCACGCTCGCCATCAGCAACGGCGACGGCATTGCGCATCTTGGACACGTCGATCCCGACGAAAACCTCGGTAGCATGGCCCACGGCTCGTCCTCCTGCGATGAGGATCGGCTCGGCCGCGCCGAGCAACCCTCGAAGGCGCAGTGTAGGGCGAGCCACCCCGGCTCGGCGGACATACGGTCTTACCTACGGCCGCCCGATCCCCTGGCGACCCGCTCCCGACACGCTTGGAATCGGCCGACCGTCGAGATCCCTCCAAAGGGGTCGGCCTTGAGCCGCGTGAGGGTGGCAGGGGAGGGCGTGCAACAACCCGTGTCGCGGTGCGCGAGAAACCCGACGGCCAGCTGGACGACGATGTGACTACCGAACTGTTGCCCTCCGCCACGGGCCCACTCGCCGTCCTGTCCAGCTCTGTAGTCCAGTCGGACACGGCCCCAATCCACGCGCATGGGAGCAGGGCAGCCGAGTTCCCCTGGTCGTCGGCTCTCAGTGAGCTCCGAAGCGCGCTCGGGACCGGAGAGCTGTCCACACGCACCGAGCACCCATCGCCACAATGATAAGCGGGCACCAGAAAGGGAGGGACCCATGGCTTACCAGTTGCGCATCTCCCCAGTTCCGCTTGGCCCATCTAACCGCGATCGTTCTCAACCCGGTCAGGTCTCCCTAGGCGGCAGGGGCCCTCCGGGGTAGTGCTCAGACCATCGAAACCGCGACAGGCAGGGGAGGTCAGGTGGGAGTACCTCGTCTTCGATCCCAACCGTTCAAGGGCCCTTGCCCCCTTCCCAGGCCGGCGCGCTGAAACTGAGGCGTGGAGGAACGATGGCCGATCAGCCGGCGCGCCGCTCTGACCCACTTCGCAGGTCATCCGATGTTGCCCAGGGCTGTGCCACGCAGGTGCGGTCATCTAAGCCCTTCGTACTTCGGAACTCCTAAGAGGCCTTGCTACGCGACTGAGGCTGGTTAGCTGCCAATGCCGTCAGCCGCCCAGCACTGGATTGAGGGACAGGTCGCGGATGCCGGCACGTCGACGCTCGGCCCGTAGCTGATGCTCACGTCCCTGAATGAAAAAGGGCGGGCCGGGGGAAGGAAGCTGTTCAGACTGTTCGCACCCGGCCCGCCATCCAGCACCGACACGCGGGGGCACGGTCGACGCGGTATGAGACGCTTCTTATACAGAATGGCGGCCGATTGCGAGACAAAAGGCGGTCCCGAGCGGACTGACACTCAAGCTGTGGCTACGCGCAGGGTGGTTCCGTCGTCTGCGGCCGAAGTCTCGATTAGCAGGGCTGCCAACCTGCATGCCGCAGCGCCGCAAAAATGATGCATTTCTGCCACGGCGGGTCGCGGACGCCCACGAGCTGAGCTGTTTCCGCTGTCCTTTCGCGCAAAGCTGTTGGATATTCAGAATCGTTCAGACACGAGGTAGGGCCGTAAGGGGGCGCTTGGGTGCTGTTGAAGAGGGCCGCGGGACAAGACGGTCTGAAACACCATACCAGGGCTGCGGCGCGGACGCCTTAGACACAGAAATGGAACGCCAAATGATGAAGAACTGGCTTGTAGCCGGCGCGGCCGCGCTCACGATTGGTATGACCGCGACTGCGTCGTTCGCGCAAACGACTACGGTGCCCGGTGAGCAGGTCGGTCTCGCCGTCGGTGCACCGCTGCCCGAGGGTGTGTACGCAATTAATACCTTCCGTTACGGTATGCCGGACAACGGCCCTGTCGACGTCGGTGTTAACATCCCAGTGCTTGTGTGGTCGACCCCGGTCGTCCTCGGCGGCGGTCGCGTCGAACTCGCCCTCGCCCCGCCGACCGTCTTCGTGTTCGGTAAGAACGGCGGCCCGAACGGCATCCGCGACCTGTCGATCAACGTCGGCACATTCATCGGCGCGATCTGGGCCTTCGATCTCGGCAACAACTTCGGCGTCAGCCTGCTCGGCGGTACCTACCTGAACGAGCTGAATGGCGACCGCGGCGTCCTGGTCAACAATGCCGGCAACTTCGTGGGCGCTCCGGTGCTCGGCCAGCTCGCTTCGAACACCTACCGGTTCGGCATCGCGGGCAGCTACACCGGCGACGGCTGGAACCTGACCGCCAACCTGACGGCGAACATCTATGACTCTCCGGCCAAGTTCCCGGGCCTGAATACAATCGGCTTCGGCAATACCCGTGGCCCGTTCATCATCTCCGACTCGCTGAACCTCGACCTGACTGCGACGAAGAAGTTCGGTAAGTTCGAGATTGGTGCGATCGGCTACGGCACCTACAACTTCGATACGCGGTTGGTCAGCCTCGCGGCCGGCAATCGGGGCCGCTTCGCCCTCGGCGGCCTGGTCGGCTACGATTTCGGCTTCGCGACGGTCCAGGTGTACGCTGCCCGCGACGTAGCTGTTTCGGTGCCGAACTCCGAGAGCACCGAAGTGTGGGGCCGCATCATCGTTCCGCTTTATACCGCAGCGGCTGCTCCGGCCCCGGCTCCGGCACCGATCATTCGCAAGTACTGATTGGTTCCTGAGTTCGTTACGTGATCGAAGCCCACGCTGGTATCAGCGTGGGTTTTTTGCTATGCGCGCACCCTTCGCTGCACGGCAATTTCATGGACCAGCGTCAAAAAAATCGCATCGATCACGCAGCTCGGGTCGCAGTCGTCATCCAAGATCTCCGCCTTGGAGGGATCTCGGATCCGGCGGAGATCGCTTCAGCTCTCAATGCACGTGGCATATCTGATGTGCGTGGTAGGGCCTGGACACTGCTTGAGGTACTCCGTTTCGACAAGCGGCCGAAGGAGCGAAAGGTGCCATTGAAACGCGCCGAATGGACCCAATTATCTAATCCGAATCGTATTACGAATACATAGCTATTACGAGCCGTCGAGCAAGTTCGTATTCAAAAATAGCAAGAGAGGCATAAATCGTAATCAAGTCGTAACTGCTGTATATATGCAACAAATTTCTATAGCGAATAGGTCAGGTAGTCAATCCTTCTAGTGATCTGAAATATACGGTGAATAACAGTCGGAGTGGAGTCTTTATAGTAGACCGGTATAAGATCGGGGACCTTGGGGCTGGCTCGCATCTCAAATCGTAGGCGTAGAATTCAAGAACTCGTACCAAAGCTATACCCCGGCTCCAAGCCATTCCCGCGTGCTCTTGTGCGTGTTCGTAGTCGGGGACATGCGATAGAAGCCCGCTATTCCACTCAACTCGGTAATCTGGTTGGCATTAGTCTGGTCCCGTCCGGTCGCAATCCGTAAAATGATACCCATTACAAGCATCGCCGAACGCCCCACTGTCACTATTCCGAAGCGCCTGATTGACCGACATCCCTGGCTTGCTGCAACTTCTTAGCGAGTACCTCCGGCCTCAGGTGGGTATACCGCATCAGCGTTCTAGTATCCCGGTGACCACTGATCAGGGCGACCTCTGGTATGCTCAGGCCTATTTCGAAGAACCGTGAAATCGCTTCATGTCGCAGATCGTGAAATCTTAGTTCTGGTAGTCCGGCTCGGTTTCTTAGGCGTTCCCACGCAAGCCTTACAGCATTGCCGGTCAAGGGAAACACGCGCGCGTCCGTCCTTGGCAATCCCTTCAGCACACTCAGCGCTCCTGGGCTCAGTGGGATGGTCCTGGAGTGCCCATTCTTGGTCGTTTCGAGATATGCAATTCGACTTGATAGGTCCACGTTGGCCCACCTGAGAGTCAGGAGCTCACCCCTCCTCATGCCCGTTTCGATCGCGAGGTTAACGAGTGGTCGAAGGTACCAGACGCGAGACCGTTTCAGCGCCAGGATGAGAGCCTGCGCCTGTTCCGCTTCCAGTCGCTGCTGACGCCCCTTTGACGGCTCGGGGAGTTTGATTTGCCCTACCGGATTCGAGGGTAGTGGAATGCCCCACTCCCGGCGAGCCACCTCCAGACAGTGACGAAGGATGGTCAACTCGCGACGGACGGAGTCCCCGGCGACGATCTCCAGCCGATCATCCCGATAGCGGGCCACCATCGAAGCGGACAGCCTTCGCACCTGTGCCTGACCGATCGGGTGGGCCTGGAGAGTTCCGATCCGCGATCGCTCCGACCTCGCGCCTCGCTTCTTGCAGCTGACGGCCGCCTGGTAGCGCCTGAGAATTTCTGCGACCGTCAGCCCCTTGGGTTCACGAGTGGCAACGCTGAGGCTGCCGCCTTCAATCTCGCGTTCCCTGTCCCGGCCCCACGCCACAGCCTCGGCCTTGGTGCGGAAGGATCTGGATAGGGGAGGAAAGCCGTCGCGTCGGACCTGAGCCTGCCAGGATGTGCCGCGCTTTCGAATGGTCGCCATTGGTCGTGCCCACACAGCTTGTGACAGCAGCGTGACAGACCGACCGATATGGGCTGATTCCCCGACCCTCTCTGACAGAAATGCTATCTTTGTCAAAGAGTTAGGTGGCGCACCCGACACGATTCGAACGTGTGACCTTTGCCTTCGGAGGGCAACGCTCTATCCAGCTGAGCTACGGGTGCTGACCGCGGCACTTCACTAGCGCATGACGCGGGCCGGCGCAACGGCGAAGAGGGACGTGAATCCGCTCAAAGGGATCGGGCGCCGGCTCCTCAGGCAGAGGTCACACGGTCGAGCCGTGTCGGGTGCGCGGGGAGGGGAGGCAGGGGCAGGAAGGGGCCGGCGCTGTGCCTCGGGTGCGGACGGATTGCGCCGCGGTTGAGGCGCGTGCACCGCGGGTGTGCCGCAGTGCTGCCTCCCGGACGCCGTCCCGGGCGACGCCATGGCGCGTGCCCGGATTGATAGTAGCGGGCTTATCGCGGCCCGGCTGACACGCCGTGGAGCTCAAGGTGCTCCGCGGCCGGTCTGAGCGGCTGCGCCGGCTCCAGCTCGCCGGCCGAACACGACGCCGGAGGTCAGGCCGGAGCCACCCGGATAGCCGTTGAAGAACACCCCGCCGACGATCTCGCCGCAGGCGTAGAGGCCGGGGATCGGCGCACCGTTCTCGGCGATCACTGCGCCGGCCTCGTCCACCTCCAGGCCGCCATAAGTGAAGGTGATGCCGCCGGTGACCGGATAGGCCTTGAACGGCGGGGTATCGAGGGTCTGCGCCCAGTTCGATTTCGGGAGATCGAGGCCCTTCGTCCCGCGGCCGTCCTTGGCGGTCGGGTTGAACTGGACACTCTCGTCTACGGCGGCGTTGAAAGCGGCCAGCGTGGCGCGGGCCTGCTCCTTGTTGTTAAGTCCGTCGAGCTTGTCGATCAGCCGGTCGAGAGTGTCACTTTCGACGTAATGCGCGTCGTGGAAGCGGTATTCGCTGTAGAGCAGGGAATCGACCTTCGAGTCGAAGATCTGCCACGCGATGTGTTTCGGCTGCTCCATGATCGCGCGGCCGAACTGCGCGTAGGTGTAGTTGCGGAAGTCGCGGCCCTCGTCGACGAAGCGGCGCCCCTCGGCGTTGATCATGACACCGAGGAAGTAACAGATCTTGCGGTAGTGCTTGCGCTCGAGGTGGGGCAGGGCGAGGTTGCCGTAGGGTGGTGTGTAGAGGTCCATCGGCGTGGCGTGGCAGCCGCCGTAGAAGCCGTGCCGCCGCGCCCCGAGCCGGAACGCCATGGCGAGCCCGTCGCCGCGGTTGTGGGGCGTGCCGCGCACCTTGGCGTCCTCCCAGCCTGGGCCGATGAGTTCGGCACGCAATTCGGGGTTCGACTCGAAGCCGCCGCAGCCCAGGATTACGGCACGCGCCCGGATCGTCCCGGCCTCGCCGGCGGCGGCGTGCGTGCGCACGCCGCAAACGCGCCCATCTTCGACGATCAGGTCCTCGGCCGCGCAGCCGAAACGGATTTCGCCGCCAAGTGCCTTGAACGCGGCGCGCTCGGCCTGGACGAGGCCCAGGCCCTCGTCGCGGGTCGCGAGCGTCAGGCCACCCCAGAACACGAAACGCCCGTCCTTCTCGTAGGACTGGCGGGCGTAGATCGGCTCGAATTTCACACCCTTCGAGGCGAGCCAGCGCACAGCGTCGTAGCTCTCGGCGATCAGCGTCTGCTGCTCGCGGCTGAGCGGGCGCCCATCATTGAAGCCGAGGAGGTCTGCCGCGAAGCGCTCGGCCGTGTAAGCGCCGAACTCCGTGCGAGCCAGGCGCGGGTCGTGCGGATCTTCGAGGAGCGGCAGGAGGTCATTCTTGCCCTCGTAGACGAAGCGCATTGCGCCCGCCGTGTAGGCGGTGTTGCCGCCGGCGAGATCGGGCCCCGCCTTCTCGATGATCAGCACGCGGCGGCCCTGCTCGCGCGCCGCGATGGCCGCGCTCATCGCGGCGTTGCCGGAGCCGACGACGATAATGTCCCACTCGGTCTGCATGGGGGATCTCTCCATGATGGTCGGCCGCGGCGGGCCGCACAGCCGTGTGGCCGCGGTAGAATGTTAGGGCGGCACCAAGCCCGCATGCAGCGGCAAGCATCAGCCAGTAGGCTGGGGCGGCCTTGTCGCCGGTAGCGCTGATGAGCGAGGTTGAGACCAGGGGCGTCGCGGTGCCGAATAGGGCCGCCGCTTTCGTTGAGAAATTAGCCGACAGAGCCAAGCACCTTGAGCCACTGCTCGGTCGGCCGCGCGCCAGAGACCGCCCACTTGCGGTCGACGATGAAGAACGGCACGCCCGCGACCAGCATCCCGGCAGCTTGCTGTTCTACGGCCTCGACGAGCGCTCTCAGCTGCTCGTTGCTGAGCGCCTCCTCGATGACGGGGCGGCCGAGCCCGGCGGCTTCGCCGATGACGATGAGCACATCGGGGTCGCCGATATCCCGGCCCTCGTCGAAGTAGGCGCGGAACAGCGCGTCCACGAACGGATCGGCTCGCCCATCGTGCGTCCCGGCCGCGATCAGCATGTGGGCACGCCGTGTGTTCGGGGTCCGGAGCACCGAGTGAAGGCGATGCTGATGCACTCCCGGCGGCCAAGGTTGCGGCGGACGGAGTGCGCCCGCTCGTGCAACTGCGGGAACTCACGTTCCTGAGGCGGGCGCCAGCGCCGACCGCGCCCTCCACCGGCAGTCCCGTCAGTTCGGCCGTAACTCGCTCCGACTCCTCGTATCGTAACCTTGCGGCCGAGCAGGTTGTTGCTTGCCATGCGATCGTCAGTTGATAATGCTGAGCTGATGCGAGGGCTCATGGCATGGTTGCGAAACATGGCAGGACCAAACGCGCCGTCACCAGTTTCGCCCTCATGCTGATGGTCGTCGTGGCGGCTCCCTCGGCCAAGGCCATCGACGATGCCGGTCGGGATGACCGGCGCATCGCCGAGATGCTGGCGGCCATGCTGCGCGCGGGAAGGACGGTCATCTCGCAATCCCAGGACGTGATCAACGATCCGACGGCTCGTCACAAGGGTCTCGACGGAGACACCGTGCTGGCCCGTTCCGTCGAGGTCTACCGCCAGGCGACGGGCATGGATCCAGGCGCGCTTCCGGCGGGAAGCCGGGAGGGCCGGCTCCTGCAATACGAGATGGCGGCGATCAAGGAAGTGGTGGACGCCAACCAAGGCACGATCAACGCCGCCGGGACCGGCTTCAAGGGGTTCATCCCGGCGGTCTTCGCTCGCCTCGTCAGCGAGGCGTTCTCGCGCCGGGCCCAAGGCGAGGCAGACATGAAAGTCACGGCGCCCCTGAGCCTGGTCCGCAACCGCAAGGTTCGGCCGGACGCTTGGGAGGCGGAGGTGATTAAGGACCGTTTCCAGGCCCCGGACTGGCCGCATGGCAAGTCTTACGAGATGATCATGGACGACCAGAATGGACCGCTCTTCCGCATCGCCGTGCCGGAATACTATACCGCCTCGTGCCTGAGCTGCCACGGCGGCCCGAAGGGGGACCTGGACATCACGGGCTACCCCAAGGAAGGCGCGCGCGTGGGCGATCTCGGCAGCGTCATCAGCATCAGGCTGAGGCGCTCGTGACGGCGGCGCTCGCCGCGCCGGGACGGCGGAGAGTGCCGCAACGATGAGGCTCGCGGTGAGTCCGACGCACCTCCTCGATCACATCTCCATCAGGACACGGCTGATCCTCCTCGCCTTCATCCTGATGGCCGGCATCATCGGAACCAACCTCTATCTCTGCACTGCCCTGAACCGGGCGGCCGAGGCGGCCGCCCGCGCGGACCGTGCCATGGTTCGCATCGAGGTCGCGAACGACGTCCGCAATGCCTTCGCGGACCTGCGCTACTGGACGACCGACCTCGCCGTCAGCCTGCTCACGCAATCCGAGCGCAACGCGGCCGAGGCGCGCAAGAAGCTCGACGCGCAGCTGTCTGTCCTGGCCAAGACCGACCCAACCACGGCTGCCCAGATCGCCACGGAGGTCGCGGCTTTCGCCGAAACGGCCAACAAGGGGGTCGACGCCTACACCAACGACCAGCGCGTGATCGGCAATTCCCTGGTCGCTGAGGCGCGGCGTCACGGCATCGCGGTCGACCGCATCCTCGCTCAGCTCGACGATCAGCTCTCCGGGCAGGCCCACAGCGCGCGCGACCTCGTGCTCGCGCGGACGATGACGGCGACGCGGGTCTCGTTCATCGTGGTGGGTCTGGCGATCGTGTTCGGGATCGGGCTGACCGCGCTGGTGCTGCACTCCATCCTGGTGCCGCTGCGACAGGTGGTGAAGTCCCTGAGCGCGATCAGCGAGGGGCGTTTCGACGTGCCGCTGCCTGAAACCCGGGACGCGGAGATCCGCGGCATCGTGCGGGTCATCGCGTTGCTTCGGACAGCTCAGGCGGAGCGCGAGCGCCTGACGCGCGAAGCGGAGCACCAGCGGCTCATCCTCGAGGACGCGGTGGCCTGCATGCAGGAGGGCTTCGCCCTCTACGATCGCGACGACCGCCTCGTCATGGCGAACGCGCGCTACAGCGAGATGCTGATGGGCCAGTCCGCCGCTGCCGCGATGGGGCTGCCGTTCGAGACACTGATCCAGCAGGTCGCGGCGCGGCGCGACGAGTCGGACGCCGAGGCGGACCTGGATCACGACGCGTGGATCGCCCAACGCCTCGCCGAGCATCGTCGGTCTGGGAGCACGACGGAGACACGGGTGCGCGGGCGCTGGCTCCAGATCGCCAAGCACCGGACCCACGACGGGGGCACGGTAACCCTCGTGATGGACATCACCGATCTCAAGCAGCGCGAGATCGAGCTGGACCAAGCCAGGGCGGAAGCCGAGCGGGCCAACCAGGTGAAGTCGGAGTTCCTGGCCAACATGAGCCACGAACTGCGCACACCCCTCAACGCGATCATCGGCTACAGCCAGATGCTGCGGGAGGATGCGGCCGACGATGGCAATGACGGCGCGGTCGCGGACCTCACCAAGATCGAGGGAGCCGGCAAGCACCTCCTCGACCTGATCAATGACATTCTCGATCTTTCCAAGATCGAGGCCGGCAAGATGGATGTCTTCCTCGAAGAGATCAATATTCCTGAGTTGCTGGAGGATGTGCGCCTGCTGATTGAGCCAGTTGCGGCGCGAAACGACAATCGGCTGGTGGTCGCCTGTGCAGCGGGGGCGTCCCGGATGGTCACGGATGTCACGAAGTTGAAGCAGAGTCTTCTGAACCTGCTCAGCAATGCTGCAAAGTTCACTAAGGGTGGTCTGTTGACGCTGTCGGTCGATCCGGATCCCGACCGGGCCGGCAATCTCTGCTTCGCCGTCAGCGACACCGGCATCGGTCTCTCGCCGGAGCAGGTCGGCCGCCTCTTCCAGGCCTTCCAGCAGGCGGACAACTCGACGACGCGGAAGTTCGGCGGGACGGGCCTGGGCCTCGCGATCACGCGCAGCTTCGCCCGCATGCTGGGGGGAGACATCGCGGTTACGAGCGCGCTCGGCGCGGGCAGCACCTTCGTCATCACCTTGCCCGCGCATCCGCCCGTCAAGGCCCCCCCCGCGGAGGGCCGCGCGGGCGAGGCGGCCGCCAGGACCCTGCCCGACGGCAAGCAGGCCGACCTGCCGGGGCCGACGATCCTCGTCGTCGATGACGACGCGGCCTCGCGCCACATCATCGGCTCGCTCCTGATTCGCGAGGGCTACAGACCGATCTACGCCGAGTCCGGCGAGGACGCGCTTCAGGTGGCTCGCGAGAGGCAGCCCGCCGCCATCACGCTCGACATCATGATGCCCCGCCTCGACGGGTGGGCCGTGTTGCAGGCGCTGAAATCCGATCCGGACCTGACGCCGATCCCGGTGATCCTCGTCTCGATCGCGGCCGACCGCGGGCTCGGCTTCTCGCTCGGCGCCTCGGCGGTGCTGAGCAAGCCCGTAGACCGCGCCCAGCTCGCCGCCGCCATCCGGACGCACCGGCTGCAGGGCGCGGGTGAACTCGTCCTCATCGTCGAGGACGACGGCGCCATGCAGGCCGTGACCGCCCGCACGGTCGAGCGCCTGGGCTGCCGTGCGGAGATCGTTGGCAATGGTCGAGAGGCCCTGGACTGGCTCGCAACCCACCCGCAGCCCCGGCTCGTTCTCCTAGACCTCATGATGCCGGTGATGAACGGCTTCGAGTTCCTGCGCGAGTTGCGCTCCTGCGCCGACAGCCGGGAGATCCCGGTGATCGTCCTGACCGCTAAGTCGTTGACTGAGGCGGAGCGTGCGGAGCTCGTCACCATGACCGAGGGCGTGGTGTCGAAGGCGGATGCCGGGAGGCTCGATCTGAAATGGGTTCTTCACGAGACGCTGTTCGGCCATAACGGGCCGCCGGCAGCCGGGGCGGTTAGCGAGCGACCTGCGGCAGAGGAGGTCACATGACCCGCGTCCTGCTGGTTGAGGACAACGAGTTGAACCGCGACATGCTGAGTCGGCGGTTGAAGCGCAGCGGCTTCGAGGTTCTCTTCGCGGAGGACGGCCAGCAGGCGGTGGACACGGCGGCGGCGGAGATGCCGGACCTGATCCTGATGGACCTGAGCCTTCCGACGATGGACGGCTTCGAGGCGACCCGGGCGCTGAGGGCGAACGAGAAGACGGCCGGATTGCGCGTGATCGCGCTCACCTCGCACGCGATGTCGGGCGACAGAGAGCGCGCGCTCGCCGCCGGCTGCGACGATTATGACACGAAGCCGGTCGACCTTCCCCGTCTCCTCGGCAAGATGCACGCGCTGCTCGATCCTGCCGGAAAGCCGGCGGAGGGCTGACCGCGCTCCCGGACGGCGCGTTCCGGCCGCCGGCTCCGCCCCGCGCGGGCCGGGGCACCTGTCCGGCGCGTCGCGCGGCGGCCGTCGCCGCGCCGTCGGCCAGACGCCGCACGGCGTCAGGTGTTGCCAGCGTGCGAGGCTCCATCGAGGAAGTAGGTCTCCATCGGGCCCTTGCCCTTGATGTGCGTGACGCCGCGCGGAGTGCAGAAGAAATCGCCGCCGAGCGCCCGGCGGGTGCTCTCCGAGATGTGGATCCGCCCGGCCTGCCCGTGCGATTCCATGCGGGCAGCAATGTTCACGCTGTCGCCCCAGACGTCGTAGGCGAACCGGCTCTGCCCGATCACGCCCGCCACGGCCTCGCCCGAGTGGATGCCGACCCTCACCGCAAGCTCCACGCCGAGCGCTCGCCCGACCTCCTCAACATCCGCCATCATGTCGAAGGCGAGGAGGGCGATGCGCCGGGCGTGATCGGGCGTCGTCTCCGGGATGCCGCCCGCCGCCATATAGGCATCGCCGATCGTCTTAATCTTCTCGACGCCGCGGCGCGCGACGGACCGGTCGAAGGCCGAGAAGACCCGGCTGAGGAGATCGACGGTGCCGCCGGGCGTGAGCCGTCCGGCCAGCGGCGTGAACCCCACGAGGTCGCAGAACAGGACCGTGACCTGCGCGAAGCGGTCCGCGATCGCCGCCTCTCCGTTGCGCATTCGCGCGAGGATCGGCCGAGGAAGAACGTTGAGCAGGAGCCGTTCTTCCCGCTCGCGCAGGAATTTTCTCTCAATCGAGGTTGTGATTCGGACGCGCAGGATCGTTGGATTGAACGTCTTGGGAAGGTAATCCTCGGCCCCGGCCTCCAGGCAGCGCACGATGCTGCCGATGTCGTCGATGCCCGAGATGACGATGACGGGAACGTGACGGGACGTCTCGGAGGCCTTGAGGCGGCAGAGAACTTCGAAGCCCGACATGCCCGGCATGATCATGTCGAGCAGGATGAGGTCGTAGTCCTCCGCGGCGACTTTGGCGAGCGCGGTCGCGCCATCGTCGGCGAGCGAGACGTCGTGGCCCTCGCGGGCGAGCCGACGCCGGAGGAGGTCGCGGTTCGTCGGGTCGTCGTCCACCACCAGGATCCGGCCGGTCAGCCGGGGCGCGTCCATCTCGGCTGCGGCCGGAGAGACCGCGCGCAGGAACTCCGCGATGGCGGCCGAGGTCGCCATCGGCACCTCGGCGTCGGACTCGCCGCGCAGCTCTCCGACCTGGGTGAGCTGCTCGATCCGGGCGAGCATCTGGTCCGTGCAGTCCCGAATGTGCGTGAGATCGGCGACGAAGGGGCGGCCTTCGAGTGTCGACATGTCCTCGATCCACATCTCGCTGTAGCCCTTGATCGCGTTCAGGGGCGTGCGAAGGTCGTGCTTCAGGCGGCTGAGGACGAGCGCGCGGTTCTCGGCATCCGCGGTGAGCAGGACACCCGACGAGCCGGCTTCTGCAATCAGGAGCGACAACTGCATGTTCGCTACCTTGATGCGCTCGAGATCGGCCATGAATTCCGCGTATTGATCCCCTCCGGCATCCTCGATCATCATGCCGACGAAGCCGTCTATCGCCGCGCTCGGCGCGGAGAGTGCTTGGTCCAGGTAGGACTTCAGGACGCGTGCAACGCGACCGTTCAAGTGACTCGCGTCGTCGGGCCGCAGCATCGGCGCGCGCTCATTGGCCATGGTCCGTCCTCCATGCCGGTCAGGAGATAGGTCGCATGAGCAGCATCCGCGAGCGGTTTCGGGGGCGGTGGCGCATCACCGAGACCGGCACCTGGGACAACGACTATCTCGACATGATTGAGCCGGCCTTCATCGCGTTCGAACGAGGCGGCACGGGCGAGTTCCGCTTCGGGGTGGTCGTCGCGAGCCTCGATTGCTCCTACAGCCAGACGGATGTGGGCTTCCGGTTTCATGGCTCAGACGAGGGTGACGAAGTGTGGGGCGACGGCTGGGCTGAGTTCGACGGTTCCGACACGATCCACGGCGAGATCGCCTTCTGGAACGGCGACGAGACCACCTTCAGGGCGCGCCGATGGCCGTCGTCGTAACGAGGCCGGACGGTGATTCAGCGCGACGGGAGCGGCGCGGAGGCTAAACGTGGCTTCGAGCCGGGTCACGCAGAGTGCGCCAGAAGGTCGTTGAGGAAGCCCGAAACTGGGTCGCATACCGGCGATGGCAGCCGGTCACGGGCGCGTGCAGCCGACGTAGACCAGGTGGCGTTCGGTTTCGAGAAGCTCGTTCCCTATTGACGCCTTCACTGAAGTGTCCGCTTGATACATCGCCTCCATCAGGTGCGCTTGTGTCCCCGATGCGTTCTTCCGACAACGGCTCTCCACTGCCCGATTCGCTGTCGAAGGCGATCCGCGAGCGGGATCAGGCTCTTCACCATCTGGCCGCACTCTCCAACGTGCTGAAGGCGATAAGCAACTCAAATTTTAACCTCACTGTTGTGCTCGAGGCTATAGCCCAGTCGTCGGCAGAACTGTGTGAGGCCGACGACAGCACGATCTTCCTCCGCAGGTCCGACGAAATCGGGGACGCGTTCTACGCCGACGCGAGCTGGGGCACGTCGCCCGAATTCAGGGCCTTCATGGCCGCTAACCCGCGGCGGCTCTGGCACAAATCCTTGGTTCCGAAGGTCGTCCTGGCCGGATCCGTCGTCCACATCCCCGACAAGCTCCTTGATCCCGATTACGCCTTCCCAGGTGCGAGCGAAACGCGGCTGGGATCGGGGCTGAGCAACTCGAGTGCGCTACTCGGGATCCCTATGTTCCGCAACGGCGTGATCGAGGGAGTATTCTCACTCACGCGACGGGAGCCGACGCCCTTCACGAACAACCAGATCAAGCTTGTTCAGCTGTTCGCCGATCAAGCCCTCGTGGCAATCGAAAATGCTCGCCTATTTAGGGAGGTTAATGCCAGAACTGAGGAGCTTAGTCAGGCGCTTCGGCAACAAACAGCGATGGCGGAGGGGTTGAGAATTGTCCGTCAGTCAGGATTCAGTTTAAAAGATGTCTTCGGAACGCTGACCGAATCGGCAGTAAGGCTGTGCGACGCGACAAGCTGTATCCTGTTTAGGCGCGACGGAGGCCTCTTGCACCTAACCGCCAGCTTCGGCGGCAGACCGGAATTCATCGCGTGGCACGCTCACCACCCGCTGACGGTTGACCGAACGAGCATCGCGGGACGCGCCGCCTTGTCGGGGCACACCATTCACGTGCCCGACATCAATCAGGATGCCGACTTCCGACTTCGCGAGTCTGTCGACCTCGGAGGCTGGCAGTCGGTGCTGGCAGTTCCCCTGCTTCGCCAGGGCGAGGCGATCGGCGTTCTCGCCTTGGCGAAGCCGGACGCCACACCCTACGGGCAGAGGCAGATCGACCTCGTGGAGAGTTTCGCCGACCAGGTGGTGATCGCCATCGAGAACGCTCGCCTGTTCGATGAGGTCCAGGAGCGCACGCGCGAGCTGTCCCAGTCACTCGATGACCTGAGGGCGGCCCAGGACCGCCTTGTCGCGACCGAGAAGCTCGCCTCACTCGGCCAGCTCACGGCCGGCATCGCGCACGAGATCAAGAACCCGCTGAACTTCGTGAACAACTTCGCGGCCCTGGCGGCGGAGCTGATCGACGAACTGAACGAGGCGCTGGCCCCAGCCGCTCTCGACGGCCCGGTCCGGGAGGAGGTCGACGCGCTGACCGGCCTGTTGCGGGGCAACCTCGAGAAGGTGGTCCAGCACGGCAAGCGCGCCGACTCGATCGTCAAGAACATGCTGCTGCACTCCCGGGAGGGCTCGGGCGAGCGCCGGCTTGTCGACGTCAACGCCCTCGTGGAAGAGAGCCTGAACCTCGCCTACCACGGCGCCCGGGCGGAGAAGCCGGGATTCACCGTGACACTCGCTCGCGACCTCGATCCCGGCGCCGGCGGTGGATTCAAGTGGTCGTCGCAACGGCTTGGCGGAGGGCGGTTGTGATGGCAGGTCGGCGGCGTTCGGATCGGGCACTTCGCGAGAAGCTGCGGTCACCGGGTCGTCCCGGGGTCGGTCTGCGCGAGACGCGGCGGGGGTTCTGGGCGTTCCTCGCGCAGGGTCTCTCCAGCGAGGTCGCAGCGATGAAGCTCGGGATCTCGCCACCGGTCGGCTCGCGGTGGTTCCGGACAGCAGGCGGAATGGCACCTTCCCACCTGTCACCATCATCCAAGTCGCCTTCTGCGCGCTACCTGTCGTTGGCTGAGCGGGAGGAGATCGCGATCCTACAAGCGCAAGGTCACGGGGTCCGGGACGTCGCTCGGCGTCTGGGACGGGCGGCGTCGACCATCTCGCGGGAATTGCGCCGCAATGCGGCGACCCGCAGTGGCGGCCTGGACTATCGCGCCACGACCGCGCAGTGGCACGCTGAACGCGCGGCACGCCGGCCCAAGCCAGCAAAACTGGCGGGGAACGCAGCGCTGCGGACGTACGTGCAGGAGCGGCTCGCCGGAACTGTCGCGACACCGGGCGGGAGCGCTCTGCCTGGCCCTAGCGTTGCCTGGAAGGGACGGCGGCACGGGCGACGCCAGAGCCGGCGATGGGGTCGATCCTGGAGTCCGCAGCAGATCGCCGAGCGCCTACGGCTCGACTTTCCGGGCGATACGACGATGCGCATCAGTCACGAGGCGATCTATCAGGCGCTCTACATCCAGGGCCGGGGCGCGCTGAAGCGTGAGCTGACCGCGTGTCTTCGCACAGGACGGGCTTTGCGTGTGCCGCGGGCCCGCAGCCTGGGCCGAGGCAGGTCGTTCGTCACCCCCGAGGTGCTCATCAGCGAGCGTCCGCCCGAGGTGGAGGACCGCGCGGTGCCGGGGCACTGGGAAGGAGATCTGATCCTGGGTCTGAAGAGTTCGGCGATCGGGACCCTGGTCGAGCGCACGACGCGCTTTACGATGCTGCTGCATCTTCCGCCGATGGACGGCCATGGGGTGACACCGCGTGCGAAGAACGGCCCGGCGCTGGCGGGGCACGGGGCCCAGGCGGTGCGCGAGGCGATCGCCGGCACGATCGCGCGCTTGCCCGAGCAGCTGCGGCGCTCGTTGACCTGGGACCAGGGTACCGAGATGGCCGAGCACGCGCGCTTGCGGATCGACGCGGGTCTGCAGGTCTACTTCTGCGATCCACGCTCACCCTGGCAGCGGGGGACGAACGAGAATACGAACGGGTTACTGCGACAGTACTTCCCGAAAGGAACGGATCTGAGCGCCCACAGCGCGAACGATCTTGCTGCTGTGGCCGCAGCCCTCAACAGCAGACCGCGCAAGACGCTGAACTGGAAGACGCCGGCAGAGGCGCTCGACGCTGTGCTGGCTGCCGTGCAAGATGGTGTTGCGACGACCGCTTGAACCCAAGGGCCGCGCCGACCTCTACCCGCAGGAGATCTCGCGGGTGCTCCTGAATCTTTTCTCGAACGGCTTCCACGCCGTGATGAAACGCAAGGCGGAGGCTGACCCAACGGGCTACGAGCCGAGCCTTTTTGTGGCGACGCGCGACCGCGGCGACAAAATCGAGATTCTGGTTCGCGACAACGGCATTGGCATTCCGGAGTCCGTGAGGACGAAGATGTTCAACCCCTTCTTCACCACGAAGCCGGCCGGAGAGGGCACCGGCCTCGGCCTCTCGCTCAGCCACGACATCGTGGTCAAGCAGCACGGCGGCACCATCGAGGTCGAGACCGAGCCCGGGGCTTTCGCGGTCTTCCGCATCCTCCTGCCCCGCGGCGGATCCGTTGCGCCGGAGAGCCCGGCATGAGCGTCCTGATCCTCGTCGTCGACGACGAACCCGACGTGGCCGACCTGTTCCGCCAGCAGTTCCGCCGCGAGTTGCGGGCGGGCCGCTTCGCGCTCGCCTTCGCGCAATCGGCCGACGAGGCGCTGGCGCGCCTGAGCGCCCCGGGCGAGGAGACCCTGATCCTGATCTTCTCCGACATCAACATGCCGGGCATGACCGGCCTCGACCTCCTGCCGCACGTGCGCAGCGCCCGGCCCGACGTGCCGGTGATCATGATCACCGCCTACGGCGACGCCGAGACGCGAAGGCGCGCGACGGAGGGCGGGGCGGCGGGCCTGCTCACCAAGCCGATCGACTTTTCGGCCCTGCGGGCGGAGGTCGACCGGCGGCTGTTGGAAATCGGCCGGGCCGCATGACCGGCGTGACCTCGCCGACGAAGGTGTGAGCGGGCGTTGGATCCTCCTCACTTGTGGGCCTGCAATTTTCCCCACCCTCCCGGCCGCCCCTGAGCCTCCTGTTTGAGGCGGGATGCCCGCGCGGCGGCCGTCTCACCGAAGCTGGTCCCCGTGGCGGGAGGGAGCGGCGCGGTGGTCAGCCTCGGGGAACTCATGACGATCCTGGACCTCCACCGGCAGGGCCTCTCGGTCACCGCCATCGCCCGCCAGCTCGGCCTCGACCGCAAGACCGTCGCCAAGTACATCGCCCGCGGCCTCGAGCCGCCCGTCTACGGACCGCGATCCCCCCGCGCGCGGGCCACCGACGCCTTCCTGCCCTACCTGCGCGAGCGCCTGGCCGCCTACCCGCAGCTTACGGCCGTCCGTCTCTGGCGCGAGTTGAAGGAGCGCGGCTTCGCAGGGGCCTACACCGCCGTGAAGCGAGCCGTGGCCCTGCTTCGCCCCTCAGCTCCTCTGCCTATCGAGCGCCGCTTCGAGACCCCGCCGGGCGAGCAGGCCCAGGTCGACCTCGCCCGCTTCGAGGTCGTCTTCGCCGACGAGCCGGGCGTGACCCGCATCGTCTGGCTGTTCGCGATGGTGCTGGGCCACTCGCGCTATCTCTGGGCCCGCTTCGTCGTCCACCAGGATCTGCAGACGGTCCTGCGCTGCCACATCGCCGCCTTCCAGGCCCTTGGAGGCGCCCCGCGCGAGATCCTCTACGACCGCATGAAGACCGCCGTGATCGGCGAGGATCCCGACGGCTTGGTCATCTATAACCGCAGCCTTCTCGATCTCGCGCGCCACTACGGGTTCCTGCCGCGCGCCTGCCGTCCCTACCGGGCCAAGACCAAGGGCAAGGTCGAGCGCCCGTTCCGCTACCTGCGCGAGGACTTCTTCCTCGCCCGCTCGTTCCGCAACCTCGACGACCTGAACGACCAGCTGCGGCACTGGCTCGACACCGTGGCCAACGCCCGCCGGCACGCCACGACCAAGCGGATCGTCGCCGACGCCTTCGCGGAGGAGCGCAGCCAGCTGCGGGCGCTGCCGCCCGTGCCCTACGAAGCCGTGCTCAGCCTGGAGCGGCGCGTCACCCACGAGGGCTTCGTCTCGGTGGCGGGCAATCTCTACAGCGTGCCCGACACCACCCGCCGCCGCGCCCTGGAGGTGCACGTGCTGGCCGATCAGATCCGCATCTACGAGGCGGGTGAGCTCGTTGCCTGCCACCTGCCCCTGGAAGGGCGTGGGCTGACGCAGGTCGATCCAGCCCATCGGCGGCCGCGATCTCCCCCGCCCGAGCCACGAGACCCTGCCGAGCCGGTGGTCGTCAGGCGCGCCGGCGACCAGGTCGCGCGTCGCCCGCTGGCCATCTACGACGCCGTAGCCCGCCAACTCGCGGGAGCCGGCGTGCCCAGGACCGACCGGGGAGACGCGGCATGAGCGGAACTGGCGAGCTGATCCCCCCACTGGTCGAGCGGATCAAGGCCACGCTGGTAGGGCTGAAGATGCCGCGCGCCCTGGAGATCGTCGACACCACCGTGCGGCGGCTGGAGCGCGGCGAACTCAGCGCGCTGGAGGCGGTCGATGCCCTGCTGAGCGAGGAGCTGAGCCTACGCGAGAGCCGGCGGGTGAAGACCGCGCTGGTGATGGCGCGGCTCTCGACGGTCAAGACGCTGTCGGGCTTCGACTTCGCCTTCCAGCCCTCGCTCGACCGCACCCGCATCCTGGCCCTGGCCGAGCTGGGCTTCGTGGACCGCTGCGAGGTGCTGCACTTCCTCGGCCCGCCCGGCACCGGCAAGAGCCACTTGGCGGTGGCCCTCGGGGTCGAGGCGGTGAAGGCGGGCCGCAGCGTGTACTTCACCACCCTGGCCGACCTTGTGGGAACGCTGGCGCGGGCCGAGCGGGAAGGAACGTTGCGCGAGAAGATCCGCTACTTCTGCCGGCCGGCGCTGCTGATCGTGGACGAGATCGGCTACCTGCCGGTGGTGCCGGGCGGGGGCAACCTGTTCTTCCAGCTCGTCAACGCGCGCTACGAGCGGGGCGCGATGGTCCTGACCTCGAACCGCGGCTTTGCAGAGTGGGGGGAGGTGTTCGGCGATCCGGTGGTGGCGACCGCGCTGCTGGACCGGTTGCTTCACCACGCCGTGGTGGTGCAGATCGAGGGCTCAAGCTACCGGCTGCGCCAGCACACCGCGCTCATGCCCGAGCACATCCGCTCGAAGGCAGCCCTGCAGGCTCCGCCGCTCGCCCCGCCTCCGCGTCGGCGCGGACGCCCGCCCAAGAATGGAGGTGCTCACCTCGGCATCGCCTGACCGCCGAGCCCGCCGATCTGAGGAAAATTGCGCGCCCGAAATTGCGGAAGGTTCGAAGCCCGTTGACACGAAGGTCCTCGTCGTCGACGACGAGTCGGACCTCGAGGCGCTGATCGTGCAGAAGTTCCGCCGCCGCATCCGCGAGGGCGCGATCCGCTTCCTGTTCGCCCGCGACGGCCTCGAGGCGCTGGCGGTCATCGCCGAACACCCGGACGTTGACCTCGTCGTCTCCGATATCAACATGCCGCGGATGGATGGACTGACGCTGCTCGCCAAGCTCCAGGAGGCGGACGAGAAACTCTCGACCGTGATCGTCTCGGCCTACGGCGACATGGCCAACATCCGCACGGCGATGAACCGCGGCGCCTTCGACTTCCTCACCAAGCCGATCGACTTTTCCGACTTCGAGACCACGGTCGACCGCACCGTGCTCCACGTCCGCACCCTGCGCGAGGCGCGCCGGCGGCAATCCGCGGCCGAGCGGGCGCATGCGAGCCTGTCGCGCTACTTCTCACCCAACCTCGCCGAGCGGCTGGCGGCCGACGCGTCGGCCCTGGCTGGCGGCCACAGGCGCGACGTGGCCTCGCTGTTCACCGACATCGCCGGCTTCACGACCCTCGTCGAGAGCCTCGATCCCGCTCTCCTCGCCGAACTCCTCAACGGCTACCTCGCGGAGATGACCGGCCTCGTCTTTTCGCACGATGGCACGGTGGCGAAGATCGTCGGCGACGCGATCCACGTCCTGTTCGGCGCACCGGGCGAGCAGCCGGATCACGCCACGCGGGCGGTGTCGTGCGCGCTCGCCCTCGATGCGGCGGCAGAAGCCTTCCGCGCGCGCTGGGCCGAGCGCGGCGTCGTGCTCGGGTCGACGCGCATCGGCGTGCACGCCGGACCGGCCATCGTCGGCAATTTCGGCGGGGGCCGCTTCTTCGACTACACGGCCTACGGGGACACCATCAACATCACGGCGCGGCTGGAGGCCGCCAATAAGGTGCTGGGCACGCGCCTCTGCGTGAGCGCGGCGGTGGCCGAGCGGGCGGAGGGCTTTCGCGGCCGTCCGATCGGCGATCTCGTCCTGCGGGGCAGGACGGAGGCCCTGCGCACCTTCGAGCCGCTCTCGGAGGCGGCGTTCGCGGATCCCGGCACCGCGCGCTACGGCGAGGCCTTCGAGAAGCTCGCGGCGGGCGATCCGGGCGCCCTGCCGGCCTTCGCCTCGCTCGTGGGCCTCAACGCCGATGATCACCTCGCGAGCTTTCACCTGCGGCGGCTCCTCAACGGCGTGTCCGGCACCCGGATCGACTTGCGCACGGCCTGATCCGCTGCTCACGCAGCGCTGAGGATCTCGATCCATTGCTCGGTCGACTGCGCACCGGAGACGGCCCACTTGCGGTGGACGATGAAGAACGGCACGCCGGTGACCTGCATATGGGCCGCTTGTTGCTCGACGTGCTCCACGAACTGCGCAAGTTGCTCGCTGTTGAGTGCCTCGTCGACGAGGGCACGATCAAGGCCTGCCGCGACACCGACATTGAGGAGCTCATCAGGGTCGCCGACGTCTCGGCCTGCTTCGAAGTAGGCGCGGAACAGGCCGTCTACGACCGCCCCCGCTCGTCCGTGCTGCGTGGCGAACGCGATCAGCATGTGGGCACGTCGCGTGTTCGGCGTCCGGAGCATCTGATCGAAGGCGAAGTGAATGCCTTCCTGCCGTCCAAGCTCGGCCATCTGCGCGTCGAGTTGGGCACTACGTTCGACCCCGAACTTCCGGGCACGGTAATGCGCGCGCTCCATGCCCTCAACCGGCATGTCGGGGTTAAGCTCGAAGGGCAGCCACTCAACCGCGGTGGTCTCGCGCATACCGAGTTGGTCAAGGGCGCGTTCGAGCCGGCGCTTGCCGACGTAGCACCAGGGGCAGATCACGTCGGAGAACACGGAGATGGTCAGCGGCATGGGCGTGCTCCTGTTCGCGCACGAGATGGAGCGGGCCGAACTGCAAGACCAGGCTCGCGTCACGAGTTGTGGGGCCCTGATCCGAGTCGCCAGCGACCGGCCGGCCAGCACGAACGCTCTCCTTATCGCGAGAGGCGCTCTGCGCCACGATTGACGGGCTGGGAAGTCGCACGAACCTCGCCGGTGGTGGCACCGGCGATCTCGGGAGTGACCTCGGTGCCGATCAGGGCGGTGTTGCCGGTGGCGGCACGGGCGACATTGGCGGAGGGGTTGGCAGCACAGGCGACCTCCGCGGCGACGTGGGCGGCGATCCACTAGTGTCCTGCGCCTGAAGTTTGCGGCAAAGGCGCATCATCTGTTTCAGGGTCGATTGTTCGCAGGCAGAAGCGTTTGACGCTGGCCAGGATGGCGTCGGCCGACTTCACCCAGCGGAACGGCTTGGGGTCGGCGTTCGTGGCCTGGATGAAGGCGCGGATGTCGCGTTCAAGTTCCTCCACCGAGCAGTGCACCCCACGCCGGATGGCTCGGTCGGTGAGCAGGCCGAACCACCGCTCGACCTGGTTGATCCACGAGGCCGAGGTCGGCGTGAAGTGCACGTGGTAGCGCGGGCGCTGCGCCAGCCAGTCGCGGATAAGCTTGGTCTTGTGCGTCGCCGAGGTGTCGAGCACCAGATGCACGTCGAGGTCGGCCGGCACGGTCGCCTCGATCTCGTCCAGGAAGCGGCGAAACTCGCTGGCGCGATGACGCGGGTAGCACTGCCCGATTACCGTCCCGGCCTTCACGTCGAGCGCCGCAAACAGGCTGGTGGTGCCGTGCCGGGCATAATCGTGAGTGCGCCGCTCCGCCTGCCCGGGCCGCAGCGGCAGGAGCGGCTGCGTGCGGTCGAGCGCCTGAACCTGGGACTTCTCGTCCACGCAGAGAACCAGGGCGCGGGCGGGCGGAGCCAGGTAGAGCCCGACGATGTCGCGCACCTTCTCGGCAAACAGCGGGTCGGTCGAGAGCTTGAAGGTCTCGGACCGGTGCGGCTGGAGCCCGAACGCCCGCCACACACGCCCGACCGTCGTGCTCGACACCCCGCTAGCCTTGGCCATGCTGCGCCGGCTCCAGTGGCTGGCGCCCGGCGGCCGCTCGCAGAGCGTGCGGTCGATGAGTTCGGCGACTTGGTCGTCGCCGATCCGGCGCGGTGCTCCTGAGCGAGGCTCGTCGAGGAGCCCGTCCGTGCGCTGGCTGGCGAACCGCTCGCGCCACTTGCCGACCGTGTGTTTGCCGGTGGCCAGTTCCGCCGCGATGGTGGTGTTACTCAGCCCGTCGGCGGCCAGCAGCACGATCCTGGCGCGCAGGGCGAGGCCCTGGGCTGTCTTGCGGCGGCGAGCCCAGCTCTCAAGCTCGGCTCGCTCCTCTGCGCTCAGATCGAGGGACGTAGGAACGCGGTAGGCCATCGACGCCTCCCAGCATTCCCCATACTTTGCCACAAACTTCAGGCGCAGGATACTAGGGCGTCTCTGCAAACTCATGAGAGCCAGAGCATGGTCATGCCGAGGGTGACCATGGCGAGGTCGTTGGCGGCGCGCGTCTCGTAACGGGTGGCGATGCGGCGATACTGCTTGAGCCGGTTGATCAGCCGCTCGACCCTGTTGCGCTCCCGGTACGCGGCCTTGTCGAAGTCCGGCTGACGCGGCTGATCCTTGCGGGTCGGGATGACCGGCTCGACCCGCCGCTGTTTCAGCCGGCGGCGGGCGGGTGGGCTGGAGTAGCCTCGGTCTCCCGCTGCCCGGCGCGGACGCAGGCGGGGGCGGCCACGTCCCCGGCGCCGCACGGCGCCCTTGTCCATCAGCGCGTCCAGCGCGAACTGCTCGTGCCGCTCGCCAGCCGTGAGGACGGCCGCCATCGGCTTGCCTCCGCCCTCGGCGCGCAGATGCAGCTTGGTCGAGAACCCGCCCTGGCTGCGCCCGAGCGCCTCGCCTACGCCCTCAACCGTCCCCTCACCCCCCGATGGCGCCGGACCGGCGTGCCCCGGCGGCGTGCGGGTGGGCGCGCACCACCGTCGCGTCCACGACGTGCAGGTCCCAGTCGAGGTCGCCGCGAGCATCCGCCTGCGCCTGCAGGCGCTGCAGCACCCGGTCGAACACGCCCGCCTTGCGCCAGCCATAGAACCGGCTCGATACGGTTCCGACAGGGCCGTAGCGCGCCGGCAGATCCTCCCAGGGCGCGCCCGTGCGCAGGATCCACAGCATGCCGTTGAGGACTTGCCGGTGATCCTCGGCCGGCCGGCCCGTGCGTGGCTTCTGCGGCGGCAGCAGCGGGGCGATCTGCTCCCACTGCGCATCGGTCAGTTCAAAGCGTCGCATCCCGCCCACATGGGCGCTCACCCCACCCGTGTGAACCCCTTTGCAGAGACGCCCTAGAGCCGCGGGAAAGCGCGGCACGTGGGAGCGGATCTCGGCCGTCTGAGCCGTCGCTTCCACGTCAGACTCCCTTCCCGCGGCGCGTGCGCCAACTAAGCGGATCTTAGAACGGCGCCGCCTGCATTGAGATCCAGGCTGATTTGGAGGGAGGCGATGGCGGAAGGATTGGAGCTGCCAAAGGGCGAGAACAAGCGTCGTGCTGCTGATCCGCTTCGAGACGCCCTAGGGCAGTTCACAAAGAGAATTCGACCGTATTGAATTGTGAAGGAGGAGGCGCCCGCTGGGATGGACGCGCCGTTATTCCGGCAGGCCGCAGGCGCGCAGCGCCTCGCCGAGCGCCGCAGCCAGGTCCGGCGCGCAATCCACGCCTGCCAGCTGACGGCTAAACCGGAACACCGGCTGGAGCGCCATCACGCGCGCTGCCGCGGCGCGGGCGGTGTCGAGACTGCCAAGCCGCGCCAGCGTCGCCGCGAGAATCATGTGCGAGATGCTGTGCACCGGGTTCGCATGGACACCCTTGTAGGCCGCGGCCGCCGCGGCCTCAGCTCGACCTGCGACGAGGTGGCCGAGCGCCAGCGCGTGATAGGCGGCGAAGGCCCAGGGATCGAAGGGGCTGAGCCGCAACGCTCGCTCGCCCCAGGTAATGGCCCGCTCCGCATCCCCCGCCCAGCCGTGCACGACCCCGCCAAGGATGTAGGTGGTGGCAGAGGACGGGCTGACCGCGAGTGCCGCTTCGAAGGCGGCCGACCCAGCTCGGCGGTCATGCGCGTCCATCGCCAGCGAGAAACCCGCGAATGTGAGCGCGAGGGCGTCGTCGCGCCCGTGGGCGATCGCCTTCTCCGCGTGCCGGATCGAGGCCGCGCGATCCACCTCCGAAAGACCTGCGCGGAGGAACAGGTTGTGGTGGCACATCGCCGCGAAGGCGTGCGCTAGCCCGTAGCGCGGCTCGAGCTCCAGAGCTCGCCCGAGCAGTCCGAGGGCACGCGACGACTCGGCCGGCATGCCCGTGAAGACGTCGGACTGCGCACGCAGCACGAGGTCGTAGGCATCGAGGCTCTCAGGGCGGAGGCGCCGAACGCGCTCGGCCTCGGCCTGCCGGAGGTTCGGCTCGATCGCGCCCACCACCGACATCGCGATGTCGTCCTGTAGCGCGAACACGCCTTCCAGGGGGCGGTCGTAGGCCTCGGCCCAGACAACACCACCAGCCTCGCTCTCCACCAGCCGGAGGGCGACCCGGATGCGGGCGGTCTCCTTACGGAGGCTACCCAGCAGAAGGTAGCGCGCCCCGAGCGCGCGCCCGGCTTCGCACGGATCGATCTCCCGGCCGCGGTAGACTGCGCCGGAGCTACGGGCGGTAACGAACAGCCACTTGATGCGCGATAGACCGGCGGTGATGTCCTCCGCCATTCCGTCGCCGAAGTAGTCCTCTGCCGGATCACCGCTGAGGTTGCGCAGGGGGAGAACCGCGACCGAGGGCCGGTCCGGGAACCTCGGCATCACCGGCGGCATGGACGGGGCGGCGCCAACTGGCCCGACATAGCGATAGCCGCGTCGCGGCAGGGTTTCGATCCAGCGGGCGCCGTCCTCGCTACCGGCTAATGCGCGGCGCAGCGCGGCGATCTGGACCGTGAGGTTGCTGTCCTCGACCGCGAGGTCCGGCCAAGCGACGCGGAACAACTCCTCCTTCGAGACGGGCGCGCCGGCGCGCGCTACCAGCGCCTGCAACACCGCAACCGCACGCGGGCCGAGGGCCACGGGCGCGCCGTCGCGCAGAAGCAGCTTCATCTCGGTGTCGAGCCGGAACGGCCCGAAGTCCAGCCACAGCGCCATGCCGAGATTCAGCCAAGACAGCGGATCTTTCGCAACTCTTTCCGACGGCCTTCACGACTTGGGCGCGCGCGAGTGACACGCTGCCTTCCGCGGCTGACCACCGCCCCCTCAGTGAGAGGATGAGAGTGATGCATGCAGTCCCCGTGATCCACCTGCCTGATGAGGCACCTCGCCTGACGGTGGCGGGCCACCCCATGGCAGTCCTGGTGACCGCTCGGGAGTCCCGCTACGCTTGCATGTTCGACTGGGTGGTGCCGCCGCGCTTCAGCACTGGCCTGCACGTGCACCGAGTGCAGGAGGAGACCTTCTACGTCCTCGACGGTGCCTGCGAATGGCAGGTTGAGGATCGCGTGGTGACGGCCCGTCGTGGCGCCTACCTCTTCATTCCGCCCGGCGTCCCGCACGACATCCGCAACCCGAGTGCGGTGCCGGCGCGGCTGCTGATGACGGTATCCCCGCCCGGTCACGAGGCCTACTTCGAGGAGCTGGCCGGACTAGCGGGCTCAGGACCGCCAGACCCACGAACCCTGGCGGCCTTGCGACGGCGCTTCGACACCGATCAGCTCTCGAGCCTCACAGTCACGGGGTGATCGCCTCGACGAAGCTGATGCTGCTGATCAGCATCGCCCGGCTGCACTGTGAACAGGTGGATTGCCGAATCGCCGCCTTCCGCGTGGTGCCGAGAGGCATGAAGGGCCGCTCTTGCATACGGCCAAGATAATGCCGGTGCGGGGCTGGCCCATCGACGTTGAGGCGCTTCAGACGTTGTTCCGATGCGAGAAGGCCGCTGTGTAGATCTCAATGCACACCCCGGGCGGCCGGCGCGGCGATCGGACGAACGAGGTCGCCGGGGCTGCGGGCGACCAACCCTGACCTCGATGATGAGGAGGTGAGGCATGAAGCTCTATGAAGACTTCTTCCACCCGGACGCGCAGGTCGAGATCGTCGGTGACCGCTTCGTCGTGACGCTGCCGGATAGCCGCTCGCTCTCGTTCAAGGCCGAGGGCCACAAGTGCCACAACCGGAACGCCAGATGCCCGCCGTGCTTCGACATACGCGATCAGCTCGACGAGGAGTAAGGGCCAATCTCGTGGCCTGCGAGGTTTGCTCGCCTTCGCGAGCCTGAGGGGCGCTCAGAACGCCGTAGAGGCTCGGGAGGCGTTGTCCCTAGTCCCCCAGGCGGGCGATGCTCCAGCACAGCCAGCGGCTTTCCATGGGCTTCCAAGGCCTTCGTGTGCGCCAACGGCAACGTCGCCAAGGACTGGGTCAGGATCGTCGTGGACACAGAAGGCATTCCCCACGCGCAGCCTCGGTTTTCCTAGGGCTTCGTGTTCCGCGGCGGGGTCGCGGGGCGCACGTCCGGGATGACGTCGATCACATCCGCCTACGGGCGCGGGCTATGTCGCGAGCAAGATCTTCGCGTCCGCCTCGCTGCCCGCGGCCCGATGTGGCCCAATTGTGCCTCTGGCGTGCTTCTATGAACTCAAGACGAGCTCGCGAAGCGCTAAGTCCTTGATAGGGTAGGGGGCGCCTTGAACACCAGCTCTACGGGTCCTCCGCCTTCGGAGGGCAACGCTCTATCCAGCTGAGCTACGGGTGCTGACCGCGGCACTTCACTCGCGCATGACGCGGGCCGGCGCAACGGCGAAGAGGGACGTGAGTCCGCTCAAAGGGATCGGGCGCCGGCTCCTCAGGCAAAGGTCACACGGTCGAGCCGTGTCGGGTGCGCGGGGAGGGGGGTGAGGTGTCGATGGTCCGGCCTCGTGCCCCGGGTGCGGACGGAGTGCGCCGCGGGGGCGGCGTGTGCCGCCAGTGTGCCTCGACCAACTGGTGCCGGAGCCTCGTCCCTGCGCGCCGTCACACTCCCCCATGACAGCCCCATGACAGCGGGCGCTTGCGCACTACAACCACCCGCAAGCCGCGCCTCGGCGGTATCGAACATCAGGGAGGAGAGATGCCGATCAATCGATCGCGCGGCCTGCGTGCGACGCTCGTGGGCGCTGCGCTCGTCGCTGCGCTGCACGGTGCTTCCGCGCAACAGCAGCCGAGCGGAGCCCCAACCCCCGGCAGTGCGCCCACCGCTCCTGTAAACACCACGGCCCCCGCCGCCACACAGGATCGAGGCTCGGCCCTCTACGGCCGCCCAGAGTCCGGGGAGGCGGCGAAGCTCGCCCCGGTCGCGGGCCCGCCGTTGCCGACGCCGGCGGCGAAGCTGCCGGTGGACAGGCTCAAGGTGCCGGCGGGCTTCAAAGTGGAGGTCTTCGCGAGCGGTGTCGCCAACGCGCGCTCGCTGCGCCAGGGCGACAAAGGCACGGTCTTCGCCGGCACACGGCTCCTCGACCGGGTCTACGCCATCCGTGACCGGGACGGGAAGCGGGAGGTGAAGGTCATCGCCTCGAAGCTGCACCGGCCGAACGGCCTCGCCTTCCACAAGGGCGCTCTCTACGTCGCCGAACTGTCGAAGGTCTGGCGTTTCGACGACATCGAGGCGCACCTCGACGAGCCGCCCAAGCCCGTTCTGGTCTACGACGACCTGCCGAAGGACGAGGCGCACGGCTGGAAATTCATCGCCATTGGCCCAGACGAGAAGCTCTACGTGCCGGTTGGCTCGCCCGGCAATATCCTGATGCCACCCGACACCCACGCGCAGATCCGGCGGATGAACCTCGACGGAAGCGGCGTCGAGGTGGTGGCCCGCGGCGTGCGCAACACGGTCGGGTTCGACTGGAACCCGGCGACGAAGCAGTTGTGGTTCAGCGACAACGGCCGCGACTGGGTCTCGGAGGACATTCCGGAGGACGAACTCAACGTGCTCACCGAACCCGGCAAACAGCATTTCGGCTTCCCGTTCTGCCATCAGGGCACCTTCACGGACCCGGAATACGGCTGGGGACGCTCCTGCGCCGAGTTCACCGCGCCCGCGGCCCTGCTCGGGCCGCACACCGCCGCGCTCGGCCTGCGCTTCTACACCGGCACGCAGTTCCCGGAGGCCTACCGCAACGCGATCTTCGTGGCCCGGCACGGCTCGTGGAACCGCACGAAAAAACTCGGCGGCGACGTGGTGGCGGTGAAGCTCGGGCCGGACGGCAAGGTCGCGTCGATCGAGCCATTCCTGACCGGCTTCATCGAGGACAACCGCTACCTTGGGCGGCCTGTCGACGTGCTCGTGGCGCAGGATGGCGCGCTGCTGGTCTCGGATGACTACAATGGCGCCATCTACAGGATCAGCTACCAGCCGTGACTGCGATCCTGCACGTGGGTCGGCCCGCGTGCAGGCCCCTCTCACTTGGACAGACGATGCGGCTCTTTCCATTTGCGCTTGCGCTGCTCGCGAGCACCGCCAGCCCGGCGCTCGCTGAACCCGTGGGTGAGCGTCTCGCCCCCTGCCTCGGCTGTCATGGTGAGAGCGGGCGCTCCGAGACGCCGGGCGTGCCCTCCCTCGGCGGCCAGCCGGCCGACTATCTCGTCACGCAGCTCTACCAGTTTCGTGAGAGCCAGCGGGTTGCGCCGCCCATGAACGAGATGGCGGCCGGCCTCTCGGACGATGACCTCCGTTCCTTTGCCGAGGAGCTCTCAAGACTGCCGGCGCCCTCACCAGGCGAGACTGCGCTTGACTCAACCCTCGCTGAGCGGGCGCGAGCGCTCGTCGGGCGCCACCAGTGCAATTCCTGCCACGGCGCCGACCTCGCCGGGCGGGACGCGATCCCGCGCATCCGCGGGCAGCGTGAGGATTACCTGCTGAAGGCGCTCGCTGGCTACAAGAGCAACGCCCGGCCGGGCTACGACCCCGCGATGAACGAGGTCGCGCAGGGCCTGAGCGAGGCTGACATCGAGGTCCTCGCCGCCTTCCTGTCGCGCAGCTGAGCGCGGATCAGCCGCTCACGGGCGGCGCCCGCGCCGGCGCGGCGGCCGAGCACCGCCCCGGAGGTCAGGCCGGGGCCGCCCGGGCAATCATTGAGGAACACGCCGCCGACGATCTCGCCACGGGCGTCGGGGCAGGGGATCAGCGCCTCAGTCCAGCGATTGCAGCACCGGTGTCGTCGGCCTCCAGGCCGCAAGAGCGCGGAACCTGGGCGGCCGGCGATCAGGTTCGAGAAGGTGCCCCGCGCGGTCGCGAGGCTTGTCATCCGCTGTCCGGACGCGATCGTCCGGACAGCGGATCAAACGCGCCAGCAACGGGTCATCTCCGCCTCGGACCGGGAGAATCCGGGTCAGGCAGGCTGCGCTTCGGGGTCGTCGAGGAACCTCGAAACCGGGCACGCGCCCGTGAGCAGCCGGTCTCCGGCGCGCCCGCACTCGCCTCGGCCTTCCGGCCGGCCTGTCCGGCAACGAGCGGCTCCTGTCAGATCAGAACCGCGGTCTTGCTGGATGGGCGCTCCCGGACATGGCTCCCGGGGCGCAGACGGACGGCGGCGTCAAGGAACCTTTGGTGCCGCAAGAGGCATGAGCCGGACGCGGATCACGGTCGGGTGCGGGGATCGTTTCGGCCCGATCTGGGAAGAGGCGCTACCACATGAACAAGGCATTCGGAGTGCAAGTCACTGTCAAGCAAGCTCACTCGTCGGAGCCCAGAACGGCGCCTGTGCTCGTGGTTGCTCGTGACGAGATGGACGCGGAGCTCTTGGTCTCGGAGTCTGCTGGCCCAGGATCCAGCGCGACCGTGATGCGCGAACTCACCCGGGAGGAGGTTCTCGAACACCAAATCGATCTGGACCAGCATGGCAGCATGAAGTCGCTCCCAATCTTGAATCTCTAATCAGCTTAAGGAGATGCGCCCAGTGGTGGAGCGGCTGGAGCATTGTCCGACGAGGTGGATGCCGGTTCGTCGAAGACAATGCGGAAAGATCAAAGACCTGGAGCAGCGCCCGATGGCCACGTGATCGGGCGCTGCTCTCGCGCGGAGCCGCATTGAGGGGCGCCGCGACGCGAAGGAGCTCGGCGCTCCTACGACGCTGGATCGGTCTCGCCGTCGAGTGCGATCGTCCGCTCGACCACGTGTTGCAGCGGGGCGTTCTCGGCCGTGAGCGTCATTCGGAGCTTGAGCGTGTTGCCGGACACGAGACCCTCCCGTGCAACGCGCTCGATCTCGCGCTGGGAGGTCACGCCGACCTCCTTCAGGAACTTGCGCAGCTCGATGTTGAAGCGGTCCTCGTCCATATTGCTGTTCCTCCGGTGCTTCGGTCGCCGAATCGGCAACGCGGAAGAGGAAATCTATTTCCGGGGTCCGGTGGAGTGCGTGCTCGAACCCTCGCCTTCGGCTCGGGGGCGGTGAACCACGCCCGCTCCGTGCTTCGCACGTCGCCCCTCGTTCCCCGCCGTCCCCGGAAGGGGCTGAACGTCTGGGCCTCGTGCCGTTCATGCCCACAAACCAGCCCGGCCCCGAGCGCGAGGACGATCGGCGGATCATCCCCGGCATCCTGCACGTGCTCACCTCCGGCTGCCGCTGGCGCGACGGCCCGGCCGCGGATGGACATCGCACCACGGTCTACAACCGCTTCAACACATGGTCGCGGCGCGGTTTCTGGACGGCGATGCTGACCGCCCTGGCTAGGGCCGGGTGGGTCGGTGAGGCGGCTGCTATCGACGCGACTTACGTCAAGGCGCACCGCTCGGCGCAGGGCGGCAAAGGGGGGCGACAGCGCAGGCGATCGGCGCGTCGCGCGGCGGAAAGACGACCAAGATCCACGCCCTCGTCGACGTGCTCGGCCGCCCTGGCGTCCTCCTGCTGACGCCGGGCAACACCAGCGCCGTGCGCACGGCCCCGGCGGTGCTGGCCGAGGCCCCATCCAGCGCCTGATTGCCGACAAGGGCTACGACGCCGACAGGCTGCGTGCTGATCTGCGGGAGAAGGGCATCACCCCCGTCATCCCCGGCACCCGCGCCCGCAAGCGCCGGCTGCGCCACGACAAGCGCCGCGACCGGGAACGCTGGCGCATCGAGGCTGCCTTTTGCCGTCTCAAGGACTTCCGCCGGATCGCCACCCGCTCCGACAAGCTGGCTCGCAACTACGCTTCCGCTCTCGCCCTCGCCGCCGTGATCGCGTTCTGGTGCTGATTGAGTCCTGACCCTAAGCCCGCGCGACCCGTTGACTAACATTTGGAAATACTGGATCTGTCACGCCTACACACAGACCAGGGCATGTGGGAGCAAGCTGTTTCGTGGTGTAATCAATCTATATCGGATGGCCCCTACTGGATAACGTATCTTGATTTTGCTGCAGCGCGTGCTTGGCTCGACAGAAAACATGATGCCCAGGAGGCGGTCAAACAACTTGTCCGTCTTATGCCAGGATACACAGTCCAGAAATGGGCCAAAGCTGATTGGTCGCGCAATCCGATCTTCCCGGAGGAGTATCGGCGCACCGTTGAAGGGCTCCGTAAGGCCGGGCTTCCGGAAAACTAAGATGCACCTCGGCGGACGGCGGTCGGGGCGGTGCGCGATTTCGGAGAGGGTCCTCCCTCACGCACCACTGCCCGGCGGCAGCCGAGCGACAGCCTGCGTTGCTGGCCATGGTGCGCAGCCAGCAGTCCGAGGAACTCATCCGGCATCCGGTTGATGGCTTCGCCATCTCCCCTTTCGGCCATGCGGATGTCGGCGTCGCTCAGGCGCCGCGCGGGCTTGGGATACGACATCCGACGGATTGCTTCGCAATGCGGATGTCGGCTTCGCTCAGGCGCCGCGCGGGCTCGTGATCCGGGATCCGCTTCGATCAAGCCGATCCCGTATGACAGAGGCCCTCCACGCCCGCTGCCCGCTCGTCGCTTTCAGTCTGCCGCTCTCAAACTCAGTAAAATAGCCTGTTGAGGGCCCGCGCCCCGCGGATTTGAACCGTAGAACGGGCCGCGAGCAGCCAAGCTCTGGTCCAAACGACAAGCATGAACTGCTACAAGGATTTCTTGCTCCACCTGAATGCGTTCAGCGAACCGGTCAGCGGCGGCTTACGGGTTGCGTCGTCGAGAGGTTCGCCTGCCCCGTCCGAGGGCGTGCGCGTCGGTCGACGCATCACGCGCGTGCGGAATACGAGGACGAGCAATGCCGCCGCAGAGACCACCGCGAGCGGCAGCGACACCTGCCAGCGCTCCCGCGCATGGGCGCGGGCCAGAAGGTGGTCCTGAACGAAGCGCTCGCCGCGAGCCATCTCGTTGTAGGTCTGCTGGTAGGACGCAATGCGCCGAACCTCATCGTCTGTCAGGCCCGCCCCGCGCCAGCGCGATTGCCTCTCCTGGTTGGAGAGGGCCTCGACCTCGGCGCGATACCGCCGCTCCATCGCAGCCGCTTCGGCGTAGCGAGCCGCCTCGGCATCGTCCATGAAGCGCTCAGGCCGCAAGCCAATCCGGTTCAGGGCCGCGAGCAGCGGCTGATCGGCCCCGGGCCTGATGAAGGACCAGAGACTGCCCGCGAGCATGAGTGAGAGCAGACCGATCGATGATGCCTGGCGTGCACGAGCGCGCCTCTGCGTCGTCTCGTTTGGGTCACCGATCCACAAAAAGCGCGCCAATGCGGCGAGACCGAGAGCGGCGAACAGCGTGAGGACCACGCACGCGCCAGTCGGAAGGTCGAATGCCAGCGAGCTCGCGAAGCCACCCAGTGAGGCCGTCAGACCAACGCACCAGCCAATGAGGAGCGCCAAGCCGATTCTGTCGGCGGCGAACAACGTCCCGGTGACGGCCGGGATGATGAGGAACGAGAACACGAGCAGGACGCCCGCGACGGCGACGGAGCTGGTCACGATCGCGCCGAACGAGGCGTAGAAGACGAAATCCCACAGGACGCCACGGGCGCCGGTGAGTCGGTTCTCCGAAGCGTCGAGCAGCGGGCGCCGGGCGGCCCAGTGCAGCAATGCGACGGCCGAATAGAGCGGGACGATCTTCGCGAGCTGCTCCGGTCGCGCGTCGAGCAGGGTCCCGACGAGCATCCTCTTGACGTGTTCCGCCCCCTGCGGCGCGCGATCGATGACGAGCACCGTGGCCGCACTGGCGGCGACGTAGAGGACACCGACGAGCGCCTCTTGGCTCACCGCCCAGGACACCGAACGGCTCGCGGTCAGGGCCACCGCGCCGGAGAACGCGAACAGCATCGCGTATGCGAACGCGGCCAGATCGCTCGGCGCGTGGCCGAGGGCCACGGCGAGCGTGGCCCCCAGCGCGGAGAGCTGCGCGAGCGCGAGATCCGCGAACACGACCCTTCGGCGCAGAACGTGGAGGCCCAAGTAAGTGTGGACCCCGATGAAGATCGCCGTCACGGCGAGGGGCACCGCGAGCAGGGCGGCGAGATCGGCGATCAACGCCCACCCGCCTCGAACGCGTCGTGGAGCACGTCGACATCGACCTCGAACAACCCAAGGTAGTCGCCGGTCCCCGATAGCTCGCCGACCGACCCGGCGAGCACAACCACCCGGGCACCGGTTCGGGCCGCCACGGCCTCGGCCGGCCCGCGCGGCGCGTTCGGCTTCGCGAGCACGACGCGCACGCCCTGCTCGCGCATCAGCCCGGCAACTCGGGCGAGTTGGGCCGGGCTCGGTGCGATCCCCTCCTTCGGCTCCACGACGGCAACCACGTTGAGGCGGAAGCGGCGGGCGAAGTAGGGCCAGTCGTTGTGATAGGCGACGACCGGTGCGCCCGCGTAGGGCGCCAGTCGGGCCTGCCACGACGCGAGCCGCCGGGCGAGGCCGGCGAGAAAGCGCCCGCGGTTCTCGGCGACCAGGGCGGCTCGGCCCGGCGCGACCCGTGCCAACCCATCCGCAATACCGGCGGTGATCGTCTCGGCATTCGCGGGGTCGAGCCAGTAATGGGGGTTCGCCAAGCCGTGAGCATGGCCGCCGGTGGCTCCCGCCTCCACGCTGCTCCCCAGCACTTCGAGGAGTGGGATGCCCGCCGAGGCGTCCACCTGCCCCGCGCCGCCCCGCATGAGCTTCGGATCGGCGTGGCGCGCCAGCAGCGGGTCGAGCCAGTGATCGTAGCCGAGGCCTACGCGGACGACCAGGTCGGCACCACGCAGCCCAAGGAGGTCGCCCGGCCGCACCTCGTAAGCCTCGGGGTCGGCACCGGGTGGGACGAGGCTCGCCGCAACGACAGCGTCACCGCCGACCGCCTCGACGAGACTTTTCAGGTCCGGCGTGGTCGCGACGACCCGCACCGGTCCGCCCTGGGCCGCACGCACCGCTGCGGGGCAGAGCAGAAGCGGCAGCACCAGGAGAGCGAGCGCGCCCAAGCGCCGGAGGTTCCGGTCGCTGCCCACTGGTGCCAGGCCGGCTAGCGCTGGTTCACCCACAGGCTCTTGGGAACCATGCAGCTGACCTCCTTCTCGGCATCCCGGGGTGCCGCGATGCGGCAGTCCATCGCCATGCTCGCGAGCGCATACGCGTCCAGGCGCGACAGTTCCTTGCGCTCGACGAGCATGTTGATCATCGCCATCGACGCCGTGTCCATCGCCCTGTTCAGGTCCGCGTCCCTGCCCGTCGTGACGAAAACCTCGGGCGTCTCGGCTCGCGGCAGCTGCGTCGGCTTCCTTCCATCCTTGGGCAGCATGCAGTATGTGCCCTTGACGACGTTTACGACCTCAGAGATCGGGCAATTCCAATTTTCCAGCATCGACTGCTCGGCCTGCGCCTGTGAGACCTTGTCGCGTTCAATGATGAATCTCGTGGTCTGGTCGCGCAGGAGGTCGAGAGCCTTGTTGAGATCCTGATCGTAGCCGACCGTGATCCAGTCCGTTGGGGTCTCAATGCGCGGCCAGTCGAGCGTCGCACCCTTGATCACCTCGACCGTGACGTTCAACTCCTTGAACGCCGTCTCGATGGCGCAGAGGTTCACCTCGCCATTGCCCTGACCGGCGTGGCTGTCGCCGGACCACAGCAGGGCTCCCTGGACGAAGACCGGTATGTAGAGCGTCGCGCCTTCCGTGAGTTCGCGGATATCGAGGTTCCCGGCGAAGCGGCCGGGTGGCACCGAGCTGTACCGGCCAGGCTCCGCGCGGGCTACCGCGGTCGTGCCCGGGAACGGCCTGAGCGGGATCTCGATGCCTGGCGCGAACTCCATGGTCTTGCGGTCGAGGTCGAGGTAGAAGAATCTGATCTGTCCTTCCGGGAATTCTTTCGGAAACTCACCGAACAGGCCTGGAAGATTGAAATTGGTCGCGTAGGCGCGCGGCACGATCTTGTTGATGTGCACGCGGAGAACATCTCCAGGCTCTGCCCCTTCAACGTAAATAGGTCCCGTGAGCGTGTGAGGGCCCCGGCCCGGGTAGTCAGTGCGGGTTTTCTTGACTTGATCGATTGTGATGCCCGGAACCACTTGATTGTGGGCGTGCATCATTGTTTCCATGGCGACCGTGTCGCCGGACTGAATTCTCAGCACGGGCGGCTGGGAGTTGTCGAACCAGCCCCACTGCGTCGTGGCAGGGGTGGCTGGCAGAAGATGAACTTTGCCTTTGGCATGATGCGAGGGCGCGTTCATGCCCTGTTGCTGCAGTGGGCCGTAGACGAACGGCAAGAACGTCGTGGGATCGTTGAGGTCGGGCGATGCCGGCTTTGTCTGGCCGGGAGCCGGCGCAGGCGAGGTGGGAGCCGGGGCACCCGGGCTCGGCGCCTGCGGGCGCCCCGAGGGCGTTGGTAAGATCTGGGGGGCTTGAGCCCGAGACGGAGTGACCGATCCCGCGAGGGCCAATGCGGCAACGGCCGCAGCGCCACAGAGGAGGTTCTGCCGCATCGGATAACTTCCTCCCTCTGTTCTTCGGGAGGCAGCATGCCTCGTCATCGAGCAGTCCGTCCAGTCCACCTCGTGAGGTTGGCTTGAAATCCGGCGATCGGCCGACAGCAGTTATTCTTCGAGAGAGCGTGGTGGTGATGCGGCGACGAGAGCGGGGCCGCCACCGACGAGCGCCGTGGGGGCACGTCAGCGCCCGCAAGAGTGCCGGCCCGCATCCGATCGGGCGACGCGCTTGCGAACAGCGTTGCGGGCGCGCAGCGGCGCTGGCAGGGCGGGCGGAGGAATGTCCCGGCGGCGGAAGCCCTGCGCAGGCTCAAGGAGGCGAGGCGAGACGCTCCGACGCGCTCGACTCTTCACGCTTCGGTTGAGCCGCCATGCGATGCGCCGCTGCCCGGTCGATGGCTCGAAGGAGGGCGGTCCGCCGGCCCGAAGGCCGGCGGGGGAGCGGGGTCTCAGAAGAAGCCGAGGGCCTTGGGCGAGTAGCTGACCAGGAGGTTCTTGGTCTGCTGGTAGTGGTCGAGCATCATCTTGTGGGTCTCGCGCCCGATGCCCGACTGCTTGTAGCCCCCGAAGGCGGCGTGGGCCGGGTAGGCGTGGTAGCAGTTCGTCCACACCCGGCCGGCCTGGATCTCCCGCCCGAACCGGTAGGCCCGCGTCCCGTCCCGTGTCCACACCCCGGCGCCCAGCCCGTAGAGCGTGTCGTTGGCGATCGCCAGCGCCTCGGCCTCGTCCTTGAACGTCGTCACCGACAGCACCGGCCCGAAGATCTCCTCCTGGAAGATCCGCATCCGGTTGTGGCCCCGGAACACCGTCGGCTTCACGTAGAAGCCCTCGGCGAACTCGCCCGCCAGCACCGCCCGCTCGCCGCCGGTCAGCAGCTGCGCCCCCTCCTGGCGGCCGATGTCGATGTAGGACAGGATCTTGGCCAGCTGCTCGCCCGAGGCCTGGGCGCCGATCATCGTGGCCGGGTCGAGCGGCGAGCCCTGCCGGATCGCCTCCACCCGCGCCACCGCCTTCTCGATGAAGCGCTCGTAGATCGATTCCTGCACCAGCGCCCGGCTCGGGCAGGTGCAGACCTCGCCCTGGTTGAGGGCGAACATCGCGAAGCCCTCCAGCACCTTGTCCAGGAACGCGTCGTCCCGCGCCATCACGTCCTCAAAGAAGATGTTGGGCGACTTGCCCCCCAGCTCCAGCGTCACCGGGATCAGGTTCTGGCTGGCGTACTGCATGATCAGCCGCCCGGTCGAGGTCTCGCCCGTGAAGGCGATCTTGGCGATGCGCGGCGAGGAGGCCAGCGGCTTGCCCGCCTCCAGGCCGAAGCCGTTGACGATGTTGAGCACGCCGGCCGGCAGCAGGTCGCCGATGATCTCGGCCAGGACCAGGACCGAGGCCGGGGTCTGCTCGGCGGGCTTGAGCACCACGCAGTTGCCGGCCGCCAGGGCCGGGGCGAGCTTCCAGACCGCCATCAGGATGGGGAAGTTCCACGGGATGATCTGGCCGACCACGCCGAGCGGCTCGTGGAAGTGGTAGGCGACGGTGTCGTGGTCGATCTCGGAGAGCGAGCCCTCCTGGGCGCGCACGCAGCCGGCGAAGTAGCGGAAATGGTCGATGGCCAGCGGGATGTCGGCGTGGGTGGTCTCGCGGATCGGCTTGCCGTTGTCCCAGGTCTCGGCCAGCGCCAGCAGGTCGAGGTTGTCCTCCATGCGGTCGGCCATCCTGGTGAGGATGCGGGCGCGCTCGGCGGGGGCGGTGCGGGCCCAGGCGTCCTTGGCGGCGTGGGCGGCGTCGAGGGCGCGCTCGATGTCCTGGGCGTCGGAGCGGGCGACCTCGCAGATCAGCCGCCCGGTGAGCGGCGACGTGTTCTCGAAGTAGCGCCCCGCCGCCGGCGCCACCCACTGCCCGCCGATGAAGTTGTCGTAGCGCGCCGCGAACGGCGAGGCGGTCTGGCCGCGCAGGAATTCCGGCTTGTTCATGGCGTTCCTCCGCAGCTACCTCCCACGGTGGAGCCGTGGAATGCTGAGCCGTCGTTGATGTGCTGAAACGGTAGCTGCTTCGCCTGCTGTATGGACGCCTGACCATGAGCGGCATTGATCCAGCTCAACATCAGCGCGCGATGAGATTACTTTCGCGGCCAGGATGATGCCGGCGCAGGCGCCGACCTGCCGTGCGCGACAGCGCAAATTCTCTCGCACCTGGCGGCTGCCGCGAACCGCCTCAGGCGTTGTTCCGAGACGAGACGACCGCGTCGTAGATCTCGACGCACACCTCTGACGACGGGAATGGCGGGCGGATGAGGCCGGTGGCCGGGGCCGAGGGCGGGCGACCCCGACCTCGAGAACGAGGAGGGGAGGCATGAAGCTCTACGAGGACTTCTTCCACCCGGACGCGCAGGTCGAGATCGCAGGGGACCGCTTCGTGGTGACGCTGCCGGATGGCCGCTCGCTCTCGTTCAAGGTCGAGGGTCACGCGTGCCACAACCCGAACGTCAAGTGCCCGCCATCCTTCGACATTCGCGACCAGCTCGACGAAGAGTGAGGGGCAGGCTCGCGGATTGCGAGGCTTGTTCGCCTTCGCGAACGTGTGGTGCACTCGGAACGGCGGAGAGGCCCGGGAGCGTTGCCCGCCATCCGGCTCGTTGCAGGGGCTCCAGACCCGCCAGCGGCGCCGTGCGTTGCGACCTTGCCCCCTGTTCGTCTGCGCGGAACGGGGGCCTGGCGAGGCATGCGCCCGACGCCGTGGGATCGCCTCAGCCGGACCGCCATTCGCTCGGCGACCGGCCGGAAAACTTCTTGAACGCGCGGCTGAACGCCGCCTCGGAGTCGTAGCCGACGTCCTGGGCCACGGCGGCGACCTTGGCGCCCCCCTCGCTCAGGCGCTTGGCCGCAAGCTGCATGCGCCACCGGGTGAGATACTGGATGGGAGGATAGCCGGTCAGCTGGGTGAACCTGCCGGCGAGCGCCGAGCGCGACGCGCCGCACGCGGCGGCGAGGTCCTCAAGCGTCCAGGCCCGGGCCGGCTCGGCGTGCAGCAGCCCGAGGGCATGACCCACCAGCGGATCGCGCAGCCCGGACAGCCAGCCGATGTGCCCGGGGTCGAGCTGGTCCATGTAGGTCCGCACCGCCTCGATGAGCATCAGTTCCGAGAGCCGGTTGAGAACGCTCTGGGCGCCCGGGCGCCGGTGCTTCGTCTCGTGCGAGAGGAGCAGAACGAACTGGTTCAGCAACCCGTCCGTCGCCGGCGACGCGCCCCGTCCGACGCGCACGAAGCGTGGCAACGCGTCGAGCAGCGGATTGAACGGGCGCACATCGCAGCTGAAGAATCCGCAGATCACGTGGGCATCGTCCGCGCCGCCCGCGCCGGCCCGCAACCGTATCGGCAGGCCGCCGACCTCGTTCGGCCGGCGGTGAGCATCGAGATCGGGCCCGGCGCGCATCCCCGGCGCGCTGGAAACGGCGTGCGGCTCGCCATGCGGGATGATGGCGATGTCGCCCTCGTGCAACCGCACGGGCTCAAATGGCGCACCGTCGACGATGGAGATCCAGCACGAGCCGCGCGTGAGCACGTGGTACTCGATCGCGTGCTGGGCACCGGGCAGAACGGCCCCCGCGATCTGCGCCGATGGAGGCGCCTCGGCGACCCAGGGCGCGGTGGCGGTGACGTCGAAGAACACCGAGCCGGTCAGCCGGACCGCCGAGAGCACATCCGAAAGCACGTCCGCCGTCATGGGCAAGAGCCTCCATGGGCAAGAGCCTCCATGGGCAAGAGCCTCCATGGGCAAGAGCCTCCATGGGCAAGAGCCTCCATGGGCAAGAGCCTCCATGGGCAAGAGCCTCCATGGGCAAGAGCCTCCATGGGCAAGAGCCTCCATGGGCAGCAGCCTCGATCCCCGTGCGAACCGAAGCTCGGCCGGATCGCCGGGGCGCTGCACATCCGTGGGGCGCTCAGGCGCCGCTGCCCCAAGTCGAGCGCCAGGTCGAGCGTTAAATCCAGCGCCGTGCTGGCGAAGAGTTCGGTGCTGCGACTCGTCGTGAGCTCCGATCCCGAGCAGCTCCGCGGCCATCGGATCGCGCCGAGTATACAGCACCGGCGCGGCCGGCGTGAGTGAGAGCAGCACCCGATCACGTGGCCATCGGGTACTGCTCTAGGTCTTTGATCTTGCCGCATTTTCTGCGACGAACCGGCATCCACTTCGTCGGACAATGCTCTAGCGCGGCCGACGTGGCGGTGCACGAACTGCACCGCGCCCGCGATGGCGCCGAGGAAGGGCACCATGACCGAGGTAGCGGAGTGGAATGCCGTCAGGGCGAGGTTGCTCCGTCGGACCGCAACGGCCGGGAACTGGACGCTGCCGCGATGACGGCGCGCGGGCCATGGCGCTCCGCGCGGTCGCCGAGCCGAGATGGCGCAAGTCGAGGCCCGTGCGGCGGCTGTCGCCATCCACGCACCACCGATCAGCTTGGCGCTACGGGCCCGCGGTGGGAATGTGATACGACATCCGACGGCTTGCGTCGCCATGCGGATGCCGGCGTCGCTCAAGCGCCGCGCGGACGTGTCATCCGCTGTCCGGACGTGATCGTCCGGACAGCGGATGACAGGGTCGGGAGACGTCCCGCGCCGCTTCTGATCCGGGCGACGGAATAAGGCCTTCGGGCCACAGCACAGGGTGGCGGGTGCCGTCGGCTGCTGTGGCCTGCCGCATCCTCACCGTCGTGTCACGACGACTTCCAGGTATTCGCTCGGCACGACCACGGTCGCGTCACCAGACTTGTTGAAGTGCCCGATCAGGCCGGTGAGATCCTGCGCCAGCGCTATCCTGGCGGTAGCCCCGAGCGCCTCGAAAGCCTTCAGCATCGGGCCGTAAAAGGTGCGGAAGGTGCCGAGGAAGTGCTGTACTGAGCGGTAACGGAAGGTGAAGTGCCGGGACTGCGCGATGAGCGAGGACGCCTCGGCAGCAAAGCTCGTGTCAATCCACTCCGGCGTTCCCCACAGGGCTGGGGACTTGAGGCCTGGCGGTGGTGGGAGGTGTTTGCCGATGATCTTGAACATCTGGCCTATGAAGCCGTCCGGTGTCCAGTTGGCTAAGCCGATACGCCCCCCGGGCCGACAGACGCGGAGCATCTCGCCCGCGGTGCGGCCCTGGTCGGGACTGAACATCGCGCCGAAGGTGGAAGCGACCGCGTCGAAGGACCGGTCTGCGAACGGAAGGTTCTCGGCATCGGCCTTGCGGAATGTGACGGCCACGCCCTCGGCCTCGGCCCGCAGCCGCCCGCGCTCCAGGAGGGGCTCGACATAGTCCGTGGAGGTCACGTTGCACCAGCGGCGGGCGGCTGCAAGCGTGAAGTTGCCGTTACCGGCGGCGACATCCAGCACGTCCTGCCCCGCGCGCAGGTCCATCGCCTCCGCGAGTTGCTCGCCGACGATCTGAAGCGTCGTGCCGACGACGGCGTAGTCTCCTGACGACCAAGCCAGCTGCTGCCTGGCCTTGATGGCCGCGAGATCCGGCGCGGCCGCGGTCGGGCGGCAATCGATGACGGTGCTCATGGCATGCCCTCGTCTTCCTGCGTGGTCTTCTTCGCTCCGGCCGTCCGCCGATGCGTCGGCCTTGCGGGGATCACCACTACTGCCGCCGACCGGCCAAGCGAATGACCGGGCCGCCAGACTTCATGCTCGTGCGTCCACGCCCGCTCTGGTGGGATTGCCCCGGCTCTTTATGTGGACGGTGAGTGGGCTTGGCTGACCAGGGTGCCGGTTGCGGGCTTTGGGCGGTGCTCCTGTTCGAGTGCCGAAACGCGCCGCCCTGATGGACGCCGCCGAACCGGACGTGCCGGCCTCCATGGGCTTCCCGGCCCAATATCGGGCCAAGCTCCGCAGCACGAACCCGCTGAAGCGCCTCAACGGCGAGACCAAGCGGCGCACCGAGGTGGCCGGCATCTTCCGCAACGGGGCGGGTGATCAGGCGCCCGATCGGCGCGCTTCTGCCGGAAGCCAACGACGAGTGGCCGCTGCAGCACCGCTACGTGCAGGTCGAGGGCATGGCCGGGCTCACCCCGGCGTTGATCGAGGAGGCGATCACTCTTCCGCCGCAGGCCGCCTGACCGGTGGCCGCTCCAACTCGACCCCGAAACGCGGTCTCATTGACGGACGTGCCCAGGGCCCACCCAGCGCGCCGGCGGCAGAACGGGCGGCTTCGGCGGCCCGGTCAGGTCGGGGAAGCCGGCGTGACGGCGGGCCACGTACGCGTTCCCACGCACCCTGTCGGGCGGCGGATAGGGGCAGTCGTGGGCGACGCCCTCCAGCACGCGCTCGAGGGGCGTGTCGGCCCCGTCCTTCTCGGCGAGGCGGGCGAGCCGATCGGAGCCCTGCCGCGAGGCACAGATCCCGCTGGCGGCCCGCACGATAACGACCAGCGCCGGCCACTGCATGCTCGTCGACCGGCGCCCCACCGCTGAGCGGAAAGCGTTCGACTTGGGCCCTTATAACTCGCGGGAAATCAAGTTGCGCTGAGATTGCAATCGCCATTCGTAGGTACGAGTTTAAATCGGCAATTGACTACATAATTTATGTAGATTTTACTCGCTGAGCCTCGGTCTCAGTGGGGAGCATCCAATGCCGCTTCACCTTCCGAACGTCCGTGGAGCACGTCGTCTTGCTGATGCCCTGAACGCGACCGAGCAAATTCTGGGAAGAGACCCTGTTCGGCAAGTGACGATGAGTGCCGGGCACCGCATGCTCGTTGATCGGCGCTCGACGACAGAGCGGGGCCCGTTCTATCTGCGCACCTACGACCAGCAGAAAATAGAGCTTCTGAGGAGGTTCATCGAGCCGGGGACGGCGGTGCTCGACATTGGAGCCAATGTTGGCTTCTTTACAGTCCCGCTCGGCATCTTCGTTCGAGACCAGCGGCGCTTCGGGCGGGTCTTTGCCTTCGAGCCAGTCCCAGGGAACCGCGACCGCCTGCAGGAAAACATCCTGATAAACGCGCTCGATGAGACCGTGACAATCATCCCGGCTGCGCTCTCCTCGAAGCCGGGAACGGTCGAAATCTCGCTGCGCGAGGATTTCCAGAACGGATCGCGCACCGGCAACGCCGCGATCGTCATTAGCACTGAGGATAATTTATTTGAAACAACCAGGATCGTGACGATGCGGCTCGACGACTATGTCGCGCACGAGATCGCTTTGCCGATCAGCGTCATAAAAATCGATACGGAAGGCCATGAAGACGAGGTGCTCGCCGGTGGAAATGAGACAATCGCCCGGAACCGCCCCGTCATTCTGATGGAAGTCGAACCGAATTATTACGAACGCAAGGGGGTCGATTTCTATGAGAGGGTCCGTGCCGTGTTGCCGCCCGACTATCGATTCCTGGCAGTCGGGTTGCATCGGCAGAGCGTGCTGCGGCCGCTCGGAACGCGGTTGAGTTTCACGGAGATCAGGGACCGCCCGTCCTTCATGCGCCCGCAGGACGTCCTGCTGCTTCCGCCCGGTCGCCACGTCTGACCGGTTGGCTCCCGACGAGTGGCCTGCGCCTCACGAGGATCCAGCGGCGCCATGTCAGCGAGGTCCCGGTACAGGGCGCCGATGGCCTCGCTATCGTGCCGAGTCACGTCGAAGTCTGGTTGCCCCCGGCGCCGGGGGCCGCCACGCTCGAACGGTTCGGCGCCGGGGCGATCAGCCCCAAGGGTGATCAGCCGCCAGGAGGTGGCCCGGTTGGACTGTCAATGGACAGTGGGTCCCGTCCACCATCGACGGCTTGGCCGGGCGCGCGCAGCGGGCCGGGCGGCGAGGGCCGGCACGAACGATTCCGGGGCCGGCGCCTCGGGAGCCGCGACGCTCCCCGCTGCCGCGCATACGGGACGGGCACGACGGCGCGACGCTGTGCGCCGAAGTCGAGGTGGCGAACAAAGATCAAGTGATCCGGGATCCGCTTGATCGAAGCGGATCCCGTATCCCAAGCCCGCGCGGTGCCTGAGTGAAGCCGACATCCGCATTGCCGAAAGGGGAGATGGCGAAGCCATCAACCGGATGGCGTATGAGCCTCCTCCGGCGTCGCGGCGGCATGGCGCGGATCGCCTGCATCGCATCGGGTGGAATGCGGAGCGGCTGCGGCGACCGCGTCCTGGACGGTCAACGACTTGGGTCGGCTGGCGCAGCGTCGAAGCGGACATCACCCTGAATTCGTCGCAGGAGGCGGACCGCTCGGCGCGGTGAAATCCGGCGACTCGGATGTGTTCCGGTTCGGATGAGCCGTCGCGTCGGGCGAGGCGGCCCGGGATGGCGGGCGTTCTCGGATCCGGACGTGCACGGCGCCGGCCGCGGACCGCGCGGCGCGCGTGCGCCCCGGCACGGCGCGCCGGCGCGAGCGGTGCGAAGGTGTTCGCGTCCTGGAGGGCGAGGAGGAACGAGCCCGACGGGTGGCATCAGACACCATCGGGGCGCGCCCTGCCCGGGCCGCCGCACGGGAGTTCACCATGATCAGCAAGTCGCTTGCCACGGCCGCGATCCTCACCGTCGGGCTCGGCACCGTCGCCCACGCGAACCTCACCATGAGCCCGCCGAGCGCGCTGCCCGCCGCCCAGCCCGGGCCGGCCGTGGCCGAGGCTCCGGCGCGCCCCGCGCCGAAACGCTACGCCGAGGTGAAGACCCTGGCACCCACGACGCAGACCGACGCCGACGAGCGCTTTCAGGGCACCCGGCCCGCGCCGCGCGTGATCGACCTGCCGCGGGCGGAGGGGCAGAACCAGGCCTACGTCGCCGCCCCGCCGGCCCCGCAATCCGCGCCGCAGGCCAGGCCGGTCGCCGCCGTGGAGGAGCCCGCCCCGGCCCCCGAGCCCGTCGCCGCGCCGCGCCGCGGCCGCGTCGCGGACCGCGACCTCGTCGAGGCCCCGCGGCGGGCGGAGCGGCCCGCCGGCTACCGGACCGCGAGCTGGAACGGCGGCCGCGGCGCCACCTGGAAGACCGGGAAGAACGATTACGGCTTCGAGGGCACCTTCGGCGGCTGCCGCTTCGCCGGGTTCAGCGGACCCGGGGGCTTCAAGCTCGATCGCGTCTGCCGCTGAGCCCAGGGTCGGAAGCGGGCCGCCGCCGCGGCGGTCGACCTGCGGCCCGCTTCAGGTCACGGCATTGCCGCCCTCGCACAGGACGAAGGGCTCGCGGCCGCGGATCCGGTCCCCACTCGCGACCAGGGTCGCGCTGGTGAGGTGCTCGCGGCCGAACACGTCGCGGTAGGTCACCTGACCGACCAGGTAGAGGCCGAGTTCCGAACTCAGCAGGCGCTCCGCCACGCCGGGCGCCGCCTGGAGGTTGACCCGCCGGGTCACCAGGCGCGTCTCGCGCGCACCCACGATGCAGGGGAGGCGGTCCGCCGCCGCGGTCACGCTCGGCAGGCTCGCCGCCGGGAAGGGCTCGACCGCGAGCGTGAAATTCGCCACGAGGTCGAGGGCCGGCGTCAGCCCGTGATTGCGCAGCTCGATCTGAACGACGAGGTCCTGGCCCGGCGCGAAGCGCTGGAAGGACGCGAAGGTCACCCCCACATAGGCCCGCAGCTGACGCTCGCTCGCCTCCCGCTGCAGCTCCATCCCGGCCGCCTGGAGGGCGACCGCGCGCTGCGTCGCCTCGACCAGGTCCCGGGCGGTGCGGTCGCGCCGGGCCAGGACGCGAAGGAGGAGCGCCAGGACCAGCAGGCCGGCCGCCACGCCGCCCAGGAGCCAGGTGTCGCGATCGAGCGTCCGCACGGCCTGAATGGCGGGCGCCGCGAGATCGAGCATCCACTGCTTGGCCTCGAGCAACCGGGTCACGAAATCGGATGAACTGATCATCGATCGGATGTCATCAGCGGCGCACCCGGCGTCGGCAGGACTCGTCGCGCGCCGGCGGCGAGGTCCGGCGCGCGCGGACGGCCTGACACCTACCCGGTTTGCGGCGGCGGGCGAAGCCGAAAGAGTACCGAGGCCGCGATTCCTTGACGTCCGGCTCCGGCCACCCTCGACCCACCATCCGCACCCGCCGGGATCGGCCGAGTGGACCGGCGGGGCGCTGATATACCGGATTACTCTTTCGAGATAACGCCGATTACCACTTGACAGCGCTTCAAAGTAAGTAAAACCTGCCTCTCGGGGAGACCAGAATCTCCCGCCCGAACGAGGCGGGGTACCAATGACTTGCCGCTGCAATCGTCCGCGCCCGCGCGAGGCGGAATCGCTCGCGGGACTGAGCTATCGCGCCTACCTCATCGACGGACAGGACCACATCGTCGGAGTCGAACGCATCGACGCGGAGGACGACGTCGAGGCGCTGCTGAAGGCGCGCGGCCTCGACGTGCCGTTCGACATCGAATTATGGGACCGGGATCGCCGCGTGATCGGCATCCAGCGTCACCGGATGCGGGCGGCGCGCAACTGAGCCGCCCGGACCGCGCGCGAAAAACCCCGCGCAGCTCCAGCCGCGCGGGGGCGATCCTGTCCGGGGAGGCGGCCGGTCAGGCCGCGAGCTTCGCCGCCAGCAGGTCGTTCTCGTTCCCGGCGACCAGCGGGGTGCGATCCGCCGGAGGCGTCAGCCGGTCCGCCGCGACGAGGACCAGCGAGGCGTTGGCGGCGAGGGCGGCGACGAGGCCGAGAAGGGCGAAGGCGATCATCGGAGGCTTTCGGTCTGCGTTGTGCGATGCACCATATATGGCACCGCACCATTTTCGTTGGTATGCCAGATGCCAACGGTCAGGCATGCGCCGCGGGCATGGCCCGGGCCGCTCCGGCCCGGCTGCCGGGGCGCGCCTGCCGCGACCGGCCCGCGCGCCCGAGAGTCAACGCTTTCTTAATACGCCCGGACCACTCTCTCGCCCGTGCGAAATCCGCCCGCGTTTCGCTGCCCCGCACCCGGACAAGGCCATGGACGACGAGATCAGGATCCGCGTGATCGAAACGGCGTTGCGCATGATCGCGAAGCACCTTCAGGACACGGATCCGAGGTTCGGCGTCAACGTCAACGGGCGGCTCGACGCCCAGACCATGGCGGTGGCGTCGAACGACGACAAGGGTCCGGTCGAGAAGGACAAGACCGTGGAATTCTACGATCAGGTGCGGCGCCTGTTGAATCCCGGCCGCTGAGCGCCGCGTCAGGGTGAATCCGCGAGCCGGTCGCAATCGCGCCGGTGCGCGGCGAGGCAATCCTCCCGCTGCGCCTCGCGCCGCAGGGTCGTGAACACCCAGACGCTCCCGAGCACCAGCGCGGCGACGAGGGCGAGGGCGAGGAGCGCGCGCCCGCGCTGATCGGCATCCTCCCGAGGATCATCCGTCGGCATCGTCCGGTCCCGCACCGGCGGGCGCGCGGCCCGACCCGCGGAAGATCGGGTCGCGGCGCCCCCCCGTCCAGGGCGCGCCGTTCGGGACGCGGACGGCACGGCGCCTCCCCTCGGCCTCCTCCCGAATCGGCAGGTCTTCCCGAATCGGCGGGCCTTCTTCCCGAATCGGCAGGTCTTCTTCCCGGACGCGAATCAGCTTAGCCTGCGCTGGATAAGATGCCGGCCACCGCTGGGTGAGCTGGCCGGATTCAGGGAGACGCCGATGTCCGAGCCTGTGCGCATCACCGTGAAACCTGACGGCAGCTACACCCTCCTGCGCGGGGATCGTCCGCTGATCTTCGGGCTCACGCGGGAACTCGCCTTCAGCCTCGCGGAGAGCTGCGGCGTGGTGATCGAGCGCACCTACAGCATCGGCTGAGCGACGCACGACCTCCCGCCGCGCGGCTCCGAGACCCGCTGCGGGATCCGATCGCGCCGCGGTCGGCTCCCGCCCGCGCGTCACGCGTCGAGCGGCTTCTCCGCCCGCACCATCAGGACCTGGCCCGAATGCGGGACCAGCCACGTCATCGCGTGCAGCGTGAGCGCGGCGATGCGCGTCAGGATGTTGCGGAATTCGCCCGGCCCGTGCCCGACGTTGAACGTGCCGGGCGTCACGCCCACGAAGCCGATCAGCCGCAGCATGCGGGCCAGCCGGGCGCCGTCGTAGTACATCACGTGGCCGAGCAGGCCGCGCTCGGCATCGTCCGGCCCGTCCATGAAGTGCAGGAAATCCCACTGGCCGAGGGCGAACCGGATCCGATGCTCGAGGAAGACGGCGTTCGGCGTGGTGATCACCAGCAGCCCGCCCGGCCTCAGGGCCCCGCAGGCGCCGCGCAGCAGCCGCATCGCCACCGTGTAGTCGAGGTGCTCCAGGATCTCGGTGCAGATCACGACGTCGGCGTCGCCCTCCGGCAACCGGCAATCGGGATCCCGCAGATCGCGGGGCAGGCGCGCGATGCCCCTTGCGTCGAGCCAGCCGCGGATCGTCGGCTCCGTGAAGGTCTGCGAGAGCGGATGATCGACCACCGTCCAGGACAGGCGCCCCGGCCCGATTCGCTCGGCGACGAGGTCGAACAGCAGGGGATCCGGCTTGCCCTCGTTCAGGCCCGACAGGTTGAGCACCGCGACGCGGTCGAGCTGCCGCTCGGCGACCTGTCCGAGGATCACGTCGAGCAGCCGAACCACGCGTCGCCCGTTGCTCCGATTCCAATCCCGGGAAGCGGCGCTCAGCGTTCCGAAGAGGTCGCGATCCATCGCGTTGAAAGCCGAGACAGCGAAGGACACGATGTCGTGCCGCGGGCCGGAACGCCCGATTGACCGCACGAAATCCGGACGAAAACGGCCAGCACAGGGTCCGCGCGCGCGATCCGTCCGTGCAATACTCATATCGCCTGCCCCTACGAAACCGCTCCCGGTCGGACGAGCGATACCATGCGAAGCTGACGGATACAGACGGTCAGACTGCGTAGCGCATATCGCGCAGATTTCCCGCCGCATCCATCTCTCAAACTCTACGGAACATCGTTCTCGCCCGCCGCATCCGGCCTCGGGTGAACGCAGGATACGGGAACCGCCCGCGGGTTCACGCGCGCACGGTCTCGCGGCGCGAACGGCCAGGAGATCCGGGCGCGTCGCCCGCCGACCTTTATCCCAGCCCGGATGCGCTGCACGACCACGGTCGACCTCCGCTCTCAACTGATGGGCGACGCGGTTCGTGAAGCATCGAGCGGGCAGCCTGAGCGGACAAACCTTGCCGAGAGCTGGCGTGAAACCGGACGTTAACCACCACGGCATAACGCTACGCTGATACCAGCCGGTCCGGGCCATGGCGGCAGCGGGCCGGGAGCGAGGTGAGGTCGCCCATGTCCCGTGTCATCGCCCACCCGGCCCGTCCGGGACAGGCCCGCCGGAGGACCCGGCGCGGCGCGTGGCGGCCGGTCGAGGCGATCGGCCTCATCGCGGCAGGACTGACGCTCCTGGTGATCGGGACCGCCCTGAGCGTGGCGGACGCGATCGATGCCTCGCTCGCCGAGTTCCCCCGCCAGCACCTCGACTGAGCAAGCGAACATCCCGCGATGTCCGGCGCGATCGCCCCGCCGGAATTCGAGGGGTCGTCTCGGGCCGCGGGCCGGTCTGGCGCGGATCTCCCTCGAGAAGAAACAGGCGATGAGGCCGGACGGTGCCGGCACTCCCCCCTTCCTCATGACGGGCGGCGAGCGAGAGCTGCGCCCCGAAGCATCCTGAACGGTGATCCGAACGGGTGACCGTCGAGCGGGCTGCGAGGCAGCCCGCGTCTGCAGCTCAGCATGGGGAGGGGGCGATGCGCGGAAGGACGGGCGGCTATTGGCCGCCGCCGCCGGACCCGTTGCCGCCGTTCCGACCGTACTGGGGAACGGGACGGGTCGTCTGCTCGGCGTTCGCGCCCGCCGCGGAATCGGATTCCAGCGTGCTCGCGCCGGTCCGGCCGGGCACGACCTCCACCGCACCCGGGCCGCTCTTGTCGGGCGCGCCGAGCGAGCCGGTGACGTCCGGCGAGGCGGGGGCGACCAGGACGGCACCGCCCGGGATCCGAACCGGGGTCTCGACGATCTGGGCGAGGGCGCAGGTGGGGAGGCCGAGCGCGAGCGCGGCCGTGGCGAGCCTGATCATGGTGTTCCTTGAGGTGAGGGGAGGGGCGGTGGGCCGCCGACCTGCCGGGCCAAGTCGCCAGCCAGGCGAGTCGCCAGCCAGGCGAGGGTTCGCGTCGTGCGAGCAATTTTTCTGCGCACAATCGATCGGCGCGAATCCGGGCCGGCGCGCGCCTCAGGCCAGGAAGGTCAGGACGGCCACCGCCACGGCACCGCCCGCGACCGCGAGACCGAGCAGGATCACGCTGCTCAATTGATCGGCGTCGTCGAGCGTGCGGCCCGACCGGTCGCGGAACGTATCGGAATCCATGACGATCTCCTGGTTGGCGGGATCCGGCGGGGCAACGCCCCGGCACGCGCTCCGGTCGCGCGCGATATGGCCGCACCCGACCAATAAAGCCGATCATCGGTCCGCCGCCCGGCCGGACCGACCGCAAACTCTCCGACATCCTCCGTCAGCAAGTCCGGCGCAACGCACTCTATTGGGCTTGACACGTCATCTTCGACCAAAGTACGAAAACTTGCGGCCAGGGATGACGCGCATGAATAGCGAGGCGGCTTCATATAATCTGTTTTGCAGTGCACAGAAGCGGGAGCTTTATTGTGCAGTGCCGGCCTGGATGCCCGTTCCGTCATTCATCCGGATGCCGGCCTGGCAGTTCGTGACGGTCATCGACGACGTCGCCGATGCGCCCCGCGGCTTCGTCTCGGCGGCGGCCCGGCAGGCGGCACGGTGGAACGGCTACTACCTGTTCCAGTCCTGGGGCCTCGCCGTGATGCGGCGGGCGCGGCCGGACGCCATCCCGGACGCCATCCCGAACGCTGCCTGAGCCGCGCCGCCGGCGCGCGGTCGGGAATCGTTTACCGAGGCCCGCCTAGACTGGGCACGTGCCTCGCGGCGGGTCGCCGCGGCCGTTCCCGCGTCGGCGCACCGCGGCGACGCCCGATCACCGCGGTGCGTCATGTCTCTCCCGCAAGCACCGTCCGTCGACGGCTGGTCCCTCGGTCGACCCTCGCCCGCGCTCCGCGGCCTGCGACTCGGCCTGCTGGCGGGGCTCCTCACGGTCGCAGCGGTCGCGCTCCTGCTGCCCCTCGGGCTGCTCGCCGAGGGCAGCCTCGTGACGGTGTTCTTCAACACCGACCGGGCGGCCTCGGGCGCCGTCGCCCTGAGCCTCCTCTTGGCGCTCGCGGGGCTCCGGGCGCGCGCCGGAGTGCCGGCCGCTTGGCATCGGCTGGCGGCCCGGCCCGGACGGGGCGGCGCGGTCCTCGCCGCGGGCGTCGCGGCGGCGGCTGCCGGCCTCACCCTCCTGCTCCATCGCGGCCACCCGCTCTCCTACGACGAGGCGATGGCGGTCTTCGACGCGCGAATCATCGGGAGCGGGCACCTCGTCGCGCCGCTGCCGGAGGCGTGGCGGGACTACGCCCCGGCCCTGGCGCCCTTCTTCCTGCTCCCCGTCCCGGGGCACGCGGGCTGGGTCTCGTCCTACCTGCCGGTCAACGCGGCCCTTCGGGCGGGCTTCGGGCTCCTCGGCCTCGAAGCCCTGACCGGACCGATCCTGGCCGCGGCGGCGGCGTGGCTCGTCGTCGCCGTCGCCCGGCGCCTGTGGCCGGCCAGACCCGACGCCGCGATCCTCGCGGGCCTGCTCCTGGCCACCGCCCCGCAGGTGCTGGTGACGGCGACCACCGCCTACGCGATGACCGCCCACCTCACCCTCAACCTGCTCTGGCTGCGCCTCTTCCTGCGGGGCGGGCGGCTCGGCCACGCGGGCGCCGCCGTGGTCGCCTTCCTGGCCTGCGGGTTGCACCAGATCGTCTTCCACCCCCTGTTCGCGCTTCCCTTCCTGGCGGGCCTGCTGCCGGCCCGGCGCTGGCGCCTCGCCGGCTTCTACCTCGCGGCCTACGCCCTGATCGGAATAGTCTGGGTGCTGTACTGGAAGCTGGCCGTGGCAGCCTCCGGGCTCGCGCAGCAGGACGGCGGCGCCGGCCTGGGGGGCGGCTACCTCGCGGCGCGCGCCGCCGAGCAGATCGGCACGGTCGGCCCCTTCGCGCGCGACCAGATGGTCAAGAACCTCGTGCGCTTCCTCATCTGGGAGAATCCCCTGGTCCTGCCGCTCGGCCTCCTGGCCTGGCCGGCCCTGCGCCGGGGCGACGGGGTGCTGCGGCCGCTCGCGGCGGGCCTCCTGCTCACCTGCGCGGCGATGGCGGTTCTCTCGCCCTTCCAGGGCCACGGCTGGGGCTACCGCTACCTGCACGGGATGATCGGCAGCGCCTGCCTGCTCGCCGCCGCCGGCTGGATCGAGGCGACGCGGGGCCTCGCGCCCGACGCGCTCGCGCGGGCGCGCGGCAGCGTGGGCCTTGCCTGCCTCGCCTGCCTCGCCCTGGTGCTTCCGGTGCACGCGCGCGTGGCGCACGCTTTCGCGGCCCCCTACGTGGCGGCCGACGCGGCGATCGCCCGCGCGGAGGCCGACATCGTCGTCGTCAACGACGACAGGCTCGCCTTCGCGGCCGACCTCGTGCGCAACGCGCCCGACCTCTCGAACCGCCCGCTGCGGCTCCACCTGCAGGCGATGGACGCCGCGCAGCTCGAAACCCTGTGCGGGCGCGGGCGGATCGCCACCTTCGCGGCGGAGCAGGGCCACCGGCTCGGCATCCCCGAATTCGTGACCCCGCGGGCGCGGGTGCCGCTGCCGATCCCCTGCGCGACGACGCCCGTCCCGGTGCCCTGAACCTGCATGCGAGGGGGCCTCGGCTCGGCGGCGGGAACCGCGCGGGGACGATGACCCGAGCGGCCGTCTCGCGGCCCGATCCGCCCGAGGGTGCCGCCGGCCCGCCCGCATGCGGCTGCTCGGGCAGCCTCTAAATAGAAACTCGCTATGCTGGCGTGCGAGACTCTGATCTTATACACGCTCAGGTTTCATCCGTGAGGGACGGCGAAGCCGGTGCGCAACTCATACCCAATCCGCTCGATCCCTCCGGGATGGCGGATTTGGGCTTCGCTCAGGCGCCGCTCAGGCGCGTGAGACGGGATCCGCTTCGATCAAGCGGATCCCGTATCATACGTTTTCCGGAACTGACTTTGCGGAAAACGGATCACCCCTCGATGCGGGAGAAATCCGCCACCGCCAGGGTCGCGGTCCGCAGGGCGCCGAGGAGCGCGAGGCGGTTCTCCCGCATGGCCGGGTCCTCGGCATTCACCGTGACCTTGTCGAAGAAGGCGTCGACCGGGGCGCGCAGGCCGGCGAGGGCCCGCATGGCGCCCTCGAAATCCTCCGCCGCCACCGCCCGCTCGGCCGCGCCCCGCGCCGCCGCGAGGGCCTCGGCGAGCGCCGTCTCCTCGGGCAGGGCGAAGCGCGCCGGGTCGGGCGCGCCGTCATGGGCGCGGCCGTCCTTCTTCTCCTCGATGCGCAGGATGTTGGCCGCGCGCCGGTAGCCGGCCAGGAGGTTGGTGCCGTCCTCGGTGTCGAGGAGGCGGCCGAGCGCCTCGACCCGCCGGACGACCAGCAGCAGGTCGTCCTGGCCCGGCAGGGCGAAGACCGCGTCGATCAGGTCGTGGCGGGCGCCCTGGTCGCGCAGGTGGACCTTGAGGCGGTCGGCGAAGAAGCCGAGGAGGTCCGCCGCGAAGCCGCCCGGCGCGGCCCCGTGCCCGCCCGCCGCCGCCGCGAGGGCGGGGAGGAGGGGCAGGCGCGCCCCGGCGCCGAGCACGAGGCGGATCACGCCGAGCGCCGCCCGCCGCAGGGCGTAGGGGTCCTTGCTGCCGGTCGGCTTCTCGTCGACGGACCAGAAGCCCACCAGGGTGTCGAGCTTGTCGGCGAGCGCCACCGCCACCGAGACCGGCCCGGTCGGCACCCGGTCGCCGGGCCCGAGCGGCTTGTAGTGCTCCTCGATCGCGGCGGCCACCGCCTCAGGCTCGCCCTGGAGCTCCGCGTAGTAGCGGCCCATCAGGCCCTGCAATTCGGGAAACTCGCCGACCATCTCGGTGACGAGGTCGGCCTTGGCGAGGCGCGCCGCCCGCTCGGCCTCGGCCGGATCGGCCCCGACCACCGGGGCGAAGGCCCGGGCCAGGGCGGCGATGCGGCCGACCCGCGCCGCCTGGGTGCCGAGCTTCTCGTGGAAGACGATGTCGTCGAGCTTCGGCAGGCGCTCCGCCAGGGGGATCTTCCTGTCGGTCTCCCAGAAGAACTTGGCGTCCGAGAGCCGGGCCCGCACCACGCGCTCGTTGCCCGCCACGATCGCCGCCCCGCCGTCCGAGGCGGCGAGGTTCGAGACCAGGATGAAGGCGTTGGCGAGCCGCTCGCGGCCCTTGGCCGCCGGATCCGCCGCGGGCGCGCGCAGGACGAAGCACTTCTGGTTCGCCCGGATCGTGGCGCGGATCACCTCGGGCGGGATGTCGAGGAAGCTCGCGTCGAAGGCGCCCATCAGGGTCACGGGCCACTCGACGAGGCCGGCCACCTCCTCCAGCAGGCCCTCGTCCTCGACGAGGTCGAGGCCGCGGGCGAAGGCGAGGTCGCGGGCATCGTGCAGGATGATGTCCTTGCGGCGATCCGCGTCGAGCACGACCTTGGCGCGCTCCAGCGCCGGCAGGTAATCGGCGAAGCGGCGCACCTCGATCGGGCCGGGGCTGAGGAAGCGGTGGCCGTAGGTGGTGAAACCCGCCTCGATCCCGTCGACCCGGAAGGGCACCCGCTCGGGCGTCTCGGTCTCGGGACCGAACGTGGCCACGATGGCGTGGAGCGGGCGCACCCAGCGCAGGGCGCCGGGCTCGGCCGAGGCCGCGCCCCAGCGCATGGATTTCGGCCACGGGAAGGCGCGGATGATCGCGGGCAGGATCTCGGCCAGCACGTCGAGCGTCTCGCGGCCGGGCCGCTCGATCACCGCCACGTAGAACTCGCCCTTCTTCGGGTCGGCGACGACCCGGGCCTGGTCGAGGCTCGCGAGCCCGGCGCTCTTGAGGAAGCCCTGCACGGCGGCCTCGGGCGCGCCCACGCGGGGTCCCTTGCGCTCCTCGCGCACGTCCTGGCCGCGCACGGGGAGCCCCGCGACGTGGAGGGCGAGGCGCCGGGGCGTCGAGAAGGCCTTGGCGCCCTCGTAAAGGAAGCCGCGCTCGACCAGCGCGTCGGTGACGAGCTTGCGCAGGTCCTCGGCGGCCCTGCGCTGCATGCGGGCGGGGATTTCCTCGGAGAAGAGTTCGAGCAGGAGGTCGGGCATCGGGCACCGGGGATCGGGGGAGGCGGGCGGGCCTCGGACGGGACGGCGGAGAGCTGGGGAGGGGCGTCGCGGAAGAGGATCCTCGGGCGCCTCAGCCGGCCGCGCCCCCCGCCTGGGTGCGTAGCCACGCCGCGCCGCAGGCCTTGGCGAGGTCGCGCACCCGCAGGATGTAGCTCTGGCGCTCCGTCACCGAGATCACCCCGCGCGCGTCGAGCAGGTTGAAGACGTGGCTCGCCTTGATGCACTGGTCGTAGGCCGGCTGCGCCATCCGGTGGCGGGCGTCGTTCGCCGCCGGGCCTGGCTCGCCGAAGTCGAGGTAGCGGCGGCAGGCCGCCTCCGCGTCGCGGAAGTGGCGGAAGAGCATCTCGGTATCCGCCGCCTCGAAATTGTGGCGCGAGTATTCCTGCTCGGCCTGCAGGAACACGTCGCCGTAGCTGACCCGCTCCGGCCCGTCGAGGCCGTTGAAGTTGAGGTCGTAGACGTTCTCGACGCCCTGGACGTACATGGCGAGGCGCTCGAGCCCGTAGGTGAGCTCGCCCGCCACCGGGGCGCATTCGAAGCCCGCGACCTGCTGGAAGTAAGTGAACTGGCTCACCTCCATCCCGTCGCACCAGCATTCCCAACCGAGGCCCCAGGCGCCCAGCGTCGGGCTCTCCCAGTCGTCCTCGACGAAGCGTATGTCGTGGAGGGCGAGGTCGACCCCGATTACCCGCAGCGAGGCGAGGTAGAGGTCCTGCAGGTCGGGCGGATTCGGCTTCAGGATGACCTGGAACTGGTAATAGTGCTGGAGCCGGTTCGGGTTCTCGCCGTAGCGCCCGTCCTTCGGGCGGCGCGAGGGCTGCACGTAGGCGGCCTTCCACGGCCGGGGCCCGAGCGCCCGCAGGGTCGTCGCCGGGTGGAAGGTGCCGGCGCCCACCTCCATGTCGTAGGGCTGCAGGATTACGCAGCCCTGCGCGGCCCAGAAGCGCTGCAGCGTCAGGATCAGGCCCTGGAACGAGCGCGTCGGCTGAAGGGCGTCGTCGGTGGCGGTCATCGGGTTCTCGCGGACAGGCCCGGCCCGTTTACGGGCGGGCCTCCCCAAGTCAACCCGGAGCTCTCAACCCGATCCTTCTAGAGGCCGAAGCGCGCATAGGCGGCGCGCTCCTCCAGCACGGCCAGCGCGCCCTCGACCAGGGCGAGGCCCTCCGCGCCGGGCTCCCTGCGCCGCAGCAGCCGGGCGAGGAGGCCGCCGCGCACCTGCTCGACGACGCGGATCTCGACCTTGTCGCCGTAGCGGGCGCGCAGCACCCCGCGCAGGTCGCCGAGGGCGTCGACGAGGCCGAGGGCGAGGGCCTGGCGCCCGCTCCAGACCGCGCCGGAGAACAGGTCGGCCGGTTCCCCCGACAGGGAGGGCCGGCGGGCGCGCACGAGGTCGGTGAACAGGGCCTGGATGTCCGCCTGGATCCCCTTGAGCCGGGCGACGTCGGCGGGGTCCTCCGGCCGGAAGGGATCCAGCATCGCCTTCGAGGGGCCGGTCGTGTGCACCCGCCGCTCGACGCCGAGCCGCTCGAGCAGGCCCTGGAAGCCGAACCCGGCCGAGACCACCCCGATCGAGCCGACGAGGGAGGAGGGATCCGCGACGATCTCGTCGGCCGCGCAGGCGATCATGTAGCCGCCGGAGGCCGCCACATCCTCCACGAAGGCGAGCACCGGCAGCTTCTTCTCCTCGGCCAGGGCCCGGATCCGGTGGTGGATCAGGTGCGACTGCGCCGCCGAGCCCCCCGGTGAGTTGATGACGAGCGCCACCGCCTTGAGGCCCGGCAGCCCGAAGGCCCGCTCCAGGGCCGGCGCGCAGGTGCCGAGGGACAGGCCCTGGCGCAGCGGCGAGACCGCGCCGATCGGCCCGCTGAGACGCACCACCGCGACGAGCGGGTGATCGCGCCGCCAGCGCGCGGGCAGGAGGGCGCGCAGGGCGGAGCGGAACGCGGACGGCATGGCGGGTCGGGTCTCCCTCGGGTCGACCCGGCGGAGGTAGGCCGCGCCGCCGCCGCCCGCAAGCGCGACCTCTCGGTGGTTATTACGGACAGATGTCCGGCAGAATTGTGCCAAGTCTTGATTGAATGTTCACAGGGAAAGCCTAGAATCGGGCGGCGGCTCACCGGTCCAACCCGTTTCCGAGGGGGGCCCGCGGGCGCGCATGAGGTCGGGCGTCCGCGCAGGGGCGCCCTCGTCTTGTCTCGCGTGCCCGCCGCAGGCCGCGCCGGGGACGGAACTCGGGAGAGCGTGGATGCGTGTTCTTCGTTGGGTGACGGTCGTCCTGACCCTCGTCCTGGGCAGCCTCGGCCTCACGGTGGGCCGGAGCGAGGCGGCGGCCCTGCCGACCGCCGGCGCCATCGCCGCGGGCGACCTCTCGACGGCGGCCTCGCACGTCGAGAAGGCCTACTACTACCGGCGCTACTACTACCGGCCCTATCGTCGCTACGGCTACTACCGGCCGTACCGCCGCTACTATTACTACCGGCCGTATCGGCGCTACTACTACTACCGGCCGTACCGGCGCTATTACGGGCCGCGCTTCTACTTCTAGAGCATTGTCCGACGAAGCGGCCGCCGGTTCGCCGCAGGCCATGCGGCACGCGCAAGAACCCGGAGCAGGAGCCGATCGCGACCCGGTCGGATCCCGCTCGCGGGATGACCGGACGAGCGCCTCGCGGCGCCCGGCCGCGCGGAGAGCCCCGCGCGGGGAGCCTCACGCCAGCACCGCCTCGCCGCGATGCAGCGCCTCCGCGAGGGCGGTGAAGCGGCCGTCCGGGCCGTGCAGGACCAGCGGCGGCAGGAGCGCGAACGGCGCCCGGCTGCCGCGCCGGCCCGCGATCAGCACCCGCGAGGCGGGGGTCTCGGCGCGGGGCTGGACCGGGCGCACCGCGACTGCCCCGAAACGCCCGGCGAGGGCGCGCAGGCAGGTCGGCAGCGCGTCGGCCCGGTGGATCAGCACGAGGCGGCCGCCGGGGCGCAGGAGATCCGCGCAGGTGCGCAGCCACGCGTCGAGCCCCCCTTCCGGCAGCGCGTGGGCCGCCGCGCGCGCGGCCACCGGCGAGGGCCGGTGCCCGGCGCCCTCGAAGAAGGGCGGGTTGGTCAGCACGAGATCGGCCGCGTCCGGCATCAGGCCCGCGGCGCGGCGCGCCGCGGCGGGGGCGGTGACGTCGGCTTCGAGCACGGCGACGCGCCCGGCGAGGCCGTTGGCGGCGGCGTTGGCCCGCGCGAGGGCGGCGGCCTCCCCATCCCGCTCGACCAGCACGACGCGGCAGAGCGGCGCCCGCAGGGCCACCGCGAGGCCGACCGCCCCGGTTCCGGCGCCGAGATCGTAGACGTCCCCCTCCGGCGCGCCGGCCGCCGCGGCGAGCAGCGCCGCATCCGTGCCGGCCCGGTGCGCGCCCGGCGGCGGCTGGCGCAGGCGCAGCCGACCGCCGAGCCAGGCCTGCGGCTCAGGGCCGGGCGGCATCGCGCAACTCGTGGGCGAGTCCCGCGTCGGTGAGCAGGCGGCGGGCCTGGGCGGCGTGGTCCCCGGGCACGAGCAGGCGGCGCGGGAAGGCGCCGATCATGCCCTCGAGGGCGCTGATGTGCGAATCGGCCACGAGCACCGGGATCGCGGCGCCCTCCAGCAGCGACTGCGCGAAGCCGATCAGCACGATGTCGTTGGTGCGCAGGATCTCGACCATGGCGCAGTCTTGCCCCGGCCGGGCCGGCGGCGCCAGCCTCAGGCGGGGAAGCGCACGCGCGTCGTCACCCCGGGCCCGCTCGTGATCTCGACCTCGCCGCCGAGCTGGCGGGCCAGCGAGCGCACGATGCGGAGGCCGAGGCTGCGGCTGGTCTCCGGGTCGAAGCCGGGCGGGAGGCCGACCCCGTCGTCCCGGATCGCCAGTTCGAGGTCGTCCCCGGCCCGGTCCAGCGTGATCGCCACCTGCCCGCTCCGCTCGTCCGGGAAGGCGTGCTTGACCGCGTTCGTCACGGTCTCGGCGACGATGAGCGCGAGCGGGACCAGCCGGCGCAGGTCGAGGCGCACCCCCGGCGCGGCGACATCGCAGCGGATCCGCCCGGCCGCTCCCACGGCCTCCAGCAGGTCGGCGCAGAGGTCGCGCAGCTGCTCCTCGACCGGGCGCTCCGCCGCCTGCGGGTCGTGCAGGCGGCGGTGGATGCGGGCCATCAGGGCGAGGCGTCCCTGCGCCCGCTCCAGCACCTCGACCGGGTCGCAGGGCTCGCCCTCCTGTAGGCGGCGCTGCTCCAGCCGCAGCAGGCTGGCGATGAGGCTGAGATTGTTGGCGACCCGGTGCTGCAATTCCTCGAACATGGCCGCGGAGCGGTCCCGCTCCTCGATCAGGTCGTCGAGCGTGCGGTTGAGCGCGTCGATGATCCAGAGCACGGCGCCGGTGGTGCACAGGTAGAGGCCGAGGGCGACGGCGCCGCCCGGCCAGCCCACCGGCCTCGCCGGTGCGGTGGGCCAGAACAGCAGGATCGCGGCGCCCGCGGTCAGCAGGACCGTGACCGCGCCCGCCCGCACCCCGCCCAGCACCGCGGCCGCGACCACCGCGGGGAAGAAGGTGATGAAGGGCACGCCCTGCACGCTGCTGCCGAGGGCCGCGCGCAGCGCCACGGCGGTCAGGAACAGGAGGAGGCCGATCCCGTGCCCGAGCCAGGGATTCCGGCGAAAGCGCTGCATCGCCCGGATGAGCGTCATGGCCGCATCCCGCCCCGATGCGCGGCGTCGCCGCGCGCCGCGGCCCCGGCGCGTCCGCACGCGGCCGGCCGGAGCCCCTGATCCGCCTCAGGATTTCGACGCTCAACCAACACGTTTATACCCTCGGAACTGCTTAGCAGTCCGAGCAGCGGCCCGGAAGCCCGCTGCGGGCCGACCGGCCTGCTTCCCTAATCCGCTGCGGGCTGCCGGGCTGGCGAATTGACGATTGTTGACAATCGTCAATTTCAGGATAGGGTCCCGCCGCAGCAGCCGGGCCGGACGGACCGCGGTCATCCGCCCCTCGGCCGGGGCCGGTCCCGGCCCGGCTGCGGCACCTCTCTCGCGGAGCCGCCGGCATGGCACGCCCCTTGGTGACCCCGATCCGCCTCGCCGCCGCCCTCGGCTGGCTCGCCCTCGCGGGCTGCGACGAGCAGAAGGCGCCGGCCGCGGGGGAGGGCAGCGGGGCCAGGCCAGTCCTGGTCCAGCGCGCCACCTTCGAGGACCGGGTGCCGAGCCGCACCTTCGTGGGCACGATCCGGCCGCGCATCGAGAGCGATCTCGGCTTCCGCGTGCAAGGGAAGATCGAGACGCGCCTCGTGAATGTCGGCGACGTGGTGCGGGCGGGCCAGCCCCTGGCGCGGCTCGACGAGGTCGACCTGCGCCTCCAGACCGAGCAGGCGCAGGCCGAACTCGCCGCCGCCACGGCGTCCCTGGCCCAGGCCGAGGCGGATCTGCGGCGCACCGCCACGCTGGCGGTCCAGGGCTGGAGCGCCGCCGCCTCCCTCGACCGCCAGAAGGCGGCGGCCGAGGAGGCGCGCGGCCGGCTGCTGCGGGCCGAGCGCGCCCTGATGCTCGCCCGCAACGCCGTCTCCTACGCGGTGCTGGCGGCGGACGCGGACGGGGTCGTGACCGCGGCCCTGGTCGAGCCCGGGCAGGTGGTGGCGCCGGGCCAGGCCGCGATCCGCCTCGCCCGCACGGCCGAGAAGGAGGCGGTGATCGCTGTCCCCGAGGCCCTGATCGGGCAGGTGCGGGAGGGCGCCGCCACGGTCGGCCTGTGGTCCGACCCGAAGGCGAAGCTCGCGGCGCGGCTGCGCGAACTCGCGCCGGCGGCCGACGCGGCCACCCGCACCTACCTCGCCCGCTTCTCGCTTCCCGACGCCGATGCGCGGGTCCAGCTCGGCATGACCGCCACCGTGACGCTGTCCGGCGCCTCGGCCGAGCGGATCGTCCGCGTCCCGCTCTCGGCCCTGTACAATCAGGGCGGCGGGCCGGCGGTCTGGACCGTGGACGAGGCCGGCGGGCTCAGCCTCAAGCCGGTCAGCGTCGCCGCCTACGAGGCGCAGGACGCGCTCGTGGCGGGCGGACTCGCGGAGGGTGAGCGGTTCGTGCGCCTGGGCGTGCACAAGCTCGATGCCGGGCAGCGCGTGCGCGTCGTCGACGCGCTGCGCTTCTGACCGGGGGGAAGGGTCCGATGCCGCGCCTCAACCTCTCCGCCTGGGCGGTCCAGCACCGGGCCGTGGTGCTGTTCCTGATCCTGGCGGTCGCGCTCAGCGGCAGCCTCGCCTTCCTGCGCCTCGGCCGGGCGGAGGACCCGAACTTCACCGTCAAGGTCGCGGTGGTCACCGTGCTCTGGCCCGGCGCCACCGCCCGCGAGATGCAGGACCAGGTCGCCGACCGGATCGAGAAGAAGCTGCAGACGCTGCCCTATTTCGAGAAGGTGGTCACCTTCTCGAAGCCCTCCTTCGCGGCCCTGCAGGTGACCTTCCGGGACAGCACCCCGGGCGCGCTGGTGCCGTCCCTGTTCTATCAGATCCGCAAGAAGCTCGATGACGCGCGCGGCGACCTTCCGGCCGGGATCATCGGCCCGAACGTGAACGACGAGTACGGCGACGTCGACTCGATCCTCTCCATGCTGACCGGCGAGGGCGCCGACTACGCGCAGTTGAAGAAGGTCGCCGAGGGCCTGCGTCAGCGCCTGCTCAAGGTGGACGGCGTCGTCAAGGTCAACCTCTACGGCGTGCAGGACGAGCGCATCTTCGTCGAATTCAGTCACGCCAAGCTCGCCACCCTCGGGATCACGCCCCAGACCCTGTTCGACTCGCTCGGGCGGCAGAATGCGGTGACGCCCGCCGGGACGGTCGAGAGCGCGGCGCAGCGCATCCCGCTGCGCGTCACCGGCGCCCTCGACGGGGTGCAGGCGGTCGCCGAGACGCCGGTGGAGGCGGGGGGGCGCACCTTCCGGCTCGGCGACGTCGCGACGGTGACGCGGGGCTTCGTCGACCCGCCCGACTTCCTGGTGCGGCAGATGGGCAAGCCCGCCCTCGGGATCGGCGTGGTGATGGCGCGGGGCGCCAACATCATGGCCTTCGGCGCGGGCGTCGAGGCGGCCTCGCGCGAGTTCATGGCGGCGGTGCCGCAGGGGATCGACCTGACGCGGGTGGCCGACCAGCCCAAGGTGGTGGACGAGGCGATGTTCGAGTTCGAGCGCTCCTTCGCGGAGGCGCTGGTGATCGTGCTCGCCGTGAGCTTCCTCTCGCTCGGCTGGCGCACCGGCATCGTGGTGGCGCTGTCGGTGCCGCTGGTGCTCGCCCTCACCTTCGTGGTGATGCAGGCCCTCGGCATCGACCTCCACCGCATCACCCTCGGGGCCCTGATCATCGCCCTCGGGCTCCTCGTCGACGACGCCATCATCGCGGTCGAGATGATGGTAGTGAAGATGGAGCAGGGCTGGGACCGGCTGCGCGCCGCGGCCTTCGCCTGGGACTCGACCGCCTTCCCGATGCTGACCGGCACCCTGGTCACGGTGGCGGGATTCCTGCCAGTCGGCTTCGCCAACTCGTCGGTCGGCGAGTACGCGGGCGGCATCTTCTGGGTGGTGGCGATCGCCCTCGTCGCCTCCTGGTTCGTGGCGGTCCTGTTCACGCCCTATCTGGGCGTGCTGCTGCTGCCGAAGGACCTCGCCAAGCACGGGGCCCACCAGGATCCCGACGCGCTCTACGACACGCGGCTCTACCGGGGGCTGCGGCGGCTGATCCGGGCCTGCACGCGCCGGCGCCTCGCGACCGTGCTGGCGACCTGCGGGATCTTCGTCGCCGCCGTGGTCGGATTCGGCCACGTGCAGCAGCAATTCTTCCCGCTCTCGGAGCGGCCGGAGCTCTTCCTGCAGCTGCGCCTGCCGCAGGGCAGCGCGATCGGGACCACGACCGCCGCCGTGCGGGAGGCCGAGGCGCTGCTCGGACGGGACGATCCCGACATCGCGACCTACACGGCCTATGTCGGGCAGGGCAGCCCGCGCTTCTGGCTCGGCCTCAACCCGGAACTGCCGAACGAGGCCTCCGCGGAGATCGTCGTCGTCGCCCGCGGGGTCGAGGCGCGCGAGCGGGTCAAGGCCCGGATCGAGGCGGCTTTGGCGGCCGGCGCCCTGTCGCAGGCCCGGGTGCGGGTCGACCGCTTCAATTTCGGCCCGCCGGTGGGCTTCCCCGTGCAGTTCCGCGTCGTCGGCCCCGATCCGGCGCGGGTGCGCGAACTCGCCTATAAGGTGCGCGACCTCGTTCGTCTCAACCGAGACGTCGTGGAGCCGCAGCTCGACTGGAACGAGATGACCCCCTCCCTGCGCCTCGTCGTCGACCAGGAGCGGGCCCGGGCGCTCGGCCTCAACGTCCAGGACGTGGGGCAGACGCTGCAGACGCTGCTCTCCGGGATCACCGTGACGACGGTGCGCGACGGCGTCGAGCAGGTCGGCGTGGTCGCCCGCGCGGTGCCGGCCGAGCGGCTCGATCTCGGCCGCATCGGCGACCTGACGGTGGTGTCGAGGGGCGGGGTGCCGGTGCCGGTGGCGCAGGTGGCCCGGCTCGACTTTAGCCACGAGGAGCCGATCCTGTGGCGGCGCAACCGCGACATGGCGATCACGGTGCGCGCCGACGTGGTCGACGGGGTCCAGCCGCCGGACGTGACGAGCGCCATCTGGCCCGGCCTCAAGCCGCTCCGCGACGCGCTCGAACCCGGCTACCGGATCGAGATCGGCGGCGCGGTCGAGGAATCGGAGAAGGCCAACGCCTCGCTGTTCATCCTCTTCCCGGTCATGATCCTGGCGATGCTGACGCTGCTGATGCTGCAGCTGCAGAGCTTCTCGCGCCTGATCCTGGTCTTCCTGACGGCGCCGCTCGGGCTGATCGGCGCCTCGCTCGGCCTCAACGTCGCGGCCAAGCCCTTCGGCTTCGTGGCCCTGCTCGGCCTGATCGCGCTCGCCGGCATGATCATGCGCAACGCGGTCATCCTGGTCGACCAGATCGAGGCCGACGTGGCGGCGGGCCGCCACCGCCGCGGCGAGGCCATCGTCGAGGCGACCGTGCGCCGGGCCCGGCCGGTGATCCTGACCGCGCTGGCCGCGATCCTGGCGATGATCCCGCTCACCCACAGCGCCTTCTGGGGACCGATGGCGATCACCATCATGGGCGGCCTGTTCGTGGCGACCTTCCTGACCCTGTTCTTCTTCCCCGCCCTCTACGCCCTCTGGTACCGCAAGCGCCTCGACGAGGCTGGACAACCGGCGCCGGTGCGGCAGACTGTCGTGCCGCTGGCGATGGCGGCCGAATGACAGGACCCCGACATCCCGGGCCGCGACGCGGCCGCAGAGCGTAACCCGCGCATGACGACACGGAACCTCATCCGGGAGCCCGAGGGCGCAGGGTCCGGCGACCTGCGCTGCCGGATCCTGGCGATCGCGGAGCGCCTGTTCCGCGACCTCGGCTATCGCAAGACCACGGTGGCCGACATCGCCGCGGACCTGCGCATGAGCCCCGGCAACGTCTACCGCTTCTTCCCCTCGAAGAAGGCCCTCAACGAGGCGGTGGCGGACCGGCTGCTGACCGAACTCGGGACGGAGCTGGAGCGCATCGCCGCGCAATCCGAGGTTCCGGCCTCTGCCCGGCTGCGCGCGCTCCTCACCACGATGCACCACCGCAACGCCAGCCAGTTCACCGCCAACCGCCGCATGCACGAGATGGTCGAGGTGGCGATGGCCGAGAGCTGGGAGGTGGTGCACCGCCACATCGACCGGGTCGACCGCATCCTCTGCCGCCTCGTGGCCGAGGGGGCCGCGTCCGGCGAATTCGACGTCTGCGACCCGATGGCGGCGGCGCGCTGCGTCCAGACCGCCTTCGTGCGCTTCTGCCACCCGGCGCTGATCGCCCAATGCGCCGACGAGGTCGGCCCGACCCTGGAGCAGATGATCGACTTCCTCCTCGCGGGCCTGCGGGCGCGCTGACCCGCCGCCCCACTTGCGGCAAGCTTGCGTGTTGCCGCCGGGGCGGAACGCGTGCAAAGGGGCAGGTGCGCCGCGGGCGGGGAGACGTTGTCCCGGGCCCGGCGGCGGGGGCCTCACCTCATCGGAGATCTGCCGCGCGTGGGCGTCGTCATCCCCCTCGAAGACACCTCCTCCGATCCGGAGGCGAGCCTCAACGACCTCGTCGCGCTGGTCGCGAGCGGGATGGAGCGGGTGAACGCGATGATCCTGTCGCGCACCGGCTCGGACGTCGCGATGATCCCGGAGGTGGCCAACCACCTGATCGCCTCGGGCGGCAAGCGCCTGCGGCCGATCCTGACGCTCGCGACGGCCCAGCTCTGCGGCTACCGGGCGGGGGAGGCCGGCCGCGACGGCGACGTGAAGCTCGCCGCCAGCGTCGAGTTCATGCACACGGCGACGCTCCTGCACGACGACGTGGTGGACGAGAGCGACATGCGCCGCGGCCGCGTCGCCGCGCGGATCAAGTGGGGCAACCAGGCGAGCGTGCTGGTCGGCGACTTCCTGCTCGGCCAAGCCTTCAAGATGATGGTGGAGGTGGGCAGCCTGCGCGCCCTCGACATCCTCTCCTCGGCCGCCGCGGTGATCGCCGAGGGCGAGGTGATGCAGCTCGGCGCGGCCAAGAACACCGAGACGACCGAGGACGAGTACCTGGCGGTGATCCGCGCCAAGACCGCGGAGCTGTTCGCGGCGGCCTGCGAGGTCGGCCCGGTCCTGGCGGAGCGGCCGAAATCCGAGGCGGCGGCCTGCCGCAGCTACGGGATGAATCTCGGCGTCGCCTTCCAGCTGATCGACGACGCCCTCGATTACGGCGGCACCAGCGCGGCGCTCGGCAAGAACGTCGGCGACGATTTCCGCGAGGGCAAGATCACGCTGCCGGTCGTGCTGTCCTTCCGGCGCGGCTCGGCGGAGGAGCGCGCCTTCTGGCGCCGCACCCTGGAACAGGGCGAGATCGACGAGGCGCGCGACCTCGACACCGCGATCGGCATCATGCGCCGCCACCGGGCCCTGGAGGACACGGTCGAGCGGGCGCGCCACTACGGGGCCATCGCCCGCGACGCGCTGGCGCTCTTCCCCGACGCGCCGATGAAGCGGGCGCTGCTGCAGGCCGTGGATTTCTGCATCGCCCGGGCGCGCTGAGGGTCGGGATCGGCGAGGATCCCGCCGGCCGGATTCCTCGGGATCCGGGCCGCCCGAGGGCGTGCGCGAGGTCGCGGCGCCGGCCGCGGACCTCGCGAGGCCGGCAGGCGCGGGGCGCGCAGGTCCCCGGGCTTCAGCGCAGGATCGTGGCGCGGACCCACCAGCCCGGCCGCGCCTGCGCGATCGCGCGGGCCGCCTGGGCGGCGCGGCCGCGATGCCCGAACAGGCCGAACACCGTCGCGCCCGAGCCCGACATCCGGGCGAGCCGGCAGCCGGGCCGCTCGCGCAGGGCGCCGAGCGCCTCGCCGATGACCGGCGCCACCGTCAGGGCAGGCGCTTCGAGGTCGTTGCGGGCCGGGCCGATCAGGGCGAGCAGCGCCGGGCCGTCGAGCCGCGGACCGATCGTCGGATGCGGCACCGACGCGGCCGGGTTGGCCTCGCCGACCTTCAGCCCGAGGGCCCGGAAGACCGGTGCGGTCTCGACCGGCACGCCGGGATTGATCAGCACGGCGGGCAGGCCCGGCAGGGCGAGCGCCGGTCCGATCGCTTCGCCGGCGCCCCGCATCATCCGGGCGCGCGGGTCGAGGCAGACCGGCACGTCCGCCCCGGTGCCGCGCGCCGCCTCGATCAGGGCCGGGTGATCGGCCGGCAGGTCGTTCAGGCGCCCGAGCAGGCGCAGGGCCGCGGCCGCGTCCGACGAGCCGCCGCCGATGCCGGCGGCCACGGGCAGGCGCTTCACCAGCGAGAACCGCCCCGTCGCGAGGCCGGGGACCAGGGCGGCGAGGCGACGGGCCGCGCGGAGCACGAGGTTGTCGGCCGTCGGGCCGGCGGGCCCGGCCGTCGGGCCGGAGACCACCAGCGCGAGGTCCGGGCCGGGCTCCAGCGTCAGCGTGTCGCCGACCCCCGCGAAGGCCACCAGGCTTTCGAGGGCGTGATAGCCGTCCTCCGGTCGCCGGCCGAGGACGTGCAGCGTGAGGTTGATCTTCGCGGGAGCGCGGGTGGTCAGGCAAGTGGTCGGGCAGGTGGTCGGGCAGGTGGTCGGGGACGTCACGGTCGGGCTCGTGGGGCTGCGCGACCGGAATGCCGGGCGGGCTCGGGTGTCCTGCCCTGGCGGAGGCTGTCCGCGACGGCCGCAAGTCTCGAGAGGATAGCGCGGGGCCGCACCGGCCCCGCGCGTCCGGGAGCGAAGGAGGCGAGAGCGTTTTCGACGAAGCGGATCCCGCTTCGTCGCGGAAAATGCGGCGGAATCAAAGAACGAGAGCGGCGTCCGACGGCACCGCGATCGGGCGTCGCTCTAGCCGCCGCCCTTCGGGGTCGAGCCCATCGCGGGCGGATCGCTCGGGGCGGGCGAGCCCTTCGGCATCGCCGGCTGGTCCGGCGTCGGCCGGCTCTCCGCGGTGGCGGCCGGCTTGTCCGCGTCGGGCAGGCCGTCCTTCAGCTTCTGCTCGATCTTGGCGAGATCCTCGGGCTCCGGGTTCAGGTCCTTGGCGTGCTGCCACTGGAACTTCGCCTCGAGCCGGCGGCCGCTGCGCCAGTACGCGTCGCCGAGATGGTCGTTGATGGTCGGGTCGCCCGGCTTGAGGTCGACGGCCTTCTCCAGTTCGCGCACGGCGTCGTCCCAGCGGCCGAGGCGGAAATACGCCCAGCCCAGACTGTCGACGATCATCCCGTCGCGCGGCTGCAGGTCGACCGCCTTCTCCAGCATGCGGAAGGCCTCGTCGATGTTCATGTTCTGGTCGACCCAGGAATACGCGAGGTAGTTCAGCACCTGCGCGCGCCCGTTCGGCTGATTCTGCGGCACCAGCTCCAGGGCCTTCTTGAGATCGGCCTCGGCCTTCGGCCATTGCTTGGCCCGCTCGTAGGCGGTGCCGCGGTAGTAGTAGAGGTTCCAGTAATTCTGGGGCGGCTCCGAGCCGATCAGGGCGATCGCCTTCGAGTAGGTCTCGGCGGCCTCCGCGTATTGCTTGCGCAGGCGCTGCACGCTGCCCAGCGCCGAGATCACGTCGACGTCCTTCGGGTTGGCCTTGGCGACCTGGTCGAGATGGGCCAGCGCGTCGTCGTTCTTGCCGAGCTGCTCCAGGTTGAGCCCGATCTGGATGTCGGTGTTGAGCTTCAGCGGCGAGGTCGCCGGCATGCGGGCGAAGATCTCGTTGGCGCGCTCGGGCATCTTCATGCGCTCGAGCGTGTCGCCGAGGGTGAGCAGCGCCAGGGGATGCTCGGGCGCGAGGTAGAGGGCGAGCCGCAGGTAGATGACGGCCGGCAGCTCCTCGCCCTGCGAGGTGCCGGCGGTGCCGAGCCCGTACAGCACCTCGGCGGCGCCCTCCTGGGCGCTCGCGATCAGCGGCGGCAGGGGTTTGCCGGCCTTCAGCTTCTCGAGGGCGTCGCGCACGATCGGGTGGCGCGGCAGCACCGCGTCGAAGGCCTCGTAGGCCGCGACCGCGAGGTCGGGCCGGCCGGAATCGGCCTCGAAGCGCGCGTAGGCGTCGACGATCCGCAGGGTGTTGCGGTCCGCGTCGTAGGCGGATTTCAGGCGCCGCTCGGCCTCGACCTTGTCGCCCACCACGCTGGCGATCAGGCCCGCGTGGTAGTCGCGGAAGACCCCGATGTAGCGCTCGCCCTTGAGCTTGTTGATGGTCTCGAAGGCCTTCTTCCCCTGGCCCTCGCCCGCGTAGGACCACGCGGTCAGCAGGGTCGAGGTCAGGTCCGCGGTGGCGCCCCGGCCGCCGCGCTGCAGGTTCTGGCGCGCCGCGCCCCATTGCTTGGCCTTCAGCTTCTGAACCCCGAGGGCGAGCTGGGCGAGGCCGTTCGACGTGTCGCGGGCGGTAAGCTTCTCGGCCGCCCGGAACGCCTCCTGCAGGGACCCGTCCGCCAGCAGCGCCACGAAGGAGCGCTCCAGCAATTCGGCGTTGCGCGGGTCGCCCTTCACCGCCTCGCGATAGTAGGAGGCCGCCGCCGTCGTATCCCGGGACGCGCCCGCGATGTAGGCCGCCAGGAAATTTCCCTCGAGGGAGTCGGCCGGCTCGTAGGTGGTCGGTCCGGGGACGTCGCGGGGCGTCAGGCGGGCGGCCAGGACGGGCGAGGGGGCCGCGAGGAACAGCGCCAGGAGGGCGGCGCCGCCGCGCAGGCGGGACGAAAGAGGACGGGACATGGGCACCAAGCGACGGCTCCAGCGGCGTGCCGGCCGCGGCGACGGCACGCGAGATCGGGCGCGACATTGAACCCTGGACGGGGCAGCGGCAAGACCAAACCGGGGCGAGGGCGCGGCGGGACCGCCCGGTCAGATGAATGGCATTCATCTGACGTTGCAAACTGTGCGTTTGAACACGCGGCGCCCGGCTGGCACCGTCTCCTCAACGACAGCGAGAGGAAACGCCGGGCGATCACGCCGCCGGAGGGACATCGGGTCCCGCCCGGGGGCTGCGGCGACGCGCCGCCCACGCCCCTCCGCCGTCGCGAGCGATCGCGGGCCGTCACGGCCCAGCGGCCGAGCCGGCCGCATCAGGGAGGGTGCTTTGCTTCTGTCCGACAAGGTGTGCCTGATCACGGGCGCCGCTTCGCTGCGCGGCATCGGCCGCGCCACCGCCCGCCTCTTCGCCGAGCAGGGCGGGCGGGTGGTCGTCCTCGACCTCGACGCGGGCCAGGCGGAGGAGGCGGCCCGGGCCATCGGCGCCGGCCATCTCGGCCTCGCCTGCGACGTCACCGACCGGAAGGCCTGCCAGGCCGCCGCCGACGAGGCGGTCGCCCGCCTCGGCCGCATCGACGTCCTCGTCAACAACGCCGGCATCACCCAGCCGCTCAGGATCATGGACATCGCGCCGGAGAACTACGACGCGGTGACCGACGTGAACCTGCGCGGCACGCTCTACATGAGCCAGGCGGTGATCCCGCAGATGCGGGCGCAGAAGTCCGGCTCGATCGTGTGCATGTCGTCGGTCTCGGCCCAGCGCGGCGGGGGCATCTTCGGCGGGCCGCATTACAGCGCCGCCAAGGGCGGCGTGCTCGGCCTGTGCAAGGCGATGGCGCGCGAACTCGGCCCCGACGGCATCCGCGCCAACGCGGTCACGCCCGGCCTGATCCAGACCGACATCACCGGCGGCAAGCTCACGGACGAGCTCAAGGCCGAGATCGTCAAGGGCATCCCGCTCGCCCGCCTCGGCGTGGCCGAGGACGTCGCCAAGGCCTGCCTGTTCCTCGCCTCGGACCTCTCCGCGTACACCACCGGCGCGGTGATCGACGTCAACGGCGGCATGCTGATCCACTGACGGAGGAATCCATGTCACCGGCACATGCCACCGCGGCGCGCGAGCGCTCGAACGTCTCGCTGCCCGAGCGGGCCTACCGCATCCGCCGCAACGCCCTGCGCATGGGCGAGGTCCAGGGCCAGGGCTACATCGCCCAGGCCCTCGGCATCGCGGACGTGCTCGCGGTCGCGTATTTCCACGCCATGACCTACCGGCCCGACGACCCCGAATGGGAGGGCCGCGACCGCTTCCTGCTCTCGATCGGCCACTACGCCATCGCGCTCTACGCGGCCCTGATCGAGGCCGGGATCCTCCCGGAGGACGAGCTCGAGACCTATGGCTGCGACGACAGCCGCCTGCCGATGTCCGCCATGGCCGCCTACACGCCCGGCATGGAGATCACCGGCGGCTCGCTCGGCCACGGGCTCGGCATCGCGGTCGGCTTCGCGCTCGGGCTGAAGCGCAAGGGTTCGAAGAACTTCGTCTACAACCTGTTCTCCGACGGCGAACTCGACGAGGGCTCGACCTGGGAGGCCGCGATGTCGGCCGCCTCGTTCGGGCTCGACAACCTGATCGGCCTCGTCGACGTGAACGGCATGCAGGCGGACGGCCCGTCCCGGGGCGTCCTCAACTTCGAGCCGCTGGCGCCGAAATTCGAGGCCTTCGGCTGGTTCGTGCAGCGGGTCGACGGGAACGACATCGCGGCCCTGGTGGCGGCCTTCGACGCCGCCAAGGCCCATCCGGAGCCGAGGCCCCGGATCATCATCTGCGACACGACCATGGCCAAGGGCGTGCCGTTCCTGGAGGCGCGCGAGCGCAACCATTTCCTGCGCGTCGAGCCGGCCGAGTGGAGCCAGGCGCTCGCGGTGCTGGCCGAGGGGAGGGCGGAATGAGGCGATCCAAGTACGAGCGGCCGACCCACCTGCTGCAGGGCGGGCCCCGGCTCACCACCTCGGCGATGATCGCCTCGCTGGCGGCGCCGGGGCAGCGCACCAGGGCGGCGCCGTTCGGGCACGCGCTGGCGCGGCTCGCCGCCGAGCGGCCCGACATCGTCGGCCTCAGCGCGGACCTGAGCAAGTACACCGACCTGCATATCTTCGCGCAGGCCCATCCGGACCGCTTCTACCAGATGGGCATGGCCGAGCAGCTGCTGTTCAGCGCGGCGGCGGGCCTCGCCCGCGAGGGCTTCACGCCCTTCGCCACGACCTACGCGGTGTTCGCGGCGCGGCGGGCCTACGACTTCATCTGCCTCGCGATCGCCGAGGAGAACCTCAACGTCAAGATCGCCTGCGCCCTGCCGGGCCTGACCACGGGCTACGGCCCGAGCCACCAGGCGACCGAGGACCTCGCGATCTTCCGCGGCCTGCCGAACCTCACCATCATCGATCCCTGCGACGCGCACGAGATCGAGCAGGTGGTGCCCGCCATGGCGGCCCACCAGGGCCCGGTCTATCTCCGGCTCCTGCGGGGCAACGTGCCGCTCCTGCTCGACGAGTACGGCTACCGGTTCGAACTCGGCAAGGCCAAGACGATCCGGGACGGGCGGGACGTGCTGGTCATCGCGAGCGGCCTGATGACCATGCGGGCGCTGGAGGCGGCCGACGCCCTCTCGGACGACGGCGTCGATGTCGGGGTGCTGCACGTGCCGACGATCAAGCCCCTCGACGAGGAGACGATCCTGCGCGAGGCGGGCCGCGGCGGCCGGCTCGTGGTGGTGGCCGAGAACCACACGGTGATCGGCGGCCTCGGTGAGGCGGTGGCGGGCCTGCTGATGCGCGGCGGCACGCGCGTCGAGCGCGGCTTCCGCCAGATCGGGCTTCCCGACGAGTTCCTCGACGCGGGCGCGCTCCCCACCCTCCACGACCGCTACGGACTCTCGACCGCCGCGATGGTGCGGAGCATCCGCGCATGGCTCTGACGCCGGTCGCCTTCGTGGGCCTCGGCGCCATGGGCCTGCCGATGGCGCAGAACCTCGTCGCCAAGGGCTTCCCGGTCCGCGGCTACGACGTCCGGCCCGAGAGCCGGGCCGCCCTGGCGCGGGCCGGCGGCGAGGCGGCCGACACGCTGCGCGCCGCCGCCGCCGGCGCCGGCGCCCTCGTCCTGATGGTGGTGAACGCCGCCCAGGCCGAGGCCGTGCTCTTCGGCGGGGGCGCCCCGGCCGAGGGCGCGCTGGAGGTCCTCGCCCCCGACGCGGCCGTGATCCTGATGGCGACCTGCCCGCCGCAGGCCGTCGAGGGCCTCGCCGCGCGGGTCGCGGCGGCCGGCCGCCGCTTCGTCGACGCGCCCGTCTCGGGCGGGGTGGTCGGCGCCGAGGCCGGCAGCCTCACGGTGATGGCGGCGGCCCCCGCGGAGGTGTTCGGCGCGGTCCGGCCGCTGCTCGACGCGGTCGGCGCGCGGATCTTCCACGTCGGCACGCGGCCCGGCCAGGGCGCGACCGTGAAGGCGGTGAACCAGCTCCTGTGCGGCGTGCACATCGCGGCCGCCGCCGAGGCGCTGTCGCTGGCCGAGCGGGTCGGGGTGGACCTGCCGGTCGTGCTGGAGATCCTCTCCGGCTCCTCGGCCGCGAGCTGGATGCTGCGCGACCGCGGGCCGCGCATGCTGGAGGAGGCGCCCCGCGTCACCAGCGCGGTCGACATCTTCGTGAAGGATCTCGGCATCGTGCTGGAGGCCGGCCGCGACCAGAAGGCGGCTCTGCCGCTCGCGAGCCTCGCCCACCAGCTCTTCCTCGCCGCCTCCGGCCGCGGCGAGGGCGCGGCCGACGACAGCCAGGTGATCGGGTCCTACCGGGCGCTGAACGGCACGGGATAGGGCGGGCCCGTCCCCGCCCGAGGGCCAGCGGATCCGGCCCCGCGTGCGGCTCCCATCCCACTCGACCAGGGCAACACCGCCGGACGAACCGGCGCTTCGCAATCAATGGAAATCCAGGGAGAACGCCATGTCGACGACCCTCTCGCGCCGCACGCTCCTCGCCGGCGCCGCCAGCATCCCCCTCGTCACCGTCCTGCGCCGGCCCGCCAACGCGGCCGAGTTCGAGTACAAGCTCGCCACCGGCCAGGACCCGACCCACCCGGTCAACATCCGCGCGCAGGAGGCCCTCAACCGCATCCGCGAGGCCTCGAACGGGCGACTCGACATCAAGCTCTTCCCGGCCAACCAGCTCGGCTCCGACACCGACCTGCTCTCGCAGGTCCGCAACGGCAGCGTCGAGTTCTTCAACCTCTCGACCTCGATCCTCGCCACCTTCGTGGCCGCCGCGAGCCTTCCCAATACCGGCTTCGCCTTCAAGGACTACACCGCCGTCTGGGCGGCGATGGACGGCGGGCTCGGCGCCTACATCCGCGACCAGATCGCCAAGACGCCGATCCAGGCCGTCTCGAAGGTCTGGGACAACGGCTTCCGCCACATCACCTCCTCGACCCGCGAGATCCGCACCCCCGAGGACCTCAAGGGCTTCAAGATCCGGGTGCCCCCGGCCCCGATGCTGACCTCCCTGTTCAAGGCCCTCGATGCGGGCGCCGCTCCCCTGAACTTCAACGAACTCTACTCCGCCCTGCAGACCAAGATCTTCGAGGGTCAGGAGAACCCGCTCGCCATCACGGCGACGACGCGCCTCTACGAGGTGCAGAAATCCTGCAGCCTCACCGGCCACGTCTGGGACGGCTACTGGATCCTCGGCAACAAGCGCGCGGTCCAGCGCCTGCCCGAGGACCTGCGCGCCCTCGTCACCCGCGAACTCGACAAGTCCGCCGACGATCAGCGCGCCGACATCCTCCGCCTCAACACCACGCTGCGCCAGGACCTCACCGCCAAGGGCATCACCTTCATCGAGGTCGACCGCGAGCCTTTCCGCGATGCGCTCGGCCGCACGACCTTCTACAAGGACTGGCGCGCCAAGTTCGGCGACGCGGCCTGGGGTCACCTGGAAGCCGTGTCCGGAAAGCTGGCCTGAGGGAGGAGACGCATGCATCTCGAACTCGCGGATGAGTCGCCGGTCGCACCGGCGCTCACCGGCCGCCGGGCCCGGCTGAGATGGCTCGACGACACGCTCGGCCTGCTGATCGAGCTGCCCGCGGCGCTCCTGGTCGTCCTGGAGATCGTGGTCCTGGGCTCGGGCGTGGTGAGCCGCTACGTCTTCCACCAGCCGATCGTGTGGGCGGACGAACTCGCCTCGATCCTGTTCCTCTGGCTCGCCATGCTGGGCTCGGTGGTCGCCTACCGGCGCTCCGAGCACATGCGCATGACCGCCGTCGTCAGCCTCGCCTCCCCGAAGGTGCGCGCCTTCCTGGACGCGCTCTCGCTCGCCGCCGGCCTCGTCTTCATCGGCATCCTGCTCGAACCCGCCTACGAGTTCGCCAGCGAGGAGCTCTTCGTCCAGACCCCGGCGCTGGAGATCACCAACGCCTGGCGCGCCGCCGCCCTCCCGGTCGGCTTCGTGCTGATGCTCGCCATCGCGGTGCTGCGCCTCGTCGAGAGCACCGACTGGAAAACCTCCCTCGGCGCCCTCCTGCTCACCGGCGCCGTGGTGGCCGGCCTGTTCTATGCCGAGCCGACCCTGCGCACCCTCGGCAACTGGAACCTGCTGATCTTCTTCGTCCTCGGCGTCGGCGCCCTGGTCTTCTCGGGCGTGCCGATCGCCTTCGCGTTCGGGCTGGCCACCTTCGGCTACCTCACCTTCACCACCCGCGCCCCCTCCATGGTGGTGGTGGGGCGCATGGACGAGGGCATGAGCCACCTCATCCTGCTCGCCGTGCCGCTCTTCGTCTTCCTGGGCCTGCTGATCGAGATGACCGGCATGGCCAAGGCCATGGTCGGCTTCCTCGCCGCGCTGCTCGGCCACGTGCGCGGCGGCCTGCACTACGTGCTGGTGGGCGCCATGTACCTCGTCTCGGGCATCTCCGGCTCCAAGGCCGCCGACATGGCCGCGGTCGCCCCGGTGCTGTTTCCCGAGATGAAGGCGCGCGGCGCCAAGGAGGGCGACCTCGTGGCGCTGCTCGCCGCCACCGGCGCCCAGACCGAGACCATCCCGCCCTCGCTGGTGCTGATCACCATCGGGTCGGTGACGGGCGTGTCGATCACCGCGCTCTTCACGGGCGGCATGCTGCCGGGCGTGGTGCTCGGGATCATGCTGTGCGCGCTGGTCTGGTGGCGCTACCGGGGCGAGGATCTCAGCCACGTGCGCCGGGCGCGCGGGCGCGAGATCGGCCGCTCGCTGGTGATCGCGCTGCCCGCCCTGGCGCTGCCCTTCGTGATCCGGGCGGCGGTGGTGGAGGGGGTGGCGACCGCCACCGAGGTCTCGACCATCGGCATCGTCTACGCGATCCTGGCCGGGCTGCTGATCTACCGTCAGTTCGACTGGAGGCGGCTCTACCCGATGCTGGTCTCGACGGCATCCCTGTCGGGGGCGATCCTCCTGATCATCGGGGCGGCGACCGGGATGGCCTGGGCGCTGACGCAGTCGGGCTTCTCGCAGAGCCTGGCGGTGATCATGAAGAGCCTGCCCGGCGGGTCGCTGGGCTTCCTGGTGGTCTCGGCGCTGGCCTTCATCGTGCTGGGCTCGGTGCTGGAGGGGATCCCGGCGATCGTGCTGTTCGGCCCGCTGCTGTTCCCGATCGCCCGGGCGGTGGGGGTGCACGAGGTGCACTACGCCATGGTGGTGATCCTCGCCATGGGGATCGGGCTGTTCGCGCCGCCCTTCGGGGTGGGCTACTACGCGGCCTGCGCGATCAGCCGGATCCACCCGGACGCGGGCATCCGCCCGATCGTCGGCTACATCCTGGCGATGATCCTCGGCCTCGTCGTCGTCATCCTGGTGCCCTGGATCTCCATCGGCTTCCTCGGCTGAGCGTCATTCGCCGAAGCGGTCATCGGCTGTCCGGACGATCACGTCCGGACAGCGCATGATCCGGGATCCGGTTGATCCAAGCGGATCACGACCCCGCGCGGCCGCCCCTCCCGGCGGCCGCGGACGCCCCCGCCTTGCCTGAGAGGACCTCACCATGAATGCCGCGCCGAGCCGCATGGCCGATGCCGTCCGGTTCCTCGCCCTCGACGCCATCGCCCGGGCCGGGGACGGACATCCGGGCGCGCCGCTCGGCTGCGCCGAGATCGCCACCGCCCTGTTCACCCGGCACCTCGTCTGCAACCCGGACGATCCGGAATGGCCCAACCGCGACCGCTTCGTGCTGTCGAACGGCCACGGCTCGATGCTCCTCTACGCGGCCCTCCACCTCGCGGGCTACGCGGCGATCTCGATCGAGGCGATCCGCGGCTTCCGCGAACTCGGCTCGCCCTGCCACGGCCACCCGGAATACGCGCCCCGTCACGGCATCGAGGCGACGACCGGCCCCCTCGGCCAGGGCATCGCCAACGCGGTCGGCATGGCGGTGGCGGAGGCCAAGCTCGCGGCCGAGTTCGGCCCGGACCTCGTCGATCACCGCACCTACGCCCTGGTCGGCGACGGCTGCCTGCAGGAGGGCATCGCCCACGAGGTCGTCTCGCTCGCCGGCCACCTGCGCCTCGGCAAGCTGACCTTCCTGTGGGACGACAACCGCATCACCGACGACGGCAGCACCGACCTGTCGATCTCGGAGGACGTGCGGGCCCGCTTCCGGGCCGCCGACTGGCAGGTGATCGACTGCGACGGCCACGACGTCGAGGCGGTCTCGGCGGCGCTGCTCCTCGCCAGGGGCGATCCGCGCCCGAGCCTGATCGCCTGCCGCACGGTGATCGGCCGCGGCCTGCCGCGGCTCGAAGGCCAGCGCGGGGCCCATGGCGGGCGCGTCTTCGAGAGCGACTGCGCGGAGGCCCGCGCCGCCCGCGCCTGGGACCATCCGGCATTCGCGGTGCCCGAGGATGTCGCCGCCGCCTGGCGGGCCGGGGCGGGGGCGCGCAACCGGGCCGCCTACGCGGCCTGGCAGGCGAGCCGGGCCGCCCTGCCGGAGGCCCGGCGGGCGGAGTTCGACCGGAGGATGGCGGGCCGGCTGCCCCCGTCCTGGCGCGAGACGCTGCTCGCCCTCAGGCGGCACTGGTCCGAGACCGCCCCGGAGCGCCCGACCATCGAGGTGGCGGCCGACATCCTGGCGGCCCTCGCCGAGACCGTGCCGGACCTGTTCAGTGGCGCCCCCGACCTGGAGGGCCCGACGCGCCACAAGCAGCGGCTCGCCGCCTTCACGGCCACGGAAAGGGCCGGGCGCTACCTGCATTACGGGATCCGCGAGCACGCCATGGGGGCGATGATGAACGGGATGGCGGCCCATCGCGGGCTGATCCCGGTCGGCGCCACCTACCTGGTCTTCTCCGACTACCTGCGGCCCGCCCTGCGGATGGCGGCGCTGATGGAGCTTCCGGTCATCACGGTCTACAGCCACGATTCGATCGGCATCGGCCGCAACGGGCCGACCCACCAGCCGGTGGAGTTCCTGGCCTCGCTCCGGGCGATCCCCAACATGCTGGTGCTGCGCCCGGCCGACGCCGTCGAGACCGCCGAGGCCTGGGAGATGGCGCTCGCGCACCGGGACGGGCCGACCTCGCTCATCTGCTCCCGCCAGCCGCTGCCGGCCCTGCGGCGGGAGGCGGGCGCGGAGAACCTGAGCGCGCGGGGCGCCTACCTGCTCGCCCCGGCGACGGGCGGGCGCAGGCGGGTCACCCTGGTCGGCACCGGTTCCGAGGTGGCGGTGGCGCTCGCCGCCCGCGCGGCGCTGCAGGCGGAGGGGATCCCGACCGCCGTGGTGTCGATGCCGTCCTGGGAGGCCTTCGCGGCCCAGCCGGAAACCTACCGCCGCGAGGTGATCCCCCGCGACACCGTGCGGGTCGCCGTCGAGGCGGCCATCCGGCTCGGGTGGGAGCGCTGGATCGGCGAGGAGGGCGGTTTCGTCGGGATGACCGGCTTCGGTGCCTCCGGGCCCGGCGAGGAGCTCTTCCGCCACTTCGGCATCACGCCGGAGGCGGTCCTTCGCGAGGTGCGGGCGCGGCTCTGAGCCCGAGCCGCCGAGCCCGCGGCGCGGCATCGGCCTTGCGGGCCGATGGCCCGGGGCGCCGGACGGTGCCGTGCTGCGACCAGTTCGACGCCGCCACTCTGCGCCGATTTTCGAGCTTGCTTCGCGTGGAGCGGCGCTGCGGGGCGGGGTCCGCTCGCTCGCCTGGAAGATCCTGTCCTTCGCCTTCCTGTTCGCCGTCGCAGGCGTGCTTCGTCGCAGGCGTGCTCGGGCGCGGCTTCGCGGTGGTGGCCGCGGAGGTGAAGGAGCTGGCCGGCCAGACCGCGCGGGCGACCGAGCAGATCTCGGGGCAGATCGGCCAGATCCAGGGCGCGACGCGCCAGGCGGTGACGGCGATCGGCGGGATCACGGCGCGGATCGGGCAGATCCGCAGCGTGGCCTCGGCGATCGCCGCGGCGGTGACCGAGCAGGGGGCGGCGACGCAGGAGATCGTGCGCAACGTGGCGGAGGCGTTGCGCGGGACGCGGGCGGTGACGGACACGATCGGGGCGGTGGCGGGCGCGGTCGCGCAGACCGGGGAGGCCGCCTCCCAGGTGCTGGGCGCGGCGAGCGCGCTGTCGCGGCAATCCGAGCAGCTCTCCGCCGGGACCGACCGCTTCCTCGCCGGGATCCGCGCCGCCTGAGGCGCGACGCTCGCGCGGGATCCGAGGACGGCGCACCCGGATCCCGTTATCAGTCCGAGCCAGGCGGCGCGCATCCCACCCGCCAGGAACCCCTCTCGAACCAATAAGGCGAGGCAGAATCAGCCCTCACATGCCGCATAGGGACGATGCTTTACCCGACAATTCAGTGGAATTTGTCAAAATATACTCGCAAAAAACTGATAGGATCAATCGTTCTCGCAAAGTCATCGCGATGTACGAAAAAAATTATTGGAGAAATTACACACTGGGCTGGAAGCTGTGACGAAGATGATTGAAGCGCAGGTTACGAAGTTTTTAAGGCAAGTTGACCAAACTGCATGAAGCCATACCCAACCGAGGTCTCCATGCCGCTCAGATTTCGCCTCGTTCACCGCTTCGTGGCGCTCGCGCTCGCCGCCCTGTTCCTTCTCGGGGGTTCGATGGGGCTGGCCCTGACCCAGATCCGCAGTGCGATGCTGGAGCAGAAGCGCGGCGAGATCCAGCACGCCGTCGAGGCCGCCGCCACCATCCTGCAGGGCTACCTCGCCCGGGCGAGGGCGGGCGAGATGAGCGAGGGCGAGGCGCGCCGGGCCGCCCTCGAGACCCTCCGGATGGCCCGCTTCGACGGCGGCAATTACTATTACGTTTACGACTTCGATGGCCGCAGCGTCATGCATCCGATCCGGCGCGAGCTCGAAGGCAAGAGCATGCTGGACCTGAAAGATAAATTCGGCACCCAGATCACCCGAGAAATGGTCGATCTTGTCAATCGGAACGGCCGGGGATCCTCGCAGTTCTACTGGCTGAAACCGGGAGAGAGTGAGGAAACCCTGAAGGTGACCTACGTGATCGGGATCCCCGAATGGCAGATCCTGGTCGGCTCGGGGCTGCACGTGGACGATGTGGACGCGGCCCTGTGGGGCGAGGTGCGCTCGCTCGCCTGGAAGATCCTGCCCGTCGCCCTCCTGTTCGTCGCCGTCGCCGGCGTGCTCGGGCGCGGCGTCGCCCGGCCGCTCGCCAGCCTCACCGCCTCCCTGCGCCGCCTCGCCGCCGGCGAGATCGCCGCCGCGGTCGAGGGCGTCGGACGCCGCGACGAGATCGGCGAGATCGCCTCCGCCGTCGTCGCCCTGCGCGAGGGCCTCCAGAGCCGCGCCCTGGAGGAGCGTGCCCGCGACGAGGCGGCCCGCGCCGAGACCGAGCGCGCCCGCCGCGACGCGATGCGCAGCATGGCCGAGGAGTTCGAGCGCGGCATGGGCGGCATCGTCGCGCAGGTCGCCGCCGCCGCCACCGAATTGCAGGCGACCGCCGAGACCATGACGGCGACCGCCGACCACACCGCCCGGCGCTCGACCGCCGTGGCGCGCGCCGCCGACGAGGCCAGCGCGAATGTCGGCACCGTGGCGGCGGCGGCCGAGGAACTCGGCGCCTCGGTGAGCGAGATCGGCCGGCAGGTCGAGGGCTCGGCCGAACTGGCCGAGGCGGCCGTGCGGGAGGCCGACCACACGCAGGAGCTGGTGCGGGCGCTGAGCGAGAGCACCGCGCGCATCGGCGACATGGTCGGGCTGATCTCCTCGGTCGCGAGCCAGACCAACCTGCTGGCGCTGAACGCCACGATCGAGGCGGCGCGGGCCGGGGAGGCGGGGCGCGGCTTCGCGGTGGTGGCCGCGGAGGTGAAGGAACTGGCCGGCCAGACCGCGCGGGCGACCGAGCAGATCTCGGGACAGATCGGCCAGATCCAGGGCGCGACGCGCCAGGCGGTGACGGCGATCGGCGGGATCACGGAGCGGATCGGGCAGATCCGCAGCGTGGCCTCGGCGATCGCCGCGGCGGTGACCGAGCAGGGGGCGGCGACGCAGGAGATCGTGCGCAACGTGGCGGAGGCGTCGCGCGGGACGCGGGCGGTGACGGACACGATCGGGGCGGTGGCGGGCGCGGTCGCGCAGACCGGGGAGGCCGCCTCCCAGGTGCTGGGCGCGGCGAGCGCGCTGTCGCGGCAATCCGAGCAGCTCTCCGCCGGGACCGACCGCTTCCTCGCCGAGATCCGCGCCGCCTGAGGCGGTCCGCTACTCGGCCGCGGCCTCGAGCGCCCTGTCGTAGGCGCCCGAGGCCAGGGCGGCCTTGAGCCAGCCGTCCACCGCCGCCTTGAGCGCCGGGTCGCGGCTCATCCAGTAGCCCTTGTCGGCGTGGTCGAAGGAATCCGCCACCGTGGCCGGGCAGAGCACGCCGCGGTGGCGCCGCGCCTGGTAATCGACCTCGGCCCCGTCCGTGACCATCAGGTCCGCGCGGCCCTCCGCGACCTCCTCGAAGATCGTGCGGTTGTCCGGGTGCAGCCGCACGGCGGCGTGCGGGAAGTGGGCGGCCGCGAAGCGCTCGTTGGTGCCGCCGGGATTGACCACCACGCGCACCTCGGGCCGGTCGATCGCCGCGATGCTCGTGTAGGTCCCGGCATCGGCGCAGCGCACGATCGGGCGCTTGCCGTCGGTCATTACCGGCACCGAGAAATCCGCCACCGCGGCGCGGTCGGACGTCACCGAGACGCCGCCCATGGCGATGTCGAACCGGTCGGCGAGGAGGTCGTCCTTGAGGCCCTTCCAGGTCGTCGGGACGATCTCGAGCGAGACCCCGAGGCTGCGGGCGAGATCCCGCGCCATCGTGACGTCGGCGCCCTTCACGTCGCCCTCGGAGCGCCTCAGCGAATAGGGCGCGTAGTCGCCGGTCAGGCCGACCCGCAGCACCCCCGCCTCGCGGATCGCCGCGAGGGGTCTCGCCGCGGCCGGCGCGGCCGCGAGCGCCGCGGCCACGATCCCGATCCCGGCCCACAAAGTCCGGCCCATCACCCACCCCCTGCGCTCTGCCCGGCCCCGGCGCGCCCGGCGACGCGCCGCGCATCATCGCGGGCCCGTTCTTCCCGCCTAACAGAGCCGAGAGCGGACACGCTTGCAACGGGGCGGCGGGCGAAGCGCGCCGGCGCGGTTGACAGGCCGGCCCCCGCTGGCGTCGAAGAGGCGCCATCCGCGGAGGCACGATGACGATCGACGCGAGCGGCGCCGCGCGCCTGGAGGCTTGGCTGTCCCGGAACCGCGCCAAGCTGGTCCAGGCCGCCCGCATGACGGTGTCGAGCCTCGCCACCTTCGGGCTCGCCGCCGGGCTCGGCCTGCCGCAGGCCTTCTGGGCAGTGATCACCGCGCTGATCGTGACCCAGAGCAGCGTCGGCTCCTCGCTGAAGGCTGCCCTCGACCGCTTCCTCGGCTCGGTGCTCGGCGCGGTCTACGGGGGCGCGGTCGCCCTCGCCGTCCCGCACCAGGGCGGGATCACCACGGCGGTCGCCCTCCTGCTGGCGATCGGCCCGCTCTCCGTCGCGGCGGCGCAGTCGGCGGGGTTCCGGGTCGCGCCGATCACCGCGGTGATCGTGCTCCTGAGCACCACCGGCAGCACGCTCGGCCCGATCGCCTTCGCGCTCGACCGGATCCTGGAGGTCGGCCTCGGCTGCGCGATCGGCCTCGCGGTCTCGCTCGTGGTCGCGCCGGCCCGCGCGGCGCGGGTGGTGCGCGAGCAGGCGGCGCGGACCGCCCGCCTCCTCGCCGATCAGCTGGAGGTGCTGGCGCGCCGCGACGACGCCGCCATCGACGCGAAGGGGCTGCCGCTCGCGACGCGGCGCAGCCTCGACCGGCTGGAGGTGCTGGTGGGGGAGGCCGCCCGCGAGCGGCGCAGCCGCCTCGCCGCCGCCCCGGATCCCGAGCCGCTCGCCCGCACGCTCCTGCGCCTGCGCCACGACGTCGTGATGCTGCGCCGGGCCGCGCGCGAGGCGGATCTCGGCGCCGACCTCGCGGCCCCCTGGGCGGCGGCGGCCTCGGCCGCGGCCGCGCGCCTGCGGGGCATCGCCGCCTGCCTCGAGCAGGACGCCCGGGCCCCGGAGGAGGATCCGGCCCTGCCGCGGGCGATCGCCGCCTACCGGGCGGCGATCGACGAGATGCGCCGCCGCCGGCTCACCCGCGACCTCCCGACCGACGAGGTCGGGCAGATCTTCTGGATCGCCTTCTCGCTCGACCAGATGCGGCGCAACCTCGACGACCTCGCCGAGCGCGCCGCCGAGGGGCGGGCCGCGCCCGCCGGGTGAGGCGCGCGGCTCACGGCGCGGCGCGCTTGCGCAGCACCATCTCGCCCCGGAGCAGGACCTTCCGGGGGCGCTGGCCGAAGACCGTCTTCACGACGGTCCGGTCCCGGTCGAGGACCAGCACGGGCGGCCCCGCTTGAACATGCCGCGCGGCGGGACGTTGGGGGAGGGCGGCCGGCAGGGCCGCGCAGTCCCGGAATCACCCGATGGCCGAATCCTCCACCGGCGCCGCGCGGGCGGCGCATCGCCGATCCGCGCCCCCGCGGGGCGCCGGGCGCCCGCGCGGCGCCGCCCCCCCGCGGCGCGACGGTGCGCTGTCGCCGGGCGCGGCGCTCGTCGCGGTCGGGGGCGCGCTCCTGCTCAGCGGGCTGGTCAGCCGCCGCTACAGCCCCGATCCGAGCCACCCGGACATCGCCCGCTGGTACGGCCGCCTCGACACCCCGTCCTGGAAGCCGCCGGACCCCGTCTTCGCCGGCGGCTGGCCGGTCCTGCTCACGCTGATGGCGGCGGGCGCCTACCGGCTGATGCGCCAGCCCCGCTCGCCGGCCCGCGACGAGGCGATCGCCCTCTGGGCCCTCACCCTCGCCCTGGTCACCGCCTACAACAAGGTCTTCTTCGGCGCGCGCAGCCTCACGGGCGGGGTCGCGGAGGGCGCGCTCGTGGTGGCCGCCGGGGCGGGGTTCATCGCCCGGGCGGGGCGCGTGGACGGCCTCGCGGCGGCGAGCGGCCTGCCGCTCACCCTGTGGTCGGTGTTCGGCGACGTCCTCACGGAGGATCTGCGGCGGCGCAACCCGGACCTCGACGGGCGGCAGCCCCCGGGGGCCCCGGCCCGATGAGACCCCACCCCACCCGCGAGGACGCCTCGCCGCGGATCCCCTGGCTCAGCCTCCTCTACGGCTTCGGGCCGATGCTGCCGCTCGTCGCCGGGGCCGCGGCGGCGCTCGCCAGCGCGGGCGAGACCCGGCGCCTGATCGTCAGCCTCACGCTCCTGTGGGGCGGCGCCATCCTTACCTTCCTGTCGGGCGTGCGGCGGGGCCTCAGCTTCCGGACGGTCGGCGGACCGACCGCCACGCAGATCGCCACCATGATGGTCCTGTTCGGGCTCGGATTGGCGGCCCTCGCGGGCCTGCTGTTCGGGCGCGCCACCGCCACGACGGCGCTGCTCCTCGCCGGCTACGGCCTCATCGTCGTCCTCGATCCCCTGGCGGCCCGGTCCGGCGAGGCCCCGCGCCACTTCGCGCGGCTGCGGCCGATGCAGATCCCGCTCGCGCTGCTCAGCCTCGCGGCGCTGCTCGCGATCGAACTCGCCGGCCGGGTCTGAGCGCGGGGTCGATCGCCCGGTCGGGCCGGCACGCGGTGCCCCTTCGCACGACCGACACCAACCGTGCGAAGCGCGCGCAGCGACCCCGACCCTTGCGCGCCGGGACGCGCGGCGAGGCGCGACGGCGCGGGCGACGCTCTCGCCGCGATCCCCTGGCGCGGGAAATCGGCTAGACTGGGCGCGACGGGCCTCGCCGCCCGTCGCCGGCCGCTCGGCCGGCCGGACAGGGCGTGCCGACGCGCCCGCCAGAGGGAAGGACACGACGCCATGCTCGGCCTGATGCAGGACTGGCCCCTGCTCATCCACCGCATCATCGACTACGCCGCCTCCCAGCACCGGGACCGCGCGGTGATCTCCCGCTCGGTCGAGGGACCGATGCACCGGACCACCTACGGAGAGGTGAGGGGGCGGGCGCTGCGGCTCGCCAAGCGGCTGGAGCGGGACGGGATCCGCGCGGGCGACCGGGTCGCCACCCTGGCCTGGAACACCTGGCGGCACCTGGAGGCGTGGTACGGCATCACCGGGCTCGGAGCGATCTACCACACGGTCAACCCGCGGCTGTTCGGCGAGCAGATCGCCTACATCATCAACCACGCGGAGGATCGCATCCTCCTGCTCGATCTCACCTTCGTGCCACTGGTGGAGCGGCTCGCCGAGCAGCTGCCGACGATCGAGCGCTTCGTGGTGCTGACCGACGCGGCCGGGATGCCGGACACGTCCCTGCGCAACGCGGTCGCCTACGAGGAATGGCTCGCCGAGGCGGACGCGGATTTCGCCTGGGCGCAGCTCGACGAGCGCAGCGCGGCGGGGCTCTGCTACACGTCGGGCACGACCGGCAATCCGAAGGGCGTGCTCTACTCGCATCGCTCCAACGTGCTGCACGCGATGGCCAATAACGGGCCCGACTATATCGGGCTTTCCAGCCGCGACGTGGCGATGCCGGTGGTGCCGCTGTTCCACGCCAACAGCTGGTCGCTCGCCTTCGCGGCGCCGATGGCGGGGGCGGCCCTGGTCCTGCCGGGGCCGAAACTCGACGGCGCCTCCGTGCACGACCTCCTGGAGTCGACGGGCGTCACCGTCACGGCGGCGGTGCCGACGGTGTGGCTCGGCCTCCTCCAGCACCTCGACGCGACCGGGGGCCGGATCACGCACCTGAAGCGCGTGCTGATCGGCGGCTCGGCCTGCCCGCGGGCGATGACGGAGCGCTTCGAGCGGGAGTTCGGCGTGAGCGTCACCCATGCCTGGGGCATGACCGAGATGAGTCCGATCGGCTCCTTCTGCTCGCTGAAGCCGGAGGTGTCGCAGCTGGAGGGCGAGGCGCGCCTCGACCTCAAGATGAAGCAGGGCTACCCGCCCTTCGGGGTCGAGTTCCGGCTGACCGACGATGCCGGCCGCGACCTGCCCTGGGACGGCACCACCTTCGGGCGCCTCAAGGTGGCCGGCCCCGCCGTGGCGGCGGCCTATTTCCGGGACGACACGCCGATCCTCGACGACCGGGGCTTCTTCGACACCGGCGACATCGCGACGATCGACCCCAACGGCTACATGACGATCACCGACCGCTCGAAGGACGTGATCAAGTCGGGGGGCGAGTGGATCTCCTCCATCGACCTGGAGAACCTGGCCGTCGGGCACCCGGACGTCGCGGAGGCGGCGGTGATCGGGGTGGCGCACCCGAAATGGGACGAGCGCCCGCTCCTCGTCGTGGTGCCCAAGCCCGGGCGCGTCCCGGACAAGGACGACATCCTGGCCTTCATGAGCCCGCGCATCGCCAAGTGGTGGCTGCCGGACGACGTCGTGCTGGTCGAGGAGATCCCCCACACGGCGACGGGCAAGATCCAGAAGACGGCCCTGCGCGACCAGTTCCGGGACTATCGGTTCCCCGGGACGGCGTGAGGGGACAGGAGGGGTTTCGCGGCGCCGCGGACCGCTTTAGGGAGGGGCGATGACCGCTGATCCCGCGCTCCCCGCATGCGTCGCCTGATCGTCGAGGAGCCCGTCACCCGGGCGGCGCCGTGGGCGCTGCGCTGCGGCTGGTTCGCCGTCGCGGTGGTGGCCATCGCGCTCCTGCTGGTGCGGGATCCGCGGGCCGAGACCGGGCCGGCCCTCGCCGCCCTCGGGGCGGGCATCGCCGTGGCTTTGCTCGCCGTGGCGCTCGCGCTCGGGGCCTTCGTGCGGGTCTGGAACGAGGGGGCGCGGGGCCTGCGCACCGCCCTGGGCGGCCTCTTCCTCGCGGCGCTCGTCCTCGCCTATCCGGGCTACATGGCGGTCCGCGGGGCAGTGCTGCCGCGGCTCACCGACATCGCCACCGACGTCGCCGATCCGCCCTCCTACTCGCGCTCGCGCGCCGCCTACGCGGCGCGGGGCGGCGCGCTGCCGCCGGAGATCCCACCCGCCGCCCGCGCCCTGCAGCGCGAGGCCTATCCGCAGATCGCCCCGCTCACCCTGGATCTCGGGCCGAACGAGGCCTTCGCCCTCGCCCTCAAGGCGGCCGGGAACCGCAAGTGGCAGGTGATCGAGGCGATCAAGCCGGGCGGGCGGGTCGGCAACGGCCGCATCGAGGCGGTGGTGCGCTCGCGCCTGCTCGGGCTGCCCTACGACGTCACCGTCCGGGTCAGGCCCCGCGCCGACGGCGCCCGCATCGACGTGCGCTCGGCCTCGCGCTACGGCGACCGCGATTTCGGCCAGAACGCCGACCACATCCGCTCCTACCTGGAGGAGCTGTCGAACCTCGCGCTGGCGGTGAAGTGACACCGGCGGTCATGTCTCATGACCGCTGGGTCCGTTCTCGGATCGTCGCCGAGCCTCTGGTGTCGACGATCCGGGATGGTCAACGGCCCGATGCGTCAGCATTCTGGGGCGTTGGTACGAGGCGTCACGCCGGCCGGTAGGTGCCGTCGAGGGCCGGATCCCCGTCCGTCGCGGCCTGCCCGCGGGCGACGAGGTCCTCCAGATGGGCGTAGACCGACAGCGCGGCCGCCCCGGCGAGCCGGGGATCGAGCCCCTGGTAGATCTCCGCGACGAGCGCCGGGATGGTCCGCCCGCCCGCGCCCAGGCGGTCGAGGATCGCGGCCTCGCGGGCGCGGCGGTGATGCGCGAGGGCGCGCACGAAGCGCTGCGGCTCGCGCACCGGCCCGCCATGGCCCGGCCAGTAGGTGCGCTCGGGCCGGCCCCTCAGGCGGTCCAGGGACGCCATGTAGGCCCCCATGGCGCCGTCCGGCGGCGCGACGATGCTGGTCGACCAGCCCATCACGTGGTCGCCCGAGAGCAGCGCCTCGTCCTCGGGCAGCGCGAAGGCGAGGTGGTTCATGGTGTGGCCCGGCGTCGCGACGGCGACCAGGGTCCAGCCCGGCCCGTCGATCCGCTCGCCGTCGGCGAGCGCGACGTCCGGCCCGTGGTCGCGGTCGGCGGCCGCGTCGAGGATGGTCCTCTCGCCGCCGCGCACCGCCCGGGCGGCGCGGTGCGGGCCGCACCCGACGATCGGCGCGCCGGTCGCGGCCTTCAGCGCGCGCGCGGCCGGCGAGTGGTCGCGATGCGTGTGGGTCACCGCGATGGCCGCCACGGTCTCGTCGCCGAGCGCGGCGAGGAGGGCCTCGACGTGGCTCGGCTCCTCGGGACCGGGATCGACCACCGCGACCCGGCCGTGCCCCACGATGTAGGTGCAGGTGCCGGTCTGCGTGAAGGGACCGCCGTTCGGGCAGACGAGGCGGCGGATCAGCGGCGAGACCGCCTCGACCCGCCCGGGCGCGGGCGCGTCGCGGGAGAAGGCCGGCGGTTCGGCGTCGTCGGAAGCGCTCACCCGGGGTCCCCCCTCGTCCTCGGCACCGTCCCGGGTTACCGGCGCGAGCGGCGGCTGTCGAGCGCCGCGCCGAACTGGACCGTGCGGGCCCGCCGCGCTACCGTGACGCGAGCGACGTGATCCCGCTGGATGGGTCGTGGCGTACCTGATCGAGACCATCGGCTGCATCGCGCCCTTCCTGGCGGATCGCCTGCGGGCGGCCGGGATCGCGACCAGCGACGCGCTGCTCGCCCGTGCGGGCGACCCGGCGGACCGGCGGCGCCTCGCCGACAGCACCGGGATCGACGCGGCGCAATTGCTGCGCTGGGCGGAGCGCTGCGACCTCTTCCGGGTGCACGGCCTCGCCCGCCCGATGGCGGAACTGCTCGAATCCGCCGGCATCCGCACGGTCGGCGACCTCGCCCGCGAGGAGCCGGCCTCCCTGGGCGGGCGGCTCGCGGCGCTCAACGCCGAGCGCGGCCACTGCCCGGTGTCGCCGACGCCGCGCATGGTCGCCGACTGGATCGCGCGGGCGCGCCGGCTCGCGCCGCGAATCGCAGGGGAGCCCGGGATCGCGGGGGAGCCCGCGCCCTGATCAGCGGAAGGGCGAGGGGACCACGACGCGCACCGGCGCGAAGCCGGCATCCGTCGCCAGCACCGCGAAGCTCGCCATCTGGGCGACGCGGACCGGGCGCAGCTCGGCCCGCTGCGCCCGGCCGAGCTCTGCGCGGAAGCTCGCCTGCTCGCGCTCGCGGCGCGACACGTCGAGGGCGCGGTCGAGGTCCCGGCGCCACGCCGCCGGGAGGATCTCGGCGCGCCGGAACTCGACGAAGCGCGGCCGCACCGTCCCGCTGCGCCCCGTGAAGACCTGCCCGCCGCTCCGGGTCGCGACCGCGTCGCCGGCGCGCAGGGTCGGGTCGCGGTCGAGGGGCAGGGGAGCCGCGACGAGGGCCCCGTCCGGCCGGCAGGAGCAGCCGGCGACGACGCGGCTGCGGTACAGGAAGGCGCTCGCGCCGTCCCGGTAGGGCCGGCCGTCCAGGCCGACCGCGCGGTCGAGCTCCTGCCCGGGATCGACGGTGTAGAGGCGGGTCTCGGCGCCCGGGCAGGCGGCCGCGCAGGCCGCCTCGTGCGCGGGGGCATCCGCCCTCGTCCGCAGGGTCGCCAAGGGGAACATGTAGCCGTCGCAGGTGCGCACGCAGACCGAGCGGCTCCCGCCCCTCTCGTGCGGCGCCGGCGGGGCGGCGCGGCCGGCGGCGGCGAGTCTCGGCCGCATCGTCTGGACCGCGCGCGGCGCCGGGCGCGACGCCCAGCGCCGGCGCGGCGGCGCTTGCGAGGCGCGCGCGGCGCGCGGCGGGGCCGGCCGCACCTCGAAGAGGCGCGGGGCGGCCGCGCGGGGAGCCGTGCCGAAGAGGAACTCGAAGAGTCCGGCATCATCCGCGGCGCGCACCAGCGTCGTCGTTCCCACCGCCCCGCCGAGCCCGATCAGCGCCCCGAGCAGGCTCGTGCGCAGCACCGACCGGCCGCTCGACAAAGACCGCATGCCCATGACGTCTCCCCGACAAGCTCGGCGCTGATACGACCGAGTCGAGCCGGCAAGCAATCGGCACGAAACACCGAGGGCTGCATCAATTTCAGGCGCCGCCCGGCCAGACGAAGGGCAGAGGGTTCCGCTGCCGGCGTCATTCACCGAAAGTGGTCGCCGGCACCGCGTCAAGAATGGCGCGGAAACAACAACTCAAGCATAATTTCACGAGCTATTCTGCGAGGAGACTTGAAATCGATCGTCCGGTCTCGCGGTGTCGAGTTTGCAATGCCGATGTCTAGGAACTAACTCAATACGGCGGACGGCAGCCTTGCCCGACCCCTGCTCCCCCGGCAACGGAATACCGTGTCACGCCGCCCGCGGTGCCCACGCTCTCCCTCGTGTCGGGGGAGGGCTCGGGTACCGCGACTGTCTCGCTTCATGATCTCCGGTTCGGGGCAGAGCCGCGTCGGACAGGCACGCCCGCATGCGACGGTTCTTCGCCCTCGCGAGCCCCGGCCGGGCGCGGGAGGCGGGCCGCGACGGGTGTCGGGCCGGGCTCAGCCGCCGCGTCTTCCGCGACGGGCCCGCACCGGGACGGGAACCGGCGCGGGCTGCGCCACGCCCCGCAGGGCCGCCGCGGCAGCCGCGAGGGCCGCACCCGCTGCGATGGCCGGGATGAGGGCGCCGGCCTCCACGAACCCGACCAGGATCAGCCCGATCAGGAGGGCCAGGCCGGCCTGCAGGGCAAGGGATCGGTTCATCGAGCGCCTCCAATGGTTCGCCTCGGCAACGTGCGGCACGAAACCGGGGTTCCGCTTCCCCAAGATGGGGGCGGATTCGGCCCCTGTCGCTGCGACAAAGCGGAACCGGGAGACAGGCTTGACGTTTGTAAGCTCAAGATCGGCCGCGGGCCGATGATCCGACCATACGAAAGGTTCGCGCCATGCTGGGTTGGGCGGTTACTTTCCTGGTGGTGGCCCTGGTGGCCGCGCTGTTCGGGTTCGGCGGGATCGCCGGGACGGCGGTCGAGGCCGCCAAGATCATCTTCTTCGTCGCGGTGGTGCTGTTCGCGATCTCGGCCATCGTCGGCCTGCTGCGCGGACGCTCCTCCACGCTCTGAGCCTCGGCCGCCGAAGTCGTCATCGGTTCGGCGGCCAGCAACGTGCGGGACCAGACCTGAACAGGTCTTGCCCCGCAACTGCGCGGGCGCGGGCCCAAGGGGCCCCGGGCCCAAGGAGGCTTGCTCCGGGACGTCGTCGCAATGTCAGCCCGACGATGGCGAGCCGGCCCCCGGCCCAGGATGGCCGGAGCCTCGTCGTGCGGGAGCGGACGAGCCGCGGCCGCGCGCCTCAGGAGTTCTTCGAGGTCTCGGCGGGCTGGTCGAGGCTGGCCAGCAGCTCGACGAAGCGCTCGGGAATCGGCTGCTGCACGAGCTCGTCGTACATGGCGCGAAGGTGGGAGCCGAGCCTGCCCTGAGTGAGTCGATCGAGCCCAGGCTGATCGGACCCGCCTGCGACCCCGTGGTCCGCCGGCGTCTGCGCGCCGCCCATCCCCTTGCCATCGATCATGCAAATCCCCTTCGCCCCGCCCCCGGGCAGACGGGCAGGGCGATACTGCGGCGCTTGTTGACCAACACGCGCTCTTGCGCCGACAACGCGTCCGGGCCGGGGCGGTTCCACGGAACCGGAACGATCGCGCGGGCGCGGCGTTGTGGATCAGGGTCTTCGCACACGGACACCACTCTCAAGGGGAACTGAATGTCGACAGCACAACTCGTCGTGCAGCACCTGCCGTACCTGCGCCGCTACGCACGCGCGCTCACGGGCAGCCAGGTGGCCGGCGATGCCTACGTGGCCGCGACGCTCGAAACGCTCGTCAACGAGCCCGAAACACTGGGCCGCAGCGCGAACGTCAAGGCCGATCTGTTCAGGGTCTTCACGCGGATCTGGAACTCGTTGTCGGTGAACGGTCAGAGCGACCAAGTGCAGCACGACCTGCCCGCCGAGGTCCGGCTCGGCCAGATCACGCCCCTGCCGCGGCAAGCCTTCCTGCTCTCCTGCCTCGAAGGCTTCTCCGAGGAGGATGCCGCGACGATCCTGGGCGTCGACATCTCGGAGGTGCGCGACCTCGTCGACGAGGCGGGCCGGGAACTGGCCGCCGACATGGCGACCGAGATCCTGATCATCGAGGACGAGCCGCTGATCGCCATGGACCTGGAGGCCCTCGTCGAGGGGCTCGGCCACAACGTCACGGGGGTCGCCCGCACGCGGTCGGAGGCGATCAAGCTCGCCGAGGGCCGCAGGCCCGGCCTCATCCTGGCGGACATCCAGCTGGCGGACGGCAGTTCCGGCCTCGACGCGGTCAACGACCTGCTCAAGACCTTCGAGGTGCCGGTGATCTTCATCACGGCCTATCCGGAGCGCTTCCTCACCGGCGAGCGGCCCGAGCCGGCCTTCCTGATCGCCAAGCCGTTCCAGCCCGCCAACGTCTCCGCGGTGATCAGCCAAGCCCTCTTCTTCCAGCAGAGCGCCCGCCGCCGCGAGGCCAAGGCAACGGCCTGATCTCGCCCGGACCTCGCAGCGACACCTGCCAGGGCCGTCCCACCGGGGCGGCCCTTTGTCATGAGATGGTCTTGGGATCATCAGGTGGCTTTGGGATCATCTCGGGCGCTGCGTCGCTCCGACATAAAGAAACGGGCCGGATAGGCTCCAGCCCGTTCTGAGTTTCCGGCCGATGCACAAGGGGAATGCGGGGAGGACCAGGTGGCCGGGTTGCCTAATCAACGTCGCCCCGCCCGGCGGGGTTCCCGCGCCGGCGCGTTGATTTTCGGCGAGTGTTGCGGCGAGGCCGCATGCGCCGCCGGCGGGCGGCCTGCACATGGTCAACGAAGCGTGAAGGGCCTCACTCGGATCCGCCCCAAAAACTGTGCCGTTCGTGCACGGCCACACGGAACGACTGGGCCGGTCGCGACGTTATCGGATCGACGTGTCAAGCTTCGCTCCGAGGACCCGCGTATGCTTCGCGCTCACCTCTTCTTCAGCATCACCGCCCCGGCCGCGCTGCTTGCCCTGATCGCGCAGCCAGTGGTCGAACACTCGCTCGCGGCGATGGCCGGGCCGGCCAAGACCCCGGCTCAGCTTGTCAAGGGCGACCGGATCGCGCCACCGCGGCCGGCCGGCCTGCCGCAGAAGCCGGTGGCGGTCGAGATCACGGGGCTCGGGGCCGCGAAGGTCACGCTGCGCAACGCGGCGGGCGACGTGGTCTTCGAGACCGATTCCTCCGCCAACACCACGCTGGTGGCCCGGGACACGGCACTGCCGCACGTCACCCTGCGCACCCGGGAGGGCGTGCCGGTGGTGCAGCGGGCACCCGGCCCGCCGGCGGGCGAGGTCGGCACGCGCCGCACCATGCCGGAGGGCTGCGAGGGCGCGATCAGCGGCCTCGCCGGCCACGAGGCCCGGCGGCTGCTGCCGAGCCGCTGCCTCGCCCAGGCGGCTCTGGCTCCGGCCGCGGGCTGAGCCGCGGCCCCGCACGCGCGTTCATGGAGAGAGAGACATGCTCGGCTACCGCGAAATCGACGACCCGGCTCCCCCGCCCGCGGCGGAGCGCGTCCGGCGCGAGCCCGCGACCCTGCCCGAGGGCGAGCGCCTGGAGCGGCTGCTGGCCGGGCTGGTGGTCACGCGCCCGTCCGACGACACGGTCTGTCCGGCCCTGCTCAAGCGCAACCTGGTGGTGACGCAACTCGCGGCCTGAGGCCGCCCCCGGCGGGGCGAGGACGACACGGATACGGGCGCCGCGAGGCGCCCGTTTCGTTTGTCCGGCGAAGGTGAGGCGAGGCATGCCGACGCCGTGGCCCGGCAACCATGCCGGACCACGGCGAAGCGTCAGATGAGGTTCAATCCTCGCTCGAGCGGCCCGACCCGGAGGCCTGCCCACCCTTGCGCCCCGCGGACGAGGCGAGTTCGCGATCCTGGGAGAACGAGCGCTTTTCGGCGGGAACGCTGCGGCCGCCCTTGCTGGCGATCTCGCGCTGCCGCTCCATGTCCATCGAAGCGAAGCCGCGCTTCGAGGTCGAATTGCCGGTTGCCATGAATGCCTCCTTGGCCGGTGTCCTCGTGCTCTCAACCTTCAGCGCAAATGATGGTTCCTAATCCCCTTCGGCCCCGTCCCGGCCTGGGACGGCGGCGGGGGCGCCGGGGCCGGAACCGTGTCCCGGCGCTGACGTTCGCCCCGGTGCCGGTCCGGGCCGGAATCCCGCCCGGACCGGCATGAGCGGGCGTCGCCGACGCGGTGGCCGCGCCTCCGGTCGAGCCAGGAGCCTCCCCGATGACGAATCCCAACATGGTCCAGCGCCGCGCCGCCACGCAGCCCGACACCGCCCCGGCCCCCAACTGCGACGCTGTGCCGCCCGTGCCCGCGCCCGAGGACAGCCCTACGCCGACCACCGACCACGACCCGGAGGATTCGCCGCACGCCCAGGACCTCGTCGTCACGCGGCGGGCCGGCGGGCTGACGACCCGGAAGGAGTGAGGCCGGCCCGGGGGGCGCGGGACCCGCGCCCCGCGCGGAGCGGGCGGCGGGCGGCCCCGGCGCCGGCCCGGCCGGCTCCCGCTCCGGCCGGTCGCCGCAACGTGCCGGGGCGGACGTCCCGCCGGGCGCCGGGAGCGGTCCATCACAGCCTCTAGCGACTCCCGCCGGGTTCCCGCCTAGACTGAGCCGGCGCGGGAGGTCACGCTCGGTCGTTCGGGCAGGGACGTCCGGCCGGGCCGGGACCTGCGGAACGGCGCGGGCCGGCGGCCCGGCGGCGTCCGCCCGCTCCGCCCCGAACCGTCGGCGATCCTGCCATGCGGGTGCCGGCGCGGGGCGGGCGCCACAGGGACGGGGTCGTCGCGCGGAGCGGGCAGGAGCGGATGGACGGGGCAGAAGCGCTCAGACGCAACGGGGTCGCCGCGCCGGTGGCCGATCGGGCGACGCCGCGGGCCGCGCCCATGATCGGGACCGATCCGGAGGCGGCCGACGCGGCGGGCGGGCTCGACCGCAGCCTGTTCCGCTACATCTGGCGCCACTCGAAGCGCGACCAGATCCTGATCTGCGCCGTCGTGCTGGCCTCGCTGCCGCTCTACTTCGCGTCCCTCGACCTGCCGCGGCGCATCGTCAACGAGGCGATCCAGGGCCACGCCTTCGAGAAGGGCAACGCGACCGCCCACTTCCTCGTCCTGCGCCTGCGCGTGCCGGACTGGTTCGGCGGCGAGAGGGCGCTCTTCGACGGGTTCGAGGTCGACCGCTTCGAACTCCTGTTCGGGCTCTCCTCCCTGTTCCTCCTCCTCGTCCTGATCAACGGCGCCTTCAAGTACTGGATCAACGTGGCCAAGGGGGCGCTCGGCGAGCGCATGCTGCGGCGCCTGCGCTTCCAGCTGTTCTCGCTGATCCTGCGCTTCTCGCCCGAGTCGATCCGGCAGGCGAAGGCCTCCGAACTCGCCACGATCGTGCGCGACGAGGTCGAGCCGATCGGCGGCTTCATCGGCGACGCCTACATCCTGCCGGCCTTCCTGGGAACCCAGGCGGCCACCGCCATGGCCTTCATCCTGCTCCAGAACGTCTGGCTCGGACTGATGGCGGCCGCGGTCGTCGGCGTGCAATTCGTGGTCATCCCGCGCCTGCGGCGGGAACTCCTGCGCCTCGGGCGGCGGCGCCAGCTCGCCTCGCGCCGCCTCGCCGGGCGGGTCGGCGAGGTGGTGGACGGCATCGAGGCGGTCCACGCCAACGGGGCCGAGCCGTGGGAGCGCGCCGAGATCGGCCAGCGCCTCTTCGGCCTCTTCGACCTGCGCCTGCGCATCTACCGGCGCAAGTTCATGGTCAAGTTCCTGAACAACCTGCTCGCGCAGATGACGCCGTTCCTGTTCTACTGCATCGGCGGCTACTTCGCGCTCAAGGGCCAGCTCAGCATCGGCCAGCTCGTGGCGGTGATCGCCGCCTATCGCGACCTGCCGCCGCCCCTCAAGGAACTGATCGACTGGGATCAGCAGCGGCTCGACGTGCAGGTGAAGTACGAGCAGGTGGTGCAGCAATTCCTGCCGGACCGCCTGCTGCCGGCCGAGGTCCCGGGACGCGACACGCCCCTCGTCGGCCCGCTCGAGGCCGACGACCTCTGGGTCAGGGAATCGCAGGGCCCGCTCCTGGAAGGGGTCTCACTCTCCGTCACGCTGCCCCTGCGGCTGGGCATCGTCAGCGACGGCAGCCAGGCCGCGAGCGCCCTCGCGCGGGTCCTCGCCCACCGCCTCGCGCCGAGCCGCGGGCGGATCACGGTCGGCGGCCACGACCTCGGCGAATGGGGCTCGCTGGCGCTGGCGCGCCGCATCGCCTACGCCAGCGTCGAGCCCATCCTGTTTCCAGGGTCGCTGCGCGAGAACATCGTCTATGGGCTGCAGCGCCCGCCCGAGCAGGTGCCGCCGCCCGAGACCCTCGAGGACCGCCGCCGCCTCGCGGAGGCCCGGCGCACCGGCAACCCGCTGGCGAGCCTGTCGGGGGACTGGATCGACTACGCGCAGGCGGGCGTGCCGGACGCGGCGGCCCTGGACGGGGTGATCCTGGGCTGGCTGCGCCGCATCGGCATGGGCGAGGAGGTCTACCGGTTCGGCCTCCTCGGGCAGGTCGATCCGGAGCGGCATCCGAACCTCGCCTCCCGCATGATCGAGGCGCGCGGCGCGCTGCGGGCCCGGCTCGCCGCGCAGGGCATGGAGAACCTCGTCGAGCCCTTCGACCCGGAGCGCTACAACAGCCAGGCGACGGTGGGCGAGAACCTCCTGTTCGGCGTGCCGACCACCGCGAGCCTGACCGGGCGGGCCATGGCGGAGCACCCGGTGGTGCGCGCCGTGCTCGACGAGCGCGGGCTCGCCGAGGATTTCGTCACCATGGGCGAGCAGATTGCCCAGACGATGCTGGAGATCTTCCAGGGCCTGCCGATGGGCCACCCGCTCTTCGAGCAATTCTCCTTCCTGTCGGCGGACGAGCTGCCGGAATACGAGGCGATCCTGGCGCGCCGGACCGCCACCGAGGCCTCGGAGGCGCGCCACGGCTCGTCCTGGCTCGCGCGGGTCCGGCGTCGCTGGCTCGGGCTGGAGCGCTACGGCGGGGCGGACGCGACGCGGCTCATCGCCCTGCCGCTCGCCTATATCGAGCCGCGCCACCGCCTCGGCCTGCTCGACGACGCGTTGCGCGCCCGCTTGGTCGAGGCCCGCGCGGCCCTGCGCGCGGCGCTCGCCGAGGCCGGCGAGGGCGGGGTCGAGTTCTACGAGCCGGACGCGGTCTGCGCGGCGGCCCCGCTGCGCGACAACCTGCTGTTCGGGCGGATCAACCAGTCGGCCGCGGACGCCGCCGCCGCCGTGACCGCCGCCATCACCGCCACGGTCGAGGCCATGAACCTCGCGGACGCCGTCGCCCGCGTCGGCCTCGACCACCAGGTCGGCCCGGCCGGGCGCTTCCTCACCGGCGGCCAGCGGGCGGCGATCAGCCTCGTGCGCGGCCTCGTGCGCCGGCCCGACCTCCTCGTCCTCGACGGCGCGCTCGGCCCGATGGGCGAGAACCGGGCCCGGGCGGTGCTGACGCTGCTGGTCCAGCATTTCGGCCGCGAGGGCAGCCTCGTCGCCGTCCTGCCCAACGAGCGCTTCGCCTCGCATTTCGACGTGGTGCTGCGGGCCCGGGGCACCTCCGTCGCCGCGGATGCGCGAACTTCCGGTTGAGGCCGGCCGCCCATCCGCCCCGGGGGGCTGGCGCCCGGACCCGCGCTGCGGCAAGGTCGGCGCGTCAGGGGCCGGGATGCGGGGCATGACGCTCGAGACCGAGGTGCAGTCGCTGCGCCAAGTGCCGATGTTCCGGGAGGTCGATCCTCCGCGCCTGAAGCTCCTGGCCTTCACCAGCGAACGCGTGCATTTCGCGGCCGGACAGAAGTTCTTCGACCAGGGCGACGCGGCGGACGCCGCCTACCTGATCCTGGAGGGGGAGGCCGCCGTCACCCTCGACCGCCCGATCGGGCCGATCCGGGTGGCGGTGCTCGGCGTCAACGCCCTCGTGGGCGAGATGGGCATCCTGGCCGATCAGCCCCGCTCGGCGACCGTGACGGCGGTGGTGCCCACCACGGCGCTGCGCATCGACCGCAGGGTCTTCCTCGAATTGCTGAGCCAGTTCCCGCAGATCGCCATCGCGGTGATGCGCGAACTCGCCCACCGCCTGGAGATGACGAACCAGCAGCTCGCCCAGAGCCGGTCGGGCTGAGGGCAGACAGGGAGCGCGCCATGGATCTCGCCGCCGGCCTGCGGGGCCGCCACGTGCTCGTGACGGGCGCGTCGAGCGGCCTCGGCGCGCATTTCGCCCGGCTCTGCGCGCGCAGCGGCGCGGAGGTCACCGTGGCGGCGCGCCGCCGCGACCGGCTCGACCGCCTGGTCGAGGCCCTGCGCGAAGCCGGTGCCCCCCGGGCCTCGGCCGTGGCCCTCGACGTGGCGGACGCCGACTCGGTCGAGGCGGCCTTCGCGGGCCTCGCCCGGCTGCCGGACGTGGTCGTGAACAATGCCGGCGTGGCGGAGGGCGGGCCCGCCCTCGACACCGACCTGTCGGTCTTCGACCGGGTGATCGCGACCAATCTGCGCGGGGTCTGGGCGGTGTCGGTGGCGGCGGCGCGGCGCTGGCGCGGCGCCGCGCGCGGCGGCGTGATCCTCAACGTCGCCTCGATCCTCGGCCTGCGGGTCGCGGGCGGCGTCGGCCCCTACACGGTCTCGAAGGCCGGGGTGGTGCAGATGACCGAGGCCCTCGCCCTCGAATGGGCCCGGTACGGGATCCGGGTGAACGCGCTCGCGCCGGGCTACATTGACACCGACATCAACCGCGACTTCTTCGCCACCCCGGCCGGCGAGGCGCTCGTCAGGCGGATCCCGATGCGCCGGCTCGGGCAGCCCGAGGATCTCGACGCCGCCTTCCTGCTCCTGGCGACCGACGCCTCCGCCTGGATGACCGGGGTGACGCTGCCTGTGGATGGGGGGCACCTCGTCTCGGGGCTGTGATCCGCTGTCCGGACGATCACGTCCGGCCGCGTCAGTTGGTGATGCGCCGCTGCGAATCGACCACCTTCTTGAACAGGCCCTTCATCGCGTCCGCGATCCCCTCCGAGGGGCTCACCGGCCAGTACAGGTCCGGCGACGCGCAGGCCGCCATGTTGGTGGCGATCTGGCTCGAGAACGGGGCGATCCAGGTATTGTACCAGCCGTTCGTCGGCAGCGGCAGGTAGGTGGTGTAGAGCACCGCGACCCGGATGCCGCGGTCCTTCAGGGCCTGGCAATTGGCGAGCGTGATCGGCTCCTGGCAGCGCCCGTTGGTGGTCGGCTTGGTGCAGGTGCTCGGGTAATTCGCGTCGGCCACCCCGTCGGAGACGAAGAAGACCACCTTCTGCGGGGAGGCCGCGCTGGCGCCGCTGCCGGGATTGGGCACCGCGCTGTTCAGCCGCGCGAAGATTCCGTCGAAGTCGGTGCACTGGTCGTTGTTGTAATTTTGGTAGGGCACCGTCATCAGGTCGAGCGCGCCCGCGTCGGTCTTCGAGGTGGAGAGATTGGCGGTCAGCGCGGAGACCTGGTTGAGCCCGATCCCGGAGCAGCTCGTCCCGAAGCTGTAGATCGCCATCCGGTACTGGCCCGCCGCGATCGCCTTGGCGCTCGCGGTGTCCATCAGCTGCTGGGTGGCGTCGCGCACCACGTCGATGCGCATCTTCACGCCGAGGTTCTTGGCCTTGGCGTAGTAGTCGTTCCCGCCCGCCGACATGTCGTGGCAGGCGAAGGCGCATTGGTCGGAGGTGTTGGCGACCATGGTGGCGATGTCGGCGGTGGTCGCCGCCACGCCCATCGACGGCGAATTGTCGAGGAGCAGGTAGAAATCCGTGAAGATCGGATTCGGCGAGGCCGCCGTCGCGGTGCCCCCGAAGGCGACCGTCGAGAACCCGGCGAGCCGCATGATTCCCGTGCGGATCGTGGCGCTGTAGGTGAGGCTCGCCGTGCGCACCCCGTCCGTCGTCGGGGCCGTCGCCGCGCGCGGGCTGGCCGAGACGTTCGGCAGCGCGGCGGCCGCGTCCGTGAACAGCTTGGCCATGGCGGCCTCGGCATCCGCCTGGCTCATCTTCATCCCCGCCGCGCTCACGGCGGCGAGGACCGCCTGGTCCGCGACAGCGTCGAGCTCCGTCCGGGCCTTCTGGTAGGAGGTGAAGTCGACCGCCGCCCCGACGAGCAGCAGCACCGGGACGAGGGTGACGACGAACATCATGCCGATGCTGCCGCTCCGGTCCGCCGCGAAGACGCGACGCGACCGGGTCACCCCGCGCCGAACCCATCCGCCCTCGGACCGCATCCCGGCCTCCACGCGCCCGCACGCCGGCGCCCCGGGGGCGCTGCCGTATAGGCGAGTCCTGACTCGGCACGGCTTTCGGAAAATTTAAGCCGTTCGCCGAATCAGCGGCTCATTGACCAGCAGATCGGCACAGAATGCAGACGACCCGGGGACAAGATGTCTCTCGCCGGAGGGACGGCACTTATCAAGGCGGCTGGGTGGTGGCAGCGCCGCGCGGGCGCCCGGGACCGTGCGGCGCGCGGCGGATGGCGGATGACGCGGCCGCGCGGACGGGCCTCACGGCGTCGGATAGGTGATGAATTCCATCAGCGACCCGTCCGGATCGCGGAAATAGACGCTCAGCCCCGGGCCGGCCGCGCCGTTGCGCGGCACCGGCCCGAGCTCCACCGCGACGCCGTGGCGCTCCAGGTGGGCGACGGCCTCCTCGATCGGCCCCGACCAGCGGAAGCACAGGTCGCTGCCGCCCGGCATCACCGGCAGGCGGGCGCGCGGCTCGCCGATCTGCCCCGGGCCGTGCACGTTGAGCTGCACGCCGCCGAAGCGGTAGGCGAAGCCGCGGCCGACCGGGACCGGCTCGGCGCCGAGCACGTCGCTGTAGAAGGCCGTGGCGCGGTCCCAGTCCGAGACGTGGATGACGCAGTGGTCGAGGTGGATCGCCGGGCGCAGGACGCCCTCGGTCAGCACCTCGGCGAGTTCGGGAAGCGGTTCGGGATCGGGCATCGGGACGTGCTCGCGGTCGAGGAGGGGGCGGGCGCCGGAGAGGGAGGGCGCCCGCTTGCGGCGAGAAGCGCCGGCCTCAGGCGACCTCGTGCTCGATCGCCCCGAACACCGAGTGGCCGCCGCGGTCCTTCACCTCGACCCGCAGGCGGTCGCCGGGCGCCAGGTAGGGCAGGCGCGCCCAGCCGGACGCGACGATCTCGGCGGCGCGCGCCTCGGCCAGGGAGGCGAAGCCCGCCCCGCCCTCGGCGACGGAGCGGCCCGGCCCGCCATCGATGCCGCGATTCGAGACCGGCCCGGCGCTCACGATGGTGCCGGCCCCGAGCGGGCGCAGGCGCGCCGCCTCGGCGATCAGCTCGCCGAAACCCGACCCGAGATCGGAGCCGGCCTCGGGGCGGCCGAGGAGCGCGCCGTTGCGGGTGACGCAGAGCGGGCGCTGGACCATGCCGTCCTGCCAGTCCGGCCCGAGCTCGTCGGGCGTCACCGCGACCGGGCCGAGGCTCGCCGCGAAGCCCGCCGCCAGGGGGCCGTCGAGGTCGAGCCCGTCCGGTTTGAGGCGGTCGCGGCGAATCACCTCGGTGACGAGCGTGACGAGCCGGACCGCGCCCGCGGCCTGCGCGGGCGCGGTGCCCTGGGCCACGTCGCCGGTGATCACGGCGAGGCCCGCGGAGACGTCGAGGGAGGCGGCGGGATCGGCCGGGAGCGTCGCGCGCGGGGCCAGGAACCCGTCCGAGGCCGCGTGGCGCAGGGGCGTGCCGGAATCGGACGGGGCCTCGGCACCCTCGGCTTGGCGCAGGAGCCGGACGTGCCCCGGCCAGGCGGCGGCGTGGCGGCGCGCGAAGGCCCGCGGCAGCGGCGCCGCGCAGGCGTGCTCGTGGAAGCGGAAGGAGGGGACGGAGCCGTGCTCCAGCTGCTCGGCCAGGGCCTCCAGGGCCGGGCCGTGGCGGTCCCACTCGTCGAGGGCCTGCTGCAGGGTCGGCACCACGATGAACGCATCGGTGGCGCGGGTGAGGTCCCGCGACACGACGACGAGGCGGCCGTCCCGGCCGTGCGCGAGGCTGGCGAGCTTCATGTCCTGTCCTCCCGGCCCCGCTGGCCGGGAGGCGCCGATGGCGTCGGCGCATCCCCCGGGGGCATGCGGCCCATCATGGACGGGTCCGGGAGCCGGCGCCAGCGCGGCCTCGGCGGCGGCGCCCCGGTCAGATCCGCCGATGGACGAGGTCGTGGATGAAGCCCAGCTTGGCGATGACCGGGGGCGCCAGCACGAAGGGATAGACGTCGTTGAGGCCCATCGCCCGGTTGACGCTGTTGAGCGCGAAGGTGACCGGCAGCCAGGTGCTGACCACCTGCTCGATGCTGTCGGCCCTGTAGGGGTCGAAGCCGATCCGGGCGGCGAGCGTCCCGGTCGCGTCGAGGAGCGGCTGGACCTGCATGCCGAAGGCGCTCGCCATCTCCAGCGTGTCGACGATGTGAAGGTAATGCGCCCAGGTCTCGGCGAAGTCCTCCCAGGGATGCGTCGTCGCGTAGGCCGAGACGAAGTTCTCCTGCCAGTTCGGCGGCACGCCCTCCGCGTAGTGGCGCTTCAGCGCCTCCTCGTAATTCTCGGAATCGTCGCCGAAGACGGCCCGGCAGGCGTCGAGCTTGCCGGCGTCGCGGACCAGCACGTCCCAGTAATGGTGGCCGACCTCGTGGCGGAAATGGCCGAGCAGCGTGCGGTAGGGCTCGCCCATCGCGGCGCGGCGGCGCTCGCGCTCGGCGTCGTCCGCCTCGACGAGCGCGATGGTGATGACGCCGTTGTCGTGGCCGGTCATCACCTTCGGGCCGTCCGCGGGCGGATCGGCCAGGAAGTTGAAGATCAGCCCGTGCTCGGGATCCTCCGCGCGGGTGTGGAGCGGCAGGTTCCAGCGCAGCAGGGTGTAGAACAGCCGGTGCTTGGCCGATTCCATCTTCCGCCACGCCAGGAGCCGGCCCGGATCGGAGATGTCCGGGATGGTGCCGTTGTGGCGGCAGGCGAGGCAGAACGCGTCGCGCGTGCCGGGCGGCACCAGCCAGTTGCAGGCGTCGTGCTCGGCATTGGTGCAGAACAGGCCGGGCCGGTCCGGGGCGGCGAGCGGCGTCCAGGACCCGTCGCCCACCGGCTCCAGGGCCGAGAGCGTGCCGGTCTCGGGCAGGTAGGCGAGCCGGTGCCCGCAGCGCTCGCAGGTGTGGTTCTCGTAGTACAGGATGTTGCCGCAGAACTGGCACTGGAACAGTCGCATCGGAGCCTCGCCGCCATGCAGGGCACCGCCCGACGACGCGGATGCCGGTTCGTCGAGGGCGGTGCCGTAAGGGTGGAAGCCCGGCGCGCCCCGGTTCCGGCGGGAACCGCGGGCGCGTCCGGGAAGCGGCCGCGGGCCGAACGGCCGAGCCTTGCACCCGTAACGGGCGGGCGGGCTTTGGGATCCCTCGGGCGGCGCTATATCGGCGGCGACGTCACAGGGACGGAGGAGCGCCCGCCGATGACCATGAATGGTGCCGAGAGCCTGGTCCGCACATTGGTCGCGGGCGGCGTCGAGGTCTGCTTTACCAATCCGGGCACGTCCGAGATGCACTTCGTGGCGGCCCTGGACCGGGTCGAGGGGATGCGCGCGGTGCTGTGCCTGTTCGAGGGCGGGGCGACCGGCGCGGCGGACGGCTACGCCCGGATGACCGACCGGCCCGCCTCGACGCTCCTCCACCTCGGCCCCGGCCTCGGCAACGGCATCGCGAATCTCCACAATGCCCGGCGGGCACGCTCGCCGATGGTCAACATCGTGGGCGAGCACGCGACCTACCACCGCGCCTTCGACGCGCCCCTGACCTCCGACATCGAGGGGCTGGCGCGGCCCGTCTCGGCCTGGCTCCGCACGGGGCTGAGCGCCCGGGAGGTGGCGCGGGACGGCGCGGCGGCGGTCGCCGCCGCCCTGACGCCGCCCGGCGGGGTCGCGACGCTGATCCTGCCCGCCGACACCGCCTGGGAGGAGGGAGGCGGGGTGGCGCCCGTGCCGGCCATCCCGGCGCGGGCGCGGGTGCCGGACGAGGCGATCACCCACGCGGCCGCGGCGCTCGCCAGCGGCGAGCCGGTGCTGCTGCATCTCGGCGACCGGGCGGTGCGCGGGGAGGGACGGCGGATCGCGGCCCGGATCGCGGCCCGGACCGGGGCGCAGCTCCTCGCCATGACGTCGAACGCCCGGATCGACCGCGGCGCCGGCAGCGTGCCGATCGAGCGGCTGCCCTACCCGGTCGATCCCGCCCGGGCGGTGCTCGCCCCCTTCCGGCACATCATGCTGGTCGGGGCGACGCTGCCGGTCGCCTTTTTCGCCTATCCAGGCAAGCCTTCCGCGCTGGCGGCGCCGACCTGCGACGTCTTCGCCCTGGCCGCCCCCGAGCAGGACCAGATCGACGCGCTGGAGCGCCTCGCCGAGGCGGTCGGCGCGCCGGCCGCGGCGGACCTCCCGGCCCCCGCCCGCCCGGTCCTGCCGGGCGGCGAGCGCCTCGACCAGGACAGCGTCGGGCAGGTGCTCGGTGCCCTGATCCCGGAGGGAGCGATCATCTGCGACGAGTCGATCACCACCGGCCGCAACTTCTTCCCCGTCACGCAGGGCGCCGCGCCCCATACCTGGCTGCAGCTCAGCGGCGGCGCGATCGGGCTCGGGATCCCGATGGCGACGGGCGCCGCCGTGGCCTGCCCGGACCGCAAGGTCATCGCCCTGCAGGCGGACGGCAGCGCGCTCTACACGGCGCAATCGCTCTGGACCCAGGCCCGCGAGGGGCTCGACGTCGTCACCCTGATCTGGTCGAACCGCTCCTACGCCATCCTGCGGGCGGAACTCGCGCATGTGGGGGCCAATCCGGGCCGCAAGGCCCTCGACATGCTCACCCTCGACGATCCGCCGATCGATTGGCCGAGCCTCGCGCGCGGCTACGGCGTCGAGGGCTGCCGGGTCGAGACCCTGCCGCGCCTCGTCGACGTCCTGACGCGCGCCCTCGCGCGGCGCGGACCCTTCCTGATCGAAGTGGCCCTTTGATTGAGAGGGGCGCACAAAACACGCCGGACGCGCAAAATCGCGCCGGCACTGCAGATTCTCTGGGTAAAGCCGGCAAAATTTCAGCAGAGCGTAACGCCGGCCGCGCGAGACATGGTTCGGTTCTGCGTGGAATTACGGTGACCATGGCGACCGATCCGACGGCAACCGACGCGCTGCTTCGCGGCTGGTCTTCCGCGCAGGCCGCCGCGCGCGGCCTGCCCTTCTACGAGGATGTGGTTCTCGGCAATCTCCGGCGGGCGGCGCCGCGCGCCGCCCTCGTGGCCCTGCCCGGCGAGGATCCGGCGCACGTGCTGTGGAGCGGCGAGGCCTTCGAGGCCTGGCTCGGGCGCCCGCCGCAGGGGGTCGCGGTCGCGGCGCTGGGGGAGGGCCTCGGCCACTCCCTCGGGGCGATCCTGCGGGACGCGCTCGCGGGCGGGCAGCCCGTGCGGGCGCGCTGCAACCAGGTCAGCGGCGGGATGGTGCTCTCCACCGAGATCCTCGGCCTGCCGCTGCGCGACCGGACGGGGGGCCGCTACGTCCTGCTCTGCCTGCTCGGCGAGACGAGCCGCACCAACCTCCTCAAGGCGATCCTGCGCGCCACCGGCCAGGGCATCCTGGCGCTCAGCGCCGTGCGGGACGAGGCCGGCGGCGTCGTCGACTTCCAGGTCGTGGCGCTGAACGAGGCCGCGGCCGAGATGATCGGCGGGCCGGCGGCGCTGATGTGGCAGCGCCTGTCCGCGATCCTGCCGGGCCCCGTCGCCGAGGCCACCACGGCGCGCCTGCGCCCCATCGCCGGCGCGTCCGGGCGCCTGAGCTTCGAGGCGGCCTATCGGCGCGCGGACGGGGCCGTGCTCCACCTCAAGATCGAGGCCGCCTCCCTCGGGGATCACCTGGGCCTCACGCTGACCGACATCGGCGACGTCAAGGCGCGGGAGGAATCCGCCCGCCTGCTGTTCGAGACCAACCCGCTGCCGATGTGGGTGACGGACGAGGCCGGCCGCTTCCTGGCCGTGAACGACGCCGCGATCGGCCATTACGGCTACGCGTCGCCGGACTTCCTGCGCATGAGCCTGCGCGACCTCGCGGTCGCGGGCGGCGCCGGCAGCGGCGAGGCGCCCGCGCGCCACCGCCGCCGCGACGGCAGCGTGATCGAGGTCGCGGCCTATTCGCGCCGCATCCCCTTCGAGGGCCGGTCGGCGACGCTCACCGCCCTGGTGGACGTGACCGAGCGGCGCCGGGCCGAGGCGCGGATCACCCACATGGCGCATCACGACGCGCTGACCGACCTGCCCAACCGGGTGCTGTTCCGGCAGCGGATCGTGGCGGCCCTCGAGGCGCAGGCCCGGGACGGGCGGAGCGCCGGGCTGCTCTGCCTCGACCTCGACCGCTTCAAGCTCGTCAACGACACGCTGGGCCATCCGGCCGGCGACGAGCTGCTGCGCCAGGCCGCCCAGCGCCTCGCCTCCTGCGCGCAGGACGGCAGCGTGGCGCGGCTCGGGGGCGACGAATTCGCCCTGCTCGCGCCCGCGGACGGGCCGGAGGCGGTGATGGCGACGGCGCGGCGCGTCATCGCGGCGCTCGCGCAGCAGCCCTTCCTGGTCGCGGGCCAGGCCGTCCAGGTGGGCGCGAGCGTCGGCGTCGCGCTCCTGCCCGCCGACGGCACGGATCCGGACGTGCTGCTGCGCCGGGCCGACATGGCGCTCTACGCCGCCAAGGCGGCCGGGCGCGGCACCGCCGTCGCGTTCGAGCCGGCGATGGACGAGGCGATCCAGGCCCGCCGCATCCTGGAAGCCGACCTGCGCGCCGCCCTGGAGGCCGGCGCGCTCGAGGTGCACTACCAGCCGCTCCACGATTGCCGCACGCTGCGCATCCTCGGCTGCGAGGCGCTGCTGCGCTGGCGCCACCCGGCGCGCGGCTTCGTCCCCCCGGGCGAATTCGTGCCCCTCGCCGAGGATCTCGGCCTGATCGGCGAGCTCGGGGCCTTCGTGCTGCGCGCGGCCTGCCGGGAGGCGGCCGGCTGGAGCGTCCCGCTGCGCGTCGCGGTGAACCTGTCGCCCGCGCAGTTCCGCAGCCCGGGCCTCGCCCTCTCGGTGACGGCGATCCTCGCCGAGACCGGGCTCGACCCCCGGCGCCTCGACCTGGAGATCACCGAGACGGTCCTGCTCTCCGAGGACGCGGCGAACGTCGCGATCCTGAGCGAGTTGCGCGCGCTCGGCGTGCGGATCGCCATCGACGATTTCGGGACAGGCTACGCCAGCCTCAGCTACCTGCGCGCCTTCCCGTTCGACCAGATCAAGATCGACCGCTCCTTCGTCGGCCGCCTCGGCGAGGACCCGCAGAGTGCCGCCATCGTCCGGGCCGTCACGGATCTCGGCCGCAGCCTCGGCATCGTCACGGTGGGCGAGGGCGTCGAGACGCCCCGGCAGCTGGAGCAGCTGCGCGCCTTCGGCTGCGACGTGGTGCAGGGCTACCTTCTCGGCCGCCCGGTCCCGGCCGCGGCCCTGCGCCCGCTCCTCGCGGCCTGATCCGACATCCGACGGATTGCTTCGCCATGCGGATGTCGGCTTCGCTCAAGCGCCGCGCGGGCTCGTGATCCGCGATCCGACGGATTGCGTCGCCATGCGGATGTCGGCCTCGCTCAAGCGCCGCGGCCGTTCGGCTCGGATCCGGGTTCCGCGCCGGGGTCGCCGCCGGACGGGCGCTCGGCGGCGCGCTGCGGCTCCCGGGACACACACGCGGCCCGCGCGAGCGGCTAGGCAGGAGCATCCGACCGCCCGCCGAGGATCGCTCCCCGCCATGACGCCGCGCCGCCTGATCCCCCTCCTCCTGGCGAGCCTGTCGCTCGCCGCCTGCCAAGCCCGCGGGCCGGCCCAGGTGGCGGTGACCGGTGTCGCGGCGACCGACGAGGATGCGGCCTGGTACATCGGCACGATGCCCGACCAGCCCTTCGACGTGCCGCTGGTCGACCGCGGCCGGATCGACCCGAAGTACCGGCGCCAGGTCGTGGCCTATGCGGGCCCGGAGAAGCCCGGCACGATCGTGGTCGATATCGACGAGCGCCTGCTCTACCTCGTGCAGGACGGGGGCGAGGCCATCCGCTACGGCGTCGGCGTGGGCAAGCTCGGCTTCTCCTGGAAGGGCACCGCCACGATCGGCCGCAAGGGCGTCTGGCCCGATTGGGGGCCGACCCGCACCATGGTCGGCCTCAACCCGGACCTGCCCCGCTCGCGCAAGGGCGGGCTCGACAACCCGCTCGGGGCACGCGCCCTCTACCTCTACCAGGGCGGGCGCGACATCCTCTTCCGCATCCACGGCACCAACGAGCCCTGGAGCATCGGCGAGCAGATGTCCTCGGGCTGCGTGCGCATGCTCAACGAGGACATCGTCGACCTCTACGGCCGCGTGCCGGTCGGGACGACCGTCCTGGTTAAGCGGCACGGCCGGTACCGGGTCTGAGGTCCCGCGCCGGCCCCGGCGCGTCGCGGAGCAGGGCCCCCACCGCCCGCGCGTCAGGCGCGTGGCGCGCCGTTCAGCTTGCGTTGTGCCTTGGGATGGTCCAACCCCGGCGACGCGTGGGGTCGCAACCCGGACAAACGGACGAACACGATGGCGAAGTGGGTCTACACCTTCGGCGACGGCAAGGCCGAGGGCCAGTCGTCGATGCGCAACCTGCTCGGCGGGAAGGGCGCGAACCTTGCCGAGATGTCGAATCTCGGGCTGCCGGTGCCCCCGGGCTTCACGATCACGACCGAGGTCTGCACCTACTTCTACGACCACGGGCGGGAGTACCCGCCCGAGCTCAAGGATCAGGTCGACGCCGCCCTGGAGGCGGTGGGAGGGCTCACCGGCCGCCGCTTCGGCGATTCCGAGACGCCGCTGCTGGTCTCGGTCCGCTCCGGCGCCCGGGCCTCCATGCCGGGCATGATGGACACGGTGCTCAATCTCGGCCTCAACGACGTCACCGTCGAGGCGCTGGCCCGCGGCGCGGGCGACCCGCGCTTCGCCTACGACAGCTACCGGCGCTTCATCACCATGTACGCGAACGTGGTGCTCGGGGTGGAGCACCACACCTTCGAGGAGGCGCTCGAGCACTACAAGGAGACGAAGGGGCTCGACCTCGACACCGACCTCTCCGCCCAGGACTGGAAGCACCTGATCGGCGAGTACAAGAGCATCGTGAAGCGCGAGCTCGGGCAGGACTTCCCGCAGGACCCGCAGGCCCAGCTCTGGGGCGCGATCGGGGCGGTGTTCGGCTCGTGGCGGAACCCGCGAGCCAACAAGTACCGCGAATTGCACGCCATCCCGGAGAGCTGGGGCACCGCGGTCAACGTGCAGGCCATGGTGTTCGGCAACATGGGCGACACGTCCGCGACCGGCGTCGCGTTCACGCGCAACCCCTCGACGGGCGAGCGCGCGCTCTACGGCGAGTTCCTGATCAACGCCCAGGGCGAGGACGTGGTGGCGGGCATCCGCACCCCGCAGGACATCACCGAGGCGGCCCGGATCGAGTCCGGCTCCGACAAGCCCTCGATGGAGCGGGCGATGCCGGAGGCCTACGCGGAGCTCGTGCGCATCTACGGGCTGCTGGAGAAGCATTACCGCGACATGCAGGACATGGAGTTCACCGTCGAGAACGGGAAGCTCTGGATGCTGCAGACCCGCAACGGCAAGCGCACCGCCAAGGCGGCCCTGCGCATCGCCGTCGAACTCGCCGGCGAGGGGCTCATCACCCGCCAGGAGGCGATCGGGCGGGTCGAGCCGGCCTCGCTCGACCAGCTCCTGCACCCGACCATCGACCCGAAGGCCGAGCGCCGCGTGATCGCGACCGGCCTGCCGGCCTCGCCGGGGGCGGCCTGCGGCGAGATCGTGTTCAACTCGGAGGAGGCCGAGGCGGCCAGGAAGGCCGAGCGCAAGGTCATCCTGGTGCGGGTCGAGACCTCGCCCGAGGACATCCACGGGATGCACGCGGCGGAGGGCATCCTGACCACCCGCGGCGGCATGACCTCGCACGCGGCCGTGGTGGCGCGCGGGATGGGCAAGCCCTGCGTCTCCGGCGCGGGCGCGATCCGCGTCGACTACAACGCCCGCACCCTCTCGGTCGGCGGCGTGACTCTGAAGGCCGGCGACCTCGTCACGATCGACGGCTCCAACGGGCAGGTGATCCAGGGCGAGATGCCGATGCTGGAGCCCGAACTCTCGGGCGACTTCGCCACCCTGATGGGCTGGGCCGACGAGGTCCGCACCATGAAGGTGCGCGCCAATGCCGAGACCCCGGCGGATGCGCGGGCGGCGCGGACCTTCGGCGCCGAGGGCATCGGCCTGTCGCGCACCGAGCACATGTTCTTCGACGAGGGCCGCATCACGGCCGTGCGCGAGATGATCCTCTCGGACGACGCCGAGGGGCGGCGCGCGGCGCTCGCCAAGCTCCTCCCCTACCAGCGGGCGGATTTCGTCGAGCTCTTCACCATCATGTCGGGCCTGCCGGTGACGATCCGGCTGCTCGACCCGCCGCTGCACGAGTTCCTGCCCAAGGAGGAGGAGGTCGCGGCCTTCGCCGCCGAGACGGGCCTGCCGGCCGACAAGCTGCGCCGCCGGATGACCGAGCTGCACGAGACCAACCCGATGCTCGGCTTCCGCGGCTGCCGGCTGGCGATCCTGTTCCCGGAGATCGCCGAGATGCAGGCCCGCGCGATCTTCGAGGCCGCCGTCGAGGCCGCCACGCGGACCGGAAAGCCCGTCATCCCCGAGGTGATGGTGCCCCTGGTGTTCACCAAGGCCGAGTTCGACCTCGTCAAGGCGCGCATCGACGCCATGGGCAAGGCCGTGGCGCAGGAGACCGGCGCGTCGGTCGAGTACCAGGTCGGCACGATGATCGAGTTGCCGCGGGCGGCCCTGCGGGCCGGCGACATCGCGCAGACGGCGGAGTTCTTCTCCTTCGGTACCAACGACCTGACCCAGACGACGCTCGGCATCAGCCGGGACGACGCCGGCACCTTCCTGGGGCCCTACACGAAGAGCGGCATCCTCTCCTCCGACCCCTTCGTGTCGATCGACCAGGAGGGCGTGGGCGAACTGGTGCGGCTCGGGGTCGAGCGCGGCCGGGCGGTGCGCCCGGGCATCAAGCTCGGCATCTGCGGCGAGCACGGGGGTGACCCCGCCTCGATCGCCTTCTGCCAGGAGGTCGGCCTCGACTACGTGTCCTGCTCGCCCTACCGGGTGCCGATCGCCCGGCTCGCCGCCGCCCAGGCGGCGCTCTCGATCAGGCCGCGCGGAGAGGCCTGATCCGGAATCCGACGGCTTGCGTCGCCAGGCGGATGTCGGCCTGGCTCACGCGCCGCGCGGGCTTCTCATCCGCTGTCCGGACGTGATCGTCCGGACAGCGGATGACGCCGTCCGGCACCTCGCCGCCTGGGCGAGGCGCCGCCGTTAACGCCCGCTCAACCATACTTCCCGATCATCGTCCCCGGCCGTCACGCGGCTTCTGGCGCAACAGCCGTGGGATCGGAACGTGGGAGCAGGGCGCAGGAGAAGAGGGCGAGGCGTGCGCTGGATCGGCGCCGCGACGGCGCCGTGGCTCGTGGCCGGGGGGGTCCTGGTCTCGTTCACGGCGGCGGCCGGCGTCGACTCGTCCTTCGGGGCCAGCACGGTGGCGCTCCTCTCGGCCCACGCGTCGCCGCCTCTCCCGCCAAGCGGGCTGGTCCCGCCAAGCGGGCTGGTCCCGCCAAGCGGGCTGGTCCCGCCAAGCGGGCTGGTCCCGCCAAGCGGGCTGGTCCCGCCAAGCGGGCTGGTCCCGCCAAGCGGGCTGGTCCCGCCAAGCGGGCTGGTCCCGCCAAGCGGGCTGGTCCCGCCAAGCGGGCTGGTCCCGCCAAGCGGGCTCTTCGCCGAGCCCCTCGACGCGGCGCCGCTGCATCCCGACCTCAAGTCCCATGCCGGGCCGACGCCGCTGCCGCAGCGCGCGGCCAAGGCGGACGCCCTCGCGCCTGGGCGCCAGGAGAGCGCGCGGCGGCGCCTCGCTTCCCTGCGCAGGGGCTGGCTCGGCGGCGCCGGGAGCGGCGTCGCCGCCGCCCTGACGCCCGGGCCGGCCACCTGGACGCCCGACCCCGACGAGACCGGCTTCGTGCCGTTTCCACCGGGCGGGAGCCCGCCGGTGGGCGGCGAGCGGTCCTCCGAGAGTTCCCCGTCGAGCGCCGCCAGCGACGAGACGCGGGGCGCCTCGACCGGCGGGCGGACCCAGGACGCCCGCCAGGACGGCGCCACCCCGGCGGTGCCCCGCGCCGTCGCATTGTCCTCGACGACGCCGGCCCCGGCGGACGCCATCCCGATCGAGGTCGCGGCGGCCCCGGTCGTGGGCGGGCTGCCGTCCTCGCGCCTCGACGCGCGCCCCGGCCTCACCCATGCGGCGCGGATCAGCCCCGAGGTGCTGCCGACCGAGGAGGCGCGGCGCCGCTACGCGGCCCTGATCACGCCCGACAATGCCGAGAAGGAGCAGCGCTGCCTCGCCGAGGCGGTCTATTTCGAGGCGCGCGGAGAACCCGAGCAGGGCCAGGCGGCGGTGGCGCAAGTGGTGCTCAACCGCGCCAAGAGCGGGCTCTACCCGTCCAACATCTGCGGGGTGGTCTACCAGAACCGGCACCGCTACCTCGGCTGCCAGTTCTCCTTCGCCTGCGAGGGCCGCTCGCTGCGCATCACCGACGAGAGCGCCTGGACCACCGCGACGCGCGTGGCCCGGGAGGTCGTCGAGGGCCGCACCTACCTCGCCGATGTCGGCGGGGCGACCCATTACCACGCCGACTACGTCCGCCCGCGCTGGTCGCGCCGGCTCAAGAAGATGGACGTGATCGGCCGTCACATCTTCTACCAGCTCAAGCCCGGCCAGACCTGAGGGCCGGCGCCGCCCGTGCCTTGCGGGGCGGCCCGCCGCGCGCGGCGCGCGGCGACGATCGATCGCGCCGCGTCGAAACCCGTCGCACGCCCCTCCCGGGCCGAGGCCGCCGGGAACCGGGCCGGAGGGCTCGCAGGCACCCGCGCGGCGAGGCGCGGCACCCGCGCGGCTCGCGCCGCCCTCGCGGGCGAGGCGAGAGCGGCGGAAAGACCGATGGGGAGGAGCGCTCGGCATTGCCCCGCCGCGGGGCGCTGCCCCCGAGGCACGAAGCACAACGCCAACCGCATCTTACTAAACGTAAGGAAACGCGCCTTATACGTATTTCCGCAAGGAACGTGGCTTGTCTCAAGGTCGGCCCCGGCATAGCCGCCGGCGGTCGTCGTCCCAAGTCGGGCCAGATCCGCGCAGCGCCGTTCCGCGCGGACGGCGCCCGACCCGTGTGCTGTCGATCTGCCGAACAGGGAACAATGATGAGGCTCGCAAGGCTGCTTCCGACGATCGTACTCGCGCTCGCCCTGCTCGGCTGCGGGCTGGCGCTCTGGATCGGCCTCGGACACCAGCAGCACCTCGACACCTACGCGGTCACCCTGACCCGGCTGAAGGCCGCGAAGGCGCTCGCCGACATCCCGGCCGCGGCCGATCCGGAGCGCGGCCTCATGCAGCTGCAGCTCGGCACCGTGGCGCCCGGCGACACCTCCCAGAGCCAAGCCCTGATCGACGCCCGCAAGCCGGCCGACGCCGCCTTCCGGGCCGCGCAGGCCGCGGTCGGGCAACTCGTCGAGGCGCTGCCTGAACTCGCGCCCGTTCGGGCCGAACTCGACCGCCAGCGGGAGGTCTTCGCCGACCTGCGCCGACGCAGCGAGGAGATGATCCGCGGCGTGCCGATCGCGCAGCGCGGCAACGCCGCCGAGGCCGCGATCGACACCACGAGCCGGATGAACGAGGCGATCATCGGCATGATCCACGCGCAGCTGGCAGCGATCGCGCAGGTCGACGGCGTCGCCTTCGGCGCCGGCGATCTCGCTCTCACCGTGTGGGAATTGCGCGACGTGGCCGGGCGCATCGGCGGCGTCCTCCAGAACCTGATCGTCCAGGGCAAGCCGGTGCCCGAGGCGACCCGCACCACGCTCACCCAGCTGGACGGGCAGCTGCACCCGATCTGGACCCGCATCGCCGCGACCGGCGCCCGCCCGACCACCGCGCCCGCCCTGCGCGAGGCGATCCGGCAGGCCACCGCCGGCTACCACGAGCCCTTCAAGGCCCTGCGCGCCTCGCTCGGCACGGAATTCGCTACCGGCCAGTTCAGCATGGATGCGCCGCGCTTCCGCGAGGTGACGCTCAAGATGTGGCGGATCGTGCTGGAGGCGCGCGACGCCGCCTTCGACAGCGCGATCGCGCGGATCGAGGACCTCTCGGCCCGGGCGCGGTCCGAGGCCCGGCTGGCCTGGCTCACCCTCGCGTCCATGCTGGCCATCGCCGCCGCCGCCTTCTGGCTCATCCGGACCCGCGTCACCCGGCCGCTCGCCGCCATGACCGCCAGCATGCACCGCATCGCCTCGGGCGACCTCGACGCCGCCATCCCGGGCGTCGGCCGGCGCGACGAGATCGGCTCGATGGCCGAGGCCGTCCACGTCTTCCGCGACGGGCTGGCCCGCAACCGCACCCTCGAGGCCGAGGCCGAGGCCGCCCGCCGCGACGGCGAGGCCGTGCGCCGGCGCGCCATGACCGAGCTGGCCGACGCCTTCGAGCACTCGGTCGGCGGCATCGTGCAGGTCGTGTCCTCGGCCGCCACCGAACTCCAGGCCACCGCCCAGCACCTGACCGGCTCGGCCGACCACGCCTCGCGCCAGTCGCGCACCGTCACCGCCGCCGCCGGGCAGGCCGCCGGCAACGTCACCGCGGTGGCCGGCGCCGCCGAGGAGCTCGGCAGCTCGGTCGTCGAGATCGGCCGGCAGGTCGAGCACGCGGCCCAGCTGGCGAGCGGGGCCGTCCACGAGGCCACGGCGACCGCCGCCATCGTGGCGGACCTGCCGGCGGGCGCCTCGCGGATCGGCGCGATCATCGAGATGATCTCCGGGATCGCGGGCCAGACCAACCTGCTGGCCTTGAACGCCACGATCGAGGCGGCGCGGGCCGGCGAGGCGGGGCGCGGCTTCGCGGTGGTGGCCGCGGAGGTGAAGAGCCTGGCCGAGCAGACCGGCAAGGCGGCCAGCGAGATCGCCGGGCAGGTCTCGGCGATCCAGGGGACGATGCAGCGGGCGGTTCCGGCGATCGAGGGCATCTCGCGCACGATCGCGACGATCAACGCCACGGCCGCGGCGATCGCCGCGGCGGTGACGCAGCAGAGCGCGGCCACGCGGGAGATCGTGCAGTCGGTGAGCCACGCCTCGGCCGGGACCTCGGAGGTGACGACCACGATCGCGGATGTGGCCCGGGCCGCGGCCGAGACCGGGGCGGGGGCGGACCAGATCCTGGCCTCGGCGAGCGAGCTGGCGCGCCAGGCGGAGGTGCTGCGGGCCGAGATGGTGCGCTTCGTGGCCTCGGTCCGGGCCGCCTGACCGACGGTGCCGCGGCGTCGCCGCGGACGAGGATTCGCCGGGCCGCCGGGCCCGACGCACCGCTTCCGCGGCGCGCGCCGGCCCGGCAAGGCTCCGGACGGCCGCGAGGACCGATCCGGATCCCGCTCAGCCTTCCACCCGCGGCAGCGACCCCGCCATGCGCGCCCCGCACGCGGCCGGGCGCGCCACCGCCTCGCGGCGCCCCTCGATCGCCTGCCACAGCAGGAGGGAGGGCAGGCCGAGCACCACGTCCGGCACGCGCTTGACCAGCGAGAGGGCGAGCGCCGTCCCGGGATCGACGCCGAACAGCCCGCCGAGGAGGACCAGCCCGCCCTCCTGCACGCCGAGGCCGCTCGGGACCGGGAAGGCCGCCGAGCGGATCGCCTGGCTGAGCGATTCGAGCACCAGCGCCTCGGTCAGCGAGACGTGCTCCACCCCGATGCAGGTGAGGGCGATCCAGATCTCCAGCGCGCCCGCGAACCAGGCCGCGAGGTGCAGCAGGAACCCCTCCGCCAGCACCCGCCAGCGCCGCAGGTCCCAGAGCGCGTCGAGGGCCTGCTGCACGCCGATCTCGGGCGCGGTCCCGGAGGCCTCGCGCATGAAGCGCCGCCCGAGCGCCGCGATCCGGCGCTCGACCGCGCCCGCGCCGCCGAAGCGCTGCACCGCGTAGAAGCCGCCGAGGACCAGGGCGGCGAGGGCGAGACCCTGCGCGCACCAGGCCGCGACCTGCGCCGCCTGCTCGCCCTCGACCCGGAGCAGCAGGACCATCCCGAACAGCGCGAACAGGGCGAGGCCGACGATCTGGAAGAACAGGTCGACCACGATGCCCGCCGCCGCGACCGGCCCGGCCACGCCCCAGAAGGTGAGGAGACGCCCGCCCAGCACCTCGCCGCCCACCGAGGCGACGGGCAGGAGCACGTTCACGCCCTCGCGCACGAAGCGCAGCAGCACGAAGGGCCCGGCACCGATCTGCGGCACCCCCGCCACCCGGGCCCAGGCGAGGCCGCAGAGCAGCACGACGAGCGCCCGCACCAGCACCACGGCCGCCAGGCCCGCCGGGCCGATCCGCCCGAAGGCGGTGGCGACCGCGGAGAGATCGTGCACGCTCACCAGCCAGAGGGCGAGGACGAGGCCGGCGAGCGCCCCGATCAGGGGGACGCGCCGCATCAGGGCGCGGGCGAGCCGGCGCGTCGCCGCGGGCGGGCCGCCGCTCACCGGTGGGGCTCCGGCACCAGGATCTCCGCCATGGTCTCGGCCTCCGTCGCCGGATCGAGGACGAGGAGGCGCCCGGCCCGCAGGGAGGCCGGCGTCGCGAAGGTGAGGCTGCGCTTCGGGCAGAGGCCGAGGCAGCCGGTCTCGACGACGCGGACCTTGCGCTCGGGGCGGGCGCGCTTGAGCGCCCGCTTCAGGTCCTTGCGCACCCGGCCGCCCAGGCCCTGCCGCTTGGCGCATTTCGCGCAGACCACGACGAGGTCGTTCCAGGGCGCCGCGGCCGCTCTCGGCCGCCGCACCGCGCTGTCGCTCGCGCTCACACCGTCCCTCCGGGCCCCCGACGGGCCGGCCGGGGAGGTAGCGAGGGCCGGCCGGCCCCGCAACGCGGCATGCTGCGGCGCCCCGCGACACGGGGAAGCGCCGGAGGATCGCGGGCGATCGCTCCGGCGGGACGGGAAGGGGGCTTTCGGCACGGGAGCGACTTGCCTGCGACGGACGCGACCATCGCGGAACGGCCGAGGTCGCGCGGCGGTTCCGCCACGCTCGCGCCGTCAGGGTGACGCGCCGAGGCGGACGCAGCGCGCCGCGTGGCCCGGCGCCACCGCGATCCGGGGCGGCAGACCCGCCCGGCAGGGCGGCGCCGCGCGGGCGCAGCGGGGCTCGAAGGGGCAGCCGGGCGGCGGATCGGCGAGGTCCGGCGGCGAGCCCGGGATGGTCGCGAGCCGCACGCCCTTCGGCGAGGCCGGCGTGATGCGCGAGGCGAGCAGTCCCTGCGTGTAGGGATGGGCGGGCGTGCCGATCACCTCGCCGCTCGCCCCGACCTCGACGAGGTGGCCGCCATACATCACCGCCACCCGGTCCGCGACCTGGACGGCGACCCCGACATCGTGGGTCACGAAGATCACCGCGAGGCCGAGATCCCGCTGCAGCTCGCGCAGCAGGAGGAGGATCTGGATCTGCACGGTCGCGTCGAGGGCGGTGGTCGGCTCGTCGGCGAGGAGCAGTTTCGGCTTGCAGGCCAGCGCCAGCGCGATCATGGCGCGCTGGCGCATGCCCCCCGACATCTCGTGCGGGTAGGCGTCGAGCCGGCGCGACGCCGAGGGGATGTGCACCCGCTCGAAGAGTTCGAGCGCCCGCGCCCGCCCCTTCGCGAAGCTCGCGCCCTCGTGGCGGACCACCGCCTCGGCGATCTGGTCGCCGATCCGGTAGACGGGATCCAGGGCGAGGCCGGGATCCTGGAAGATCATCGAGACCGTGCCGCCGCGATAGGCCGCGAGGCTGCGCCGCCCGAGGGCGAGGACGTCCTGGCCGTCGACCCGCAGGCTGCCGCCGATCCGGGTGCGCCTCTCGGGCAGGAGCCGCATCAGGGCGCGCAGCGTCACGCTCTTGCCCGAGCCGGATTCGCCGAGCAGCGCCAGGGCGTCGCCGGCCCGCAGGTCGAGGTCGACGCCGCCGACCGCCCGGACCGGCTTGCGGCCGCCCAGGAAATCCACCGTGAGGCCGCGGACCTCGACGAGGGCGTCGGCGGCCGCCGCCTCGGGGCTGCGCAGGGGTGCGTTCATGGATCAGGCTGCCATCGGGAGGGCGGGGGCCTCGGGGTGGCCGGAGCCGGCCACCGCCCTGTGGCAGGCGGCGGCGTGGCCCGGCGCGACCTCGTCGAGGCCGGGCTCGCGCGCGCCGCAGATCGCGGCGGCGAAGCGGCAGCGGGTGTGGAAGCGGCAGCCGGGCGGCGGGTTGATCGGGTTCGGCGGGTCGCCCGTGAGGGGCGCCTCCTCGATGCGGGCGCCCGGATCGGTCGAGGGCTGCGAGGCCAGCAGCGCCGCCGTGTAGGGGTGGCGCGGGCTCGCCAGGATGGCGTCGGCCGGGCCGAGCTCGGCCACCTTGCCGAGATACATCACCATCACGCGGTCCGACATGAAGCGCACGACGTTGAGGTCGTGCGAGATGAACATGTAGGTCAGGCCGAACTCGCGCTTGAGATCGGTGAGGAGGTTGAGCACCTGCGCCTCGACGGACTTGTCGAGGGCGGAGACCGCCTCGTCGAGGATGAGCAGGCGCGGTTCGAGCGCGAGGGCCCGGGCGATGTTGACGCGCTGGCGCTGGCCGCCCGAGACCTCGTGCGGGTAGCGCGCCCCGAAGCGGCGCGGCTCCAGCCCGACCCGGCGCAGCAGGTCGTGGGCGCGCCCGAGCGCCGCGCGGCGCGACAGCCCGTGCGATTGCGGCCCGAACGCCACCGTCTCCTCGACGGTGAGGCGCGGGTTGAGCGAGGCGTAGGAATCCTGGAAGACCATCTGCACTTGCCGGCGATAGGACTTCAGGTCGAGGGCGCGCGAGCCGAGGAGCTCGCCGTCGAAGACGACGTCGCCCTGGTCCGGCGCGATGATCTGCATGAGCAGGCGGGCGGTGGTGGACTTGCCGCAGCCGGACTCGCCGACGACGCCGAGCGTCTCGCCCTTGAGGATGTCGAAGTCGACGCCGTCGACGGCCCGCACCACCGGCCCCTTGCCGAACAGCCCGCCCTTCGACCCGAAATGCTTCACGAGGCCCCGCACCGAGAGCAGGGGCTGGGCGGGGCCGCCGCGGTCGCGCGGGTCGAGCGTCTCGCTCATGAGCGCACCTCCATGGCCGAGCGCAGCCCGTCCGAGAGCAGGTTGAAGGAGATCGAGGTGACGAAGATCATCGCGCCCGGCAGCGCCGCCACGAGGGGGTTCACGTAGATCGCCGTGCGCAGGGTGTTGAGCATCAGGCCCCATTCGGGCTCCGGCGGCTTCACGCCGAGGCCCAGGAAGGAGAGGCCGGAGGCCAGGATCATCGAGACCGAGATCAGGCTCGTCGCGTAGACGAAGACGGGGCCGAGCACGTTGCCGAGCACCTGCACCCGCACCACGCGGAGCGGGTTCGCCCCCGAGATCCGGGCCGCCTCCACGTAGTCGCGATTGCGGATCTGGACCGTCACGCTCTCGGCCACGCGGGTGATCTGCGGCACGAACACCACGGTGAGCGACACGATCGAGTTGAGGATTCCCGCCCCCAGCGCCCCCGAGAGCGCGATGGCGAGGAGCACGGACGGGAAGGCGAAGAACACGTCGACGACCCGCATGATCAGCGTGTTGGCCCAGCCGCCCGCGTAGCCCGCCAGGATGCCGAGGCCCGACCCGACGAAGAAGGCGATCACCACCGGCAGCACGCCCATGAACAGCGAGAGCCGGCCCGCGTAGAGGAGGCGGCTCAGCATGTCGCGGCCGAGCTCGTCGGAGCCGAGCAGGTAGGTGGCGTCGCCGACGGGCTTGAGGCGGCGGATCATCGAGCCCTTGAACGGATCCATCGGAGCGATCAGCGGGGCGAAGACGGCCGCGAGCACGATCAGGAGGATCACCAGCAGGGCGGCCATCGCGACCCTGTCGCGCAGGAGGCGGGAGAGGACGCTGCCCCAGTAGCCGCGGCCGGCCTGGACCGGGGCCTCGGCGCTCTCCGCGGGGGCCGCCGCGCCCGGATCGGCGGAGGCGAGGGTGGTCGGAGGCGTCATCGGCTCAGGCCCTCTGGATGCGGGGGTCGAGGGCGGTCTGCACCACGTCGACCAGGAGGTTGAGGGTCACGAAGAACATCGCCAGCACCAGGATCGTCCCCTGGAGGAGGGGCAGGTCGCGCTGGAAGATCGCCGCGTTGAGGAGGAAGCCGGTGCCCGGCCACGCGAAGACGGTCTCGATCAGGATCGAGCCGCCGAGCAGGTAGCCGAGCTGCAGCCCCATGATGGCGATGGCGGTGGGGGCCGCGTTCTTGACCACGTGCCGGAACACGCCGAACTCGGACAGGCCCTTGGCGCGCAGCGCCTGGACGAAGTCCTGGTGCAGGATGTCCCCGACCAGCGCCCGCACGGTGCGGGAGATCACGCCCATGGGGATCACCGACATGGTGATGGCCGGCAGCACGAGGTAGCGCAGGTGCTCCGCGTCGGGCCACCAATCGCCCGACCCCTGCGGCCCGGCCCCGGTGGGCGGCAGCCAGCCGAGCGTCGCCGAGAACACGATCACCAACACGATGCCGAGCCAGTAATGCGGCACGCTCACCCCGAACACCGCGACGGCCGAGGCGAGCCGGTCGAGCCAGGAATCGCGGGCGTAGCCGGCGACGAAGCCGAAGAAGGTGCCGAAGGTGAAGCCGATCAGCGTCGCCACCGCGGCCAGGATCAGGCTGTTGGTGACCGCGCGGCCGACCTCCGCGGCGACCGGGCGGCCGGTCGCGATCGAGGTGCCGAGATCGCCGTGCAGCACCTTCCAGAGCCAGAGCCCGTACTGGACGGGGAGGGGCTTGTCGAAGCCGTAGGCCGCGCGCATCTGCGCCTGCATCTCGGCGGTGGCGTCGACGGGCAGGATCGCGCTCAGCGGATCGCCCGGGGCGAGGTGCACGAGGAGGAAGCAGACGAGGCTCACCCCGAGGGCGACCGGCGCCGCGTAGGCGACGCGCTTCAGGACGAAGGAGAGCATGGGGCTTCGGGCCTCCGTGAGTGGCGGCCGGCGCCCGGAGCGCGCGGCGCGGGCGCGGGACCGGCTTTCCGGACGGCGGCGTTCCCCGATGGCGGCCCGGCCCGCCGCGCGGGCCGGGTCGACGCCTGCCGCGCGGGCCGGGTCACTTGTCCATCGAGATCGACGAGAAGTTCTGGAACCAGCTCTGCGCCTGGACGAAGCCCTTCACCTTCGGGCTCATCGCCCGCGGGTTCACGTCGTGCGTCACCATCAGGAAGAGCGCGTCGTCGACGAATTTCTCGTGGATCTTCCGCAGCACGGCGGTCTGCGCCGCCGGATCGAAGGTGGTGCGAACCTGATCGAACAGCTTGTCCATCTCAGGGTCGCAGTAGGAGCCCCAGTTGGTGCCGTTCGGGGGCGCCAGGTTGCACTGGGCGTGGCGGATGAAGGCGGTGAACGGATCCTGGATCAGGTAGGAGTAGTTCATGCCGGTGGCGCCCCGCGCGCTCTCGCTCTTGGCGCCGGCGCGCCAGATGTTGATGAGCGTGTTCCATTCCACGACCTCGAAATCGACCTTGATGCCGACCTCGGCGAGGTTCTGCTGGATGAACTCGTTCATCGGCAGAGGCTGCATCTGACCCGAGCCGGAGGCCGAGATCAGGATCTTGGTGGTGACCGGCTTGTTCGGGCCGTAGCCGGCCTCCTTCAGGAGCACCTTGGCCTGTTCGGGGTCGTACTTCACCTTGAAGGCCGGCGTGCCGAACCAGGGATGGCCCGGGGTCATGAAGCCCTCGGCCGGCACCGCGAGGCCGCCCAGGAACTCCTTGAGCCCCTCGCGGTCGACCGCGAGGTTCGCCGCCTTGCGGACCCGGATGTCGTTCCAGGGCGAGCCCTCGACCCGCGACAGGTGCCACGTCCAATTGTGCGGGTAGAGGTTCGTGACGATCCGGAAGCCCGCCGCCTTGAGCGACGCGAGCGCGTCCGGGGCCGGCGCCTCGATCCAGTCGACCTGGCCCGAGCGCAGGGCCGCCACGCGGGCATTGGCCTCGGGCAGGGGGATCAGCACCAGCTTGTCGAGCTTGGGCACCCGCGCCTTGTCCCAGTACGCCTTGTTCGGGGTGAGCTCCGCCCGCTCCCGGGGCACGAAGGTGGTGATCTTCCACGGGCCGGTGCCGGAGGGCGCCTTCGCGACCGCGTCCCAGCTGCGGCCCTGCTTCTCCCAGTTCGCCGGCGAGGACATCAGGATCCAGGCGATCTGGAACGGGAAGGTGGCGTCCGGGGTCTTGGTGACGATCTCGACCGTCTTGGGGTCGACGGCCCGGTAGCTCGCCACGCTCGGGATGCGGGTGCGCCCCTGCGCCGATTGGCGCGGGTCGAATTGCGGGCTGTCGTTCTTGAGGAGCTTGTCGAGGTTCCAGACCACCGCGTCGGCGTCGAAGGGCGAGCCGTCGTGGAAGGTCACGCCCTCGCGCAGGGTGAAGATCCACTTGCGCGTGTCGTCGGGGTCGGTTTTCCAGGCGGTGGCGAGGCCCGGGGTCAGTTCGGAGGCCTTGTCGGCACTGCCGAGGTCCCAGTTGATGAGCGCGTCATAGGCCGTGTAGCCCATGAAGCGCATGCCCTCGCCGCCATTGTCCGCCTGGCCGGTGGTCAGCGGGATGTCGGAGGCGGTCATCCCGATGCGGAGCACGCCCTGCGCCGCGGCCGGCAGGGCCAGGACGGCAGCGAGAACGAGACCCAGGATCGGGCTGCGGAAAGACCATGGCCTCACGGAACACCTCGCGCTTCTGTTGGCGCCGGGGGCTTAGCAAGAGGCCTGCCATCGTCCGCCGGGGCGCGGCCGGGAGGCCGTCGTCGAGGCGACTAAACCGAAGGCAGGAAAGCCGCGATCAATCGGCCCTCGGATCAGGGCCGGCGCGAATGCGTCGCATAGACGTGCAGGCAAGGATGCGGCGGAGCGGATTGCTTCAGAAATAGGCAGCGGCCGGTCGGTCGAGATCGAGTTCGACGGTCACCGGCACGTGGTCCGAGGGCTTCTCCAGGCCGCGCAGGTGCTTCTGCACCGAGGCGGAGACCAGCCGGTCGAGGGCCTGGGGCGACAGCAGCAGGTGGTCGATGCGGATGCCGAGATTCCGCGGCCACGCGCCGGCCTGGTAGTCCCAGAAGGTGTAGAGGCCGGGCCGCTCGTCGCAGGCCCGCAGGGCGTCGGCGAAGCCCTCGTTGAGGAGCGCCCGGAAGGCCGCGCGGCTCTCGGGCCGGAACAGCGCGTCGCCGAGCCAGGCCGCGGGATCGGCCACGTCGACCGGCTCCGGGATCACGTTGTAGTCGCCGGCCAGCACCAGCACCTCCTCCCGCTCCCGAAGCTGGCGCGCGTGGGCGGTGAGGCGGCGCAGGAAGGCGAGCTTGTCGTCGAATTTCGGCGTCCCGACCGGGTTGCCGTTCGGCAGGTAGATCGAGGCGACCCGCAGGTTCGCCGCCGGCGTCGGGATCAGGGCCTCGATGTAGCGGGCCTGGGCGTCCTCGGGATCGCCCGGCAGGCCGCGGCGCAGCTCGCGCAGGGGCAGGGGCTGGCGCGCCAGCAGGGCGACGCCGTTGAACGCCTTCTGGCCGTGGGTCGCCACCACGTAGCCCGCCTCCTCGATCTCGGTGCGCGGGAAGCTCTCGTCGACGCATTTCAGCTCCTGGAGGCAGACCACGTCGGGCTTGGCCTCCTCCAGGAAGGCGAGCAGGTGGCCGAGGCGCTGCCTGATCGAGTTGACGTTCCAGGTGGTGATCCGCATCGCAACCCGCTTCCGCCGAGGAGGGCCGTGCCCGCGTCGCGCGCGAGGAGGGCGGCGCCCGTCATCGGGGTTTCGCCGAGCCTTTGCAAGGAGAGGCGGGGCGAGGGGGGCTTGGCCGATGGGATGGTGGGAGCCGGTTCGCGCCTATTGCGAGCGCGGGGATGCGGGGTTCTGGGCCGAGCCGCTGAACGCGGTCTCGAACGCGGCCTTCCTGGCGGCGTGCCTGCTGCTCCTCGCCCGGGCCGGGCGCCGGCCCCGCAACGCCGCCTCGCTGGCGCTCGCCGCGCTGATCGGCGTGATCGGGATCGGCAGCTTCCTGTTCCACACGCTCGCGGTGCGCTGGGCCGAACTCGCCGACGTGCTGCCGATCGCAATCTTCATCCACGCCTATTTCTTCCTCGCCCTGCACCGGCTGCTCGGCCTCGGCGCGGGACGGAGCGCGCTCGCGACCCTCGCCTTCGCGGCGGCGGGATTAGGCTTCGAGCCGGGCCTCTCGGCGCTCGCCGGCCGCGGGCTCGCGGCGGCGACGAACGGCTCGCTCGCCTACCTGCCCGCCCTGCTCGCCCTGCTGGGCGTCGGCGCCGCCCTGCGCGCCTCGGCGCGGCCCGCCCGCGTCCAGGCCGGATCGGCGATGCTCGGCCTCTCCGGCCTGTTCCTCGCCTCGCTCGCCGCCCGCACCCTCGACGCGCCGCTCTGCGGGGCGATCCCGATCGGCATCCACTGGTTGTGGCACGTGATGAATGCGGCCCTGCTCGCCGGACTCGTGACGCTGCTCGCGCAAGCAGGGCGCGAGCCGCCGGGCTGATCCCGTCCGCTCGGGAAAGGCCGGCCCGCGCTTCCTTGCACGGGCCCGGAAATCGTTGCAGAAGGTCCGCGTCTGCCTGAGGCCGCGCTTCGGGCGCCGCGAAGGTCGTTGGATGCGCGCATGACTCAGAGCCTCCGCCTCGGCGTCGCCGGCCTCGGCACGGTGGGCGCCGCCGTCATGCGCATGCTGGAGCGCCGCGCCGCGGTGCTGACGGCCGCGTCCGGGCGCCCGATCACCGTGACGGCCGTCTCGGCCCGCGACCGCGGCCGCGACCGCGGCCTTTCCCTGGCGGAGGTGGCGTGGTTCGACGATCCCGTGGCCCTCGCCCGCTCGGGCGAGGTCGATTGCGTGGTCGAGCTGATCGGCGGGGCGGAGGGCGCGGCCCGCGCCACCGTCGAGGCGGCGCTCGCCGCCGGCAAGCACGTGGTGACCGCCAACAAGGCGCTCCTCGCCCGCCACGGCGCGGATCTCGCCCGGGCGGCCGAGCGGGCGGGCGCGGCGCTGGCCTTCGAGGCCTCGGCGGCCGGCGGCATCCCGGTGGTCAAGACCCTGCGCGAGGCGCTGTCCGGCAACGCGATCTCGCGGGTCTACGGGATCCTGAACGGCACCTGCAACTACATCCTGAGCCGGATGGAGCTGGAGGGCCTGACCTTCGAGGCCTGCCTGAAGGACGCGCAGGCCCTCGGCTACGCGGAGGCCGACCCGACCTTCGACGTCGAGGGCTTCGACACCGCCCACAAGCTCGCCGTGCTCACCAGCCTCGCCTTCGGCAGCGAGATCGACGCGGAGGGCATCTCGGTCGAGGGCATCTCGGCGATCACGCCCCTCGACCTGCGCATGGCCGAGGAACTCGGCTACCGGATCAAGCTCCTGGGCGTGGCCGAGGCGACGCCGGCCGGCATCGAGCAGCGCGTGCACCCGACCATGGTGCCGCGCTCCTCGGCGATCGCGCAGGTGATGGGCGTGACGAACGCCGTCACGATCGACACGGACGCGCTGCGCGAATTGACGCTGATCGGTCCCGGCGCCGGGGGCGACGCCACCGCCTCGGCGGTGGTCGCCGACATCGCCGACGTGGCCGCCGGCCGGATCGTCCCGGCCTTCGGGCGCCCGGCCGGCTCGCTGGTGCGCCCGCCCCGGGCCGAGATGCAGCGCCACGAGGGCGGCTACTACATCCGCCTGACCGTGCACGACCGGCCGGGCGTGGCGGCGGGCGTGGCGGCCCGGATGGCCGAGCGCGAGATCTCGCTGGAGAGCATCCTGCAGCGCCGCTCCGAGAACGCGGCCGCCCAGGACCCGCACGGGCGATCGGGCATGCCGGTGCCGCTCGTGCTCATCACCTACGCGGCGACGGAGGCGGCGATCCGCGCCAGCCTCGACGCGATGGCGGCGGACGGCTTCCTCTCGGAGCCGCCGCAGGTCATCCGGATCGAGCGGGACTGACGGCCCGCGCCGCCCTGACAGAGTTTGACGAGGAACCTGACCGCATGTCGGACGCCACCAAGGCCGCCCCGAGCCCGATCATCGAGCGCATCCTCACCCTCGAACTGGTGCGCGTGACGGAGCGCGCGGCCGTCGCCGCCGCCCGCCTGCGCGGCCAGGGCAACGAGAAGGCCGCCGACCAAGCCGCCGTCGACGCGATGCGGCGCGAGCTGAACCGCCTGCCGATCGCCGGCACGGTGGTGATCGGCGAGGGCGAGCGCGACGAGGCCCCGATGCTGTTCATCGGCGAGACCCTCGGCAACGGCCAGGGGCCGAAGGTCGACATCGCGGTCGATCCCCTCGAGGGCACCACGCTCTGCGCCAAGGACATGCCGGGCTCGGTCGCCGTGATGGCGATGGCGGAGGGCGGCACGCTGCTGGCCGCGCCGGACGTCTACATGCACAAGATCGCGGTCGGCCCCGGCTATCCGCGCGGCGTGGTCGACCTCGACGCGAGCCCCGAGGACAACATCCAGGCGCTCGCCAAGGCCAAGGGGGTCCCGCCCTCGGAGATCACCGCCCTCGTCCTCGACCGGCCGCGCCACACCGACCTGATCGCGGCGATCCGCCGGACGGGCGCCGGCGTGCGCCTGATCTCGGACGGTGACGTGGCCGGCGTGATCTTCACGACCATGCCGGAGGAGACCGGGATCGACATCTATCTCGGCATCGGCGCGGCCCCCGAGGGCGTGCTGGCGGCCGGCGCCCTGCGCTGCATCGGCGGCCAGATGCAGGGGCGGCTGATCCTCGACACCCAGGAGAAGCGGGACCGCGCCGCCAAGATGGGCGTGCAGGATCCCAACCGCCGCTACGACCTGGAGGATCTCGCCCGCGGCGACGTGGTGGTGGCGCTCACCGGCGTGACCGACGGCGCCCTGGTCAAGGGCGTCCGCTTCGGGCGGGAGGTGGTGCAGACCGACACGATCGTCTATCGATCCCACACGGGCACGGTGCGCCGCATCCAGGCGGAGCACCGCGACTTCACCAAGTTCCACCTGAAGTAGGAGGCGCGATGACGGCTCCTCTGGTTCGGCCGTTGCGGCCCGACGAGCGGGCCGTCTGGGAGCCCCTCTGGCAGGGCTACCTGCGCTTCTACGGCGGGAGCGTCGCGCCCGAGGTCTGCGACACGACCTGGGCGCGCCTGCACGATCCGTCCGAGCCGATGCACGGGCTGGTGGCGGAGGCGGACGGGGCGGTGATCGGCCTCGTGCACTACATCTTCCACCGCTCGACCTGGACGGTGGGACCCTACTGCTACCTGCAGGACCTGTTCACGGCGGAGGCGGCCCGCGGCCGCGGAGCCGGGCGCGCGCTGATCGAGGCCGTCTACGAGAAGGCGCGGGAGGCGGGGGCGAGCCGGGTCTACTGGCTGACCCAGGAGGGCAACATCACGGCCCGCGCGCTCTACGACACGCTGGCGGACCGCTCGGGCTTCATCCAGTACCGGAAGATCCTGTGATCCGGGATCCGCTTGATCGGAGCGGCTCCCGGATCACGCGCCTGAGCGCGGCGCCTGAGCGAAGACGACATCCGCATGGCCGACATGGGAGATGGCGAAGCCATCAACCGGATGGCGGATGAGGCGGTGAGCGGCCGGGGCTTTCGGCGCAGCATGTCGGGCGCGCTGCGGCGGCCGCCACATCCGCATCGGGGACGCGGCGCGCGCCGCACGGATCGGGCCGGAGCGGCGCGCGACGGTTCACCGGAACAGCGAGGCCATCCCGCCCTGCACACGCCCGAGCCCCTGGCGGGCGACCGCGTTGTTCTGGTCGATCGCCGTGGCGCGCTGGTAGCTCTCCATCGCCTCCTGGCGACGGCCCGACTTCTCGTAGGCGACGCCGCGATAGGCCCAGGAATCCGCGTCCTTGTTGTTCACGTTCAGGGCCGCGTTGAAGTCCTCGATCGCCTTGTCGTACTGGTTCGTGGCGATCAGGCTCTGGCCGCGGGCCGCGTAGGGGGCGCTCACGAAGGGGTTGCGGTCGATCGCGGCGTCGAAATCGCCGATCGCCGCCCGGTGCTGGCCCTGCGCCTGCCGCACCAGGCCGCGGGCGTGGTAGGCCTCCGCCGATTCGGGCGTGAGGCGGATCGCCTGGCTCAGGTCCGAGTAGGCCGCCTCGTAATTGCCCATCGCCCGCTGCAGGTTCGCCCGCCCGATATAGGCCGCGCTGTAGTTCGGATCGGCCGTGAGGGCGCGCGTGAAGTCCTGCAGCGCGGCGTCGTTGCGGCCCGACTGACGGTAGGCCAGCGCCCGGTTGCTGTAGGCCGAGGCGGAATTCGGATCGAGCTGCACCGCCTTGGTGAAGTCCGCGATCGCCTCGCCGTAATTGCCCGCCCGGGCATAGGCGGCGCCGCGGGTGTTGTAGGCGGCCGGATCGCTCGGGTTGCGCTGGATCACGTCCGTGAGCGAGGCGATGTTCACGTCGGCCGCGCCGGTCTTGTCGGTCTCCAGCACGGCGAATTGCCGCGTCGCGGTGGCGCGGCTGACGGTGTCGCAGCCGGCGAGCTGCAACGCCGCGAGGGCGGTCGCTCCGAGCACGGCCGCCGGCTTCGTCCGGCGCAGCACGATCACAGCCTTCATCCCCTCGTCCCCCAGCGGCGGCGCAAGCCCTGGCCGCGCGGTCTGTCACCCCATCGGATCGCGGCACCCGCGTGATCCCGTCCGGAATGGACCGTCGGGGATCGCGGTGAATGCCGCCTTAAGCGTCCGCGTGGCCCCGCTTCACAGGGCCGATGTGGCGAAGGTGTGGCTGCGGCCGGGTGCGCCGGGCCGGACGGTGCGGGGAGGCGCCCTCTGTGGCGCCGGCGCCGCAGGCGGCGCGCGGCTGCCGCCCGCGCCTCGCCGGGACGGCCTCGCCATATCCTTCGCCGAAGCGATGACCGCTTCGGCGGCGGAAGTGACGCGGGATCGCGACTCTGAGCGGAATCCCGTCGGGCGTTTGCGCTTATCCCGGCGGTGATTTCTCGTGACCGCTGGTTCCGTTCTCGGATCGTCGCCAAGCCTTTTCGCCAAGCCGTCCCGCCAAGCCGTCTCGCCAAGCCTTTGGCTTGGTGTCGACAATCCGGGATGGTCAACGCCCCGATGCGTCAGCATCCTGGGGGCGTTTGCGCTTAGAGTGCTGCACCCGGGTCCGACAGAGGCCCGCGGACGAGGGAGGATGCGATGAGGGAGACGGAGCGCGGGCCCCGCGGGGGCCTGCGGCGGACGATGCTGGCCGGGATGACGGCCCTGCTGCTGGGATTCGCCGGGCCCGTCCTGGCCGAGGCCCCCGCGGCGCGGCGCGGCGGAGACGTCCTCGCGCCGGCCAGTCCGGAGGAGGTCGGGCTCTCCTCGGAGCGCCTGAAGGGAATCGGGCGGGTGATCGAGGCCGAGGTCGCGGCCGGCCGGCTCCCGGGCGCGGTCGTGATGATCGCCCGGCACGGGCGCCTTGCCTTCGCGGAGAGTTTCGGCTTCCGCGACCGGCCGGCCGGGGAGCCCCTCGCCAAGGACGCGATCTTCCGCATCTACTCGATGACGAAGCCGCTGGTCTCGGTCGGGGCGATGATGCTGGTGGAGGACGGGGCGCTCCAGCTGACCGACCCGGTCGCCAAGCACCTGCCGGACTTCAAGGACCTGAAGGTCGCGGTCCAGAAGCCGAACGCCCTCGGCGAGGTGGCCTACGACCTCGTGCCGGCCGAGCGCGCGCCGACCGTGCAGGATCTGCTGCGCCACACGGCCGGGCTCGCCTACGGGGAGATCACCACCAACCCGCTGGTCAAGGCCGCCTACGTCAAAGCCGGCCTGTACAAGCCGGATTTCGACTACAACACCACCGACCTCACGCCCGAGGAATTCACGAGCCGCATCGCCGCCGCCCCGCTCGCCTACCAGCCCGGCACGGTCTGGCAGTACAGCCTCGCGGTCGACGTGCTCGGCCGCGTGATCGAGAAGGTCTCCGGCAAGCGGCTCGGCGCCTTCCTGGAGGAGCGCCTGTTCCGGCCCCTCGGCATGACCGAGACCGGCTTCTCGGTCCCGCCCGAGAAGGCGGGCCGGATCGCGCTGCCGCTCGCCACCGACCCGGCCACCGGGGCGCCCAACCGGCTCATCGACGGCGCGGTGCCGCGGAACGATTCGGGCGGGGCCGGCGGCTACGGCACGGCGGCGGATTACCTGCGCTTCGCGCAGGCCATGCTCGACGGCGGCCGCCTCGCCGGCACGCGGATCCTCAGCCGCAAGAGCGTCGAGCTGATGACCTCCGACCATCTCGGCGAGCGCATCCGGCCCGTCGCCACGCCGGGCGACCTGCTGATGGGCGTGCCCGGCTACACGTTCGGGCTCGGCTTCATGGTGCGCAAGGAGGCGGGGATCGCCGGGGTGCCGGGCTCGGCCGGGGAGTTCATATGGGCGGGCTACGCCGGCACCTTCTTCTGGGTCGATCCCAGGGAGGATCTCGCGGTGGTGATCATGACCCAGGCGCCGGGCCCGAGCCGGGCCTTCTACCGGCGCGCGTTCAAGCAGCTGGTCTACGCCGCGATCGCGGATTGAGGCGGCGCGCCTGCTGCCGCCGTCAGGCCGGCGGCAGCAGGCGCGTCACGTGGCCCATCTTGCGGCCGGGGCGGGCCTTGCCCTTGCCGTAGAGGTGGAGGTGGCTGCCGGGCTCGGCGAGGATCTGGCGCCACGCCTCGACCGCCGGCCCGACCAGGTTGCGCATCTCGACGGCGGCGCCGCCGACCCGCCCGGTGGCGCCGAGGGGCCAGCCGCAGATCGCCCGCACGTGCTGGGCGAATTGCGAGGTCAGCGCGCCCTCGATGGTCCAGTGCCCGGAATTGTGCACCCGCGGGGCGATCTCGTTGACGACGACGTGGGCGCGGCCGTCGCCGCCCCGGACCAGGAACATCTCGACCGCGAGCACGCCGACGTAGCCGAGCGCCTCGGCGATCCGGCGGGCGATGCCGAGCGCCTCCTCGCAGCTCTCCGGGTCCATCCCGGGCGCCGGCACCAGGGTGCGGTCGAGGATGTGGTCGCGGTGCTCGTTGCCGCAGGGATCGTAGGCCGAGAAGGTGCCGTCCCCGGCCCGGGCCGCCACCACCGAGACCTCGCTCTCGAAGGGCACGAAGCCCTCCAGGATGCAGGGCTGGTGGCCGAGCGACGCCATCACCGCCTCGGCGTCGAGCGGCGCATCCGGGCGCAGCATGCGCTGACCCTTGCCGTCGTAGCCGAAGCGGCGGGTCTTGAGCACGGCGGGCAGCCCGAGCGCGGCCACCGCCTCGGCGAGGCCCGCCGCGTCGTCGACGGCCCGGAACGGGGCGGTGGGGATGCCCAGCCCCGCCACGAAGCTCTTCTCCGCCAGCCGGTCCTGGGTGGTGGCGAGCGCCGCGGCGCTCGGGTGCAGGGGCTTGGCGGCGGACAGGATCTCGGCGGTCCGGCGCGGGACGTTCTCGAACTCGTAGGTGACGACGTCGACTGCCGCCGCGAAGGCGGCGAGGGCCGCCTCGTCCTCGTAGGCCGCCACCGTGCGGGCGGCGGCGACGTCGAAGGCCGGGCTGTCGTCGTCCGGCGCGTAGACGTGGACCTTGAGGCCGTAGGCCGCCGCGGCGAGCGCGATCATGCGGCCGAGCTGGCCGCCGCCGACGATGCCGACGGTGCGGCCGGGGGCGAGCGGGGTGGGCTGAGTCATGGGCGGGTCGCTGGTCTCGGCACTCACGGGGCGGAGGAATCCGGGCGCTCGGCCACCGCCCCGCTCTGGCGGGCGCGCCACGCGTCGAGCCGGGCGGCGAGGTCGGGATCCGAGAGGGCGAGGATGGCGGCCGCGAGGAGCGCGGCGTTGACGGCGCCGGCCCGGCCGATCGCGAGCGTGCCGACCGGGATGCCGGCCGGCATCTGCACGATCGACAGCAGGCTGTCCTGGCCCGAGAGCGCCTTGGACTCCACGGGCACGCCGAGGACCGGCAGCGGCGTCAGCGACGCCACCATGCCGGGCAGGTGCGCCGCGCCGCCCGCCCCCGCGATCACCACCTGGAATCCCGCCGCCCTGGCGCCCTTGGCGAAGGCGACCATGCGCTCGGGCGTGCGATGCGCGGAGACGATGCGGGCGTCGTAGGCGATCCCGAGGGCGTCGAGGGTCTCGGCGGCGTGCCGCATCGTGGCCCAGTCCGACTGGCTGCCCATGATGACCGCGACCGCGGGCGATGCCGCCATGCTCTCACGCCCTCCCGTACGATTTCCGGTCGATTGCCCCGCAATGCGGAAATCGGCTTCGCTCGGGCGCCGCGCGGGTCGAGGATCCGGGTGCCGAACCGATGGTTCGGATCCCGGAACGGAACCGCCCCGCGATGCCGGGCCCTCTCCCCGCACTAGCGGCCCGGGCGGCGCGCCGCAACCGCACGATGGTCGGGCCGGCCGCCCTCAGGCGATGATGTCCGGGGTGAGCTGGTCCTCCAGGAAGCTGATCCGGTCCCGCAGGGCGAGCTTGCGCTTCTTGAGCCGCTGGACCTGCAGCCGGTCCCCGCTCGCGAGCTGCATCAGCGCCTCGATCGCGTCGTCGAGGTCGCGGTGCTCCTCGCGCAGGCGCGCCAGCTCCGCCTCGTACTCGGCCGCCGATTCCGCACTCAACTCGAACGCCATATCGTCCATCCCGACGCCCTGCGCGGAGGATGCGCCAGGCCGCCGATTCCAGCAAGGCGGAGGTTGGGGGGCTGGCCCCGCCGCGCGGGCGTCCGGCCCGTTCTCCCTGCGTCGTGTCGTAGCGGAATCCTCGCCCGGCGCGCCCCGGCGGCATCGTCGAAACGCCGCAACGGCAACGCTTCCGGGATGGCGGGCAACGCTGAACCGCCGTGCTGCCGCGAGTGTCGTCCTGTCGTCGCCGCGGCGTCACCGTGCAGTGCAGCGACGAATGCCTTCGACAGGCGCCCCGGCCTGTGGCAATCTGCTTATGTCGCAACCATGACAGGAGGACTCAGCCGATGTCGCTGCAGACGCATCTGTCCGAACTCGAGCGCAAGCACGAGGCGCTCGAGCGCGAAATCCAGGACGCGATCTCCCATCCCTCGACCGACGACCTCCGGGTGGTCGAGCTCAAGCGACGCAAGCTGCACCTCAAGGACGAGATCAACCGACTTCGCACCAGCGCGGCGCGCGTGGTGCACTAGGCTCCGCGCCGCCAGACCTCGGGCGGCCCCGTTCGAACGGAACGGAAGTCCCGGCGACCGCGTGGCGGTCGGTGCGGTGAGGATCCCGACACCGTCCCGGTTCGGACGAGGCGCTCGCGGTCCAGGCGAGCCATCCCCCACGACACTCCATCGACACGCCGCGCCGCGGTCGCGCGGCCGCCGCGCCGGCCCCTCGCACGATTCTCTGCGCACCGGTTCCGCAGAGCGATCGAAGGCCGCCGGCGGCACGGTTTCTCAAGGCCCGGCCTGTCCCAAGTCCCCCTCCCAAGTCCCCCCCAAGTCCCCCCTTGTCTCCGGATCTCCGTCCGCCCCGCTCCCGCCATGCGGGGCCGAACGGGCCCGGGAAGAGGGGGGACCTCATCGGCCGCGCCGCATCATCCGCTGCCCGGACGATCACGTCCGGGCAGCGGATGATGCGGGATCCGCTTGATCGCAGCGGATCCCGGATCACGAGCCTGCGCGGCGCGTGAGCGAAGCCGACATCTGCATGGTGACGCAACCCGTCGGATGTCGTGTCACAGCGCTTTCGCCATCTCCCGCAGCACGAATTTCTGGATCTTGCCGGTCGACGTCTTCGGGAGTTCCGTGAAGACGACGTGCTTGGGCACTTTGTAGCCGGCGAGCGATTGCCGGCACCAGCCGATCAGCTCCTCGGCCGAGACCATCTCGGACCCTTTCAGCTCCACGAAGGCGCAGGGCGTCTCGCCCCATTTCTCGTCCGGCTTGGCGACGACCGCGGCCGCCGCCACGGCCGGGTGCTTGAACAAGGCCTCCTCCACCTCGATCGACGAGATGTTCTCGCCCCCCGAGATGATGATGTCCTTCGAGCGGTCCTTGAGCTGGATGTAGCCGTCCGGGTGCTTGACGCCGAGATCGCCCGAGTGGAACCAGCCGCCCCGGAACGCGGCCTGGGTGGCGGTCGGGTTCTTGAGGTAGCCGCGCATCACCACGTTGCCGCGGAACATCACCTCGCCGAGGCTCTGCCCGTCCGCCGGCACCGGCCGCATCGTCTCGGGATCGAGCACGTCGAGCGCTTCGAGGGGCGGGTAGCGCACGCCCTGGCGCGCCTTGCGGGCCGCCTGCTCGGGCTTGGTCAGCGCGTCCCAATCCGCGTGCCACTCGTTGACCACCGCCGGCCCGTAGGTCTCGGTGAGGCCGTAGAGGTGGGTCACGTCGAAGCCCGCCTCCGCCATGCCGGCCAGGACCGCCTCGGGCGGGGGGGCGGCGGCGGTGAAGAACGACACCCGGTGCGGCAGCGCCCGGCGCTCCGCCGCGGGCGCGTTCAGCAGGAGCTGCATCACGATCGGCGCGCCGCAGAGATGCGTGACGCCGTGATCGGCGATCGCGTCGTACATCGGCTTGGCCCGCACCTGCCGCAGGCAGACATGCGTGCCCGCCACCACCGACAGGGTCCAGGGAAAGCACCAGCCGTTGCAGTGAAACATCGGCAGGGTCCAGAGATAGACCGGGTGCTTGCCGAGGCCGGTGGTGATCACGTTGCCGACCGCGAGCAGCGAGGCGCCGCGGTGATGGTAGACGACCCCCTTCGGATCGCCCGTGGTCCCGGACGTGTAGTTGAGCGAGATCGCGTCCCACTCGTCGCCGGGCAGGGACCAGGCGTGGGCGGGGTCGCCGGAGGCGAGGAAGGCCTCGTAATCCAGGCTGCCCAGGCGCTCGCCCTCGCCGCCGAATTCCGGGTCGTCGTAGTCGATGACGAGCGGCCTGACCTTGGCGAGCGCCAGCGCCGGCTTGATCACCCGCGCGAATTCCCGGTCGGTGATCAGCACCTTGGCCTCGCCGTGATCGAGGCAGAAGGCGATGATCGCCGCGTCGAGGCGGGTGTTGAGGGTGTTGAGCACGGCGCCGGTCATCGGCACGCCGTAGTGGCACTCGATCATGGCCGGCGTGTTGGCGAGCATCACCGCCACCGTGTCGCCGCGCCCGATCCCGCGCGCCGCGAGCGCCGAGGCGAGCCGGCGGGTGCGCGCGTAGAGGTTCGCGTAGGAATGCCGCAGCGGCCCGTGCACCACCGCCACGTGGTCCGGAAACACGGTGGCCGCGCGCTCCAGGAAGGTGAGGGGCGTCAGCGGCTGGAAATTGGCCGGATTCCGGTCGAGGCCATGGTCGTAGATGGTCCCGGCACTCATGCGGATGCCTCCCGTGGCGCGTCGCGCGCCCCTGGCGCAATGTAGCGGGCCGCCGCGGCGAGAAAAATCGCAAGATGCGGGCCGTCCCACCAAAGGCGTAGGCGCATCGGCGGATTCACCGGCGCCGGCGGGTCGCTTAAAGCTCACCCCAACCAGGAGCCGCGGCGCCGGACCGGCGCCCCGCGGCCCGACCAGGGAGGCAGGCCATGGCGCCGCTCGGGAGCACGACGCAGAGCCGCTACGCGGAGGTCTACGGGGCCTGGAAGGCGGATCCCGCCGGGTTCTGGGCCGAGGCGGCCGGCGCCATCGACTGGCACCGGCCGGCCGACCGCGTCTTCGACCCGCAGGCCGGGATCTACGGCCGCTGGTTCGTCGGCGCCGAGGTCAATGCCTGCCACAACGCCGTCGACCGCCACGTGGCGGCGGGCCGCGGCGAGCAGGCGGCGATCCTCTACGATTCCCCCGTCACCGGCACCAAGCGGCGCATCACCTACGCCGAGTTGCAGGACGAGGTCGCTTTCCTCGCCGCCGTGCTGCAGGATCTCGGCGTCGGGCGCGGCGACCGCGTCGTGCTCTACATGCCGATGGTGCCCGAGGCGCTGTTCGGGATGCTCGCCTGCGCCCGCCTCGGCGCGGTCCACTCGGTCGTGTTCGGGGGCTTCGCCGCCAAGGAACTGGCCGCCCGCATCGAGGATGCGGCCCCCAAGGTTGTGCTCGCGGCCTCCTGCGGGATCGAGCCGGGGCGGGTCGTCGCCTACAAGCCCCTCCTCGACGAGGCCTGCCGGCTCTCCGCCCACAGGCCGCTCGCCTGCCTGATCCTGCAGCGCCCCCAGGCCGAGGCCGCCCTGGCGGCCGGACGCGACCGCGACTGGGCCGCGGCGGTCGCCGAAGCCCGCGCCGCCGGGCGGCGGGCGCCCTGCCTGCCGGTGGCCGCCACCGACCCGCTCTACATCCTGTACACGTCCGGCACGACCGGCAAGCCGAAGGGCGTGGTGCGCGACACGGGCGGCTACCTCGCGGCGCTCGCCTGGTCGATGCCGAACCTCTACGGCATCCGGCCCGGCGAGGTGTATTGGTGCGCCTCCGACGTCGGCTGGGTCGTCGGCCATTCCTACATCGTCTACGGGCCGCTCCTGCACGGCTGCACCACCGTCCTGTACGAGGGCAAGCCGGTCGGCACGCCCGATGCGGGCGCCTTCTGGCGGGTCATCGCCGAGACCGGGGCCGTCGCCCTGTTCACCGCGCCGACGGCGCTGCGCGCGGTCAAGAAGGAGGATCCCGAGGCGTCCCTGCTGCGCGGGCACGACCTGTCGGGCTTCCGCACCCTGTTCCTGGCGGGCGAGCGGGCCGATCCGGACACCGTCGCCTGGGCGGAGCGCATCCTCGCCGTGCCGGTCGTCGACCATTGGTGGCAGACCGAGACCGGCTGGCCGATCGCCGCGAACCCGGTCGGCCTCGGCATCCTGCCGGTCAAGCACGGCAGCCCGACCGTCGCCATGCCGGGCTACGACGTGCAGGTGCTCGACGAGGGCGGCAGGCCGGTGCCCCCGGACACGATGGGCACGATCGCGATCGCGCTGCCGCTGCCCCCCGGCTGCCTGCCGACCCTCTGGCAGCAGGACGAGCGCTTCCGCGAGAGCTACCTCGCCACCTTCCCGGGCTACTACAACACCTCGGATGCCGGCTTCCTCGACCGCGACGGCTACGTCTACGTCATGGGCCGGACCGACGACATCATCAACGTGGCGGGCCACCGGCTCTCCACCGGCGGCATGGAGGAGGTGCTGGCCTCCCACCCGGCCGTGGCCGAATGCGCGGTCATCGGCATCCGCGACAGCCTGAAGGGCGAGGTGCCCTGCGGCTTCGTGGTGCTGAAATCCGGCGTCGCCCGCTCCCCCGTCGAGGTCGAGGGCGAGCTGGTGGCCCTGGTGCGCGAGCGCATCGGCCCGGTCGCCGCCTTCAAGCTCGCCCTGACGGTCGGGCGGCTGCCCAAGACCCGCTCGGGCAAGATCCTGCGCGGCACGATGAAGAAGATCGCCGACGGCGAGCCCTGGACCACCCCGCCGACCATCGACGATCCCGCCATCCTGGACGAGATCGGCGCGACCCTGCGGGCGCGCGGCCTCGGCTGAGACATGCCCGCGGCGCGGGGATGATGCGCGGGGAGGCCCGGAGGGCTTTCCGGGCGGGCGCGCCGCGTCCAGATAGACGCGGTCCGCCAACGGAGGTCTCCCGCATGACCGCGCCCCGCCTGTTCGAGCCCCTGCGCCTCGACAGCCTGGAACTTGAGAACCGCATCATCATCGCCCCGATGTGCCAGTACTCGGCGCGGGACGGCGAGGCGAGCGACTGGCACATGATGCATCTCGGACAGCTCGCGATGTCGGGCGCCGGGCTGCTCACCCTGGAGGCGACCGCCGTGTCGCCCGAGGCGCGCATCACCTCCGGCGATCTCGGCCTCTACAACGATGCCTGCGAGCGCGAGCTCGGCCGCGTGCTGGCGGCGATCCGCGATTACGCGCCGCGGCCGATCTGCATCCAGCTCGCGCATGCGGGCCGCAAGGCGTCGAGCCAGGCCCCCTGGGACGGCGGCGCGCAGATCGCCCCCGACCATCCCTACGGCTGGCTCACCGAGGCGCCCTCTCCGCTCCCGCACGCGGAGGGCGAGGTGGCGCCGCGCGCCCTCGACGCCGCCGACCTGAAGCGCATCCGCGACGACTTCGTCGCCACCGCCAAGCGGGCCATGCGGCTCGGCATCGACGCGGTCGAACTCCACGCCGCGCACGGCTACCTGCTGCATCAGTTCCTCTCGCCCCTCTCCAACCAGCGCGCCGACGTCTATGGCGGCAGCCTGGAGAACCGGATGCGCTTCCCGCTCGAGGTGTTCGACGCGGTGCGCGACGCGGTGCCGGCGGGCAAGCCGGTCTGGGCGCGGGTCTCGGCGACGGATTGGGTGGAGCAGGGCTGGGAGGTCGAGCAGACCGTCGCCTTCGCGCAGGCGCTGAAGGAGCGCGGCGCCGCGGCGATCCACGTCTCCACCGGCGGCGTCTCGCCCAGGCAGAAGATCGCCCTCGGCCCGGGCTACCAGGTGCCCTTCGCCGAGCGGGTCCGGCAGGCGACCGACCTCGTCACCATCGCGGTCGGCCTGATCACCACGCCGGCCCAGGCCGAGCAGATCCTGCAGGAGGGGCGGGCGGACGCGGTCTCGCTCGCCCGCGCCATGCTGTACGATCCGCGCTGGCCCTGGCACGCCGCGGCCGAACTCGGCGCCCGCGTGCACGCGCCGAAACAGTACTGGCGCTCGCAGCCCCGCGAGTTCAAGGAACTGTTCAAGGACGCCGCCTTCGGCCAGCGCTGAGCGCGCCGCCGATCGCGTCCTCACCGGGCCGGGAGGCGGAAACGGTCGCTGGAAAGCCGACGAGCCCCCGCCCGGAGGGCGGGGGCCGCGCCGCCGCGGGCCATCAGTTGGGCTTGTGCGCCACGTCGCCGCCGCGGTCGATCAGCTCGCCCTGGAGGAGGTAGAGCGGCGACTTGTAGTAGAGTTTGATGTCGTGGAACGGGTCGGTGAGGATCTTGGTCGCCCAGACCAGGCCCGTCTGCACGCTCTGCGTCAGGCAGAGCTGCGCCACCCGGAACAGCAGGCCGCCGACCGCGATCGCCAGCCAGATCAGGCCGACCTGCCGCATCACGTCCAGCGGACCCTCCGGCTCCGCGAACAGGCCGAAGAAGGTCGGGTCGTAGTAGAGCGGCAGCGGCGACAACGCCCACACCGCCATCAGCACGACCTTGCGCTGCAGGTTGTAGCCGACCTTGATCTCCTCCTTGTGCTCGTGGGTGGCCTGGTTCACCTCGTCGTAGCCGTGCGGCTCGAAGAAGAAGTGGCCCGCCTGCCGGGACAGCATCGAAACCAGCCAGCCGATCACGGCCGCCATGGCCGGGTCCTTGAACGCCATCGCGTAGGCGACCAGGAAGCTCACCGCGCTCACGAGGTGCAGCGACTGGTTGATCCGGCTGTGGTGATAGTAGCGGTGGTCGTCCCAGCGCTGGATCCGCAGCGCCTCGAGAAAGCTCGTCATCGCACCTGTCTCCTCTCATGCCCGATCCGCTTGATCCCTTCGGGATGGCGGATTTGGGCTTCGCTCAGGCGCCGCGCGGGCTGGTGATCCGCTTGATCCCTTCGGGATGGCGGATTTGGGCTTCGCTCAAGCGCCGCGCGGGCTGGTGATCCGGGATCCGCCTGGATCAACCGGAACCCGGATCCGGGATCGCGTGGGAATGGCCTCAGCCGGCCGCCTTCCGGATGCGGATCAGGCAGAAATGGCCGAGCGGCGGCAGGGAGCGGCGCTCCACGATGGAGACCCCGCCATGGGCCTCGGCCCAGCGGGCGTAGCGGCTCCACGAGAACTCGGTCCGCCAGCCGAGGCGGTTGGCGATCGGCGAGAAGGCCTTCTCCAGCGCCCCGCGCAGGCCGCCCTCGGCCCCGATCCGCGTGGTGATCACGATCTCGCCGCCCGGCCGCACGACGCGGGCGAACTCGTCGAGGGCGGCCTCCGGGTCGGGCACGGCCGTGACCACGTACTGCGCCACCACCACGTCGAAGGCGCCGTCCGGGAAGTCGAGATGCTCCGCGTCCATGACCGCGAGCCCCTCGACGTTCTGCAGGCGCAGGCCGCGGACGCGCTCGCGGGCCTTCTCCAGCATCGGCTCCGAGATGTCGACGCCGTAGAGCCGCGTCGTGCGCCGGTAGGCCGGGAGCGAGATGCCGGTGCCGACGCCGACCTCCAGCACGCGGCCGCCGACCCGCTCGGCCGCCTCGATCGACAGGCTGCGCCCCCGCGCGAAGACGCGGCCGAACACCAGGTCGTAGACCGGCGCCCAGCGGCCATAGGCCTTCGCCACCGCGTCGGTGTCGAGATCCCGCGCGGGCATCGCGTCCGCCGTCGCGGCGTGACTGTGGGGCATGGAGGACATCGCTTCGGCTCTCCGGATGGAAGGGGGCTGCCGCGCGCTCGGCCGGGACGGCGCCGCGCCGAGGCGGGCGCACCGTTCCGGATTCCGTCGCATCCCCCCTCGGGCGCTCCGAGCGGTAGAGGATGTCCTTAACAGAAGCATGACGACTTCAATCCGTCACGTCGCTTCCGGCCGCGCCCGAGCAGAACCGGCCCGTCCCGCGCCCCGCAACGGGGCCGTTTTGCCAGCTATATTGTGACGTCACTGCGACACGCGGCGCCATCTGGCCCGCCCGCGGCGGCTTCCCGCGGGGATGATAGGCGATGAGCTGGCTCAATTCTATCCGGCGCAAGGCAGATGCTGGGGCTGTGTCCCGGGCGTCACGGCCGCCGATGACCGGCCCGCCGGCCCGTGATAAGGCGCGCGCAGGCGGGGAGGTGCGGATGGACGGGACCGAGCGACACCTGCGGGAGAGGATCGTGGCGCTGTGCCGCGAGATGAACCGCAACGGCCTCAACCAGGGCACGGCCGGCAACATCTCGGCGCGGCACGGCGCGCGCATGCTGCTCACCCCGAGCGCCACGCCCTACGACCTGATGACGCCCGAGATGATCGCCGCGATGCCGCTCGACGGCGACGGGAGCGTCTGGGAGGGCCCGCTCAAGCCCTCGACCGAGTGGCGCTTCCACCGGGACATCCTGCGCAGCCGCCCGGATGCCGGGGCGGTGGTCCACGCGCACCCGACCTTCGCGACGGCGATCGCGATCACCCGCCGGTCGATCCCGGCCTGCCACTACATGGTGGCGGCCTTCGGCGGCCACGACGTGCGCTGCGCGGGCTACGCGCTCTACGGCACCGAGGCCCTGTCGCGGGAGGCGCTGGCGGCCCTCCGGGACCGCACCGCCTGCCTGCTCGCCAACCACGGCATCATCGCGATCGGCGAGAGCCTGGAGAAGGCGATGTGGCGGGCGGTCGAGCTGGAGACGCTCGCCAAGCAGTACCATCACAGCCTGCAGCTCGAGGGCGGTCCGGTGATCCTCTCGCGCGCGGAGATCGACGCGGTGCTGGAGCGCTTCGCCGATTACGGGCTGCGCGGCGCGGCGGCCGGCACGCCCTGAACGGTCGGATCTTACGACATCCGGTTGATGGCTTCGCCATCTCCGACTTCGGCCATGCGGATGTCGGCGTCGCTCAGGCGCCGCGCTCAGGCGCCGCGCGGGCTCGTGATCCGGGATCCGCTCGATCGAGCGGATCCCGGATCAGGCGGCCGGCCGCAGCCGGTCGATCTCGCCGAGCGCCCGGTCGCGCCCCGCCCGCACCTCGGCCAGCATGTCCTCGAAGGCGCCGCTCTGGCAGGCCACTTCCAGGCGCTTGCACAGGCCCGAGAGCTCGGCGAAGCCGAGGGTCCCGGCCGAGGCGATCAGGCCGTGGGCGTCGCGGGCGAGGCGCTCCGGGTCGGCGCCGCAGAGCTTCTGGTCGCTCAGCCGGTCGCGGATCTCGCGGGCGAGCTCGTCGAGGAAGTAGCCGAGGCGGTCGGCGCCGAGCAGGCCGACCACGTCGTCGTAGACGATGCGGTCGAGGGCCTCCCGCGACGGGCCCGGCCGGGCGCCGTTGATCCAGCGCTCGATCACCGCGTGCAATTCCTCGCGCCGGAAGGGCTTGCCGAGATGGTCGTTCATCCCGGCCGCGCGGAACTCGGCCACCTGGCTCGGCAGGACGTTGGCCGTCATGGCGATGATCGGGATGGTGCAGACGGGCGGGCGCAGCGCCCGGATGTGGCGGGTGGCGGTGACCCCGTCCATGCCCGGCATCTGCACGTCCATCAGCACGAGGTCGTAGCGGTTGACCTGGACGGCCGCGATCGCCTCCAGCCCGTCATTGGCCACGTCGACGCTGTGGCCGCCCTTCTCCAGCACGGCGCGCGCGAGGTCCTGGTTCACGATCAGGTCCTCGACGAGGAGGATGCGCGCCGGCCGCACCGCCGGGGGCGGCGCCGCGCAGGCGGCCGGCGGCGCCTCGTCGGCCTCGGGCAGCAGCACCTCGAACCAGAAGGTCGAGCCCTCGCCGGGGGCGCTGCGCACGCCGATCGCCCCGCCCATCAGCTCGATCAGCTTCTTGGAGATGGCGAGCCCGAGCCCGGTGCCGCCGAATTCCCGCCGGATCGAGCCGTCGACCTGGCTGAAGCGCTTGAACAGCCGCGCCTGCTGCTCGGGGGCGATGCCGATGCCCGTGTCGGTGACCGAGAACCGGATCGGCCAGCCGCCCGCCCCGTCGCCGGCCTTCTCGACCGCCAGCACGACCCGCCCGCGGCGGGTGAACTTGAGCGCGTTGTTGAGGAAGTTGAGCAGGATCTGGCGCAGGCGGTTCTGGTCGCCGACGAGGGCCCGCGGCAGGGCCGGATCGAGCTCGACGCGGATCTCCAGCCCCTTGCGCTCGGCGAGCTGGCGCACGATCGCGACGGCGTTCTCGATCAGGCCGTCGAGGGCGAAGGGCACGAGGTCGAGATCGACCTGCCCCGCCTCGATCTTCGAGAAGTCCAGGATGTCGTCGACCACCGTGAGCAGGGCCGAGCCGGCCGAGCGGATCCGGGAGGCCTGCAGGTGCTGCCTCTGCGTCAGCTCCGCGTCGTCGAGCAGCATCTCGGTGTAGCCGATCACGCTGCTCAGCGGCGTGCGGATCTCGTGGCTCATCGAGGCCAGGAAGTCGGTCTTGGCCTGGCTCGCGTGCTCGGCCTGGATGCGCGCCGCCTCGGCCTGCTCGCGGGCCGCGGCGAGTTCCGCGTCGACCGCCTTGCGGGCGGTCACGTCGCGGGCGACGTCCACGAAGCCGAGCGGCGCGAGGTCGCCCTCGTCGTACAGGACGGTCGGGTTCACCTCGAGCCAGACGTCGTGGCCGTGCCGGTGGCGCACCCGGTACTCGAACTTGGCGCGCGCGCCCGGGCCGGCCTCCACCAGGGCGCTGTAGCGCCGCATCACCATCGGACGGTCGTCCGGGTGGATGTGGGAGAGGGCCGAGCGGCCGAGGAGCTCGTCGGCCGGGTAGCCGATCACCCGCTCGACCGCCGGCGAGAGGTAGCGCAGGACGCCGTTGAGGTCGGCCCGGGCGATGATGTCCCCGGTGCGCTCGGCGAGGAGCCGGTGGCGCGCCTCGCTCTCGCGCAGGGCCGCGTCGGCGGCCCGGCGGGCCGTCACGTCCCGCGAGGCCACGATCACCGCCTCCTCGGGCGTGCCGGGCTTGGTGAGCAGGAGCGTCGATTCCACCCAGACGTAGTGGCCCGCCTTGTGGCGCAGCCGGTGCTCGCTCGTGCGCCGGGGCGAGTCGGGCGTCAGCGCCGTCACCTCCCGGCGCACGCGGTCGAGATCGTCCGGGTGCAGCCGCTGGTCGGCCCGCAGCTGCGCGAATTCCTCCGGCTCCCAGCCCACCACGGCCCGGGAGGAGGGCGAGACGTAGACCCGCCCGTCGCGGCCCCGCGGCCGCAGCGAGATCAGGTCGGTGGCGTTCTCCGCGAGGAGCCGGTAGCGATCCTCCGCGCTGCGGCGCTCGGTGATGTCGGTGAGGGTCTGGATGAGGCCGCCATCCTCCGTGCGGACCGTGCGGATCTCCAGCACGGTCCCGTCGGCGTTGCGCCGCTCCGCGATCGTGTGGGTGGCCTCCGGATCCTCCTCGGAGAGCTGGAGGGGGGTGTCCGAGACGAGGGTGCCCCAGTGGGGGCTCAGCCGCGCCCGCGCCCGCACCTCCCGGTAGCTCGGCCGGCCGGCGATGAACTCCTCCGAGAGGCCGAGCCACTCCCGCGCCCGCCGGTTCGCCACCTGGACCGTGCGGTCCGGCCCGACCAGGATCACCCCCTGATCCATGCAGTCGAGGGTCTTGCCGAGGAGCGCGGCGGCGCGCGTCGCCTCCGCCACCGCCGCGGCCTCGCGCACCGAGGGCGCAGCCCGCTCGCGCTCGCCCGGGGCGTCCTGGGCGAGGCGCCGCCGCTTTCGCCGCAGCACGACCGAGGCGGTCGCCGCGAGCGCCACCAGGGAGGCCGTGAGGCCGAGCGACGCGCTCTCGAACCATCCGGCCGGCAGGTCGGGCACGGACGCGGCGGCCGGCGACGCCGCCACGCAGGCCGCCGACGCCGCGCAGGCGGGCCGGTCGCGGCGGGCGGCGCGCAGGCGCGGCCAGCGCGCGCGCCGCGCCCCGAATCCCGCGTCGCTCCGGTCCTCACCCATAAATCCGCCTAACCTGGCCACGGCCACGCTGCGCTGGCCCTCGCTTGCAAAGCCCCCAGGCTCCCCACGGCTGGCGTCGAGGCTGCCACCTGACGCATCGGCCCGAGCCTTGTCAACGTTTTGGATTGCGCGCGATCGAAAGCGGCGCGCGATCCCATCGCCCGCGTCAGGCCGCGCTCCCCTCGAACGCCGCGCCCAAGTGCTGCCACGCGATTCGACAGTCGTTCGTCTACGAATAGCAGCTGAGGCCGAGCGATGGGAAGATGTCCTAAAGGCAAACTCGCCCGGGAAGCGCGGCGCCCGGGCCGGCCTCAGCCCCGGGCCGCGTCCTGGAAGGACCGAATCGCCGCGATGATGGCGGAGGGACGGTAGGGCTTGGTGAAGAAAAGGCTGCCGGGGGTGAGGCGCGGGGCGGCGCCGGAGAAGCCGGTCGCGTAGATCACGCGCAGGTCCGGGCGCAGGCGCACGGCCTCCTCGGCGAGGCGCCAGCCATCCATCGCGCCCGGCAGGCGGATATCCGTGAACAGGAGGTCGATCGCCGCCTCGCCGGCGAGGGCCGCGAGGGCCGCCTCGGCGGTCCCGGCCTGGATCACGGTCAGGCCCGCATCCTCCAGCTCGGCCGTGACGAGGTCGAGGAGGAGGAGTTCGTCCTCCACCACGAGGACGTTCGCGATCCGGCCCCGACTCATCTCACGCCAACCCCGCATCGGCCGGCAGCGATGCTACCGGCTCGGACGCGTTCCCGGAAGACGCGTCGCGGGCGCCGTCCACGCCCGGCGCGCGCGGGAGGTAGATCTCCACGGTGGTGCCCTCGCCCGGGCGGCTGTGCAGGGCGAGGTGCCCGCCCGATTGCCGCACGAAGCCGAAGACCTGACTGAGGCCGAGCCCGGTGCCGCGCCCCTGCGGCTTGGTCGTGAAGAAGGGCTCGACCGCCCGCTCCAGCACCTCCGGGGGCATGCCCCGGCCGGTGTCGCGGACGCTGATCCGGACGTAGTCGTGCTCCGCCAGCGACGGGATCCCTCGGGCGTCCGCCCGCGGGACGTTGCGCGTCGCGAGGGTGAGGGTCCCGCCGGCATCGAGGGCGTCGCGGGCATTGACCACGAGGTTGAGAACGGCGCTCTGGAGCTGGTTGCGGTCGATGCAGGCCGGCCAGAGCCCGTCCTCGAGCTCGGTCGCCAGCCGCACCTCCGGCAGCATGGCGCCCGCGACGAGGTCCGTCATCCCGCGCAGCAGCGCGTTGATGTCGAGCCGCTCCGGGATCAGGGGCTGCTGGCGGGCGAAGGCCAGGAGGTCCCGCACCATGGCGGCCGCCCGCTCGCTCGCCCGCATGGCGCCCTGCAGCGTCGTCTCGCCGATGCCGCGCTCGGGAACGAGGCGCTGCAGCCGCTCCAGGCTCCCGACGATGATCCCGAGGAGGTTGTTGAAGTCGTGGGCGAGGCTGCCGGTGAGCTGGCCGATCGCCTCCATCCTCTGCGCTTGGCGCAGCATCGCCTCGGCCCTCTCCCGCTCGGCCACGGCCTCGCGCAGGGCCGCCAGCGCCGCGTCGTGCTCGGCGATGCGCCGGGTCAGCGCCGCGTTGACGGTCCGCAGCTCCGAGGGGGAGGGCAGGGCCAGGAGGCGCGGCAGCAGCGGCCAGAGCATGATCGCGGTCACGACCGAGGCCGCCGCGGTCACCACCTTCACCAGCGCCTCGATGCCGTAATCGGGCACGAACAGGGTCCAGATCGCGAGGAGGTGCGTGGTCCCGCAGGCCAGGATGAAGAGTGCGAAGCACCAGAACATCCACCCGAAGGCGACGTCGCGCCGCTGCGTCACCAGCACCCCGAGGGCGACAGGGATCGAGAGGTAGGACAGACCAATCAGAAAGTCCGCGACGACATGGGTCCAGATCAGCTCCGGGCGCCAGAGCAGGCAGATGCCATGTGGCGACAGGCTCCCCGTCTCGAGCAGTCGGCCGACGAAGTCGATCATGTGGACATCACCTGAAGTCGGCCGCCGCGCAGCCGGTGCGAGTATGGCGGCTCGCGCGCGGGCGCGCATCCGTTTCCTTCACGAAATCATGGCGGGGGGGTGCCTGTCGCTGCGGCGTGGCCGGGCCGGCCGGCCGGCCCGGGAACCTTGCCCGACCACGCGCATTGGGGTCGCACGCCCCATCCCACGTCCCTCGGCAGCCCGCCCTCGGGTGCGCCGCGGGACGTCGCGCTGCGGAGGGGCTTGGCGAAACCGAACGGGATGGGATCGGATGTGCGGGATCTGCGGCGAAATCCGGCTGGACGGCGCCCCGCCCGACGCGGCGGCGGTCCAGGCCATGGCCGGGCTGCTTCGCCCGCGCGGCCCTGACGCGGGCGGCAGCTTCTCGCAGGGGGCCGTCGCCTTCGGCCACCGGCGCCTGAGCATCCTCGACCTGAGCCCGGCCTCGCAGCAGCCGATGGTCGACCCGCAGCTCGGCCTCGCCGTGGTGTTCAACGGCTGCATCTACAATTTCCGCGACCTGCGCCAGGACTTGCGGGACAAGGGCTACGTCTTCTTCTCGGACGGCGACACCGAGGTCATCCTCAAGGCCTACCACGCCTGGGGGCCGGCCTGCGTCGAGCGCTTCTACGGGATGTTCGCCTTCGTGCTCTGGGAGCGCGACAGCGGCCGGATCCTGATCGCGCGGGACCGGCTCGGCATCAAGCCGCTCTACTACGCCGAGGCGGGCGGGCGGCTGCGCTTCGCGTCGAGCCTGCCGGCGCTCCTGGCGGCGGGCGACGTCGACCGGACGATCGATCCGGCGGCCCTGCACCACTACATGAGCTTCCACGCCGTCGTGCCGGCCCCGCTCACCATCCTGCGCGGGGTGCGCAAGGTCCCGCCCGCGACGACGATCACGATCGAGCCCGACGGCACCCGCCGCCAGCGCACCTACTGGGAGGCCGCCGTCGGCGAGCGGCCCGAGGATGCCGGCATGGCGGAGGACGACTGGCGCGAGGCCGTGCTGGCGACCCTGCGCAGGGCCGTGGAGCGGCGGCTCGTCTCGGACGTGCCGGTCGGCGTGCTCCTGTCGGGCGGCCTCGACAGCTCGATCGTGGTGGCGCTCCTGGCCGAGGCCGGCCAGAGCGGGCTCAAGACCTTCTCGATCGGCTTCGAGAGCGTGGGCGGCGAGGCGGGCGACGAGTTCACCTACTCGGACGTGATCGCCGAGCGCTTCGCCACCGATCACCACCGCATCCGCATCGATTCCTCCCGCGCCCTGCCGGCCCTGCACGGGGCCGTCGCGGCGATGGCCGAGCCGATGGTCAGCCACGACGCGATCGGCTTCTACCTTCTGTCCCAGGAAGTCTCCAAGCACGTGAAGGTCGTGCAGAGCGGGCAGGGGGCCGACGAGATCTTCGGCGGCTACCACTGGTACCCGCCGATGATGGAATCGCGCGACCCGGTCGCCGACTACGCCCGCGTCTTCTTCGACCGCGACCACGCCGAGATGGCGGAGGCGCTGGCGCCCGACCTCCTCGGCGGCGACGTGAGCCGGGACTTCGTGGCGGCGCATTTCGCCCGCCCCGGCGCACCGCGCCCGATCGACAAGGCGCTGCGCATCGACACCGAGATCATGCTGGTCGACGACCCGGTGAAGCGCGTCGACAACATGACCATGGCCTGGGGCCTGGAGGCTCGGGTGCCCTTCCTCGACCACGACCTCGTCGAGCTCGCCGGCCGCGTCCCCGCATCCCTGAAGATCCGCGACGGCGGCAAGTACATCCTGAAGGAGGCCGGACGGCGGGTCGTGCCCTCCGAGGTGATCGACCGGCCGAAGGGCTACTTCCCGGTCCCGGCCCTGAAATACCTGCGCGGGCCGTTCCTCGAACTGGTGCGCGACGTGCTGAACGAGCCGGTGGCCCGCCAGCGCGGCCTGTTCAACCGGCCCTACGTCGAGCGCCTGCTCGCCGAGCCGGAGGCCCACATGACGCCGCTGCGCGGCTCCAAGCTCTGGCAGGTCGCGCTGCTCGAATTCTGGCTCCAGACCCACGCGATCTGACCGCCATGGCCTCTCCCGATCCGAACCCGCCCAGCCCCGAGCCCGCCGCGGCCCGGGCGGAGAACGTCGCCGTCTCCTGCGGCTGGGGCCGGCTGATCTTCGGCCAGACCTTCCGCGATCCCGCCGACCTGGTCGATTGCCTGCTGCAGGAGGAGCCGGGCCACCGCGACGTCGCCTTCTACGTGTCGGAGCCCCACGTGGTGCTGGCGCTCGCCCCGACCGAGCTCTTCCTCGACCCGTCCCACGCCTTCCGCCTCGACCTCGGCGACCTCCCGGCGGAGACGGAGGCGCCGCGGGGCTTCCGGGTGCGGCCGGTCGCCGGGCCGGCCGACATCGAGGAGATCAACCGGATCTGCCGGGCCCGCCACATGGTCCAGATCGACCCGGCCCACGCCTGGCCCCCCCGCCCGGGGGGGCTCCTCACCCACTTGGTGGCGGAGGATGCCCAGACCGGCGCCGTCCTGGGTGCGGCGACCGGCATCGACCACGCGGTGGCCTTCGGCGACCCGGAGGACGGCTCCTCGCTGTGGTCGCTCGCCGTCGACCCGCAGACGCCGCATCCGGGGGTCGGCGAGGGCCTGGTGCGGGCCCTCGCGGCCCATTTCCGCCAGCGCGGCCGGGCCCTGATGGACCTGTCGGTCATGCACGACAATGCCCAGGCCATCGCCCTCTACGAGAAGCTCGGCTTCACGCGCCTGCCGACCTTCACCATCAAGACGAAGAACTCCTTCAACGAGAAGCTCTATATCGGGCCCTCGCCGGAGGCGGCGCTGAACCCCTACGCGCAGATCATCACCAACGAGGCGCGCCGGCGCGGCATCACGGTCGAGGTGGTGGACGAGCCGACCTCGATCTTCCGCCTGACCCATGGCGGGCGCAGCTTCGTCTGCCGGGAGAGCCTGTCCTCGGCGACCTCGGCCACCGCGATGACCATCTGCGACGACAAGGCCCTGACCCGCCGCCTCCTCGCCGGGGCGGACCTGCGCGTCCCCGACCAGACGGTCGCCGGCGACGCGGCGGCGTGCCGCGCCTTCCTGGAGCGGCACGGCGCCGTGGTGGTGAAGCCGGCCCGCGGCGAGCAGGGCCGCGGCATCGCCGTGAACCTCACCACGCCCGAGGAGATGGAGGCGGCCATCGCGGAGGCGCGCACGCTCTGCGACACGGTGCTGCTCGAGGAATTCGTCGAGGGCAGCGACCTGCGGGTGATCGTGATCGACTTCAAGGTCGTGGCGGCGGCGATCCGCCGGCCCGCGCAGGTGATCGGCGACGGGCGCCACACCCTGCGCGAGCTGATCGAGCGCCAGAGCCGCCGCCGGGCGGCGGCGACCGGGGGCGAGTCGCGCATTCCCCTCGACGACGAGACGCGGCGCTGCGTCGAGCGGGCCGGGCGCCGCCTCGACGACGTCCCGGAGGCGGGCGAGACGCTCCTCGTGCGCCGCACCGCCAACCTGCACACGGGCGGCACCATCCACGACGTGACCGACGAGATCCATCCCGACCTCGTCGCGGCCTCCGTGAAGGCCGCCCGCGTGATCGACATCCCGGTCGTCGGGCTCGACCTGATGGTGCCGGACGTGCGCCGGCCGGAGCACTGGTTCATCGAGGCCAACGAGCGGCCCGGCCTCGCCAACCACGAACCGCAGCCCACCGCCGAGCGTTTCGTCGACATGCTCTTCCCGCAGACCATCACCGCCGCCCGCATCCGGAGGCCCTTCGCGTGAACAGGCCTTTCGCGGCGCACTCCGCCGGGGTGCGGATCGACATCGACTACATGCTCGACGTCCTCAAGCGCCTGATCGAGATCCCGAGCCCGACCGGCTACACCGATCAGGCGGTGCATTTCTGCGGGCGCGAGCTGGAGCGCCTCGGCGTGCCCTTCGAACTGACGCGGCGCGGCGCCATCCGGGCGACCCTGCGGGGCGCCGGGCCGGGGCCGGCCCGCGCCATGGTCGCGCATCTCGACACGCTCGGGGCGATGGTGCGCCAGCTCCAGGAGAACGGGCGCCTCGGCCTCGTCCCGATCGGGACCTGGTCGGCCCGCTTCGCCGAGGGCGCGCGCTGCACGATCTTCACCGACCGGGGCAGCTACCGCGGCACGATCCTGCCCCTCAAGGCCTCGGGCCACACCTACAACGAGGAGGTCGACACCCAGCCGGTCGATTGGACCAACGTCGAATTGCGGGTCGACGCCTTCGCGTATCGCCGGGACGATCTGCGCCGGCTCGGATTCAACGTCGGCGACTTCGTCGCCATCGACCCGAACCCGGAGATCTCGCCCCGGGGCTACATCAACTCCCGCTACCTCGACGACAAGGCGGGCGTCGCCGTGATGTTCGCTGCCATGAAGGCGATGGCGGATGCCGGGCGCAGGCCCACCGTCACCACCTACATGCTGTTCACCATCGCCGAGGAGGTCGGGGTCGGCGCCTCCTCGGTGCTGCACGGCGACATCGCCGAGATGGTGACGATCGACAACGGCACCGTCGCGCCCGGCCAGGGCAGCCGGGAATCCGGCGTGACGATCAGCATGGCGGATTCGGCCGGGCCCTTCGACTACCACCTCACCCGCCGCCTCATCGAGCTCTGCGAGGCGAACGACATCCGCTACGAGCGCGACGTGTTCCGCTTCTACCGCAGCGACAGTGCCTCGGCGCTGGAGGCGGGCAACGACCTGCGCACGGCGCTGATCTGCTTCGGGGTGGATTCCTCGCACGGCTACGAGCGCACCCACGTGAACGCCCTGCGCTCGCTCGCGGAGCTCTCCTGCCTCTACCTGCAGAGCGACGTGCTCTTCCGAAGGGACGTGAAGCCCCTCGGGCCGCTCGCCGACTTCCCCCACCAGGAGAGCGAGACCGCCGACCCGCAGGCGGACATCCAGGAGGGCGCGATCCCGCCGGATTGAGGCGCGCGGCCGCGACGCCGCACTGGGCGGGCGCCCGCGCCCGGCGTATCAGGGCGGCGCGCCGCGCCGGACCTCCCGCGCGAGCCGTCCCGGCCGAGCCCCGCCATGCCCGTCACCTCCCGCCGCACCGACGTCGCCGTGATCGGCCTGGGCGCGGTCGGCGCCGCCATCCTGTACCAGCTCGCCCGCCGCGGCGTGCGCGTCCTCGGCCTCGACCGCTTCAGCCCGCCCCACACCCAGGGATCGAGCCACGGCGAGACGCGGATCACCCGGGAGGGCGTCGGCGAGGGCGAGGCCTATCGGCCGCTGGTGTGGGAGAGCCACCGCATCTGGCGCGACCTCGAGGCGCGCACCGGCGAGAAGCTGCTGACCGCCTGCGGCCTCGTCCTGATCGCCCCGGCCGACGGCGCCTCTCTCGCCCACGGCCGCTCGGACTTCGTCGGGCGCTCGGCCGCGGCCGCGCGGGCGGGCGGAATCGCGCACGAGGTGATCGACGCGGCCGAACTGGCGCGGCGCTTTCCCCACTTCGCCGGGCTGCGCGGCGGCGAGCAGGCCTACCTGGAGCCCGGCGGCGGCTACGTGGCGCCCGAGCGCTGCATCGCCGCGCAGTTGCGGCTCGCCGCGGCGCACGGCGCCGAGATCCGCACGGACGCGCCCGTGCGGGCGCTGCGGCCGGAGGCGGCCGGCGTGCGCGTCGAGACCGACGCGGGCGCGGTCACGGCCGACCGCGTCGTGGTGGCGGCGGGCGCGTGGCTGGGGCCGCTCCTCGGTCCCCCGTTCGACGCGCTCCTCACCGTGAACAGGCAGGTGCTGCACTGGTTTCCGGTCGATCCCGGCGCCCCGTTCCCGGCGCGCGCGCCGGCCTTCATCTGGATCGCGCCGTCCCCCGGGGTGGATTTCCTGTACGGTTTCCCGCCGCTTCCCGGCGAGGCCCGGGTCAAGCTCGGGACCGAGCAGTTCGTCCGCCCGAGCCGGGCCGAGGAGGCCCGCGCCGCGGATCCGGCCGAGGCCGAGGCCTTCTACGCCTCGCACGTCGCCGGGCGCCTCGCCGGGGTCGCGCCCGGGGCGGTCGCCTCCGCCGCCTGCCTCTATACGGTGACGCCCGACCGGGACTTCCTGATCGACGACCATCCGGAGAGCGACCGCATCCTCGCGGTCTCGGCCTGTTCGGGCCACGGCTTCAAGCACTCGGCCGGGCTCGGGGCCGCCCTGGCCGAGCGCCTCGTCACCGGCCGCTCCCCGGTCGACCTCGCGCCGTTCGGGCTCGCCCGGTTCCGCTGATCCGCTGTCCGGACGATCACGTCCGGAGAGCGTATGACACGCTCGCGCGGCGCGTGAGCGCCGCCGAGATCCGCTTAGCAAAGCAATCCGTCGGATGTCCTGTGAGGGCCCGAGGAAACCCGGGGGCGGCGGGGCGACGCTCAGGCATTGTTTACGATCGGCCCCGCAGGATCGCGCGAGATCGAACCGCGTCCGGTGCGTGCCATGCCGCTTCCCACCCGTCCCGCCCTGGCGCTCGCAGCGCTGATCCTGGCCGCGCCGGCCGGCGCGGCCGAACTGACCGTGGTCGGGACCGGCGACGCGATCGACCTGATGCGGGCGCTCGGCGCCAGCGCCCGCGAGGCGGATGCGGAGCTCGACGTGACGGTCCCGCCAAGCATCGGCTCGGACGGCGGCATCACGGCGGTGGGGTCGGGCAAGGCCTCCCTGGCGCGGGTGGCGCGCCACCTCACCGAGGCCGAGCTCGGCCGCGGCCTGGTCTACACCCCGGTGGCGCGGCTGCCCTCGGCGATCTTCGCGCATCCGAGCGCGGGGGTGACGCGGCTCAGCGCCGAGCAGCTCGCGGGCATCTATGCGGGGCGGATCACCGGCTGGAAGGAGGTCGGGGGGGCGGATCTGCGCATCCGCGTCGTGCGCCGGGAGGAGACCGACAGCACCCTGCGCATCCTGCGCGCCAGCATGCCGGGCTGGAAGGACCTCGCGATCACCGAGCGCTCGAAGACCGCGGTCTCCACCCAGGAGGCGATCGAGACGGTGCGCTCCGTCGAGGGCGCGATCGGCTTCGGCCCCTACAGCCGCTCCCTGGAGGTCGGCACGCAGGTGCTCGCCATCGACGGCAAGCTGCCGACCGATGCCGGCTATCCGAGCGCGGGCGAACTCGCCTTCGTGCACATGGGCGGGCAGTTGACGCCCGCCGCCGCCCGCTTCGTCGCCTTCACGCAGGCGCCGGCGGCCCGGGAGGTGATCCGCAGCTTCGGCGCCGTGCCGGTGGCGCGCTGAGACTCGTCCCGACCGCCCGGGACGCCGAGCCACCGGGCCGGAGACGTGACCGTCGGGATCAGGCGGCGCCGCGCGCCGCTTCGGCCGGCGCGGCGACGGACAAGGCGCGTCCGGGCTCGGCCCTCGGCCGGCGCGCGAACAGCAGGTCGAACAGCGCGTGGCGGATCGTGCGCTTGCGCGCGGAGGCGACGAAGGGATCCGCGTAGCAGGTCGCGTTGACGCCCGCGGCGACCAGACGGACCGCCGCCACCAGCCCGGGCGAGCCCGCGACGTGCACCACGTCGCTCTCGCGCAGCAGCGGCAGGTGGGCGGTCGGACGGCCCGCGAGCCGGCCGGGCCCGGGCTCGCCGCCGCTCGCCGTGGCGATCACCCGCTCGACGCCGCTGCGGCGAAGCCAGTCGAGGGCCTCGCCCATGTAGAGGTTGCGGGGATCGCGGGCGCCGGCGATCACCATCATCTCGCGGCCGGGCTCGCGGAAGCGCGCCGCGCGAGCGATGCTCCAGATCGGCGCCCAGCCGGTGCCGGCGCCGATCAGCACGAGGCGCCCCGGCCCGAGCCGGTGGAAGGCGCTCCCGAAGGGGCCGCGGATCTGCACGTCGTGGCCGGGCCGGATCCGCCCGCCGAGCTCCGCCGAGACGGCGCCGTCCGGGACGCGGCGGATGTGGAAGATGAGTTCGTTGATCTCGCCCGAGCCGTCGCTGCGCAGCGTCGGGCTGTAGTCGCGGGCCGGGAAGCCCGCGAAGGCGCAGGACACGTACTGCCCCGGCAGGGAGGTGAGGGGCTTGGCGAGCGCGACGGTCACCTCGACGATCTCGTGCGAGAGGTCGACCATGCCGACGAGGGTGCCGCGGCGCTTCGCGACCGGCGGCACGGCGTCGAACTCGATCACCGCGTCGCCCGCCACCCGCGCCTGGCAGGCGAGAACCGTGTCGCCCTGGCGGGTGCCGGACTCGTCCACCTCCCCCGCGTAGACCCGCACCCGGCAGGTGTCGCACTGGCCGGTGGCGCAATCGTGCGGGATCACGACCCCGCCCGTCATCGCGGCGTCCACGAGCGTGTCGCCGCGCGCGGCCCGGATGGTCTTGCCGTTGACGACGAGCGAGCAGGAAGAGGCCATGGATGCGCTCCGGAAGGCGGGGATCAGCGCAGGACGACGCGGACCGGTCGGACGTGCCGGGTGTGCCGCGTCTGCGTGTGGTCGAAGACGGCGACCCAGAGATAGAGCGGCTCGCCCGGCACGAAATCCACGTCGTAGCGGCTGCCGGTCCTGAGGGCGCGGGAGACCTCGAGCGTCCAGTACCCGTCCTTCCACTTGGCCCCGCCGCTGAGGTCGGCGCGGTCGCCCTCGTAGGTGCCGGTGTTGAGGACGCCCGGGATCACCGTCCCGACCGGGATCCGGGCGTCGTCCTCCTCGGTGTAGGGCTTCGAATCCGCGCCGGTCAGCCACCAGCGGGCGCCCTCGTCCTGGTGCGTGTCCGGGTTCTTGAGGTCGAAGTGGCCGAGCGCCGCCATGGTCGCGGCCGGATCGACCGGCAGGCGCTTCGGCTTGACCGGGCCGGCATAGCCCCCCGGACCCTCGAACGGGAAATTGTAGCTGTAGATCGTCGAGCCCGGGTCGTTCCAGTAACCGCCCTGGTAGCGGGCGCGCTTCCGGGCCTCGTCCGGCGTCGGCTCCCGCGGCGGGCCCATGTACTGGTCGTCGACGTGGCCGAGGAGGCCGCCGCGGGACGACTTCCACTGCCACATGTCCACGTAGGAGCCGTCGGTCGTGTAGTGCAGGCCGCGCTGGTTGAGCGAGGAGGGCTTGTCGGGCAGCGGCCGCGGGCCGAGATGGGTGACGCCGCCGGCGCCGAACCCGTCCGAGTGGGAGAAGATCGCCGCGAACTTGTCCTCGTAGAAGTCGACCACGTCGGCCTCGCCGGCCCGGCTCGCGTGCACGTGCCAGCCGTCGGCCTCCTTGATCATCGGCACGCGGGCGATCGAGCGGGTCGGATCCTGCCAGCGGAAGGCGAAGTAGATCCTGGTGCCGTCCTGGACGGCCCGGATCTCGACCGTGGACTCGCCGGTGCCGCCGAGATTGGCACCCTGCTGGGTGCGCACCCGCACCGGCCGCGCCGCCCGCCACGCCGCGTCGTCGAGCACGCCGTCGAGGGTCGGCGCCTGGGCGACCGTCTCGACGGTCAGGGTGTCGCGGTCGACGAGGTCGAGGCCGACCGCCGCGGCCACGGCCGGCACCGTGACCAGCCCGGCGACCAGCATCGGCCGGCGGCTGCGCTGCGCCGGATTGGGGGCGAGCGCCGCCGGGCGGAAGATCCGCAGCCATTGCCGCCAGCCGCCATACCCGAAATGGCCGACGAGGTGCAGCAGCGTGTAGGCGAGGGTGCCGTAGGCCGCCGCCTCGTGGATGGTCACCACGAGGCCGCCATGGCCGAGATAGAGCAGGATCCCGGTCGCCGTCAGGACGATCACGAGGCCGAAGAGCAGCCAGTGCAGGAGCACGTTCGCGCCCATCCAGCGCAGCTGGGCGTTCTGGGCGAGCTTCAGCGCCCGCGCCTTGCGCAGCGCGACGCGGTTGGCGAGGCCGCTGCGGGCCATGTAGGCGACGTAGGCGACGGAGACGCCGAAGAGCAGCAGCCCGGCATAGATGTGGACGGTCCAGACCTCGCCCTGGGGCAGGATCGGGGAGAGCCAGCGCGCCACGACGGCGTCGAGCGCGTCGGCGGAGATCCGGAGGCCCGTGACCAGGCTCGCCGTCATGGCGACGGCGCTCGTCCAGTGCAGGATCACGGTCCCGACGTCGCTCGTCGGCAGCCCGCTCCCTCTGGGTTGCAATCTCGGTCGCAAACCGTCCGTCGACTGGGGCTGCGCGCCCGCCAAGCGATCCTTCGACACCATCTCGTTCATGACGGCCCCCGGGCGGCACGCAGCCGATCGCCAGACTTTATGCTTGCTCGTAAGAAAACTTTATCCAAGCTCGCCCGGGTTGCAACGCGCGGTTCCAGCATCGGGCGATTTTTTTGGGTATGGTAAACCGCAGCTTGGCCGAGGACTGCCATCCTGATCCGCTGGGGAATGGCTCACTCACGATGTCGACACCGAGGCCGTCCCGATCTTCCTGCAATGTCGCTCCGCTGCGGCAATTCGCCGAAAGACCAGCGACAGTCCAGGCGGTCGCGCGGCCCCGCGAAGCTGCCCGATCGGCCGCTCACCTCAGGTTGCATCTTGCGGCGCCGGTTTCGTCAGGGCGCGCCGCCGCTCCGGCGCGGGGCGGCAGCAGGGTCAGGCGAGAAGAACCGGATCGAATACCGCCTCCACTGCAAAGGCCGCGCGGCCGGGACGGCGATCGACTGGCCCACCGGAGCGAACAGCTTGGCGGGAAGTGTTCGCCCGGGCGGCGAGATCTGACCTCATCTCGGCGGAGATCGACGGCGCGCGACCGGGCGGCCGGCCGGGACGGGCAGGGAACCCGGCGCGGGCGCGCGCGATGAGGGAGCGGGCCGGGCGCGGCGGGCGGGGGCACGGGACGGAATGCTGGTCTTCGGCGATCGCGCGCGGGAGGGGGATCCGGGTGCCTGGATCGCGCGGATCGAGGCGGCGCTTCGCGCCCAGAGCGGGGCACCGCCCGGCCTCGCGCGGCACGCGATACTGGTCGGGAGCCTGATCGAGGCCGGGGAACTCGCGCAGGGGATCGCCGACGCGGACCTCGCGGCGCGCGGCGAGGACGCGCCCTCCGGGGCGCAGGACCTCGCCACGGCCCTGCTCATGGCCCTGGCGCGGGCGGCGTGGCATTCCTGGCGGGCGGGCTGCGCGGGCGCGCCGGTCGCGCCCGGCCCGCTCGCCGCCCTCGCGGGAGCGGCGCTGCCGGCGCGGATCAGCGGCCGCCGCGCCGAGGGCTTCGCCTTCTACGCGCTCTACCCCGAGGGCTACGGGGCCGCCGCCGCGGGCTCCGGCCTAACGCCGGGCACGACCTGCCTCGGCATCCGCAGCATCGGCCTGCCCCTCGCCGCGATGGTCGCCGCCGCGCTCGGCGCGCGCGCCCCGCTGTCGGTGCGCCCGGTCGGGCACCCGTTCGACCGGCGCCTCGCCCTCGGCCCCGGGGCCGAGCGGGCCCTCGCCGAGGCCGCCCGGGGGGAGGTGGCGATCGTGGACGAGGGGCCGGGCCTCTCGGGCAGCTCCTTCGGCGCCGCCTCCGACGCGCTCGCGGCGCGGGGGGCCGGGCCGGAGCGCCTCGCCTTCTTCCCGAGCCATCCGGGCGAGCCCGGCCCGCGGGCGGCGCCGCGCCACCGGCGGGCCTGGGCGCGGGCGCGGCGCCACCTGGTCCCCTTCGAGCGCCTCCTGCTCGACGCGGAGAACCCCGCCCACCGGCTCGCCGGCTGGGTCTCCGGCCTGCTCGGGCCCCTCGACGGGCCGCTGGAGGAGGTCTCGGGCGGCGCCTGGCGCCGCCACCACTTCGCGCGGGAGGCCGATTGGCCGCCGGTCAACGCCCAGCTGGAGCGGCGCAAGTTCCTGGCGCGGGCCGGCGGCGCGACCTGGCTCGTCAAGTTCGTCGGGCTCGGGCCGACCGGGGAGGCGGCGCTCGCCCGGGCGCGGAGGCTCCACGCGGCCGGCTTCACGCCCCCCGTCGCCGGGCTGGTTCACGGCTTCCTGGTGGAGCGGTGGCTCGCCGAGGCCCGCCCGTTGCGGCCCGGCGCCCTCGCCCCGCTGCCCCTCGCGGAGGCGGTCGGGCGCTACCTCGCCTTCCGGGCGGCCGCCTTCCCGGCGGATCCGGAGGAGGGCGCGACGCTGCCCGACCTCGTCGCCATGGCCCGGCACAACGCGGCGGCCGCCCTCGGCGAGGAGGCCGCCCGCGGCTTCTCCCCCTACGGCGCGGCGCGGCTCGCCGCCCTCGGCGAGCGGCGCCGGCCCGTCCGGGTCGATGCCCGCCTGCAGCCCTGGGAATGGCTGGTCCTGCCGGACGGGAGCCTGCGCAAGGCGGACGCCCTCGACCACCACGCGGGCCACGACCTCGTCGGCTGTCAGGACATCGCCTGGGACGTGGCCGGGGCACGCGTCGAACTCGACCTGCCCTCCGCGGCGGCGGAGCGGATCGGCGCGGTGCTGGCGGCCGCCGGGATCCGCCCGCCGGACCCGGACCTCCTCGGGCTCCACACCCTGTGCTACCTCGCCTTCCGGCTCGGCGCCTGCACGCTCGCGGCCGAGAGCGGGGCCGCGCCCGACGAGGCCCTGCGCCTGCGGGCCGCCGCCGCGGCCTGCGCGACCCGCCTCGACCGCCTCCTGAGGGAGTCCCGATGATCCTCCTCCGCCACGGCCAGAGCGCGTTCAACCTGCATTACGGGGCGACCGGGGTCGATCCCGGCATCCCGGACGCGCCGCTGACGGAACTCGGCCACCGGCAGGCCGAGGAGGCCGCCGAGGCCCTGGTGGGCGAGGGCGTGCGGCGCATCCTCTGCTCGCCCTACACGCGGGCCCTGCAGACCGCGGCGCCGGTCGCGGCGCGGCTGCGCCTGCCCGTGACGGTCACCGCGCTGGTGCGCGAGCGCTTCGGGGCGAGCTGCGACATCGGCACCGGCTCGGCCGCGCTCGCGGCGGCCTGGCCCCACCTCGATTTCGGGGCGATCGAGGAGGTGTGGTGGCCCGGCGAGGAGGAGCCGCACGACGCGTTCGAGGCCCGCACCGCCGCCTTCCTGGCCGAGATGGACGCCCATCCCGACTGGGCCCACACCCTCGTCGTCTGCCACTGGGGCGTGATCCAGGCGCTGACCGGACGCAGCCTCTCGAACGGCGAGTGGGTCCGCCTGGAGCGCGGCCCGGCCGCCTGAGCGGCGAGGCCGGGACCGCTCCCGCTCAGGCGATGATCTTGTCGAGGGTGATCGGCAGTTCGCGGATGCGCTTGCCGGTGGCGTGGAAGACGGCGTTCGCCACCGCGGCGGCCGTGCCGACGATGCCGATCTCGCCCAGGCCCTTGGCGCCGATCGGGCTCACCTTGTCGTCGGATTCCTCCACGAAGATCACCTCGATGTCGTGGATGTCGGCGTTCACCGGCACGTGGTACTCGCCGAGATTGTGGTTCATGAACCGCCCGAGGGTGTGGTCGAGCATCGACTCCTCCTCCAGGGCCGCGCCGATTCCCATCACCACACCGCCCATGATCTGGCTCCGGGCGGTCTTCGGGTTCAGGATCCTGCCCGCCGCGACGGCGCTCACCACCCGGGTCACCCGGACCACGCCGAGATCCTCGTCGACCCGCACCTCCGCGAACACCGCCGAATGCGTGTAGGCGGCGTAGCGCAGCCCGGTGAGGAGGCTCGGCTTCACGGTCTCGGTCGCCTCGACGCTCTCGACGCCGCCCGCCCGCATCGCTTCGGCGAGCGAGATCCTGGCGGAGGGGTCCGAGGCCAGGCGGATCGCGCCGTCCGCGAAGGTGACGTGGGCGAGGTCGGCGTTGGCGAGGGGCGAGTCGTCGATCCGGCGGGCGAAGCCGAGGAGCTGCTCGGCCACCGCGCGGCAGGCCATCTCCACCGCGGAGCCCGACGAGGCCGCCGTCCAGGAGCCCCCGGCGAGGGGTGCCTCGGGCAAGGTCGTGTCGCCCAGCAGGGTGCGGACCTTGTCGAGCGGGACCCCGAGGGCGTCGGCGCCGATCTGGCTCAGGATCGTGTAGGTCCCGGTGCCGAGATCGGCCGTGGAGCAGGCGAGTTCGAGCGTGCCGTCGAGGGCGAGCCGGGCGCGGGCGCTCGACTTCATCAGGTAGGCTTCCCAGACCCCGGTCGCGAGGCCCCAGCCGACCAGCTCGCGGCCCTCGCGCATCGAGCGCGGCGCACGGCCGCGGCGGCTCCAGCCGAAGCGCTCGGCGCCCTGCGCGTAGGCCTCCCGCAGGGCCTTCGAGGTGAAGTCCTTGTTCTCGCCCTCGTCGCGCTCGGCGTAGTTGCGCAGCCGCAGGTCCAGCGGGTCGATCCCGGTCGCGTCGGCGAGTTCGTCCATCGCGACTTCCAGCGCGTAGACGCCGGTCGCCGCGCCCGGCGCCCGCATGTCGGCCGGCGTCGCGGTGTCGATCTTGGCGAGCTTGTAGCCGAGCTTGACGTTGGGGCAATGGTAGAGGAGACCGGACCAGTTGACGACCGATTCCTGGTAATCCTCGAAGGTCGAGGTGCCGGCGACCGCCTCGTGCAGCAGCGCCTGCAGCCGCCCGTCCCGATCGGCCCCGAGGGCGACGCTCTGGATCGTCTCGGGGCGATAGCCGAGGGTGAACATCTGGTCGCGGCTCAGAACCACCCGCACCGAGCGCTTCAGGTTGAGAGCGGCCGAGACCGCCAGGAACAGCTGGTATTGCGGGCGCAGGCCGGAGCCGAAGGCGCCGCCGATATAGGGCGAGATCACGCGCACATCGTCTGGCTTGAGATTGAACACGCTGCAGACGTAGGATTGCGTGTTGTTCACGCCCTGGATCTTGTCGTGGATGGTGAGCTTGCCGTCGCCCTCGTAGACGATTGTGGTGGCGTGGGGCTCCATCGGGTTGTGGTGCTCGATCGCCTGCCTGTACTCCTGGCGCAGCTGGACCGGGGCGGCCGCGAGGGCGCCCTCGGCATCGCCGCGCGGGTCGGGCGGCGGCTTGATCCCGGAGCGCTTCCTGGGCGGGACGTAGGCGGCGTCGCGAACCGCGGCGAGGTCGGTGTGGGGGACCTCCTCGGCGTAGGTGACCCGGATCAGCGACGCGCCGTAGCGGGCGAGTTCGAAGCTCTCCGCCACCACCAGGGCGACCGGCTGCCCGCCGAACACGATCTCGGGCCCGTGCAGGGCCCGGAAGGGCGAGCCGGGCGGGGCGACCTGATCGCGGTAATTGTAGTCGAGCCAGGCGGTGCGCGGCCGGTTCTCGTGGGTGAAGACCTGGATCACGCCCGGGACCGCGAGGGCGGCGGCGGCGTCGATGGCGGTGACGCGCCCGCGGGTGATCGCGCTCGACACCACCACCCCGTAGGCGAGGTCCGCCGCCTTGAACTCGGCGGCGTAGCGGGCCGCGCCCGTCACCTTGGCGGGACCGTCGACCCGGCTGCGGGCCGCGCCGACGTGGAGGGGGGTGGTGGCCATGCGGCGGAACCTCAGCGGATGCGCTTGTCGGTCTGCGATTGCGGCGTGCCGGCGGCGGCCTGCGCGAGGCCGCGCACGATCGCGCGCCGCGCGAGTTCGATCTTGAACGCGTTGTGCTTGTAGGGCCTCGCCTCGGCGAGGATCAGGTCGGCGGCGGCCCGGAAGCTCTCCGGCGTCGCGGGCCGGCCCGCCAGGCCCGCCTCCGCCTCCCGGTTGCGCCAGGGCTTGTGCGCCACGCCGCCGAGCGCGAGGCGCGCGGAGCGGATCGTGTCGCCCTCCAGCTCCAGCGCCGCCGCCACCGAGACCAGGGCGAAGGCGTAGGAGAGGCGGTCGCGCAGCTTCAGGTACGTATAGTGGTGCGGGAAGCTCTCGGCCGGCAGGTCGACCGAGAGCACGATCTCGTCGGCCGCGAGGGTGGTGTCGCGCTCGGGCGCGTCGCCGGGCAGCCGGTGGAGGTCGCCGAAGGGGATCGCGCGGCGGCCCCCGCGTCCCTCCACCTGCACCACGGCGTCGAGGGCGGCCAGCGCCACGCACATGTCGGAGGGGTGCGTGGCGATGCACTGGTCGGAGGTGCCCAGGATGGCGTGGATGCGGTTGACGCCGCTGATCGCCGGGCAGCCGCTGCCGGGCACCCTCTTATTGCAGGGCGTGCCCTCGTCGTAGAAGTAGTAGCAGCGCGTCCGCTGCAGCAGGTTCCCGCCGGTCGAGGCGGCGTTGCGCAGCTGCGGCGACGCCCCGGCCAGGATGGCGCTCGCCAGCAGCGGGTAGCGCTCCGCGACGCGCGGATCCTCCGCGACCGCGCTGTTCGGGACCAGGGCGCCGATGCGCAGGCCCCCCTGGAGCGGCTCGATCTCCGCCAGGGGCAGGCGGGTGATGTCGATCAGCCGGTCGGGCCGCTCGACATTGTACTTCATCAGGTCGACGAGGTTGGTGCCCCCGGCGATGATCCGGGCGGCCGGATCGGCGGCGAGGGCGCTCACCGCCTCGGCCACGCTGCCGGCGCGCATGTAGGCGAAGCGGTTCATTCCGCGGCCTCCTGCCCGGCGCCCGCGCGGGCGTTGAGCACGTCCTCGATCGCGTCCACGATGTTGGTGTAGGCGCCGCAGCGGCAGAGATTGCCGCTCATGTATTCGCGGATCTCCTCGCGGCTGCGGGCCCTTCCCTCCTCGATCAGCGCCAGGGCCGACATGATCTGGCCGGGCGTGCAGTAGCCGCACTGGAAGGCGTCGCGCGCGATGAAGGCCGCCTGGAGCGGGTGCAGCGCGCCCGACGACAGGCCCTCGATCGTCGTGACCGACGCCCCGTCCCTCATCACCGCGAGGGCGAGGCAGGCATTGATCCGCCGCCCGTCGACGATGATGGTGCAGGCGCCGCACTGGCCGTGGTCGCAGCCCTTCTTGGTGCCGGTGAGATCGAGCTCCTCGCGCAGCAGGTCGAGGAGGCTGGTCCAGGGGGCGACCCGGAGCTGGCGCTCCTCGCCGTTGATCGTCAGCGTGACGGCGACCCGCTCGCCGTCCGCGCTGGTGCCGCTCTCGCTCACGCCTCGGAACTCCCTGGTGGCCGGCCCCGGGGCCGGGTTCCGTCGGATCGCAGCCATAACGATTCCAAGCTGACCGCGTTCCGCAGGGGAGCCGCGGCGCCGCGGCCCCCGTCCCGCGCCGGACGGGGTTCAAGCCGGCAAGACTCTGGGATACCCCTTCGCGGCCCTGATGGAGGAGCCGCATGCCCGCTCTCGACCCGATCCTCGCCGACATCGACCGCGACCTCGACACCTCGCTGGAGCGGCTCTTCGCCTTCCTGCGGATCCCGTCGATCTCGACCGATCCGGCCTACGCGGCGGAGTGCCGGCGCGCGGCCGAGTGGCTGACGGGAGACCTCGCGGCGATCGGCTTCGACGCCTCGCTGCGCGAGACCGGCGGGCATCCGGTCGTGCTGGCGCATTGCCCCAAGCCCGGCGCCCCGCACGTGCTGTTCTACGGCCATTACGACGTGCAGCCGGTCGATCCCCTCGACCTCTGGGAAGTGCCCCCCTTCGAGCCGCGGCTCAAGACGCTGCCGGACGGGCGCCGGGCGATCAGCGCGCGGGGCGCCTGCGACGACAAGGGACAGGTGATGACCTTCGTGGAGGCCTGCCGGGCCTGGAAGGCGGTGGCGGGCGAGCTCCCGGTCGGGGTCACGCTGCTGATCGAGGGGGCGGAGGAGAACGGCTCGCAGTTCCTGCCCGAATGGGTGGAGGCGAACCGCGCGGAGCTGAGGGCCGACCTCGCCCTGGTCTGCGACACCGGCATGTGGGACAGCAACACCCCGGCCATCACCACCTCGCTGCGCGGGCTCGCCTATTTCGAGGTGTTCGTGCGCTGCGCCGACCGCGACCTGCATTCGGGCCTGTTCGGGGGCGCCGCCGCGAACCCGATCCACGTCCTGTCGCGCATCGTCGCCGACCTGCACGACGCCGAGGGCCGCGTCACCCTGCCGGGCTTCTACGACGCGGTGCGCGAGCCGCCCGCCGCGGTGCTGGAGAGCTGGCGCGCCCTCGGCCTGACCCCCGAGAACTTCCTGGGGCCGATCGGGCTCAAGGCGTCGGCGGGCGAGCGCGACCGCATGCTGATCGAGCAGGTGCAGTCGCGCCCGACCTGCGACGCGAACGGGATCGTCGGCGGCTATACCGGGGAGGGCACCAAGACGGTGATCCCCGCGGAGGCGAGCGCCAAGATCTCGTTCCGCCTCGTCGAGGACCAGGATCCCGAGGCGGTGGCGGCGAGCTTCCGCACCTTCGTGGCGGCGCGGGTGCCGGCGGATTGCACGGCGCGGGTCGTGACGCACAAGGGCTCGCGCGCCATCGCGCTGCCCTTCGACATGCCGGCCCTGGGGGCGGCCCGGCGGGCGCTGGAGGACGAGTGGGGCGTCGCCCCGGCCACGATCGGCTCGGGAGGCTCGATCCCGATCGTCGGGGATTTCAAGCGCAGCCTCGGCCTCGACACGCTGCTGATCGGCTTCGGACTCGACGACGACCGCGTGCACTCGCCGAACGAGAAGTACGACCTGAAGAGCTTCCACAAGGGCATTCGCAGCTGGGCCCGGGTGCTGGCCGCCCTGGCCGGCTGAGCGGCGGCGGCGCGGGGCGGGCCTCGCGCCCGCCGCCGGGGCTGTCCCCGGCCGGGCCGCGCCGGGCGGAAATCCCGGACGGGCGCGGGATGAAAAGTCCCTATCGGACGTTCAACTCTGGCGATAGGGATGGCGCACGTCCCGCCCAGGGAGGGAGTTCCCCGGTGGCAGGTCCAGCCCCCGATCCGTCCGCCTCGAAGATCGCCACGGTGCTGCGCGTCACGAGCGGCAACTTCCTGGAGATGTTCGACTTCTTCCTGTTCGGGTTCTACGCCAGCTACATCTCCAAGGCGTTCTTCCCGGCCGGGAACGAGGTCGCCTCCCTGCTGCTGACCTTCGTGACCTTCGGGGCCGGCTTCCTGATGCGCCCGCTCGGGGCCGTCTTCCTGGGCGCCTACGTGGACCGGGTCGGGCGGAGGAGGGGCCTCATCGTCACGCTCGGCATCATGGCGATGGGCACGATCCTGATCGCCTTCGTGCCCGCCTACGAGACGATCGGCCTCGCGGCGCCCCTCCTGGTCCTGATCGGGCGGCTGCTGCAGGGCTTCTCGGCGGGCGTCGAACTCGGCGGCGTCTCGGTCTACCTCTCGGAGATGGCGACGCCGGGCCGCAAGGGCTTCTACGTGGCGTGGCAATCGGCGAGCCAGCAGGTCGCCATCATGGTGGCGGCGCTGATCGGCTACGCCCTCAACCTCGCGCTGCTGCCGCCGCAGATGCAGGATTGGGGCTGGCGGGTGCCGTTCTTCATCGGCTGCCTGATCGTGCCGTTCCTGTTCTACGTCCGCCGCTCGCTGGAGGAGACCCAGGAATTCCTGCAGCGGCGCCACCGGCCGAGCGGCCGCGAGATCGCGCGCTCGCTCGGGCAGAACTGGCGCATCGTGCTGCTCGGCATGCTCCTCGTCGCGATGACGACGATCTCCTTCTACACGATCACGGTCTACACCCCGACCTTCGGCAAGGACGTGCTGAAGCTCTCGGCGACCGACAGCCTCGTCGTCACCTTCTGCGTCGCGGTCTCGAACTTCGTTTGGCTGCCGGTGATGGGCGCGCTCTGCGACCGGGTCGGCCGCAAGCCCCTGCTGATCGCCTTCTCGGGCCTCGCGGCGCTCACCGCCTACCCGGCGCTGCTCTGGCTCGTCGGCCACGTCTCGTTCCTCAACATGCTGATCGTGCTGCTGTGGCTGTCCTTCCTGTACGGCAGCTACAACGGCGCCATGGTGGTGGCGCTGACCGAGATCGTGCCGGTGAGCGTGCGCACGGCCGGCTTCTCGCTCGCCTACTCGCTGGCCACCGCCCTGTTCGGCGGCTTCACGCCCGCCGTCTCGACCTGGCTCATCAAGGTCACCGGCGACAAGGCGGCGCCGGGCCTCTGGATGGCGTTCGGCGGCCTCGCCGGACTGGTCGCGACGGTCCTGATCTACCGCCGGGCCGGGACGAGCGCCGCCCCGGGCGTGGTCCGGCCGGTCCCGGGTGAGTGACGGAACCGCGACGCGCGATTAGGATCCCGACCGCGAGGACAGCCTGCCGGCCGGGATCCCCATGACCGTGAAATTGCGGCCGCTGGAGCGCGAGGACCTGCTCTTCGTCCACCAGCTGAACAACAACGACAGCATCATGCGCTACTGGTTCGAGGAGGCCTACGAATCCTTCGCCGAACTCGCGCAGCTCTACGAGCGCAACATCCACAACCAGACCGAGCGGCGCTTCATCGTGGGCTCGCCCGAGGCGGAGCGGGCCGGCATGGTCGAGCTCGTGGAGATCAACCATCTCCACCGCCGCTGCGAGTTCCAGATCGCCATCCACCCGGCCTTCCAGGGCCGCGGCTACGCCTCGCAGGCCACCCGCATCGCCATCGACTACGCGTTCAGCGTCCTCAACATCCACAAGCTCTACTTGCACGTGGACAAGGACAACCGGCGGGCGGTGGGGATCTACGAGCGGGCCGGCTTCACGATCGAGGGCGTGCTGAAGGACGAGTTCTTCGTGAACGGGCGCTACCGGGACGCGGTGCGGATGTGCCTGTTCCAGCCCGCCTACCTGGCCCGGCGCGGCGGCGGCGACGTGCAGGAGCCGGTGCTCAGGACCTGAGCGGCCCTGGCGGGACGGGTCCGGGTGCCTTATGGAGGGCGCCCCCGAGGAGCCCGTCGTTGCGCGAGACCTTCCACATCGAAGTCACGGGGCCGGAAGGCCTGGTCCAGCGGGCCTCGATCCGCGTCTCCGGGCTCGAGGCGGCCCGCGAGCGGGCGCTGCGGCTGTTTCGCCGCGCCCGGGTGCCTCAGCGCCTCGGCCCGATCGCGGAGACCGTCCGGGTCACGGACGGCGCCGGTCGCGAGGTCTTCGCCTGGAGCGCGTGGGACGAGGGCGGGGTGCGGGCCCGCTGAGGCCCCGGCTCAGGCCTTGCCGCTCCTTAGGCCTTGCCGGTGCTTAGGCCTTGCCGGTCTTGGCCCGCTCGATCCCCTCCAGGATCAGCCGGTGCGCCTCGGCCTTGTCGCCCCAGCGCACGATCTTCACCCACTTCCCGGGCTCCAGATCCTTGTAGTGCTCGAAGAAGTGCTGGATCTGGTGCAGCGTGATGTCGGGCAGGTCGGTGTAGTTCTCGATCCGGTCGTAGCGCTTGGTGAGGTGGCGGGAGGGGACCGCGACGATCTTCTCGTCCTCGCCGGCATTGTCCTCCATCACCAGCACGCCGACCGGGCGCACGCTCATGATCGCTCCCGGGACGATCGCGCGGGTGTTGGCGATCAGCACGTCGCAGGGGTCGCCGTCGCCCGACAGGGTGTGCGGGATGAAGCCGTAATTCCCCGGATAGTGCATCGCCGTGTACAGGAAGCGATCGACGACCAGCGTCCCGGCCTCCTTGTCCATCTCGTACTTGATCGGCTCGCCGCCGACCGGCACTTCGATGACGACGTTCACGTCGTCGGGCGGGCTCTTGCCGATGGAAACGGCGTCGAGACGCATGACCGCACTCCTTCCCTGCGGGGCGCCGTGCCCCGGGTCGCTCGGTGCTTAGAGACCCGGGCCGGTCAAGACAAGCGCGTTGAGCTTGGTCTCGACTTGGGCGGACGGCGGTCGGGCGGCCCTCTGGCCCAGTTCTCGACGGCTGATCGTGCGGCACCGTCGACGGTGCGCCGGGCGATGCGCCCGCGCGCGGGGCCTCACGCGAAGAGGTAAGCGACCTTGGCCAGGGTCGCGCCCGCGATCCGGTCGACGGCCTCCGCCACGACCGTCCCGCCCATGCGCTCGTAGAAGGCGCGCGCCCGCCCGTTCTCCGCCAGGGACCACAGGGCGAGGCGGGCCACGTCGCGGTCGCGCAGGTCGTTGCGCACGGCCCGGAACAGGCGCGTGCCGTAGCCGAGCCCCTGGTAGGAGGGCGCGAGGTAGATCTCGTCGATCTCGCCCTCCGCCTTCAGGGAGCGGTCGCGGCAGCGCCCGTAGGAGACGTAGCCGACGACGGCCTCGCCGACCTCCAGCACCACCAGGGGCCGGCCCCGGCCCAGCGTGGCCCGCCACCAGGCCGGCCCGCGGCGGGCCAGCATGCGGTCGAGGGCGACGCCCGGAATGATGCCCTGATAGGCCTCCCGCCACGCGGCGTCGAAGACCTCCGACAGCATCCCGGCATCGTGCTGCCGCGCCCGGCGGATGCTGACGACCTGCGTGCTCACGGTGAATCCTCCTCCGACCCGGCGCCCGCGCGGCGGGTGTGGCCGCCAGGATGCGGGAGGAATCCGAGCAAGTGCAATGCCACGGTTGTGAGCCGGCTCGCATCGCGTCGCGTCGTTGCGGAGCCGCCACGCGGCTGCTACAGGGCAAGGCTTGTCAGGACACCGGCGGGTGGGCGGACTCGCCGCGGCTCCGCGCCGGCCCGACCGTCTCTCGCAACGATCCAGACCGCGTGTTCAACCGCTTCCTCTCGCCCGAGACCCGCTACGCCCGGCGCATGGCCCGCATCGCCCGCTGGGAGAAGCCGATCGCCGGACGCCGGAGCCGCCTGCGCGCCTGGGTCAACATGCTGCTCGTCGACCACGGCGTGCTGCGCTTGGCCTATCTCAACCGGCACCGGGTCGGTCGCGGCCTGGTCTGGCGCTCCGCGCAGCCGGCGCCGCACGATTTCTCCTGGTTCAAGCGCCACGGCGTGCGCACCATCGTGTCCCTGCGCGGCGGGCGCGAGCACGGCTCCTGGCAGCTCCAGCGCGAGGCATGCGAGCGCGAGGGGCTGGTGCTGCGGGAATTCGTGGTGCGCTCGCGGGAGGCACCGAACCGCGAGATGCTGCTCGGGGCCCGGGACTTCTTCGCCAGCGTCGAGTACCCGGCCCTGCTGCACTGCAAGTCCGGGGCGGACCGGGCGGGCTTCGCGGCGGCGCTCTACCTGATCCTGCACGAGGGCCGGCCGGTGGCCGAGGCGGCGCGCCAGCTCTCCCCGCGCTTCGGGCATTTCCGCTTCGCCAAGACCGGCATCCTCGACGCCTTCTTCGAGAGCTACCTCGCGCAGGGCGAGAGGCGCGGGCTGAGCTTCCTCGAATGGGTCGAGACCGTCTACGACCCGGAGGCCCTGCAGCGGGAGTTCCGGGCCGGCTTCTGGTCGGACATGCTCGTCGACCGCCTGCTCAAGCGGGAGTGATCCGGGATCCGGTTGATCGCAGCGGATCCCGGACCACGAGCCCGCGCGGCGCCTGAGCGAAGCCCGAACCCGCCATCCCGAAGGGATCGAGCGGATTGGGTATGACCCCGCCTCAGCCGCGCGTCGTCAGCAGCACCCCGAGGCCGATCGCCGCGACGGCGGCGGCGGCCGGCAGGCTCGGGACCTCGCCGAGGACCGGGATCGCCAGCAGGGTCGCGATCGCCGGCACCAGCGCCGTGAAGGCGGGGGTGCGCCGGCCGATCAGGGCGAGCGAGCGGTTGAAGGCGATGAGCCCGACGACGCTCACCAGCACGCCCTGATAGGCGACCTGCAGGGCCAGTTCGGCCGCCCCGGCCTCGCGCAGGCGGGAGAGCCCCAGCGCGAAGTAGGGCGGCAGGTAGCCGACCAGCGAGACGACGCAGATCAGGGCGGTGGCCTCGACGGGACGCAGGGCCGAGCGGCGCATCCGCACCGTGCCGAGCGCCCAGAGGAGGGCCGCGGTCAGGAACATGGCGTCGCCCAGCAGTTCGTCGCCCGTCGTCGCGGCACCCGCCAGGGTCAGGGCCCCGGCCAGGATCAGGCCGAGCCCGAGGAGCGCGACGCGTCCGGGCCGGTCGCCCAGCAGCGCGATGCCGAGGGCGGCGGCCATCAGCGGCATGGTGCCCGGCGTGAGGGCCGCGCCGTGGCCGGCCGGCGCGTAGCGCAGGCCGATCGAGATCAGCAGCGCGAAGGGCGCGCCCTGGCCGAGGACGAGCCAGGCCGCGTCGGCCGCCTCGCGCCGGGACAGGCGGCGCAGGCGCAGCACCACCGGCAGCAGGATAAGCCCGCCGCAGCCGAAGCGGATCGCCACCAGGTCGGCCGGGGCGAGGCTGCCGCCGCTGCCGACGGCGCGGCGCGTCACCACGAACCAGCCGCCCCAGATGCTGACGGCCAGGAGCGCCCAGGCGATCCCCGCCAGGGCCGTGCGGGGGCGCGGCGCAGCGAGGCCGACCGGGGGCGGGAAGGGTTTCACGCCGGCCCGCCGACGGCCCGGCCCCCGCGCGCGACACGCGCCATGGTAGCGCCTCCCACTGAATGCGAGTGCGGCGCTACTACGAACGCCGCGGGCCGGCAATGCGGGCCCGCGGGGCGCTGCCGCGCCCGGGCTGCATGGCCCGGGCGGGGCGCTCCTCAGCCGGAGACCAGCACGAAGCGGCGGTGGCGCTCCTGCACCGGGCGCGCATTCATCGGGTAGAGCGCGGTGAAGCGCCGGATGTCCTCCGCGTCGACCTCGATCGGGTCGACGCAGACGCGCCAATCCACGGTCTCGCTGCAGGGCGGCGTGGTCAGGGAGCCCTCGTAGGCGTAGTAGCGCCGGCCGGCCGGGAGGAGGGCGGTCATGTCGGTGCCGGGCGGGACCGGGACCGCGCTTCCCGGCTGCTCGGGCCGCGCGGCCATCAGCGCCTTGAAGGCCGGGTTGGGCCGGCCCGCCACCACGAAGACGCCGAGCACGCCGAGGCTGCCGGACTGCGCGTCCCGATGGACGAAGTGGACCTCCATCGGGAAGCTGCGCCCGTCGATCCGGTGCTCGCTGGGCGCGTGGAAGTGGAATTGCAGCAGGTCGTAATGGGCCGGCCCGACCGCCATCGTGCCGCCCGAGGCGACGTCGACCTGGATCGTGTGACCGTTATTGACCACCTTGCCGGCGAGGGGGTTCCAGGCGAGCTCGACGGCCGGCAGGTCCGAGCGGGTCGAGGCGACGATGTCGATCGGCGATTGCTGCCCGCCGATCGAGCAGACCTGCGCCGCGTGGTCCAGCTCGCCCCAATGCTCCGGCCCGGTCGGGCCCGAATAGCTCCAGTGCAGCGCCTCCGACGCGAAGCCCTTGCCCGCTCCGCAGAGCGCGCATCCCAGGATACCGCCGAGACCGCTCAGTAACGCCCGCCGCTCGATCATCATCGCCCCCCTTCACGGCCTCGGTCCGCCGTCCCGCAGGCGCATCGACCGATCACGATTCCGGGGACGACAACACGCGAACCGTGCACGTCCGGGACGGACAATCGAGGGCGAGTGGCGGGGCTGGTATTCATCGAGGCTCACCGGGGCATATCAGATTCGCATCTGCGGCCGCCAGCCGGCGGACGCAGGGGCAGGCTAAGCCGGACGGACTAATGATCTTGCCGCGGTGCGGCGTCCGGCGCGCGTCCTCGCCTGCGGCTGTCGCGGGGCCCTAATGCCAGCCCTGGCCGAAGCGGCCGGTCGAGTGCATCAGCGTGTGGCCGCAATCCAGGCAGAGATAGCGGGTCTCGATCCCGCCCCCGAACGCTTCCACCACCGGCGTCGAGGCGACCACCATCAGCCGGCCATGCGGCAGGCTCTCGGGCACGGCGCGCATCTGCGCGATGCAGGCGCGGCACGCCGCATCGTCGGCCGTCATGAACCGTCTCGGGCGCGGCCGGACCGCGGAAGCGCGAGGCACCATCTCCATGCCCTGATCGGCCAGCGGCGGCCGAACCGGGATCAGACGCGACCCCTCCGAAGGCGTCAAGCCCGGCCCGACGCCGCGCCGGGGGCCGCGGGCCCGGGACGCGACGTCGCGGGCCCGCCCGGGCGGCCCGCTCACATCCAGAGCAGATCAAATCCGGTGCACTTGCAGCCACTATCGGCAGCCCGGCCCAACCTTTCGTCATGCATGCGATCTCGCGTGCTGCCATCCTCCCCTCACCGTGCGGGCGGCGGCCCGTCCCCTCCGCGAGGATCTCCGCGTGTCCGTCCTGCTCGATGCCGAACCTGCACCGCTCGCCGTCGACCGGGCGACCACGGCCCTGGTGATCATCGACATGCAGCGGGACTTCCTGGAGCCCGGCGGCTTCGGCGAGACGCTGGGCAACGACGTCGGGCTCCTCGGGACCGCGATCGGCCCCTGCCGGGCGGTGCTGGCGGCGGCGCGGGAGGTCGGCCTCCTCGTCGTCCACACCCGCGAGGGCCACGCGCCCGACCTCTCGGACGCGCCCCCCGCCAAGGTGGCGCGCGGCGCGCCCAGCGCCCGGATCGGCGCGCCCGGACCGATGGGCCGCATCCTGATCCGCGGCGAGCCGGGCCACGCCATCATCCCGGAACTGGCGCCGGCGCCGGGCGAGGTGGTGATCGACAAGCCCGGCAAGGGCGCCTTCTACGCCACCGCCCTCGGCGAGATCCTGGCTGCCCGGCGCATCGCGACCCTGCTGGTCTGCGGCGTCACCACCGAGGTCTGCGTCCACACCACGGTGCGGGAGGGCAACGACCGCGGCTACCGCTGCGTCGTGCTGGCGGATGCCTGCGGCTCCTACGTCCCGCACTTCCACGAGGTCGGCCTCGCCATGATCAAGGCGCAGGGCGGGATCTTCGGCTGGGTCTCGAACACCGCCGCGGCGATCGCGGCGATCAGGGCGGCCTGAGGCTGCCGCCGCGCAGGCGAGAGGAGCATTTCGGATGGCGATGGCGACGAGTGCCCCGCCGGGCTTCAGGCCGGCGCTCTGGGTGCCGGGGGACTGGAACGCGCTGTTCGGCTTCGGCACCAACATCCTGGTCAACCTGCTGGTGCTGACCGGGCTGCTGCGCTTCGTGCTGGGCATGCCGGACGCGATCACCTTCGGGCGCATCCTCCCGGCGGTCGGCCTGATGCTGTGCCTCTCCACGGCCTACTACGCGTGGCTGGCCTGGCGGCTGGCGGCACGGACCGGCCGCGCGGATGTCTGCGCGCTGCCCTCCGGGATCAGCGTGCCGCACATGTTCATCGTCGTCTTCGTGATCATGCTGCCGATCAAGCTGCAGACGGGCGACCCGGTGAAGGGCTGGGAGGCGGGCCTGGCCTGGGTGTTCATCCAGAGCTTCATCCTGATGCTGGGCGGCTTCGTCGCCCCCCTGGTGCGGCGCATCACCCCGCGGGCGGCGCTGCTCGGCACGCTGGCGGGCGTCTCCGTCACCTTCATCGCCATGCGGCCGGCCCTGGAGCTGATCCTGACCCCGGTGATCGGAATCGTCGCCTTCGCGATCATCCTGCTCGCGTGGTTCGGCGGCGTGCGCTACCCGGGCCGCCTGCCGGCCGGGCTCGTCGCCATCCTGTTCGGCATGGTGGTCGCCTGGGGCGCCAAGCTCCTCGGCCTCGACGTCGGCGGCGTCAGCGGCGGCGGCCTCGTCGGCGCGCTCGCCGGGATCGGCTTCGCGGTGCCCCTGCCGGCCGTCGACCACGTCTTCGGCGGCTTCCAGTTCGTCGGCGTCATCCTGGTGACGGCGATCCCCTTCGGCATCTACGACCTCGTCGAGGCGATGGACAACGTCGAGAGCGCCGAGGTCGCGGGCGACGCCTACCCGACCACGCGCGTGCTGACGGCGGACGGGGTCGTGAGCCTGATCGGCTGCCTGATGGGAAACCCCTTCATCAACGCCGTCTATATCGGCCATCCGGGCTGGAAGGCGATGGGCGGGCGGATCGGCTACTCCTTCGTGACCGGCCTCGTGGTCCTGGTGCTCGCCTGGCTCAACCTGATCTCGCTCCTGTCGAGCCTCGTGCCGGTCGTGGCGATCGCCCCGATCCTCCTCTACATCGGCATGCTGATCGGGGCGCAGGCCTTCCAGGAGACGCCGCACGACCACGCGCCCGCCATCGTGCTGGCCTTCGCGCCGCACCTCGCCGCCTGGGGCAAGACCCTGATCGACGGGGCGCTCGGCGCCGCCGGCACCAGCGCGGCGGCGGTCGGGCTCGACACGCTCGCCCAGGCGGGGGTGCTCTACGGAGGCCTCGAAGTGCTGGGCGAGGGCTCGATCCTGGGCGGGCTGATCCTCGGCGCCGTCGCGGTCTTCATCATCGAGCGCGACTTCCGGCGGGCGGCCGGCTTCGCGCTGGCGGGCGCGGTGCTGACCTTCTTCGGCTTCATGCACGGGCCGGCGGTCGGGATCGCGGTGAAGCCGGCGCTCGCCGCCGCCTACCTCATGGTCGCCGGGATCCTGTTCGCGGCGTCCCGGGCGGCCGAGGCGGCCCAGCCCGCCGTCCAGGCGGTCCCGGCCGAGTGAGAAGCGGCATCGCCATGTAATAACGTTGCATGTTCCGCCGCATCCGCTAAGCTGCCCACGCTCGAGGAAGCGGGGGACCCCTATGGTGAAGTGGAGAATCGCGGCGCTCGCGCTGGCATCGCTGCTGTCCGGCGCCGCGCCGGCCCTGGCCGATCCGCTCAAGGCCGTCGCGAGCTTCTCGATCCTCGGCGACCTCGTGCATCAGGTCGGGGGCGAGCGCGTCGCGGTCTCGGTGCTGGTCGGCCCGAACGGCGACGCCCACACCTTCTCGCCCTCCCCGAGCGACGCGCGCAAGCTCGCGGATGCGCAACTCGTGGTAGTGAACGGGCTCGGCTTCGAGGGCTGGATCGAGCGGCTGGTCAAGGCCTCCGGCACCCGGGCGCCGGTGGTGGTCGCCTCGGCGGGGGTCAACCCGATCCGGGAGGACGCGCCCGCGCATGGCGGGCACGAGGCGCACCCGATCGACCCGCACGCGTGGCAGAACGTCGCCAACGCCAAGCTCTACGTGGCGGCGATCCGCGACGCGCTCGTGCGCGTCGACCCGGAGGGCCAGGCGGCCTACGAGGATCGGGCCAGCGCCTACCTCGCCAAGCTCGACGCGCTCGAGGCGGAGATCCGCGCCGGCATCGCCGCGATCCCGGAGGCGCGCCGCCGCGTCATCACCACGCACGACGCCTTCGGCTACTTCGCCCGCGCCTACGCCATGCACTTCATCGCGCCCCAGGGCGTGTCGAGCGACAGCGAGGCCACCGCCAAGGACGTCGCCCGCATCATCGCGCAGGTGAAGCGGGAGAAGATCCCGGCGGTGTTCCTGGAGAACATCGCCGATCCGCGGCTGATGCAGCAGATCGCCCGCGAGAGCGGCGCCAAGGCCGGCGGGCGCGTCTTCTCCGACGCGCTGTCGGAGCCGGACGGTCCGGCCCCGACCTACCTGGACATGATGCGCCACAATCTGCGCGAGTTTTCCGCCGCCCTGATGCCGGGCTGAGCCGCTCGCGCAGCGCCCGATCACGCGACGATCGGGCGCTGCTCCAGGTCGTTTGATCCAGGTCGTTTGATCCAGGTCGTTTGATCCAGGTCGTTGAACTTGCCGCGTCGTCTTCGACGAACCGGATTCCGCTTCGTCGGACGAGGCTCTATTTCAGGTCGAGCAGGACGCTGCGGAAGCTCTTCGGCGCCTTGTCCGGGCAGGAGGCGCCGTCGTCGCTGAGGAGCCGGACCCGGCTGCCGTCGGGCGCGACCAGCAGCGCCTCGGGCTGGAAGTCGGGAATCCCCGCGAGCGCCTGGGCGGCGCCCGGCACCCGCGCGGGCGCGGCGCCCGGCTCGCCCGACCAGCGGTAGAGGTCGAAGGCCTCGCCGCCGCTCCCGGCGCCGCCCGCGATGATGAAGTAGGCCTTGGCGCCGGGCGCGTAGGCGATGTCGCGGATGCCGCGGCCCTTCAGGTCGAGGGCGATCGGCTTGCCGAGCTTGGGCGCGGCGCCGCTCGCCAGCACCTCGGCGGGGTTCTGCAGCGGCACGACGAGGGCGTCGTTGTCGGCGTTGAGGGGATTGCGCAGCCCGATCAGCAGGCCCTGCCCGTCGGCCGTGGGCGCGAGCCCCTCGACCGCGAGGCCCCGCCGCTTCGGTGCGAGGTCGGGCTTGCTGTCGGCGTCGAGGGCGATGCGCGCCGCGAGCTGCGGGTCGAGGTCCGAGAGGGCCTTGGCCAAGCCCCGGAACGAGGCGCCGCGCCGCTTGAGCACCGGCGCGTCCGGCGCGCCGGTGAGCGTGACGGCGAGGAGCTGCCGGCGGGATTCCTCCGCCTCGCCGTCCTTGTCCCGGCTGTGCGAGCCGATCACCACCACGTCGCCGCCGAGCCAGGCCGCCCCTTCGAGATCGGCCTTCTTCACCTTGCCGCCGGGCTTGGGCGCGAAGACCGGGTCGAGGTCGGCCCCGGCCAGGGCGAGGGGCGCGCCCGTCTCCTCCGCCCTGTAGAGGCGCAGGGTGTTGTCCTCGTCGTTCACCACCAGGAAGCGGTCGCCGAAGCTGCCGGCCGGCACCGGCACGGCCCCCGACGCCTCGCACATGCCCCAGTGCACGAGCACCGGGCCCGTCCGGACCTGCGAGAAGCCCGCCGTCGCCGGCAGGCAGAGTACGAACGCAGAGACGAGCGTCCTCAGGCGCACCATGATCGTCCTCCCCGTCAACCCGGCCATCCTCGTTGCCCGGCCGGTCCGGGTGAAGATCGCGCAGCCGCGATTTCGTTCAACTGCTATTCCGCTCCGGCAGCGCCGATCAGCCGCCGGTCATGGGGGGGAAGAAGGCGATCTCCCGCGCCCCCGCGAGCGGCGTCTCGGGCCGGGCATGCACCCTGTCGATCGCGGCCCGCACCACGCCCTCGTTCTCGAAGGCGTAGGCGTATTCCTCGCCGCGCGTCTTGAGCCAGGCCACGAGGTCCGCCACGGTCGCGACCGAGCCGGGCGGCTCCACGCTCTCCTCGGGCCGGCCGATCCGCTCGCGCACCCAGGCGAAGTAGACGAGCTTCATCGGGCGTCGTCCTCCATCATGTGGCGCAGGCCCGCCCGCAGATAGTCCCAGCCCGTGTAGAGGGTGAGCGCCGCCGAGATCCACAGCAGGGTCAGCCCGATCGTGACGGTGCCGGGCAGGATCCGCTCGCCCGCCGGCCCGGCGATCAGGAAGCCGAGGGAGACGAGCTGCGCGGCGGTCTTCCACTTGGCGACGCGGCTCACCGGCACCCCGACCTTCAGCTCGGCGAGGTATTCGCGCAGGCCCGAGACCAGGATCTCCCGGCACAGGATGACGATCGCGGCCCAGAGCGAGGTGCCGGGGATCGAGCCGTCCGCGGCGAGCATCAGCAGGCAGGCGGCGACCAGGAGCTTGTCGGCGATCGGATCGAGCATCCGCCCGAGGGCCGAGCTCTGCGCGTAGGTGCGCGCCACGTAGCCGTCGAGGTAGTCGGTGATGGCCGCGGCGATGAACACCGCCAGGGCCGCGAAGCGCGCCGTCGGCTCCTGCGGCCAGAACAGGAGGCCCGCCACGACCGGCACCGCCGCCACGCGGCCGTAGGTCAGCAGATTGGCGAGGTTGAGGGCGACCGACCGGCGCCGAGGTACGACCATGGTCATCGCGGCCGGTGAAACCACGGGGCCGGGGACGCGTCAACCGCGACTCGCGCGGGGTCACGCGATTTCCGACCGATCGCCGCGCGGGGCGGAAATCGCCCTCGCCCGGGCGCCGCGCGGGCGCCTGACGCCGCGTCCCGAAAGGACCGTCCGGGCCTCGTCTCACGCATTCGCGTGGAAGAAGTCGTAGACGGCGCGGGCCGTGGCGGCGTTGACGCCCGGCGTCTTGGCGAGATCCTCCAGGGCCGCGCGCTCGATGGCCTTCACGGTGCCGAAATGGTGCAGGAGGGCGCGCTTGCGCGTCGGCCCGATCCCCGGGATCTCGTCGAGCGGGTTCTTCACCAGCTCGCGCTTGCGCTTGGCCCGATGCGCCCCGATCGCGAAGCGGTGCGCCTCGTCGCGCAGGCGTTGCACGAAGTAGAGCGTCGGGTCGCGGGGCGGCAGCTTGAAGGGCGGCTGACCCTCCACGAAGAAGGTCTCGCGGCCCGCGTCCCGGTCCCGCCCCTTGGCGATGCCGACGAGGGGCACCCCCGTGACGCCGACCTCCGCCAAGGCGGCGCGGGCGGCCTCGAGCTGGCCCTTGCCGCCGTCGATCAGGACGAGGTCCGGCCAGGCCGGGAAGGCGTCCGCATCCGCCGGCTCGGCCTCGCCCTCCTGCCGGGGCGCCTCCTTGACCAGCCGGGCGAAGCGCCGGTGCAGCACCTCGCGCATCATGCCGAAATCGTCGCCCGGCTTCACGTCCGGCGACTTGATGGTGAAGGTCCGGTAATGGGTCTTCATGAACCCGGTCGGCCCGGCGACGACCATGGCGCCGACCGCGTTCGTGCCCATGATGTGGGAATTGTCGTAGACCTCGACCCGCCGCGGCGGTCTCGGCAGGCCGAAAGCCTGGCCCAGCGCCGCCAGCAGCTTGCCCTGCGAGGCGGTATCGGCGAGCCGCCTTGCCAGGGCCTCCCGGGCGTTGCGGGCCGCGTAGTCGATCAGGTTCTTGCGCTCGCCGCGCTTGGGCTGGTGGATCTCGACCCGGGCGTCGATCCGCGTCGAGAGCGCCGCGGCGAGCAGTTCCGCGTCCTCGATCTCGTGCGAGACCAGGATCAGGCGCGGCGCCGGCTTGTCGTCGTAGAACTGGCCGATGAAGGAGCCGAGCACCTCCGAGGCCGACATCGAGCGGTCGGCCTTGGGAAAGTAGGCGCGGTTGCCCCAGTTCTGCCAGTTGCGGAAGAAGAACACCTCGATGCAGAACTGCCCGGCCTGCTCGTCGAGGGCGAAGACGTCGGCCTCCTCGATGTCCTGGGTGTTGACGCCCTGCACGCCCTGGATGGCCGCGAGCGCGGCGATGCGGTCGCGGTAGCGCGCCGCCTTCTCGAATTCCCAGGCCTCGGCGGCGGCCTGCATGTCGGCGGCGAGGCGCTCCTTCACGCTGGTCGACTTCCCCGACAGGAAGGCGCGCGCCTCGTCGGCCAGCAGCGCGTAGTCGGCCGGCGCGATCTCCCCGGTGCAGGGACCCGAACACCGCTTGATCTGGTACAGCAGGCAGGGGCGGCTGCGGTTCTCGTAGTAGCTGTCCGAGCAGGAGCGCAGCAGGAAGGCCCGCTGCAGCGCGTTCACCGTGCGGTTGACCGCCCAGACCGAGGCGAAGGGGCCGAAATAGTGGCCCGGCCGGCGCCGCGCGCCGCGGTGCTTGACGAGCTGGGGCGCCTCGGTGTCGGCGGTGAGCAGGATGTACGGCAGCGACTTGTCGTCCCGCATCAGCACGTTGAAGCGGGGCTTGAGCTGCTTGATCAGGTTGGCTTCGAGCAGCAGCGCCTCGGTCTCGGTGACCGTGGTGACGAACTCCATCGAGGCCGTCTCGGCGATCATCCGGGCGATGCGGTTCGAATGGGCCTGGCCGCGGGCGTAGGAGCCGACGCGGTTCTTCAGGTTCTTGGCCTTGCCGACGTAGAGCACGTCGCCCTTGGCGTCGAGCATGCGGTAGACGCCGGGGGAGGGCGGCAGGGTCGACCAGAAGCGGCGGATCACCTCGGTGCCGGCCTCCACGAGGCCGGCCCCGGCCTGCGGGTCGAAATCGATCTCCGGCGCGTCGTCGCGGGCATCGACCGCGGCGTCCTCGCCGTCGTCGTCGAGGTCGAGGGCGTCGAGCGGTACGTCGTTCCCGGGGATGCGCGTCATCGCCCAGGATTTAGGCGACGGCGCGCGGGGAGGGAAGGGCGGCCCGCGCGCGATCGGGCGTCAGCGCCGGGTCACGACCCAGACCGCGTGGATGAGGCCCGGGATGTAGCCGAACAGGGTCAGGATCACGTTGATGAAGAACTGCAGGCCGAGGCCGACCGTGAACAGCACGCCGACCGGCGGGATGATCACGAGGAGGATGATGCGGATCAGGTCGCCCATGGGGATCTCCGTGCCGAGGGGGGTCACACCGGCGGTCATGGCCCCTGACCGCCGCGTCGGTTCTCGAATCGTCGCCGAGCCACTGGCTTGCATCGAGACGTCGAGACGATCGATGGCCCGATGCGTCGGCATCCCGGGCCGCCGGTCCAAGGCCAAGCTCCCCTGAGAACGGCCGCGGCGCGCGCCGGTTCCCCTCCGTCACGCGCCTTGGCCGGCTCAATCCCAGATGTCGGCGTTCAGGATCCGGTGGGCGAGGCTGCGGCTCGGTTCCCGGTGCAGGCCGGGCCCCGCCAGGATGAACTCGACCTCGGGCAGGCGCGGCAGGTCGGGATCCGCGATCTCCCGCAGCCCCTCCGGGACGAGGCTGCGCGCCTGCGCCATCAGCCCGAGCCCCGCGAAGGCGGCAGCCCGCAGGCCGCTCAGGCTGGCGCAGGTGCAGGTGATGCGCCAGGGGCGGCTCTCCCGCGCGCAGGCTTCGAGCACGAGCGTGCGGGTCACGCTCGGGGCCGGGAAGGACAGGAAGGAGACCGGCTCGTCGCGCGCCGGCACCGCGTCGGGGAGCCCGCACCAGACCAGCCGGTCGCGCCGCACCGGCAGGCCCTGCGCCTCGCCCAGGCGCCGCTTGCCCAGCACGAGGTCGAGTTCGCCCCGCTCCACCGCCTCGGCGAGGAGGTGCGTGAACGACACGCTCAGTTCGAGATCCACCGACGGGTAGGTGGTCCGGAAATCGCGCAGCACCTCCGCGAGCCGCGTCTGCACGAAATCCTCCGAGGCGCCGAAGCGCAGCCGCCCGCGCACCGCCTGGCCGGCGAGCGTGCGCTCCAGCCGCTCATGCGCGTCGAGCACCGTGCGGGCGAAGCCGAGCACCGCCTCGCCCTCCGGGGTCGGCGCCACCGAGTGGGTGTCGCGGGCGACGAGCCGGCGCCCGAGCTGCGCCTCCAGCCGCTGCACGTGCTGGCTCACCGTGGATTGGCGCAGGCCGAGCTGCTCGGCCGCCCGGCTGAAGCTGCGGCTGCGCAGCACCGCCGTCAGGGTGCGCAGCAGGACGGGATCGATCAAGGGCGCCACCGCCGGTCCTCCTGCATAGACGGCGGGCAGGTTATCGCGTCTCGTGATAGCTGTAATCCCGCGCCGCAGCATTCCGCCTTGTGCGCCGCGGGATTACCTTTAGGTCACCCCTCGGCCAGGATCCCCCCGATGCGCGCGCGCTTCCGCCCCGATCCCTTCATGCTGATGCTCCTCGCCTGCCTGCTCCTCGGCGCGTTCCTGCCGGTGAGCGGCGGGCTCGCGGAGGGGCTCGGCAGCGTGGCGACCGGCGCGATCGCGCTCCTGTTCTTCCTGCACGGCGCCCGCATCGACCGGCGCACGGCCCTGGCCGGGCTCGTCCATTGGCGGCTCCACCTCGTGGTGCTGGCGACGACGTTCGGGCTCTTCCCGCTCCTCGGCCTCGCGGCGGGCCTGCTCGCGCCGAGCCTGCTGACGCCGGCCCTCGCGGCGGGCGTGCTGTTCCTGTGCGTCCTGCCCTCGACCGTGCAATCGTCGATCGCCTTCACCTCGGTGGCGGGCGGCAACGTGCCGGCGGCGGTCTGCGCCGCCTCGGCCTCGAACATCCTCGGCATGGTCCTGACGCCGCTCCTGGCCTCCCTGCTGTTCCGGGCCCAGGGCGCCTTCGACTGGTCCGGGGCGGGCAAGGTCCTCCTGCAGCTGCTCGCGCCCTTCCTGCTCGGGCAGCTGCTGCGGCCGCGGCTCGCGCCGCTCCTGGCCTCCCGCAAGGGGGTGACCGCCCTCGTCGACCGCGGCTCGATCCTGCTCGTCGTCTACCTCGCCTTCAGCCACGCCAGCGCGAGCGGGCTGTGGTCGCGCACGCCGCTGCCGGCGCTCGCCACCATGCTGCTCGTCGACGGGATCCTGCTCGCGAGCGTGCTTGCCCTGACCGCGGCCGCGAGCCGGCTGCTCGGCTTCTCGCGGGCGGACGAGATCACCATCGTGTTCTGCGGCTCGAAGAAGAGCCTCGTGGCCGGCGTGCCGATGGCGAACGTCCTCTTCGCCGGGCAGGATGTCGGGGGTCTGCTCCTCCCGGTGATGCTGTTCCACCAGATCCAGATCGCGGCCTGCGCCGCCCTGGCCCGGCGCTACGCCGCCCGCGGCGGGAGCTATCGAACGGCCCCGGCGGCGCTTTCCGCGCTTCCGCTGGCGTCCCGTTGAGAATTGATTCACCGCCCGCGCCGATACTCCGGGAGAGTCAGGTTGCGTATCGGCTCCGTTCCCCGAACGACCGGCCCCGTCGCGCCCCCTGCGCGGCGGGGCAGCGGCGCGCCCCGGGCGCATCCCCGGGCGGGGGCCCGCCGCAACGCTCCCTTCACCATCTTGCTTGAGGCGGCGCAGAGGATTTGAGCGGCAGGATCCGGACGGAGCGCGTCCGACCGGAGCCGTCCGATGACCAGTGCCGTCCTGCCCCACCGGGGCCTCGCCGCGCTGCCGCTGCTGCGGGTCCTGCACGGGCTCGGCCTGGCCCTCTTCACGGCCTTCGTCTTCTTCGCGTGCTTCGCCTTCTCGGAGGCCTCGCCCTACGACCTCGTGGCGCTGCCGACCATCGCCCTGTGGCTGCTCCTCGGCATCCGGCTCCATCGCGGCGCGGTGCCCCTGGTCATCCTGCTCACCGTCTTCGTCGGCGCCACCGTGCTGGCCCTGCTGCCTTACCTTGACGAGGAGCGGCCGGTGACCTGGACGGTCCAGCTCTGCTACCTGGCCGTCACCACCCTGTTCTTCGCGATGTTCTTCGCCGACGAGACCGAGCGCCGGGTGGAGCTCGCGCTCAAGGTCTACACGGCGAGCACCCTGTTCTCCGGCGCCCTCGGGATCGGCGGCTACCTCGACCTGATCGGCAACGAGGACCTGTTCAGCAAGTACGGGCGCGCGTCCGGCACCTTCCAGGACCCGAACGTGTTCGGCTCCTTCCTCACGCTCGGTGCCCTCTACCTGATGCACAACCTGATGACCGGGCGCGCGCGGCGGCCGCCGCTGTCGCTCGCCGGCCTGCTGCTGCTGCTGGCCGGCATCTTCCTGTCCTTCTCGCGCGGCTCCTGGGGCGGCACGGTCGTGGCGGTCGCCCTCATGGTGTCGAGCATCTACCGCACCAGCGCCTCGATGGCGCTGCGGCGGCGGATCCTGCGCAGCACGCTGGTCACCCTGGTGCTCGGCGGCCTCGCCCTCGGCGGCCTGCTGTCGATCGGCAGCGTCGCCGAGACCTTCCACAAGCGCGCCGCCGTCACGCAGGATTACGACGAGGGCGAGACCGGACGGTTCGGCAACCAGATGCGCGGCTTCGGCCTGCTGATGGAGGAGCCGATGGGCTTCGGCCCCCTGCGCTGGCGCCTGATCTTCAACCTGGAGCCGCATAATTCCTACCTGGGCGCCTTCGCCAACGGGGGCTGGGTGGCGGGGGCCGCCTTCATCCTGCTCGTCCTCTCGACCGCGCGGGTGGGCTGGCGGCTGATGGCCGAGGCGAGCCCGGTCCGGCGCCACGCCCAGATCGTCGTGCCGGTGCTGATCATGTTCTTCCTGCAGGGATTCCAGATCGACATCGAGAAGTGGCGCCACGTCCACATGATGCTGGGCCTGGTCTGGGCCCTCGAAGCCGCCCGGGTCCGCAGTCGGGGCGGGGGCGCGGTTTCCTCCCGCGTCCAAATGGTCTAGAGGCGGCGCGCGGCCCCGGCGGGCCGGCCGTGACGGCCGCGCCGCCGGACCTCGCCCCTGCGCCGGACGCGGCGCCGGACCCGCGCCGGAGCGGCCGCCCCCACGACGACCGGATGTCCGCCGCCATGTCCAACTCCGCGAAGGCCAGTTCCGCCAAGGCCAGCCCCGCCAAGGCCAGCGCCGCCAAGGCAGGCTCCGGGAAGCCCGGCTCCGGGAAGCCCGGCACCCTCAAGCCCCGCCTGCCCCGCGGCCTCGTCGACCGCGGCCCGGCCGAGATCGCCGCGACCCAGCGGATGCTGCAGACCATCCGCGAGAGCTTCGAACTCTACGGCTTCGAGGCGGTGGAGACCCCCTTCATCGAGTACACCGAGGCGCTCGGGAAATTCCTGCCCGACCTCGACCGCCCGAACGAGGGCGTGTTCTCGTTTCAGGACGACGACGAGGCGTGGCTGTCCCTGCGCTACGACCTGACCGCGCCGCTCGCCCGCTACGTCGCCGAGCATTTCGACGCCCTGCCCAAGCCCTACCGCAGCTACCGGGCGGGCTACGTCTTCCGCAACGAGAAGCCGGGGCCCGGCCGCTTCCGCCAGTTCATGCAGTTCGACGCCGACATCGTCGGCGCCCCGACCGTCGCGGCCGATGCGGAGATCTGCATGATGGCCGCCGACACGCTGGAGCGGGTCGGCATCGCCCGCGGCGACTATGTGGTGAAGGTCAACAACCGCAAGGTGCTCGACGGCGTCATGGAGGCGATCGGGCTCGGCGGTGACGACCAGGCCGGGCGCCGCCTCACGGTGCTGCGGGCCATCGACAAGCTCGACCGCCTCGGGGTGGACGGGGTGCGGCTGCTGCTGGGGCCGGGCCGCCGGGACGAGAGCGGCGACTTCACCAAGGGGGCCGGGCTCCCGGACGAGGCGATCGACCGCATCATCCGCTACGTCTCCTTCCAGGCGGCGCCCACGGACGGGGGCGACCGGCTCGCCTTCTGGGAGAATTTCTTCGGCGGCTGGGCCGAGGTGGTGGGCGGCTCCGAGACCGGCCGCCAGGGCATCGCCGAATTGCACGCGATCCTGCGCCTGTGCGAGGCGGCGGGCTACGGCCACGACCGGGTGCGGGCCGACCCCTCGGTGGTGCGCGGCCTCGAATACTACACGGGGCCGGTCTACGAGGCCGAGCTGACCTTCCCGGTCGTGGGCGAGGACGGGCAGACCGTGCGCTTCGGCTCGGTGGCCGGGGGAGGGCGCTACGACGGCCTGGTCGGGCGCTTCCGGGCCGAGCCCGTCCCGGCGACGGGCTTCTCGATCGGCGTGTCGCGCCTGTTCGCGGCCCTGCAGATCGTCGGGAGCCCGATCGTGGCGGGCGCGGCCGGGCCCGGACCCGTGGTGGTGCTGGTGCTCGACCGCGAGGAGATCGCGAGCTACCAGGCCCTGGTCGCCGCCCTGCGCCAGGCCGGCATCCGGTCCGAACTCTATCTCGGGGCCGCCGGCCTCAAGGCGCAGATGAAGTACGCCGACCGCCGCGGCGCGCCGGCCGTGGTGATCCAGGGCAGCGACGAGCGGGCCCGCGGCGAGGTCCAGATCAAGGACCTGATCGAGGGCGCCCGCGCCGCCGAGGCGATCGCCAGCAACGCCGAGTGGAAGGCCGCCCGGCCGGCGCAGTTCTCGGTGCCGGGGGCCGAGATGGTCGCCCGCCTGCGCGAGGTGCTGGGCCGGCATTTCGGGTGAGCCGCGGGGGCGGAGGTCCGCTCGGGGCCCGCCTAAGCAGTCGCGAGGATCGCCGGGGGCGGCCCGGATTGGTACAGGACCTGAGGACGGATCGGTCGACATGACAGGCAACGGAGCCGCGCAACCCAGGACGGCCGCGCACGAGCGGCTGCTCGCCCTGTTCGAAGGGCGGGGCTACGCGCGCGTCGAGCCGCCGGTGCTGCAGCCGGTCGAGCCCTTCCTCGAACTCTCGGGCGAGGACATCCGGCGGCGCATCTTCATCACCCAGGACGAGGCGGGGGCCGAACTCTGCCTGCGGCCCGAATACACGATCCCGGTCGGCCGGCATCACCGCGCCGTGGCGGGCGCCGAGGCCGCCGATTACAGCTATCTGGGCCCGGTCTTCCGTCTGCGCGCGGGGGAGCCGAACGAGTTCCACCAGGCGGGCATCGAGTCGATCGGCCGGGTCGACGTGCCGGCGGCGGACGCGGAGATCCTCGGCCTCGCCGTCGAGGGGCTGGAGCGCCTCGGCCACGGCGAGCCGCGGGTGCGCCTCGGCGACATGGGCCTGATCACCGCGCTCCTCGACGCGCTGGGCGTCGCGCCCGCCGCCAAGCGGCGCTGCCTGCGCGCGATCGCGGCCGGGCGCTCCCTCGACGAGATCGCCGCGCCGGTCCCGGTCGGGGAGGCCCATGCCGGGCTCCTCAGCGCGATCCAGGGCCAGGACCCGCAGGGCGTGCGCGCCTTCGTGGAGGACGTGCTCGCCATCGCGGGCATCAGCCGGGTCGGCGGGCGCAGCGCGGGCGAGATCGCCGAGCGCTTCCTCGCCAAGGCGGCGGCCCATGCGGGCGGCGGGGCGGGGCTCGGCGGCGAGGCCCGCGCGGTGATCGAGGGCTACCTCGCCCTCACGGGCGATCCCGACCGGGCCGCCGCCGGCCTGCGCGACCTCGTCGCCTCGGCCGGGCTCTCCGCCCCATCCCTGCGCGAGGCGGTCGCCCTGTTCGAGGAGCGCAACGGCTTCATCGCGGCGAGCGGCCTGCCCCTCGACCGCTTCACCTTCTCGGGCCGCTTCGCCCGCAACCTCGACTATTATACGGGCTTCATCTTCGAGATCACCGTCCCGGAGGGCGAGCGCCCGGTGGTGGGCGGCGGGCGCTACGACGGCCTGCTGCAGCATCTCGGCAGCCCGGAGCCCCTGCCGGCGGTCGGCTGCTCGTTCTGGCTCGACCGCCTCAGCGCCCGGGAGAGCGCCCGATGACCCGTGCCGACGGTCCCCTGGTCCTGGCGGTGCCCTCGAAGGGGCGCCTGCAGGAGAACGCCGCCGCCTTCTTCGCCCGGGCCGGCCTCGTCCTCGCCCAGACCAGCGGCGCCCGCGACTATCGCGGCCGCCTCAAGGGCGTGGCGGACGTGGAGGTGCGCTACCTCTCGGCCTCGGAGATCGCCGGCCAGCTCGCCAGCGGCGCGGCCCATCTGGGCGTGACCGGCGAGGACCTGATCCGCGAGACCCTGCCGGATTCCGGCGCCCAGGTGGAGCTGCTGACGCCGCTCGGCTTCGGCAACGCCACCGTGGTGGTGGCCGTGCCGCAGGCCTGGATCGACGTGCGCACCATGAGCGACCTCGACGAGGTCGCCACCGACATGCGCCTGCGCCACGGCAAGCGGCTGCGCATCGCCACGAAATACGTCAACCTCACCCGCCGCTTCTTCGCCCGGCACGGGGTCGCGGATTACCGCATCGTCGAGAGCCTCGGCGCGACCGAGGGCGCGCCGGCCGCGGGCAGCGCCGAGATCGTGGTCGACATCACCACGACGGGCGCCACCCTCACGGCCAACGCCCTCAAGGTGCTGGACGACGGCGTCATCCTGCGCTCGGAGGCGAACCTCGTCGCCTCGCTCGGCGCCTCCTGGGGGCCGACCGCGCGGGCGGCCGTCCAGGCGGTGCTCGGCCGCATCAGCGCCGAGGAGCGGGCGCGCACGAGCCGCGAGGTCCGGGCCGGGATGCCCGCGGCCCCGATCGACCTCGCGGCCCTCGCCGCCGCCCACCAGGCCGAACTGCCCTACGGCCTGCCGGAGGGGCGGGCCGAGATCGTCCTGCGCTGCCCGGGCGAGGCGGTCTTCGACCTCGCCGAGGCGCTCGCCCGGGCCGGGGCGCTCGGGGTCAGCGTGCGCCGCGTCGACTACGCCTTCGCGGCCGAGAACCCGCTGATCGAGCGCCTCCTCGCCCGGATCGGACCGTGAGCCACGACCTGGAGGCGCTGCCGGTCCTGCGCACGGCGCGGCTGCGGCTGGCGCGGCTCGCCGAAGCCGACGCGCCCGCCCTGCAGCGGCTCACCGACGACCCGGCCATCACCGGGGCCATCCACTTCCTGCCCTCGCCCTTCGCCATCGCGGAGGCGCGCGCCCTGATCGCCGGGGCCGACGGCGGCCGGGACCGCTTCCTCGGCGCGTGGCGTTGCGCCGACGAGACCCTGGTCGGCGTGCTCGGGGCGCATCTGCGCGGCGACGACCGGGTCGAGATCGGCTACTGGTTCGCGCCCGCCGCGCAGGGCAGGGGCCTCGCCCGCGAGGCGGCCGCCGCCCTCGTCGCGGCTTTGCGCCAGGCTGTGCCCGGGCGCCTCCCGGTGGCGGAATGCCGGGAGGACAATCAGCGCTCGTGGCGCCTGCTCCACGCCCTCGGCTTCCGGGCGTCGGGAGAGAGCGGCAGCCGGCCGGGGCGGAGACTCCTGGTCTGGGAGCGGGGCTAGGCAGAGCGGCTCGGCCGACAGGATCGCGGTCCGGGTGTCGAGGCTGCCGATCGCGCGCGGAGGCCGCGAGGCCCGGACCTGCGCCGCATCGAGAGAGGCGTGCGGCGCGGCGCCCCGCTACTCGGCCGCCTCGGCGAGGACCGTGCCGGCCCGGGGCAGGTCGAGCGCGTCCCAGACCTCCACCAGCGCCGCCGTCAGCCGCGCGATGTCAGCCTCGTCGTGGAACGGCGACGGCGTGATCCGCAGGCGCTCCGTCCCCCGCGGCACCGTCGGGTAGTTGATCGGCTGGATGTAGATCCCGTGCCGCTCCAGCAGCCGGTCCGCCGCCGCCTTGCAGCGCTCCGCATCCCCCACCATCACCGGCACGATGTGCGTCGGCGTCGCCAGAACCGGAAGACCCGCCCCCGCCAGCGCCGCCTTCGTGCGCGCCGCCTGGCGCTGATGCGCCGCCCGCTCCGCCCCCGAGCGCTTCAGGTGACGGATCGAGGCCGTCGCCGCCGCCGCGATCGCCGGCGGCAGCGCCGTGGTGAAGATGAAGCCCGGCGCGTGGCTGCGCACCGCGTCGCACAGCACCGCGCTCCCGGCGATGTAGCCGCCCACCACCCCGAAGCCCTTGGCCAGGGTGCCCTCGATCACGTCGAGCCGGTGCATCACCCCGTCGCGCTCGGCGATCCCCGCCCCGCGCGGCCCGTAGAGCCCGACCGCGTGCACCTCGTCGATGTAGGTCATCGCCCCGTAGCGCGCGGCGAGGTCGCAGATCGCCGCGATCGGGGCGACGTCGCCGTCCATGGAGTAGACGCTCTCGAAGGCGATCAGCTTGGGCCGGGCGCCGGCCTCGGCCAGCAGCGCCTCGAGATGGGCGAGGTCGTTGTGGCGGAACACGCGCTTGTCGCAGCCGGACTGGCGCACGCCCTCGATCATCGAATTGTGGTTGTAGGCGTCGGACAGGATCAGGCAGTCGGGGATCAGCCGGGCCAGGGTGGCGATGCCGGTCTGGTTGGAGACGTAGCCGGAGGTGAAGACCAGGGCGGCCTCCTTGCCGTGGAGGTCGGCGAGTTCGCGCTCGAGGTCGACCAGCGGGGAGGAGGTGCCGGCGATGTTGCGGGTGCCGCCGGCGCCGACGCCGCAGCGGGCGGCGGTCCGGGTGAGGGCCTGGACGACGTCGGGGTGCTGGCCCATGCCGAGGTAGTCGTTGGAGCACCAGACGGTGATGTCGCGGCAGCTGCCGTCGGGCAGGCGCCAGCGGGCGACCGGGAAGCGGCCGGCGACGCGCTCGATGTCGGCGAAGACGCGGTAGCGGCACTCGTCGTGCAGGCGGTCCACGGCGGAGCGGAAGATGGCCTGGTAATCGGTCTGAGGCATCAGGATCCCTTCGGCTCGCCGGAATGCGCGACGGGGCACGCTTCTGCCCGGGTCACGCCTTGATCTCGCTCAAATCCGGCTGGCTTTGTAACTGGATCAGGTTAAGGCGGGGTGCGCCGTATCTGACTCCTCCGGGGCGGGGGAGGAAGGCCAAATGCGCGACGGCGACGATGGGTCGCGAGATGGACGAGAGAGCCAAGGACGACCGGGCCGAGCGCCTGAAGGCGGCGCTGCGGGACAACCTCAAGCGCCGCAAGGCGCAGGCCCGCGGGCGGGCGGGGGCAGAGGCGCCGCGCCCGGCCGAGGCGGATCCGCCGGGCCGGCCCGAGCGTTGAGAAGCGTGGCCTTAAGGCCGCGAGTGGACGATGGCGTGCGCGGATGCGCGGAGGCGCGGCGCGGGCGGGACGACTTCAGGCGCAGGACGGCCGCGCGTGACGGGCGCGGCCCGTTTCAGGGAACGCAGATGGATCGAATTCACATCACGGGCGGCGCACCGCTCCAGGGCGAGATCCCGATCTCGGGCGCCAAGAACGCGGCGCTGCCGCTGATGATCGCGAGCCTCCTGACCGGCGAGACGGTCGAGCTCGCCAACGTGCCGCGCCTCGCCGACATCGCCTCGCTCCTGCGCATCCTCGGCAATCACGGCGTCGACCACATGGTGGTCGGCAAGCGCCCCGGCCAGACCAGCGAGACCGGCCAGACCATCCGCCTCACGGCGAGCAACGTGATCGACACGACGGCGCCCTACGAACTCGTCTCCACCATGCGGGCGAGCTTCTGGGTCGTGGCGCCGCTCCTCGCCCGCTTCGGCGAGGCGAAGGTCTCGATGCCGGGCGGCTGCGCCATCGGCACCCGGCCGGTGGACCTGCTGCTCATGGCGCTGGAGCGGCTCGGCGCCTCGATCGAGATCGACGGCGGCTACGTCGTCGCCCGCACCCGCAACGGCCTGCGCGGGGCCGAGATCGTCTTCCCGAAGGTGACGGTGGGCGGCACCCACGTCGCCCTGATGGCGGCCGCCCTCGCCCAGGGCACCAGCGTGATCGAGAACGCCGCCCGCGAGCCCGAGGTGGTCGACCTCGCCGCCTGCCTGACCAAGATGGGCGCCCGCATCGAGGGCGTCGGCACTCCGCGGATCGTGGTCGAGGGCGTCTCGCGCCTCGGCGGCGCCCGCCACGAGGTGCTGCCGGACCGGATCGAGACCGGCACCTACGCGATGGCGGTCGCGATGACCGGCGGGGACGTGATCCTGCGCGACACCAGGGCGGAACTGCTCCACAGCGCCCTCGACGTGCTGGCGACCACCGGCACCGAGGTGACGGCCCTGCCGGACGGCATCCGGGTGCGCCGCAACGGCGCGGGCGTGGCGGCGGTCGACGTCACCACCGACCCGTTCCCCGGCTTCCCGACCGACCTGCAGGCCCAGTTCATGGCCCTGATGACCCGGGCCCGGGGCCAGTCCCGCATCCGCGAGACGATCTTCGAGAACCGCTTCATGCACGTCCAGGAACTCGCCCGGCTCGGCGCCCGCATCCGCCTGGACGGGGATCTCGCGGTGGTGGACGGGGTCGAGCGCCTGAAGGGCGCGCCCGTGATGGCGACCGACCTGCGCGCCTCGGTGTCGCTGGTGATCGCCGGCCTCGCCGCCGAGGGTGAGACGACCATCAACCGGGTCTACCACCTCGACCGCGGCTTCGAGGCCCTGGAGGCCAAGCTCGGCCGCTGCGGCGCCCAGATCCGGCGCGAGCGGGCCTGAGCCGGGGGCGGGCGCGGCCCGCCCCGACCGTCGTCCTCAGTAGCCGATCTGGCCGCGCTTCAGGCCGAAGCCCGGGATCTCGCAGCCGCAGGGCGCGTTGATCGGCCCCGGCCGGGTCGGGCAATTGCCGCGCGCCGTCACGCAGATGCGCCCGAACCCCTCCCGCCGCAGCGCGCGCTCGCGTCCGTAATAGTAGCCCTCGGGGCCGCGCCGCGGCCGCTCGTACTCCTCGCGGAACTCGCGGCGGCGCGGGCGGTCGTACCCGTCGCCGTAATACTGGGCGAGGGCAGGGGCGATGCCGCCGCCGAGGGTCAGTGCGGCGAGGGCCGCGAGCGTCACCGGTCTCACGCGTGGTCTCCTGTCATGCCGGGCAGATCTAACGGCAACGAGATGAACGGTGGGTGAGCCGGCGGGGGCGGTTGTTCGGGGCGGGGGCCGTCGCTACCTACCAGGAGTAGAGGCCCCGGGACCGGACTTCGCCCGGCGGCCGGCCCCCTGCCTGAAGGACGCCGACAGTGAAGGACGCGGAGATGGAGCTTCTGAAGCTCGCTGCCCTCGACGCCGACGACCTCGCGGTCATCTCGGCCCATCTGCAGGACGCCGTCCTGCGGGCGGGCGACCTCGCCTACCTGCCCCGCGAGCGTCGCTTCGCCCTCGTGGCGCGCCGGTTCGACTGGACCGCCCCGGACGGCGCCCCGCCGCGGCGGCGCCTGACCGGGCTGCATTTCGACCGGGTGATGGCGGTGCGCTGCCGCGGCATCCCGCGCGAGACGCCCGACGCCGCGATGGAACTCCTCGCCATCACCTTCGAGCCCGGCGAGCCGCCCTCCGGCACCGCGACGCTGGTCTTCGCGGGCGGCGGCGCCATCCGGCTCGAGCTCGAATGCATCGAGGCCGGCATGCGGGATCTCGGCCCGGTCTGGGGGGCGGAGAGCCGCCCGGTCCACCCGATCCCGCTCGACGCGGCCTGAGACCGCTCCCCCGCAGCGCGCGGCCGCGGGTCTGGCAGCCCCCGTCCCGGGCGATCCGGCGCGGGGTCGGTCCCCTCCATCCTCCGCCTGGACAGGACCGGCATTCTCTGCCAGTGGGCGCGACCGACCCCGGCTCCCGCCTCCGGACATCCCGATGCTGCGCCTCGATTCCCGCGCCCCCACCTTCGACGCCGACTTCGCCCGCCTGCTCACGGTCAAGCGCGAGGTGGCGGAGGATGTCGACGAGGCCGTGCGGGCGATCATCGCCGCGGTGGCGCGGGAGGGCGACGCCGCCCTCGTCGCCTATACCCGGCGCTTCGACGGCCGCGGCGCCGACTTCACCGAGGCCTCGATCCGGGTCACGCAAGCGGAGGTGGACGCGGCAGTCGCGGCCTCCCCCCGCGAGGCGCTCGACGCCCTCCACCTCGCCCGGGAGCGGATCGAGGCCTATCACCGGGCGCAGCGCCCCGCCGACCACCGGGAGACGGACGCGCTCGGCGTCACCCTCGGCTGGCGCTGGACCGCCCTCGAATCCGTCGGCCTCTACGTGCCGGGCGGGACGGCGAGCTACCCGTCCTCGGTTCTGATGAACGCGATCCCCGCCAAGGTCGCGGGCGTGCCGCGCCTCGCCATGGTGGTGCCGACGCCGGGCGGCGTGACCAACCCGCTCGTGCTCGCCGCGGCCCGGATCGCCGGCGTCGACGAGATCTTCCGGGTCGGGGGCGCGCAGGCGGTGGCGGCCCTGGCCTACGGCACGGCGACGATCGCGCCCGTCGCCAAGATCGTCGGCCCCGGCAACGCCTACGTGGCGGCGGCCAAGCGCCGGGTCTTCGGGCAGGTCGGGATCGACATGATCGCCGGGCCGTCCGAGGTGCTGATCCTCGCCGACGAGGGCGCCAATCCCGAATGGGTCGCCGCCGACCTCCTGGCCCAGGCCGAGCACGACCCGGCCGCGCAGGCGATCCTGATCACCGACAGCGACGCCCTGGCGGAGGCCGTGGCGGCGGCGGTGGAGGGCCAGCTCGCGACGCTGGCGCGGGCAGCGATCGCCCGGGCGAGCTGGCGCGACTACGGCGCCATCGTGCGGGTGGCGCGCCTCGCGGACGCGATCCCCCTCGTCGACCGCCTCGCCCCGGAGCACCTGGAGATCGAGGCGCGGGACGCCGAGGCCCTGGGCGCGCGGGTGCGCAATGCGGGGGCGATCTTCCTCGGCGCCCACACCCCGGAGGCGATCGGCGACTATGTCGGCGGGCCGAACCACGTGCTGCCGACCGCGCGCTCGGCGCGGTTCTCCTCCGGGCTCGGCGTCCTCGACTTCATGAAGCGCACCTCGATCCTGTCCTGCTCGCCGGAGGCCCTGCGGGCGCTGGGCCCGGCCGCGGTGACGCTCGGCCGCGCCGAGGGCCTCGACGGCCATGCCCGCTCGGTCGCCATCCGCCTGAACCTCTGACGCCGCCGGCTTGCGCGGGCGCGCGCTTGCGCGTCAGGTAGCGCCACGCCGCGGCGACCCAAAGACCAATCCGGGGACCAGAACCGATGTCGAGCGATGCTCCCGATCCGCACCGGCGCCTTGCGGCGGTCAAGCTCGACGAGGACTCGATCGGGCGGGGCAACCCGGACCAGGAGCACGAGCGCGCCATCGCGATCTACGACATACTGGAATCCAACCACTTCGCCGTCGCCAACCACGACGGCGGCCCCTACGCGCTGCGGCTCGGCCTCGTCGAGAACAAGCTCGCCTTCGCGATCTCGACCGCGGACGGCGCCCCGGTGATGACGCATCTCCTGTCGCTGACGCCGTTCCGGGGCGTGATCCGCGACTACGAGATGATCTGCGACAGCTACTTCAAGGCGATCCGGACCGCCTCCCCGAGCCAGATCGAGGCGATCGACATGGGTCGGCGCGGGGTCCACAACGAGGCGTCGGAACTGCTCAAGCAGCGCCTCGACGGCAAGGTCGAGGTCGACCACGACACCGCGCGCCGCCTCTTCACCCTCATCTTCGCCCTGCACTGGAAGGGCTGACGCCGGATGGGCGAGGCGGCCGCGACCGGGGGCGGGCCGTGACCGGCGCCCCGGGCGATCCGGCGGCGAGGGCCGGCCGGCGGGTGCAATCCGTGCTGTTCGTCTGCAACTTCAACGCCGTGCGCTCCGCGGCGGCGGAGGCGCTGGCCCGGCACTATTTCGGCCGCTCGGTCTACGTCCAATCCGCCGGCGTGCGCTCCGGCGAGCCGACCGACCCGTTCATGATCGCGGCCCTCGACGAGATCGGGATCGACGCGCACCGCCACCGGCCCCGCACCCTGGAGGAGCTGGAGGAGTGGGAGGGGCTGAACTTCGACCTCATCATCTCCCTGTCGCCGGAGGCCCACCACGCCGCCCTCGAACTGACCCGCACCGTGGCGGCCGAGGTCGAGTACTGGCCGACCCCGGACCCGACCGCGAGCCAGGGCTCGCGGGAGCAGCGGCTCGACGCCTACCGCGAAGTGCGCGACGGGCTGGCGGCGCGGATCCGCAAGCGGCTGCGCTGAGCCGGGCTCGCCCTTGCCCCCTGCGAGCCGGGCTCGCCCTCGATCCCTGCGAGCCGGGCTCGCCCTTGACCCCCGCCGCGCCCGCACCCTAGAGCACGGGCATTCCCGCCGAGGAGCCGCCCCATGACCGACCGCCTGCCCGGTTTCAACACCCTCGCCATCCATGCCGGGGCGGCGCCGGACGCCGCGACGGGCGCGCGCGCGACGCCGATCTACCAGACGACGTCCTTCGTGTTCGACGACGTCGACCACGCCGCCTCGCTGTTCGGGCTTCAGGCCTTCGGCAACATCTACTCCCGCATCGGCAACCCGACGAACGCGGTTCTGGAGGAGCGGGTCGCCGCCCTGGAGGGCGGCACCGCCGCCCTCGCGGTCGCCTCCGGCCACGCCGCCGAGTTCCTGGTGATGCACGCCCTGCTGCAGCCGGGCGACGAGTTCATCGCCGCCAACAAGCTCTACGGCGGCTCGATCAACCAGTTCAACCATTCCTACAAGAACTTCGGCTGGAACGTGGTCTGGGCCGACACGGACGATCCGGCCTCGTTCGAGGCCGCCGTGACGCCGCGCACCAAGGCGATCTTCGTGGAATCGATCGCCAATCCGGGCGGCGTGATCACCGATCTCGCGGCCGTCGCGGCCGTCGCCAAGCGCCACAACATCCCGTTCATCGTCGACAACACGATGGCGACCCCGTACCTGATCCGGCCCTTCGAGCACGGCGCCGACATCGTGGTCCATTCCGCCACGAAGTTCCTCGGCGGCCACGGCAACTCGATCGGCGGCGTGATCGTGGACGGCGGCAGCTTCTCCTGGGCGGGCGACGACCGCTACCCGATGCTCTCGAAGCCGCGGCCCGAATACGGCGGCATGGTCCTGTCGGAGACCTTCGGCAATTTCGGCTTCGCCATCGCGGTGCGGGTGCTGGGCCTGCGCGACCTCGGGCCGGCCCTCTCGCCCTTCAACGCCTTCCTGATCCTCAACGGCATCGAGACCCTGCCGCTGCGCATGCAGCGCCACTCGGACAATGCCCGCGTGGTGGCCCAGCACCTGGCGGGGCACCCGCTCGTGTCCTGGGTCAGCTATCCGGGCCTGGAGAGCGACCGCTACCACGCCCTGCACAAGCGCTACTGCCCGCTCGGGGCCGGCGCCGTCTTCACCTTCGGCCTGAAGGGCGGCTACGAGGCCGGCGTGAGGCTCGTGTCGAACCTCAAGCTGTTCTCGCACCTCGCCAATATCGGGGACACGCGCTCGCTCGTGATCCATCCGGCCTCGACCACGCACCGCCAGCTCAGCGACGAGCAGAAGGTCCGGGCCGGGGCCGGGCCGGAGGTGGTGCGCCTCTCCGTCGGCATCGAGGACCCGGCCGACCTGATCGCGGATCTCGACCAGGCCCTCGCCGGCTGAGACGGGATCCGCGCGATCGAAGCGGATCCCGTCTCACGAGCCCGCGCGGCGCTTGAGCGAAGCCCAAAGCCGCCATCCCGAAGGGATCATGCGGATTTGGGATAAAAAGCCTGTGCGGCGCGTGAGCGGGGCCGACATCCGCATCGCGAAGAGATCAACCGGATGACGGGCGGCGCGGGCGTCGGGCGATCGGTCCGGCCGCGCTTGACCCAGGGGATGGCTGCCCATAGGCAGCAACCAGCCATCCCCTCAGCCGTTGCCGCCCATGACAGTGAGCCCGAACCCGCCGGACTGCGCCGCCCCGGAGCCCCCCGTCATCCTCCTGGTGGAGGATGACGGGCTGCTGCTGATGGAGGCCGCCGACACGCTGGCGGAGGCGGGGTTCCAGGTCGTCGAGGCGCCCCACGCCGACAAGGCCCTGCAGGTGCTGGAGAGCGCCCAGGAGGTCGACGCGCTGATGACCGACGTCGACATGCCGCTGGGCTCGATCGACGGGCTCGCGCTGGCCCGGCTGGTGGCGCGGCGCTGGCCCTGGATCCCGGTGCTCGTCGTCTCCGGCATGGGCACGCCGGGGCCGCACGACATGCCGGACGGCGCCCGCTTCATCCCGAAACCCTACGCGCCCTGCAACCTCGTCCAGGCGCTGCACGATTGCGTGCGGCGCGCCGCCTGATCCCCGGACCGCCGCGATGCCGCCCCTCGACCCCGCGTCCCTCGCCTTCGCCACCCGCGCCGTCCATGGCGGGGCGGCCCCCGACCCGGCGACCGGCGCGCGCGCGCAGCCGATCTACCTCACCAACGGCTTCGTCTTCGAGTCGAACGAGCAGGCGGCCGACATCTTCGCCATGCGGGCGACGGGGTTCTCCTATTCGCGCGGCTCGAACCCGACCGTCGCGGCCCTGGAGCGGCGCGTCGCCTCCCTCGAAGGCGCCAAGGCGGCGGTGGCGGTGGGCTCCGGCCAGGCCGCCATGCTCCTCGTGCTGCTGACGCTGCTGCAGGCCGGGGATTCCTACGTGGCCTCCGCGCGGCTGTTCGGCGGCTCGCTCGGCCTGATGCGCCGCCTGGAGACCCGCTACGCCCTCACCCCGCAATTCAGCCGCGGGCTGACCCCCGAGGATTTCGAGCGCGCCATCACGGACCGGACCCGGGCGATCATCTGCGAGTCGATCGTCAATCCCTGCGGCACCGTCGTCGACGTCGCGGGCGTGGCCGCGGTGGCGCGCCGGCACGGGCTGCCGCTCATCGTCGACAACACCCTCGCCTCGCCCGCCCTGATCCGGCCGATCGAGCACGGGGCCGACATCGTCGTGCACTCGACGTCGAAGTTCCTGTCCGGGTCCGGCACGGTGATCGGCGGCATCGTCTGCGACGCGGGCCGCTTCGACTGGCGCGCCACCGGCCGCTACAACCTGATCAACGAGCCCTGGCCCGATTACGACGGGCTCGTCGTGTCGGAGCGCTTCCCCGAGACCGCCTTCGCGACGGCCTGCCGGCTGTTCGGCCTGCGCGACCTCGGCCCCGGCCTCTCGCCGATGAACGCCTTCCTGACCCTGACAGGGATCGAGACGCTGCCGCTGCGCATGGAGCGCCACTGCGCCAACGCGCGGGCCGTGGCCGCCCGCCTCAAGGCGCATCCGAAGGTCGCCTGGGTGAGCTATCCCTCGCTTCCGGGCCAGGCCGGCGAGGCGGTGGCGAACCGCTACGTGCCCCAGGGCGCCGGCGCGATCTTCACCTTCGCGCTGAAGGGCGGCGAGCCCGCGGCGCTCGCCTTCATCAGCGGCCTCGACCTGATCTCCCACCTCGTCAATATCGGGGAGATCAAGTCGCTGGCGATCCACCCGGCCACCACCACGCACCGGCAGCTGCGCCAGGACGAGAAGGCGGCGGCCTGCGTGGGACCCGAGACGGTGCGCCTGTCGATCGGGCTGGAGAGCATCGAGGACCTGATCGCCGACGTCGAGCAATCCTTGGCGAAACTGCCCTAGAGCAGCACCCGATCACGTTGCAATCGGGTGCTGCTCTAGGTCTTTGATCTTGCCGCATGTTCTGCGACGAACCGGCATCCACTTCGTCGGAAAATGCTCTAATCCGGCTCCCGCTCGGCCGGGGCGCGCCGGGTCAGCGCCCGGAGGGCGCCGTGCAGGCTGCGCAGGTCCTGCTCGGTCATCGCCATGCGGTGGAGAATGTCGCGCAGGTTGCGCACCATCCCGCCCCGCTTCTCGGGCGGAAAGTAGCCGACCGCGTCGAGGGCCCCCTCCAGGCTCTCGAACAGCGACAGCAGCGCCTCCCGGGGGGCCGGCGGCGAGCGCATCTCGCCGTCGAAGGGCAGGGTGGCGAGGCCGGACGCGCGCCGCCACTCGTAGGCGACGAGGAGCACGCTCTGGGCGAGGTTGAGGGAGGCGTGCCGCGGGTCGACCGGGAAGGTCACGATCGCGTCCGCCAGCGAGACTTCGTCGTTCGACAGGCCGACCCGCTCGCGCCCGAACAGGATGCCGACCCGCTCGCCGGCCGCCTGCCGCGCCACCACGCTCCCCATCGCCTCGTCGGGTCCCATGACCCGCTTCATCTGCCCGCGCTCTCGCGCCGTGGTGGCGAGCACGTGATGGAGGTCGCCGATCGCCTCCGCGACCGTGGCGTGGATGGTCGCCCCGTCGAGGACGTGGGTGGCGCCCGAGGCCGTCTCGCGCACGCCCTTCTTCGGCCAGCCGCCCTTCGGCGCGACGAGGCGCAGCTCCGAGAGGCCGAAATTCGCCATCGCGCGGGCGGTCATGCCGATATTCTCGGCGAGCTGCGGCTCGACCAGGATGACGGCGGGGCGGGGCGGGTGCTCGAACATGGGGAGGCGGTTCCGGATTGTCCGGCGCTTCTAGGCGCGGGCGCGCCGGCGGGCCAGCCCGCATGGGAACCGCGCGGCTCCGGGCGCGTTTCCCGATGAGACCTCCTCGGCCCCGGCGACCGCGCCGGGGCCTTTTTCTGTGGGCGATTGCCGGCGCCGCCCGGCTTCCCCGTGATGCTGCAGCGCGCTATGACCGCGCGACGGCCCGGTCCTTGCCGGCGGACATCATCCGCTGCAACAGCGGGCACGCTCGCCGCATAGGGAAGGCTGGTCGATCATGGCGAAGATCAAGGTGACGAATCCCGTCGTGGAGCTCGACGGGGACGAGATGACACGGATCATCTGGCAGAACATCAAGGACAAGTTGATCCATCCCTATCTCGATATCCCTCTGGAGTACTACGATCTCGGGATCGAGCATCGCGATGCCACGAACGACCGGGTGACCATCGAGGCGGCCGAGGCGATCAAGCGGCACGGCGTCGGCGTGAAGTGCGCCACTATCACGCCCGACGAGGCGCGGGTGAAGGAGTTCAACCTCAAGGAAATGTGGAAGTCGCCGAACGGCACGATCCGCAACATCCTGGGCGGCGTGATCTTCCGCGAGCCGATCATCTGCCGGAACGTGCCGCGCCTCGTGCCGGGCTGGACGCAGCCGATCGTCGTCGGCCGCCACGCCTACGGCGACCAGTACCGCGCCACCGACTTCAAGGTTCCGGGCAAGGGCCGGCTCACCATCAAGTTCGAGGGCGAGGACGGCACCGTCATCGAGCGCGAGGTCTTCAAGTTCCCGGGCGCCGGCGTCGCCCTGTCGATGTACAACCTCGACGACTCGATCCGCGACTTCGCCCGCGCCTCGATGAATTACGGGCTCGCCCGCAAGTTCCCGGTCTACCTCTCGACCAAGAACACCATCCTGAAGGCCTATGACGGCCGCTTCAAGGATATCTTCGAGGAGGTCTATCAGAACGAGTTCAAGGCGAAGTTCGACGCGGCCGGCATCACCTACGAGCACCGGCTGATCGACGACATGGTGGCGTCGGCCCTGAAGTGGTCGGGCGGCTACGTGTGGGCCTGCAAGAACTACGACGGCGACGTGCAGTCGGACACCGTGGCGCAGGGCTTCGGCTCGCTCGGCCTGATGACCTCGGTGCTGCTGACGCCGGACGGCCGGACCGTCGAGGCCGAGGCCGCCCACGGCACCGTGACGCGCCACTACCGCGAGCACCAGAAGGGCAAGGAGACCTCGACGAACTCGATCGCCTCGATCTTCGCCTGGACCCGCGGCCTCTCCCATCGCGCCAAGCTCGACGACAACGCGGAGCTGGCGAAGTTCGCCGCCACGCTCGAGACGGTCTGCGTCGACACCGTCGAGGCCGGCCACATGACGAAGGATCTCGCGCTGCTCGTCGGCGCCGATCAGCGCTGGCTCTCGACGACCGGCTTCCTCGACAAGATCGACGAGAACCTCAAGGCCGCGATGGCGGCCTGACGGCCAGCAGCCCCGCGCGGCGGCGCGCCGCGCGGGGTTCCGCCGCCTCGTCCGACCTCCGGTTGATGGCTTCGCCATCTCCGATTTCGGCCATGCGGATGGCGGCGTCGCTCAGGCGCCGCGCGGGCTCGTGAGCCGCGATCCGCTTCGATCACGCGGATCCCGGATCACTCGGAGGCCGGGTTGTCCGGTTGCGGCGGCGCCGACAGGGTCGGCTGCGGCCCGTCGTAGCCCTCGATGACGACGAGGTCGATCTCCGCGCCGCCCTGCTGCTTGGCCCGCGCTTCCTGGTACTCGGGCGAGTTCCAGCAGGCCAGGGCGTCGGCGTAGCTCGGAAATTCCAGCACGACGTTGCGCTTGCGGCTCGTGCCGCTCACCGCCTCGAACGCGCCGCCGCGGACGAGGAACCGCCCGCCGAACTTGGCGAAAGCCGCGCCGTTGGCCGCGACGTAGTTCTTGTAGGCGTCCTCGTCGTGCACATCGACCCGGGCGATCCAGTACCCTCTCGGCATTCGACTCTCCCTGCTCACGCCTCGGCGATCTCGGAAACGATGCTCCGCGCCGCCGCGCGCGGATCGGCGGCCTCGGTGATCGGCCGGCCGACCACGAGGTGGTCGGCCCCGGCCCGGATGGCGGCGGCCGGCGTCACGACGCGCTTCTGGTCGCCGCTCGCGGCGCCCGCCGGGCGGATGCCGGGGGTGACGATCAGGCGGTCCGGCCCGATCACCGCCCGCACGGCGGCGGCCTCGGTCGCCGCGCAGACGATCCCGTCGATGCCGATGTCGCGGGCGGCGGCCGCGCGGGACGCCACGAGGTCGGCTACGCCGCCGGCGTAGCCGGCCTCGCGCAGGTCGGCATCGTCGTAGGAGGTGAGCACCGTGACGGCGAGGAGCCTGAGCGCGCTCCCGGGCACCGAGTCCCTCCCGCGCCGCGCCGCCCGCATCGTCTGCGGGTAGGCGTGGACGGTGAGCAGGTGGGCGCCGAGGCGCGCCAGCGACTGCACGCCCTCCTCGACGGTGTTGCCGATGTCGTGGAGCTTCAGGTCCAGGAAGACCTTGACGCCGGAGGCGGCGAGCCGCTCGGCCAGGGCGAGCCCGCCCGCGTAGCCGAGCCGGTAGCCGATCTTGTAGAAGGCGGCGGCGTCGCCGATGCGGTCGATCAGGCGCTCGGCCTCGTCGCGGCTCGCCATGTCGAGGGCGACGATCAGCCGGTCGCGGGGCGTCAGGGGCTCGGTCATGGGCTCTCGCTGCGTGGGACCCCCACCGATCACGGCCGGCGCCCGGAAATCAAGCCGGCGCCTCAATGGTCGTGGTCGGGCAGGCTCAGCCCGAAATGCGCGACGAGGTCCTGCACCTGCGCCGGGGTGAGGTGGCGCGGATTGAGGTTGCGCAGCAGGAGGTAGAGCTTGGCCGTCTCCTCCAGTTCCTCGGTGGCGAAGACCGCGGCCTCGAGCGTGTCGCCCGCCACGACCGGCCCGTGATTGGCGAGCAGGACCGAGGAATAGGCCCCGGCGAGGCCCCGGATCGCGTCGGCCACCGCCGGGTCGCCCGGGCGGTAGTAGGGGACCAGGGCGACCGTGCCGGCCCGCATCACCGAGTAGGCGGTGAGCGGCGGGAGCACCGCGCGCGGATCGATCTCCGGCAGCATCGAGACCGCCACCGCGTGGGTCGAGTGCAGGTGCACGATGGCGCGGGACGCCGCGCGCGAGTCGTAGAGCGCCCCGTGCAGCGGGATCTCCTTGGTGGGCGGATCGCCCGAGAGGAGCCGCCCGCCGCCGTCGAGGCGCGAGATCCGCGCCGGGTCGAGGAAGCCCAGGGAGGCGTTGGTCGGCGTCACCAGCCAGCCGCCGTCGTCGAGGCGCACCGAGATGTTGCCCGAGGAGCCCGGGGTGAGGCCGCGCTCGAACAGGGAGCGGCCGAAGCGGCAGATCGCCTCGCGCAGGGCGGTCTCGCTCATCGCGCGGCCCGGCTCACGCGGTCGCCCCCACGATCAGCTCGAAGCCGAGATCGACCCGGGTGGCCGGCGCGTCCGTGCAGAGGAGGCGCGCCGCCGTCGCGCCCGCCTCGACGCGCGGGGTGCGGATGGTGGTGAGCGGCTGGGGCATCAGCCGCCCCACGTCGAGCCCGTTATAGCCGAACAGGGCGAGCCGGTCCGGCACGGTGATGCCGGCCGCGAGGCAGTGGAAGTAGCCCCCGAGCGCCATGTCGTCGTTCGAGAAGTAGACCGCGTCGCAGTCGGGCGCCCGCGCCAGCAGGGCCGAGAGCCCGTGCCGTCCGGCCTCGACGGAGGAGGGGGCCGTGATGCGCTCCTCCGCGTGGAGCGCGAGCCCCGCCTCGGCCAGGGCCGCGCGGAACCCCGCGTAGCGCTTGCCGGCCCGCCGGTCGCGGGCGAGGTCGTGGCCCAGATAGGCGATGCGCCGGTAGCCGCGGGCCATCAGGTAGCGGGCGCTGGCCTCGCCGGCGGCGCGGTTCGAGTAGCCGACCACGATGTCGAGCCCCGGCCCGTCGAGGTCGAGGAGTTCGGCCACGCGCACGCCGCTCGCGTGGAGGCGTCTTACCGTCCCCTGGTTGTGCTCCAACCCCGTGATCAGCAGGCCGGCCGGGCGCCAGCTCAGCAGGGAATCGACCAGGGCCTCCTCGCGATCGTCGTCGTAATCCGTGACGGCGATGACCGACTGGAATCCCTCCCCGTCGAGGGCGCCGGTGGCGCCGCGCAGCACGTCCGGGAACACGATGTTGGTGAGCGACGGGATCACGATGCCGATCAGGCGCGAGCCCGTCGAGGCGAGCGTCCCGGCGATCCGGTTCGGCACGTAGCCGAGCCGCGCCACGGCCGCCTCCACTTGGGCGCGCGTCCGCTCCGAGAACGACCCGTGGCTGCGCAGCACGCGCGAGACCGTGCTCTCGCCGACCCGCGCCTCGCGGGCCACGTCCGCGAGCGTCACCGGGCGCCGCGCCACCGCCTCGCGGGCCGCCGGCGGGTCGCCCGCGAGCGCGCACCGGCCGTCCAGGTCCTCCATGCAGCCCCCCCTCGCGGACGGGGCCGAGACCGCCGCCCCGCCGCGGTTGCACGATGTCACGAGTCCCGGGCTCGCTCAACGCGTGCGCGGGGGCCGCTGCTTCAGATTGGAAGCGCTGCCACGAGTTGCTAGACTGATCAGAACGAAGCACCCCGAAGGCCGGGGCTGGCCGTGCGGCGCCGCCGTGTTCAGAGTGCTCGCGCGTCGCGCCGCGGGCGGCCCCCCGGGGCCCGAGACGGCGCATCAGGGAGGAGAATGCCGTGATGACCGACGGGTCCGTCCGCGCCGCCGTGATCGGCCTCGGATCGATGGGCTACGGCATGGCGCAGTCGCTGCGCCGCGCCGGCCTCGCCGTGGCGGGCTTCGACCTCGACCGGGCGGTGGTGGAGCGCTTCGCGGGCGAGGGCGGGCGGGGGGCGGCGAGCCCGGCGGAGGCGGCCTCCGGGGCCGACATCGTCGTCAGCGTCGTCGTGAACGCGGCCCAGACCGAGGCGGTCCTGTTCGGGGAGGGGGGCGTGGCGGCCGCCATGCCCGAGGGGGCGGTGTTCGTCTCCTGCGCCACGATGGATCCGGAGGCGGCCCGCCGCCTCGCGGGCCGGCTGGAAGCGTCCGGGCGGCTCTACCTCGACGCGCCGATCAGCGGCGGCGCCCAGCGCGCCTCCGAGGGGGCGCTCACCATCCTGGCCTCGGGGAGCGGCGCGGCCTTCGCCCGCGCGCGGCCGGCCCTCGACGCCATGGCGGCCACGCTCTACGAACTCGGCGAGTCCGCCGGGCAGGGCGCCGCCTTCAAGATGATCAACCAGCTGCTCGCCGGGGTGCACATCGCGGCGGCGAGCGAGGCCATGGCCTTCGCCGCCCGCCAGGGTCTCGACCTCGGCAAGGTCTACGAGGTCATCACCGCCTCGGCGGGCAATTCCTGGATGTTCGAGAACCGCATGCCGCGCGTCCTCGCGGGCGACTACGCGCCCCGCAGCGCCGTCGACATCTTCGTGAAGGACCTCGGCATCGTCCAGGACATGGCCCGGGCGCAGCGCTTTCCGGTCCCGGTGGCGGCGGCCGCCCTGCAGATGTTCCTGATGGCCTCGGCCGCCGGGATGGGCCGGGACGACGATTCCTCCGTGGCCCGGCTCTACGCGCAGGTGACGGGCACCGCGCTGCCCTGACCCGGAGCATCACGCGCCGCAGCGGTCGCCGGTGCGGCCGCGGGCGCGATGCGCAGACACCAATCCGGTCGGACGCGCATCGTGCCGGTCCGGCCGGACCGCCCGATCCGAGAGGGAGGAGCCATGCCGCGCTTCGCCGCCAACCTCACGCTGATGTTCACCGAACTCCCCTTCCTCGACCGCTTCGCGGCCGCCGCGGGGGAGGGCTTCACCGCGGTCGAGTTCCTGTTCCCCTACGAGCACCCGCCGGCGGCGATCGGCGAGCGCCTGCGCCGCCACGGGCTCACCCAGGCGCTGTTCAACCTGCCGCCGGGCGACTGGGCCGCCGGCGAGCGCGGGCTCGCCGCCCTGCCGGGGCGCGCCGACGAGCTGAAGGCCGGAATCGAGACCGCGCTCGCCTACGCGGCCGAGACCGGCGTGCGCCGCCTCCACCTGATGGCCGGGATGGCCGACAAGGCCGATCCCGCGGCCCGCGACGCCTATCGCGGCGCCGTGACCTGGACCGCCGAGCGACTGGGGCGCGAGGGGATCGACGTCCTGCTGGAGCCCATCAACGGCCGCAACATGCCGGGCTACTTCCTCGACGATTTCGGCTTCGCCGCCGCGCTGATCCGCGACCTCGCGGCGCCGAACCTCAAGCTCCAGTTCGACCTCTACCATTGCCAGATCCTGCACGGGGACGTGACCGCCCGGCTGCGCGCCCTGATGCCGCTGATCGGCCACGTGCAGACCGCGAGCGTGCCCGACCGGCACGAGCCCGGGACCGGCGAGATGAACGACGCCTTCCTGTTCGCGGAGCTCGACCGGCTCGGCTACGGGGGGTTCGTCGGCTGCGAGTACAACCCGAAGGCCGGGACGCGCGAGGGCCTCGGCTGGTTCGCGCCCTACCGGGAGGCGCGCCCATGACCTCCGTTCAGATGACCTCCGCCCCGATGACCTCCGCCCCGATGAGCCTCGCCCTCGGCTGCATCGCCGACGATTACACGGGCGCGTCCGACCTCGCCAACACCCTCACCCGGGCGGGCCTGCGCACGGTCCAGACCATCGGCGTGCCGGGCGACGACCTCGACCTGCCGGGGATCGACGCCGTCGTGGTCTCGCTCAAGAGCCGCTCGATCCCGGCCGAGCAGGCGGTCGCCCGGTCGGGCGAGGCGGAGGCCTGGCTGCGGGCGCGGGGCGCGGCCCACGTCCTGTTCAAGATCTGCTCGACCTTCGACTCGACCGACGCGGGCAATATCGGCCCGGTGACCGACGCGCTGCGCCGCTCCTCCGGGGCGGCGATCGCCCTGGTGACGCCGGCCTTCCCGGAGACGGGGCGCACCGTCTACCAGGGCCACCTCTTCGTCGGCGCCGTGCCGCTGCACGAGAGCCCGCTCAAGGACCATCCCCTCAACCCGATGCGGGATTCCAACCTCGCCCGGGTGCTGGCGCGCCAGAGCCGCGATCCGGTCGGGCTCGTCGACCTCGCCACCGTCGCGCGCGGGGCCGAGGCCGTGCGCGCCCGCCTCGACGCGCTCGCGGCCGAGGGCAAGGGCGCGGCCATCGCGGACGCGGTCTTCGACGCGGATCTCGCCGTGCTGGGGCAGGCCTGCCTGTCCGATCCGGTCTCGACGGGGGCGTCGGGCCTGGGGCTCGGCCTCGCCCGGGCGCTGGTGGCGAGCGGCCGGGTCCGGCCGGCCGACGCCGCGGAGGGGCTCGGGGCCCCGGTCGGCGGGCCGGCGGCCTGCCTCGCGGGCAGCTGCTCCCAGGCCACCCTCGGCCAGATCGCGGCGGCCGAGGCCGCGATGCCGGTGCGGCGCCTCGACCCCGAGCGGCTGCTCGCGGGCGCCGACGAGGTCGAGGAGGCCCTGTCCTGGGCGGCGGAGCGGATCGGGGCCGGCCCGGTCCTGATCGCGTCGAGCGCGACGCCGCAGGCCGTGGCGGACCTGCAGGCCCGGCACGGGCGCGAGGCCGCCGGCCACGCCATCGAGGCCGCGATGGCCCGCCTCGCCGAGGGGCTGGTGCGGCGCGGCGTGCGCCGCCTCGTCGTCGCGGGCGGCGAGACCTCGGGCGCGGTGGTCGACGCGCTCGGGCTCCCGGCCTTCCGGGTCGGCCCCGAGATCGCGCCGGGCGTGCCGGTGCTCGGCACGGTCGACCGGCCGATGCGGCTCGCCCTGAAGTCGGGAAATTTCGGCGGGCCGGACTTCTTCGCGCAGGCGCTCGCCCTGATGCCGTGACGCGCGAGGCGCTGCGCCGGAGGCTCATCCGGCCGCCGCGCCGTCCACGTAGCGGAACGGGTCCGGCCGGCGGGCGGCGTCGTAGACGCATTCGCCCGCCACCCAGGTCGCCCGCACCGCGCGCTCGTCGCCGAGCGTCATCAGGACGAACATCAGGTCCTCGACGCGCTCGCAGCGGGCGGTGCGGAAGGCCAGGAACGGCGTCGCGTCGAGGCCGAGCACGCAGAGATCGGCGTCGTAGCCCGGCGCGATCCGGCCGATCCGGTCGTCGAGGTGGAGCGCGGCCGCGCCCCCAAGCGTCGCGAGGTGGAAGGCCCTCAGCCCGTCGAGGGCGTCGCCGCGCAGGGCGGCGACCTTGTAGGCCTCGCCGAGCGTGCGCAGGGCGGAGAAGCTGGTCCCCGCCCCGATATCGGTGCCGATCGCGACCCGCACCGGGCGGCGGGGATCGAGGGCGTCGAAGAGCCGGAACAGGCCGCTGCCGAGGAAGAGGTTCGAGGTCGGGCAATGGGCGAGCGCCGCGCCGGCCGCGTGGCAGGTGCAGAACTCCTCCTCGCCGACGTGGATGCCGTGCCCGAAGATCGCGCGCGGCCGCACCAGCCCCGCATGGGCGTAGATGTCGAGGTAGCTGGAGCGGGCCGGAAACAGGTCGCGCACCCAGGCGACCTCGGCCGGGCTCTCGCTCAGGTGGGTCTGCAGGAACAGGCCCTCATGGCCGCGCAGCAGCGCCCCGGCCGAGTCGAGCTGCGCCGCGCTGCAGCTTCCGGCGTAGCGCGGCGTCACCCCGTAATGCTGCCGGCCGCGCCCGTGCCAGCGGCGGATCAGCGCGAGGCTGTCCTCGTAGCCGCTCTCGACCGTGTCGCGCAGGTCGTCCGGCGCGTGCGAGTCCATCAGCACCTTGCCGGCCACCATGAGGGTGTTGAACCGCTCGGATTCGGCGAACAGGGCGTCGACCGAGTGGGGATGGACCGTGCAGTAGACCGAGGCCGTGGTGGTGCCGGCCCGCAGGATCTCGCGCAGGAAGATCCTGGCGGCGGCCTCGGCATGGGCCGGGTCCGCGAAGGCGCGCTCGGCCGGGAAGGTGTAGCGCTCGAGCCAGGCGAGCAGCTGCTCGCCGAAGGCGCCCACCATCCCGACCTGCGGGTAGTGCACGTGCGCGTCGACGAAGCCCGCCGTGATCAGGGCGTTCTCGTAGTGGACCGGCGTCACGCCCGGCGGCAGCAGGGCGGGATCGTAGGGCGCGAAGGCGGCGATCCGCCCGTCCTCGATCAGGATCAGCGCGTCCTCGTGGTGGACGAAGCAGTCCCGCGGCGCCTGCAGGAAGGGATTGCCCGAGAAGCTGATCGCTTGCCCGCGCAGGGCGGCGCGGCGGGGCCGTGGCTCGGGGGGCATGGGGTCACCTGCGAGGAAGGGGGAGCGGGGATCGCGCGCGGCTCAGGCCGCCTCGCCGCGCAGGCGCCGCTGCGCCCGCTCGCGCCCGATCAGCGGGAGCAGGCCCGAGAGGTCGGGGCCGTGATCGAGCCCGGTCAGGGCGAGCCGCAGCGGCAGGAACAGCGCCTTGCCCTTGAGCCCCGTCGCGGCCTTCACGGCCTCGGTCCAGCTCTTCCAGGTCGTCGCGTCCCAGGGTTCCGGGGGCAGGAGCGCCGCCGCGCGGGCCGCCAGGGCCGGATCGGCGATCAGCGGCGCGGCGGGGCCGGCGACGACGCGCCACCACCCGGCCGCGTCGGAGAACGTGGCGAGGTTCGCCCGCACGGCGGCCCAGAACGGCTCCGCCGCCGCGGCCGGAATGCCCAGGGCGGCGAGCCGCGGCGCCGCGGCGGCGAGGGGCATCTCGTGCAGGAGGCGCGCGTTCAGCTGGTCGAGGTCGTGCGGGTCGAACTTGGCGGGGGCCCGCGAGACGTGGGCGAGGTCGAGGAGCGCGGCCAGCCCATCGAGGTCGGGGACGGCCCGCACCGCCTCCGAGGAGCCGGTGAGCACCGCCAGGGAGGCGACCGCGCCGGGCTCGTAGCCCTGGTCGCGCAGGCCGCGCAGCGACAGGTGGCCGAGGCGCTTCGACAGGCCCTCGCCGCTCGCCGTGGTGAGGAGGTTGTGGTGGGCGAAGACCGGCACGGCGGCGCCGAGCGCGCGGAAGATCTGGATCTGCACCGCCGTGTTGGTGACGTGGTCCTCGCCCCGGATCACGTGCGTGATGCCGATCTCGGCATCGTCCACCACGGAGGGGAGGGTGTAGAGGTAGCTGCCGTCCTCGCGCACCAGCACCGGGTCCGAGAGCGAATCGGCCTCGACGTGGCAGGGGCCGCGCACGAGGTCGGTCCAGGTGACCGGGCCGGGATCGAGGCGGAAGCGCCAGTGCGGCCGCCGTCCCTCGGCCTCGAAGGCGGCCCGCTCCTCGGCCGTCAGCCGCAGGGCGGCGCGGTCGTAGACCGGCGGCAGGCCGCGGCCGAGCTGGCGGCGGCGCCGGCGCTCGAGCTCGTCGGACGTCTCGTAGGCCGGGTAGAGGCGGCCCGCCGCGCGCAGGCGCTCCGCCGCCGCGTCGTAGAGGGCGATGCGGTCGGACTGGCGCAGGGTCTCGTCCGGCACGATGCCGAGCCAGGCGAGGTCCTCGACGATCGCCGCGGCGAATTCGGGCGTCGAGCGCGCCGTGTCGGTGTCGTCGAGGCGCAGCACGAAGCGGCCCCCCGCGCGCCGGGCGAAGAGCGCGTTGAAGAGGGCCGGGCGGGCATTGCCGATGTGGAGGTAGCCCGTGGGGGAGGGCGCGAAGCGGACGACGGGAGCCATGGGCCGCTTCTACGCAAGCGCGCGGGCGCTGTCACAGGGGCTCACACCTCGCTGCGCTTCAGCAGGTAGTCGAGCCCGCCGGCCCGGTACCAGCGGTAGCCGTAGCCTTCGAGGAGCAAGGTGTGCCGGCCGCTCTCGTCCGGGCGGTTGCGCTCGCCGGTGAGGAGGTCGGTGAGCGCCCCGCCCTCGCCGGGAAGGCCGGTCGCGAAGCGGATCTCGATCGGCTCCGCCGCGAGGTTGTGCAGGCAGACCACCGCGTTGTTGCGCCACTCGTAGCGCAGGCCGAGCACGCTCTCGGCCCCGGTCCTCAGCACGGTGAAATCGCCCCAGCCGATCTCCGGCACCTCCTTGCGCATCCGGATGATCCGCTCCAGCCAGTTGAGCAGCGAGTTCGGGTCGTGGCGCTGGACCGCGGCGTTCACGTGCGGGTAGCCGTAGGGGCCGGAGCGGATCGGCGGCGCGACCGGGCGCGCGCTCTTGGTGAACCCGCCCTCGGGCTCGTCGGACCACTGCATCGGCGTGCGGGCGCATTCGCGCTCGGGCAGCCGGAGGTCGTCGCCCATGCCGATCTCGTCGCCGTAGCGCAGGACCGGCGTGCCCGGCAGGGTGAACATCAGGCTGTAGGCGAGTTCGAGCCTCCGCCGGTCGCCGCTCAGCATCGGGGGCAGGCGCCGGCGGATGCCGCGCCCGTAGAGCTGCATGTCCGGGTCGGGACCGAAGGCGGCGAAGACCGCCTCCCGCTCCTCCGCCGACAGGCGCCCGAGGTCGAGCTCGTCGTGGTTGCGCAGGAACTGCGCCCATTGCGCCGAGGCCGGCCGCGCCCGCGTCTTCTCCAGGCAGTCGAGCAGGCGCTCCGTCGTGGCGGTCGCCAGGGCGTGGAACAGGCCCTGATTGACCTGGAAGTTGAACATCATGTGCATGCGGTCGGCGTCCTCGCCGAAATAGTCGAGGTCCTGGCGCGGCAGCACGTTCGCCTCGGCCAGGATGATCGCGTCGCCCTGGCGCCACTGCAGGAACTCGCGGAACTGGCGCAGCATCCCGAACTGCTCGACCGGCGCCCCCGTCACCTCCGGCCCCTTCTCGGCGATCACGAAGGGCACCGCGTCCATGCGGAAGCCCGAGACGCCGAGCTGGATCCAGAACCCCATGATCTTCAGGATCTCGGCCTGCACCCGCGGGTTCGCGGTGTTGAGGTCGGGCTGGAAATCGTAGAAGCGGTGGAAATAATAGGCCCGCGCCGCCCGGTCGTAGGTCCAGGTGGTCTTCTGCACCCCCGGGAAGACGACGCCGCTGTCGGCGTGCGGGGGCTTGGTCTTCGACCAGACGTACCAGTCGCGGGTCGGGGAATCCGGGTCGGAGCGGGCCGACTGGAACCAGGGATGGCGGTCGGAGGTGTGGTTGACCACGAGGTCGATCAGGACCTTGAGGCCGCGCTGCTTGGCCGCGTGGGTGAAGGCCACGAAGTCGCCGAGCGTGCCGTAGCGCGGGTCGACGCCGTAATAGTCGCTGACGTCGTAGCCGTTGTCGCGCATCGGCGAGGGCTGGAACGGCATCAGCCAGAGGGCCGTCACCCCGAGCCCGACCAGGTAGTCGAGGCGCCGCTCCAGGCCGGAGAAGTCGCCGATGCCGTCGCCGTTCGCATCCATGAAGGTGCCGACCGACAGGCAGTAGATGACGGCGTTCTTGTACCAGAGGTCCTCGATCATCGGCGTCTCCCCTGGCCGCACAGCTAGAGCATTTCCCGACGAAGGGGATGCCGGCTCAGCGGAGGTTACGCGGCACAGGCGGAGACCTCGGGCAGGCTTCAGGCTTCGACCCGAGCGAGGCCTGCTCGCGAGCGCGATCGGCCGATCTGGGTGCCGTCCCGGCGCGGAATCGCGGCGGCCGCGCCACTTCGGCGGCAAATTGCCGGCCTGATGGGCAGCGTGACGCGCCTTTGGGCTCGACGGCGGCGCAGGCCTGCCCGTTTGCGCTGCAATGCCGGCGTCCGGCCGCGGTTCGGACCGAATCCGGCCCCCCGGCCTAGGCTGTCGGCGCACGCGAAATTGGCACATCGCTTGCCGGTGGGGGGCGACCGGACGAGAGGTCGGGGGAAGAGGAAAACATGACGATGTCCTGGAAGGCATGGCTCTCGCGCGCCGCCGTCGCGGGCGGGCTCGCGCTCGGCACGGTGGCGTCCACCGCCGCGTTCGCGCAGGAGACGATAAAGGTCGGCATCCTGCACTCGCTCTCGGGCACGATGGCCATCTCCGAGACGACCCTCAAGGACGTCATGCTCATGCTGATCGATGAGCAGAACAAAAAGGGCGGCGTGCTGGGAAAGAAGCTCGAAGCGGTCGTGGTCGACCCGGCCTCGAACTGGCCGCTCTTCGCCGAGAAGGCGCGCGAGCTGATCTCGAAGGACAAGGTATCGGCGGTGTTCGGCTGCTGGACCAGCGTGTCGCGCAAGTCGGTCCTGCCGGTCTTCAAGGAGCTGAACTCGGTCCTGTTCTACCCCGTGCAGTACGAGGGTGAGGAGAGCGAGCGCAACGTGTTCTACACGGGCGCCGCCCCGAACCAGCAGGCGATCCCGGCCGTCGACTACCTGATGAAGGAGGAGAAGGTTCAGCGCTGGGTGCTGGAGGGCACGGACTACGTCTACCCGCGCACGACCAACAAGATCCTCGAAGCCTACCTCAGGTCGAAGGGCGTGAAGCCCGAGGACATCTCGATCAACTACACCCCATTCGGTCAGTCCGACTGGCAGACCCGGGTCGCCGCGATCAAGGCCTTCGGCTCGGCCGGCAAGAAGACGGCGGTGGTCTCGACGATCAACGGCGACGCGAACGTGCCGTTCTACAAGGAGCTGGCCAACCAGGGCATCAAGGCGACCGACATCCCGGTGGTGGCCTTCTCGGTCGGCGAGGAGGAGCTGGCGGGCATCGACACCAAGCCGCTGCTCGGCCACCTCGCGGCCTGGAACTACTTCGAGTCGATCGACACGCCGGACAACAAGGCGTTCATCGCCAAGTGGAAGGAATTCACCAAGAACCCGAAGCGGGTGACCAACGACCCGATGGAAGCCCACTACATCGGCTTCAACATGTGGGTGAAGGCGGTCGAGAAGGCCGGCTCGGTCGATCCGGACAAGGTGATCGCGGCGCTGCCCGGCACCAAGCAGGCCAACCTGACCGGCGGCACGTCGGAGATGCTGCCGAACCACCACATCACCAAGCCGGTCTTCATCGGCGAGATCAAGGGCGACGGCCAGTTCGACGTGGTGTGGAAGACGGACGGCCTGGTCCCGGGCGATGCGTGGTCGAAGGAGCTCGACGGCTCCAAGGAGCTCGAGGCCGACTGGGTGAAGCTCAATTGCGGCAACTACAACACCAAGACCAAGAAGTGCGGCGGCGCGTGAGCCGCCCTTCCCCGGCGGCTGCGCCTCGGGCGGGTCCGCCGGGCTCCCGTTCCCCCACCGTCGCGCGCCGGGCCGGGGGCCGGCCCGGCGCGTGATGCGCAATCCCCCCGCGCCGCGCGGCGCGGGCCCCCTCCGCCGCGCGGGGAGGGATCTCGCGCCTGATCCGCGGCGCGGCCCGGTTCAACGATCGGAACACCGAATGCGTCGCTGGCTCACCCTCGTCCTGACCCTCGTCGTCCTCGCCGCCGCCCTGCCGGCCGCGCACGCCCAGGCCCAGGCCCAGGCCCAGGCCCAAGCGCCGGCGCCGGCGCCGGCGCCGGCGGAGGCCGCCTACGCCCGGCTCGCGAGCGACAGCTACGCCGAGATCGAGGCCGGCATCGCCGCGCTCGCCGCGAGCGGCGACGCGCGGGCCGGCCTCGTCCTCGGCGCGCTCGCCGACGGAAGGCTCCTGTACCGCCCCGAGGACCGGGCCCTGGCGATCCGGGACGGCGCCGCGCTGACGCTCGCCCGCACGGGCGCCGCGGTGCCGGGCGCGGAGGGGTTCAGGCCCGTGCGCGTCAACAACCGGGTGCGCCGCGCCATCGACGCCGCGCAGGGCACCCTCAACTTGGTCGCGCCCGAGGCCGGCCGGCGCCGCGCCGCCGCGGACGCGGTGTTCAAGGCGCGCGACGTCTCCGCCCTGCCGGCCCTCGACGCGGCGCTCGCCCGCGAGAGCGATGCGGGCGTGCGGCGCGCCCTGGAGGAGGCCCGCGCCGCCGCCCTCCTCGCCAAGCCCGACGCGAGCGAGGCCCAGCGCGTCGCCGCCGTGGCGGTGCTCCAGGCCCGCGGCGACGGCGACGCGCTCGCGATCCTGCGCGGCCTGCCGGCGGACGCGCCGGCCGCCCTGCGCGAGGCCGGCGCCAAGGCGGTCGCCGGCATCGCGTTCCGCCTCGCCATCCTGGCGAACCTCCAGAACGCCTGGTACGGCATCTCCCTCGGCTCGGTGCTGCTGCTCGCGGCGATCGGGCTCGCCATCACCTTCGGGGTCATGGGCGTCATCAACATGGCGCATGGCGAGATGGTGATGCTCGGCGCCTACACGACCTTCCTGGTGCAGGAGGTGATCCGCCAGCGGGCGCCCGGCCTGTTCGACTGGTCGCTGCCGATCGCCATCCCGCTCGCCTTCCTGGTGGCGGGCGCGGTCGGCATCGTGATCGAGCGGGGCATCATCCGCTTCCTGTACGGCAGGCCGCTCGAGACGCTGCTCGCCACCTGGGGCGTCAGCCTGATCCTGCAGCAGGGGGTCCGCTCGCTGTTCGGGCCGACCAACCGCGAGGTCGGGGCGCCGTCCTACATGTCCGGCGCCGTCGACGTGTTCGGCCTCGCGATCACCTGGGGGCGGCTCTGGATCGTGGTCTTCGCGCTCGCCGTCTTCGTCGGGCTCAACCTGATCCTCAAGGCGACCTCCTTCGGCCTGAAGACCCGGGCGGTGACGCAGAACCGGCGCATGGCCGCCGCCATGGGCATCCGCACGCCCTGGATCGACGCCTTCACCTTCGGGCTGGGCTCGGGCATCGCCGGCATCGCGGGCGTGGCGCTGTCGCAGATCGACAACGTCTCGCCCAACCTCGGCCAGAGCTACATCATCGATTCCTTCCTGGTCGTGGTGTTCGGCGGCGTCGGCAATCTCTGGGGCACGCTCGTCGCGGCCCTGACCCTCGGCGCCGCGAACAAGTTCCTGGAGCCCTACGCGGGGGCGGTGCTCGGCAAGATCCTGCTCCTGATCTTCATCGTGTTGTTCATCCAGAAGCGCCCGCGCGGCCTGTTCGCGCTGAAGGGCCGGGCGGTGGAGGCGTGAGCATGACCCTGATCGACCGGAAGGGCTGGGTCTTCCTCGCCGTCCTCCTCGCCTTCGCGGTGGCGGTGCCGGTCCTCAACCTCGCGACCGTCGAGGGCTCGGCGGCGAACGTGCCCACCTACGCGGTCTCGCTGATGGGCAAGTACCTCTGCTACGCGATCCTGGCGCTCAGCCTCGACCTCGTCTGGGGCTATTGCGGCATCCTGTCCCTCGGCCACGGCGCCTTCTTCGCCCTCGGCGGCTACGCGATGGGCATGTACCTGATGCGCCAGATCGGCCCGCGCGGCGTCTACGGCCACCCGATCCTGCCCGACTTCATGGTCTTCCTGAACTGGAAGGACCTGCCCTGGTACTGGCACGGCTTCGACTGGTTCCCCTTCGCGGCGCTGATGGTGCTGCTGGTGCCGGGCCTGCTCGCCTTCGTGTTCGGCTGGCTCGCCTTCCGCTCGCGGGTGACCGGGGTCTACCTGTCGATCATCACCCAGGCGATGACCTTCGCGCTGATGCTCGCCTTCTTCCGCAACGACATGGGCCTCGGCGGCAATAACGGGCTCACCGACTTCAAGGACATCCTGGGCTTCAACGTGCAGGCGCAGGGCACCCGGGTGACGCTGTTCGTCCTCACCGCCGCCGCCCTGGCGCTCGCCTACCTGGTCGCCCGCGTCATGACGACCTCCGCCTACGGCAAGGTGCTGATCGCGATCCGCGACGCGGAATCGCGCACGCGCTTCCTCGGCTACCGCACGGCCCACTTCAAGGTCCTGGCCTTCACGGTCTCGGCCATGATGGCGGGCGTGGCCGGCGCCCTCTACGTGCCGCAGGTCGGCATCATCAACCCGTCCGAGTTCACGCCGGCCAACTCCATCGAGGCGGTGATCTGGGTCGCGGTCGGCGGCCGCGGCACCCTGGTCGGGGCCGCCCTCGGCGGCGTCCTCGTCAACTACGCCAAGACGCTCCTCACCGGCGCGATGCCGGACGCCTGGCTGTTCATGCTCGGCGCCCTCTTCGTCGTCGTCACCCTGTTCCTGCCGCGCGGCATCGTGGGCACGCTCGTCGAGCGGCTCGGGAGCCGGCGCGCGCGGGCGACCCTGCCCGGGCCGGCGCCGGGGGAGGTCGAGCCGGCCCTCGCCGAGGAAGGACGCGGCTCATGAGCGCGGCGATCGCCCTCGACCCCCCGGCGGGTCCCGCCCAGGAGCGGCGCCTCACCAGCACGCTCCTCTACGTCGATGACATCCGGGTCACGTTCGACGGCTACCGCGCCCTGCGCGGCCTGTCGCTGACCCTGATGCCCGGCGAGATGCGCGCCATCATCGGCCCGAACGGGGCCGGCAAGACCACCATGATGGATTGCATCACCGGCAAGACGCGGCCGGATTCCGGCACCGTCATGTTCGACGGCGTGCACGACCTCACCCGCATGGACGAGGCGGACATCGCCGAACTCGGCATCGGCCGGAAGTTCCAGAAGCCGACCGTGTTCGAGAGCCACAGCGTGGCGGACAACATCCTGCTCGCCCTCAAGGGGCCGCGCGGCGCCACCGCCTCGCTGTTCGGCTGGCGCAACCGGGTCGAGGCGGAGCGCATCGACGCGATCCTCGGCACGACCGGCCTGCTGGCGCACCGGGCGCGGCCGGCCGCCGACCTCTCCCACGGCCAGAAGCAGTGGCTGGAGATCGGCATGCTGCTGGCGCAGGACCCGAAGCTGCTCCTCGTGGACGAGCCGGTGGCCGGCATGACCGACGCGGAGACCGAGGCGACCGCCGCGCTGCTGCGGCGCATCGCCCGCGACCACGCGGTGATCGTGGTCGAGCACGACATGCACTTCGTGCGCGCCCTCGGCTGCCGCGTCACCTGCCTGCACGAGGGCGCGGTGCTGGCCGAGGGCTCGATCGATTCCGTCTCGGCCGACCCGCGGGTGGTCGAGGTCTATCTCGGCCGCTGAGGGGGTCCGGCAGCATGCTCACCGTCGAGGCGATCGACCTGCATTACGGCGCGGCGCAGGCCCTGCGCGGCGTCTCCCTCACCGCCGAGGTCGGCAAGGTGACGGCCGTGCTCGGCCGCAACGGCGTCGGAAAGACCTCGCTGATGCGCGCCATCGTGGGCCAGCAGCCGGTCTCGAAGGGCGCGGTGCGGCTGGCCAGCGAGGAGATCAGCCGGCTTCCCCCCTACGACCGCGCGCGCCGGGGCGTCGCCTTCGTGCCCCAGGGCCGCGAGATCTTCCCGCTGCTCACCGTCAAGGAGAACCTGGAGACCGGGTTCGCGCCCTTGACGCGCCGCGACCGCTACGTGCCGGCGGAGATCTACGACCTGTTCCCGGTGCTGAAGGACATGCTCTGGCGCCGCGGCGGCGACCTCTCCGGCGGCCAGCAGCAGCAGCTCGCGATCGGTCGGGCCCTGGTGACCCGCCCGCGCCTCCTCGTCCTCGACGAGCCCACCGAGGGCATCCAGCCCTCGATCATCAAGGATATCGGCCGGGCGATCGACTACCTGCGCGGCAAGGGCGAGATGGCGATCGTCCTCGTCGAGCAGTATTTCGAGTGGGCGCGCGACCTGTGCGACAGTTACGCCGTGATGGATCGCGGGCAGGTGGTGGAGGCCGGGCCGAGATCCGAGATGGTCGAGGCGCAGGTGCGGCGCTGGCTGTCGGTGTGAGCCGCCGCCGCGGCGCGCCCGCGGGGCGCCGCGCTACTGCCCGATCCAGACTTCCAGCACGTTCGGCCTGATGATCGCCAGCGGGACCGCCCTGACGGTCCTGGGGACGATCCCGCTCTGATTGAGGGCGGCGGCGAGCGCCTCGGCGGCGGGCTTGGCGGCGGGGTCGCCGTAGCGCACCTCGGCGAGGGTCGCGGCGGCCGCGACCCGCTCGCCGCCGGCACCGGCCCCCTGCACGGCCCAGCCCTGGGCCGCCAGGGCGTTGGCGAGGGCCGCGATGGCGGGCCGCGGGAAGCCCGCGAACTGGATGTAGACTTGGTACTTCGCCCTGGCCTCGGCGGCCGGACCGGCCAGAGCTGCCGTCGCGCCGGCCGGCTTCGCAGGTGCCGGCATGCCGGCCGGCGGCGCGGCTTGCGCCTGCGAGGCGGCGGCGTCGGCGGCGATGCGGCAGGGTAGCCAGAAATACACGACGCAGGCGAGCCGCTCATTCTCGGGCCGGGACCGGCTCCACACGAAGAGCGGCAGCCACGCGACGATCAGCAGCGCGATGAACCAGCCCGAAGCGCGCTGCGCGATCGGCTCGCTGAGGAATCTCACCAGCAGAAAGAGCACGACCCCGACCGCGAGGACGTAGACGACCGCGGGAATCGCGCTCTCGAGCCGCGTCCCGAACTGCTCGATGAGCGCCACCGCCGCGAAGCAGGCGATTGCCGAGGCGAGAATCGCACCCTGAGTGGGGTATTGCTTGGCGAAATCCCGGAGATATTCGACAGGGTTCATCCCGCAGCCCCGGCTTTTGGATGAAGTCACACTGGATTGACTGCTTCCGGGGGGAGTGTCAACGGAGTCTCGGCGGGCGCTCCGTCCCGATCTTGGCGGCGCCGGCCGGGCGGCCGAACGCCGCGGGCGTCGTGGCCGGTCTGCTTGCATTTTTCGCGCGGTGGGACTATCTCTCCGCCATCAGTTCTGTTCGCGGTCGATGAGGCTGCGGTGCGGGAGTGGGCCCCTCGGGACCCGCTCTTTTTTATTGCCGCGGCCTCGGGCGAGCGCGAGCGGAACGCCAGCCCGTCCCCGAGGACGCCCCGGCGAGCACCATGACCGACGCCCCAGACCATCACGCGACCGAGAAGCGGCTCATCACCGAGACCGGCGTCGCCGCCCGCGTGGCGCAGATCGTCGAGCCCTCGCTCGAAGGGCTCGGCTTCCGCCTCGTGCGGGTGCGGGTCACCGGCCAGAACGGCTGCACGGTCCAGATCATGGCCGAGCGGCCGGACGGCACCATGACGGTCGAGGATTGCGAGGCGGTGAGCCGCACCATCTCGCCGCTCCTCGACGTCGACGACCCGATCGGCCGGGCCTATCACCTGGAGATCTCCTCGCCCGGCATCGACCGGCCGCTGGTGCGCGCCGGCGACTTCGCCCGCTGGGCGGGGCACGAGGCCAAGGTGGAGCTCGCGGTGCCGCTGGAGGGGCGCAAGCGCTTCCGCGGCCTCATCCGGGCGCCCGAGGGCGCGACCGTGCGCATCGACCTGCCCGACGCGAAGGAGGGGACGCCCGCCTCCTACGAGCTGCGCCTCGCCGATATCGGGGAGGCGCACCTCGTGCTCACCGACGACCTCATCCGCGAATCCCTGCGCCGCGGCTCGGCCCCGGCGCAGGATGAGGAGGGCGAGGACGAGGCGCCCGGCGCGCCCCTCTGACCGCACCACGCACACGAAACGGCATCCGCGCCGCGAGGCGCCCTCGAATCCAGGGAAGGATCAGCAGCCATGGCCGTCGTCAGCGCCAACCGACTCGAACTGCTCCAGATCGCCGACGCCGTCGCCCGCGAGAAGGTCATCGACCGGTCCATCGTGATCGGGGCGATGGAGGAGGCCATCGCCAAGGCCGCCCGCTCGCGCTACGGCGCCGAGACCGACGTCCATGCCGAGATCGACCCCCGCACCGGCGCGCTGCGCCTCTCGCGCCACCTCCTGGTGGTGGAGCAGGTGGAGAACGATGCCCGCGAGATCGACCTCGAGACCGCCCGCCGGCACAACCCGGCAGCCCAGATCGGCGACGTCATCGCCGACACCCTGCCGCCCTTCGATTTCGGCCGCGTCGCCGCCCAGTCGGCCAAGCAGGTCATCGTTCAGAAGGTCCGCGACGCCGAGCGCGACCGCCAGTACGAGGAGTACAAGGACCGCATCGGCGAGATCGTGAACGGCCTCGTCAAGCGCGTCGAGTACGGCAACACCATCGTGGATCTCGGCCGCGGCGAGGGCATCGTGCGCCGCGACGAATCGATCCCGCGCGAGACCTTCCGGCCGGGGGACCGCATCCGCGCCTACCTGTTCGACGTGCGCCGCGAGGTGCGCGGGCCGCAGATCTTCCTGTCCCGCTCGCACCCGCAATTCATGGCGAAGCTCTTCGCCCAGGAGGTGCCCGAGATCTACGACGGCATCGTCGAGGTGAAGGCGGTGGCCCGCGATCCGGGCTCGCGCGCCAAGATCGCGGTCATCTCGCGCGACTCCTCGATCGACCCGGTCGGCGCCTGCGTCGGCATGCGCGGCTCGCGCGTCCAGGCCGTGGTCGGCGAGCTGCAGGGCGAGAAGATCGACATCATCCCGTGGTCGCAGGACCAGGCGACCTTCATCGTCAACGCGCTCCAGCCGGCCGAGGTGGTCAAGGTCGTGCTCGACGAGGAGGCCGACCGCATCGAGGTGGTGGTGCCGGACGACCAGCTCTCGCTGGCGATCGGCCGCCGCGGCCAGAACGTGCGGCTCGCCTCCCAGCTCACCGGCTGGGACATCGACATCCTGACCGAGGCCGAGGAATCCGAGCGCCGGCAGAAGGAGTTCGTCGAGCGCACCAACACCTTCATGCAGGCGCTCGACGTCGACGAGACGGTCGGCCAGCTCCTGGCCGCGGAGGGCTTCCGCTCCGTCGAGGAGATCGCCTACGTCGAGCCGGGCGACATCGCCAACATCCAGGGACTCGACGAGGAGACCGGGGCCGAGATCCAGAGCCGGGCCCAGGAATACCTCGCCCGGATCGAGGCCGAGAACGACGCGCGCCGCCGCGAACTCGGCGTCGAGGACGAGCTGCGCGAGATCGACGGCATCACCACGCCCATGATGGTGGCGCTCGGCGAGAACGAGGTGCGCACGGTCGAGGACCTGGCCGGATGCGCCACCGACGATCTCGTCGGCTACACCGAGGGCCGCGGGCCCGAGGCGGTGCGTCACCCGGGCTACCTCGACGGGTTCGACCTCTCCCGCGCCGAGGCCGAGGCGATGATCGTGGCCGCCCGCGTGCGGGCCGGCTGGATCGAGGCCCCGGAGGAGGCGCCCGCCGAGGACGAGCAGGCCGAGCAGGACGAGGCCGAGGCCGAGCCCGCTCAGGCCGAGGGCCAGCCGACCTGATCGGCCGCCGCTGCCGCGCGGCGCCCCGCCTCTCGCGGCAGGGATGGGATCCGGCGCCGCGCCTCCGACGTTCCCCGATCATCCAAGACCCGCCACTCGTGCCCGCCACCCTTGCTGCCACCCTTGCCCGCCACCCTTGGCCCCCCACCCTTGGCCCCCCACCCTTGGCCCCCCACCCTTGGCCCCCCATGCAGGACGCCGCGATCCCCGAAGACCTGTCGCCCGACGACTCGCTGCCCGACGATCTGCCGCCCGACATCCTCGATGCCGGGATCGGGCGCGGCCGCGCGCGGGCTGAGCGCACCTGCCTCGTCACCCGGGAGGCGCAGAACCCCTCCGGGATGATCCGCTTCGCGCTCGCGCCGGACGGGACGGTGGTGCCGGACCTGAGGGCGCGCCTGCCGGGGCGGGGCGCCTGGGTCAGCGCGACCCGCGCGGCGGTCGCCGAGGCGCTGCGCAAGCGCCTGTTCCAGCGCGCCTTCAAGGGCAAGGCGACGGCCGTGCCGCCGGATCTCGCGGATGTGATCGAGGCGGCCCTGCGCCAGGACCTGCGCCAGGGCCTCTCGCTCGCCAACAAGGCGGGCTGCGTCGTCACGGGCTTCACCAAGGTGGAGAGCGCCGTGGCGAGCCGGGAGGGCGTGGCGGCCCTCCTGCACGCCAGCGACGCCAGCCCGGACGGGCGGCGCAAGCTCGCCCAGGCATTGCGCCGCCGCTACGGCGATGCCATATGCGAGATCCCGGTGGTGGACGACCTGTCCGGTGTTGAATTGGACATGGCCTTGGGCCGGGATCATGTGATACACGCTGCCCTCACCGCGGGGGCCGGCACGGCCGGCTTGCTCGCGCGTTGGCGTCGGCTCCGCCGTTTCCGCGGTGCGGAGGCCGCGCCGGGGGATGTCGGGCTGGCGCCGCACGGCGACGCCGACACGGCCCTCCCGGACGATGTCCAGGCGACGGAATGAGATCGTGACCGGTCCCCGGAAGGCCGGTGATTGAGTGAATGGGATCGGCCCCTCCCGGGTGCGTTCCCGGGATGCAGGTGGGAGGCGGCCTCCGGGAGGCCGGATCCCGGGACGCTGAGAACCCCCAGGATCTGAACTGAATGAGTGAGACGAAGAATCCGGGCGACAAGACGCTGCACGGTGGCCCCGCCAAGACGCTCTCGGTGAAGCGTCCGGTCGAGCAGGGCATCGTACGCCAGAGCTTCTCCCATGGCCGCTCGAAGTCGGTCGTGGTCGAGACAGTGAAGCGGCGCGTCATCGGTGCCCCACAGGCGCCGGCTGCCGCCCCGAAGGAGACCGCACCGGCGCCGGCCCCGAGCCGGCCGGCCTCGGGCGCCCCGCCGCGCTCCGGCGAGCCGCGCCAGGCGCCGGCCCGCTCGGGCGTGGTGCTGCGCACGCTGAGCGACCAGGAGCAGAATGCCCGCCTCGCCGCGCTGGCGGATGCGCGCCGGCGCGAGGAGGACGAGCGCCGCCGCGCCGCCGACGAGGCCCGCCGCCGCGCCGAGCGCGAGGCCGCGGAAGCCCGCGAGCGCGAGGCCGCCGAGGCGCGCAAGCGCGAGGAGGAGGAGCGCCGCCGCCAGGAGGACGCGCGCAAGCGCCGCGCCGCCGAGGAGGCCGAGCGCCGCGCGAACGAGGAGGCGGCCCGGGCTGCGGCCGCCACCGCCGCCTTCGAGGCGCCCGCGCCCGCCGCGCAGGCTGCCGCACCGGCGGCCCCCGTCGCCCCGCGGCCCGCCGCGGCGGCGCCGCGCCCGACCGCCGCGGCACCGGGCCCGCGCCCCGCCGCTCCGGGCCAGCGCCCCGCTGCTCCGGGCCCGCGCCCGGCCGCGGTTCCCGGCCGGCCGGCCGCCGCGGCCCGGCCCGCGACCCCGGCCGAGCCGCGCCGCGTCCTCACGGCGGATGCGCGCAAGCCCCGCGACCTGAACTTCATGGCCCGGCCGGCCCCGAAGCCGCCCGAGCCCAAGCCCGAGCCGAAGCCGGCCGCGAGCGCGCAGCCGACCGCGGCGACGCCCGCGCGGGCCGCCCCGGCCACCGGCCGCCCGGCCGCCGCCCCGGCGGACGACGAGGCCGACACCAAGCGGGTGATCCGGCGGCCCGGCATGCCGCTCAAGATCATCAGCCCGCCCAAGACGCCGAAATCCCCGGGCGGCGACCGCAACCGCGGCCGCCTGACCATCGCCACCGCGACCTCGGGCGAGGATGAGCGGACCCGTTCGCTCGCCTCCTTCCGTCGCCGGACCCAGCGCCTCACCGGCCACCGGCAGATGGAGCAGAAAGAGAAGCTGTCGCGCGAAGTGGTCATCCCGGAGACGATCACCATCCAGGAACTCGCCAACCGCATGAGCGAGCGGGCGGTGGACGTCATCCGCCTGCTGATGAAGCAGGGCCAGATCCACAAGATCACGGACGTGATCGACTCGGACACGGCCCAGCTGATCGCCGAGGAACTCGGCCACACGGTGCGCCGCGTGGCGGAATCCGACGTCGAGGAGGGGCTCTTCGACGAGCCGGACGTCGACGAGGACACCCAGCCGCGGCCCCCGGTCGTGACCATCATGGGCCACGTCGACCACGGCAAGACCTCGCTCCTCGACGCGATCCGCAACGCCAACGTCGTGGAAGGCGAGGCGGGCGGCATCACGCAGCATATCGGCGCCTACCAGGTGACCTCGCCCTCCGGCGGCAAGATCACCTTCATCGACACCCCCGGCCACGCCGCCTTCACCTCCATGCGCGCCCGCGGCGCCAAGGTGACGGACATCGTCGTGCTGGTGGTGGCGGCCGATGACGGCGTCATGCCCCAGACGATCGAGGCGATCGCCCACGCCAAGGCGGCCGACGTGCCGCTCGTCGTGGCGATCAACAAGGTCGACAAGCCCGACGCCAACCCGCAGCGGGTGCGCACCGAACTCCTCCAGCACAACGTGCAGGTGGAATCGATGGGCGGCGAGACCCTCGAATTCGAGGTCTCGGCCAAGACCCGCCAGGGCCTCGACGAACTCCTGGAGGGCCTCGCCCTGCAGGCCGAGGTGCTGAACCTGCGCGCCAATCCCGACCGCTCGGCGGAAGGCACCGTGATCGAGGCCAAGCTCGACCGCGGCCGCGGCCCGGTCGCCACCGTGCTGGTCGCCCGCGGCACGCTGCACACGGGCGACATCGTGGTGGCGGGCGCCGAGTGGGGCCGCGTGCGCGCCCTGATCGACGATACCGGCCGCAACGTGCGCGAGGCGGGCCCGGCGGTCCCGGTCGAGGTGCTCGGCTTCAACGGCACGCCCGAGGCGGGGGACCGCGTCGCGGTGGTCGAGAACGAGGCCCGCGCCCGCGAGGTCACCGAGTACCGGGCCCGCGTGAAGCGCGAGCGCGCGGCCGCGGCGGGTGCCGCCTCGGGCCGCTCGCTGATGGACATGATGCGCGACCTCAAGGAGGGCGCCGGCCGCAAGGAGTTCGCGCTCGTCGTCAAGGGCGACGTGCAGGGCTCGGTGGAGGCCATCGCGGGGGCCCTCGACAAGCTCGGCAACGAGGAGGTCGGGGCGCGCATCCTGCACACCGGCGTGGGCGGCATCACGGAGTCGGACATCACCCTGGCCCAGGCCTCCGGCGCCGTGGTGATCGGCTTCAACGTGCGCGCCCACAAGGAGGCCCGCGAGGCCGCCGAGCGCTCCGGCGTCGAGATCCGCTACTACAACATCATCTACGACCTCGTGGATGACGTGAAGGCGGCGATGTCGGGCCTGCTCCCGCCGACGCTCCGCGAGGAGCGGCTGGGCGAGGCGCGGATCCTCGAGATCTTCAACGTCTCGAAGGTCGGCAAGATCGCGGGCTGCCGGGTCGAGGATGGCCGCGTCGAGCGCGGCGCCAACGTCCGGCTCATCCGCGACAACGTCGTCGTCCACGAGGGCAAGCTCTCGCAGCTCAAGCGCTTCAAGGACGACGCGCGCGAGGTCTCGGCCGGCCAGGAATGCGGCATGGCGTTCGAGAATTACCAGGACATGCGCGTCCGGGACGTGATCGAGTGCTACATCGTGCACGAGGAGCGGCGGACGCTCTGATCCGCCCCTGACGCCGTTCGGCCGCCCCGCCGGGCGGCCCCGTTTCTGCCGAGCCCGGGGCGCCCTCGCCCCGGGCTCGTCGGTTCAGAACCCTGAAGGCGTCACCCCGGCCGCCCGGCGGCCCCGGTTCAAGCCCGGATTGAGACACGATGCGCAAACCGACCGAAACCGCCGGCCCCTCGCAGCGTCAGCAGCGCGTGGCCGAACTCGTCCGCCACGCCATCGCGGAGGTGCTGAGCCGCGGCGACCTGCAGGACCCGGTGCTGAGCCGGCACGTCATCACGGTGCCGGAGGTCCGGATGTCGCCGGACCTCAAGCTCGCCACCGCCTACGTCATGCCGCTCGGCGGCCAGGACGAGGCCCCGGTGCTGGAGGCGCTGGAGCGCAACCGCAAGGCGCTCCGGCAGGAGGTGGCCCGGCGCGTGAACCTCAAGTTCGCGCCCGAGTTGCGCTTCCGCCGCGACGAGACGTTCGACGAGGCGGCGCGGATCGATCGGCTGCTGCGCAGCGAGAAGGTGCAGCGGGACCTCGGCGGCGAGCAGGACGACGCCGGCGATCCCGACGCGTGAGCTGCCGCGCCGCCGCAACGGCGCGCTTCCGCGAGGATTGACCAGGGGGGAGCGCGCCGGCGAGCCGGGCCGCGTCCGCCCGGCTTTGGATGGGACGGGAAGCGATGATGCACGAGGACCAGGCTGCCGGGTCGAGTCCGGCCGCACCGCGCGAGGGCCGGCCGCCTCGCGACCGCGGGCGCCCGCAGGGCGACCGGCCCGGCGGCGACCGCCCCAAGAGTGACCGGCCGAAGGGCGACCGGCCCAAAGGCGACCGTCCCAAGCGCCGCGAGATCAGCGGCTGGGTGATCCTCGACAAGGGCGTCGGCATGACCTCGACCCACGCGGTCGCGGCGGTGAAGCGGGCGCTCAACGCCAAGAAGGCCGGCCACGCGGGCACCCTCGACCCGCTCGCCTCCGGCATCCTGCCGATCGCGCTCGGCGAGGCGACCAAGACCGTCCCCTTCGTGATGGACGGGCGCAAGGCCTACGTCTTCACGGTGACCTGGGGCACGGAGACCGACACGGACGACGCGGAGGGCCGCGCCGTCGCCACCTCCGAGAGCCGCCCGACCCGCGAGGAGGTCGAGGCGGTGCTGCCGCGCTTCGTCGGTGCGATCGAGCAGGTGCCGCCGCGCTACTCGGCGATCAAGATCCAGGGCGAGCGCGCCTACGACCTCGCCCGCGACGGCGAGGTGGTCGAGCTCGTGGCGCGGCCGGTCCAGATCGACCGGCTCGCGATCGTCGCCCATGCGGAGGAGCGGACGATCATCGAGGCCGAGTGCGGCAAGGGCACCTACGTGCGCGCCATCGCCCGCGATCTCGGCCGGGCGCTCGGGTGCCTCGGCCACGTCTCGGCCCTGCGCCGCACCCGGGTCGGTCCCTTCGCGGAGGACCAGTCCTGCACCCTCGGCGCGCTCGAAGCGGCGCAGGGCGACGAGGTGGCGGCGGTGCTCCGGCCCGTCGAGACCGCCCTCGACGCCGTGGCCTGCGTGCCCGTCTCCCGCGACATGGCGATGCGGCTGATGCGGGGCCAATCGGTGATCCTGCGCGGGCGCGACGCGCCGGTGGCCGGCAAGGCCTACGCGACCTGCAACGGGGTGCTGGTGGCGGTGGGCGACGTCGAGCGGGGCGAACTCGTGCCGCACCGGGTCTTCCACCTCGGCGGCACCGCTCCGCGCCATGGCTGAGGCCGCGCCGCCCGACGATTCCCGGATCCTCTGGACCGAGGACGTCCTGCGCTACCGCGACAGCGACGCGAACGGCCACGTCAACAACGCGGTCTTCGCGGGCTTCTGCGAGAGCGGCCGGGTCCAGTTCTTCGCCGCGCATCTGAGGCCGGTGCTGGCGGAGGGCTGCGCCCTCGTCATCGCCCGCTTCGTCATCGACTACCGGGGCGAGCTGCACTTCCCCGGCCGGGTGCGCACCGGGACCTGGCTCGCCCGGATCGGGCGCAGCTCGCTGGGGTTCCGCAACCGCATCCTCGCCGAGGGACGCCTGGTCGGGGAGGCGGAGGCGGCCTGCGTGGTCATCGACGCGGAGAGCCGCCGGCCGCGCCCGCTGGAGGGCGCGGCGCGCGAGGCCGCGGAGCGGCTGCGCGTGGCGTGACGCGCGGCCCGGTTCGCCCCTACGGCCACACCTTGATCGCCACCGGCCGCCGCACGAGGTCGCGGTCGGAGGTGATCTCGCACCCGTTCCGGCGCAGCACCGCGTAGAACAGCTCGGCGCGCTCGCCCACGTCGTCGAAGTTGCGGCCCCGCGCGCCCGGATCGAGCAGCGACGGGTAGCTGATGAGGTCGCCCCGGGCCCGGCAGGGATCGCCGTAGAGCGTCGGGCCCTCGAGGAGGAGGCGCGGCTCGTCCCAGGCGAGGAGGTCGCGTGAGGTGGTCCAGTAGAAGCCGGAGCGCGGGAAGGCGCCGCCCGCCTCCGCCTGGAACACCGCGATCCAGGCGCCGGTGCCGCGGTGGCGGCTGACCGAGCCGACCGGGGCCGGGAAGGGCCAGACCGGCCGGCAGGCGCCGGCCGGCCTCGCACCCTTGCGGTAGGGGTCCGGGAAGGCGACCGTGAAGCCGGTTCCGTCCCAGGCCCGCCAGCGGCCGGGATCGGCGACGTCGTCCGAGCGGAACAGGCAGACGCCGAAGGGCTGGCCGTCCCAGCCGGTGTTCGAGGCGAGGAAGTACCAGTAGCGCCCGTCCCGCACGATGTTCGAGGGGTTGAAGAAACCACGGTGGCGGCCCTGCTCGACCTCCTGCCGGAAGGGCGGCGCGGCCACCACGGCGGGCGGGCTCGCCCGCTCGAAGCGCGCGCCCCCGTCGCCCGAGCGGGCCGCCAGGATGGTGTTGTACCAGCAGGCCATCATCTCGCCCGAGCGGCAGCGGCCCGGATGCGCCTCGGCATGGTACTCGTGGTGGAGGAGGGCCGCGACCGCGCGCCCGTCCTCGGTCCAGGTCGCGGTGACCCAGCTGCGGTCGTCGTAGCGCTCGGGCTCGGCCGCGAGGCCCGAATCGAGCACGATCCGGCAATCGATCGCGAGGTGATCGAGGTCGGGCCCCCGCAGGGCGCGGTTGCGGTAGTGCAGCCCGAACATCACCAGGCCGCCCCCGGCATCCCGGAAGGCGCGCACCGGCGCGTCCGGCACGTCGTGCCCGTCGCAGGCATCCACCCGGGCCCGGAAGACCGGCCGGGCCGGACCGACCAGCGTCAGCGCCGAGAGCGGCGGGCCCGGCTCGGCGACGGCGCGGCAGGCCGCGACGCCGAGCCACGCGGCAAGGAGCAGGCGACGCATCGTCTCGACCTGGACAGGGGCGGGGAGCTTGGCCGAGAATTCCTTGCGGGCCGGTTAGCCCGACGGCGCCGATTCACGGAGCCCTCGCCCGGGAAGTGCTCGCCCGGGGAGTGCTCGCCCAGGGAGTTTTTCGCCCATGCCGGTCCTCCTCCTGGGCCTCGCGCTGTTCCTCGGCACCCACGCCTTCACCATGCTGCGGGGGCCGCGCGCGGCCCTGATCGCGCGGGTCGGGGAGGGGCCCTACAAGCTCGGCTACTCGGTGCTCGCCCTGGTCGGCCTGATCGTGCTCGGCATCGGCTACGGGCGCTACCGGTCGGAGGGCTACATCGACATCTGGTCGCCGCCGGTCTGGACGCGCCACCTCGCGCTCCTCCTCGTTCTCGTCGCCTTCGTGGCCTTCGCGGCGGCCTACCTGCCGGGGCGGATCAAGGGCGCGCTCAAGCACCCGATGCTGGCGGGCGTGAAGATCTGGGCGGCGGCGCACCTCCTCGCCAACGGCGATCTCGGCTCGATCCTCCTGTTCGGCAGCATCCTGGCCTGGGCGGTGGCGGCCCGCATCAGCGTCAAGCGCCGCGACGAGGTGAAGGCCCATGCGGGTCCGGCGGCGGCGCCCGCCGGCTGGCGCAACGACGCGCTCGCGGTGGGGATCGGGGTCGTCGCGTGGTTCGTCTTCGCCCGGGTGCTGCATCCCTGGCTGATCGGCGTCGCGGTGTGGCCGGGACAGGCCTGAGCCTCGCCATCCGCGCGCGTTCGTGCTAGGCGGACCGCCCTGTCGCGGGCGCGCGCGGCATGCTTCCGGCGAGCGGGTCCGAGATGAAAGAAGACGAGTTCATACGCGAGGTCAACGAGGATTACCGGCGAGACCGCGCGGCCGAGATCTGGAAGCGCTACAGCGGCGTCTTCATCGGCATCGCGGTGCTCGTGGTGATCGGCGTCGGCGGCTGGCGCTTCTGGCAGCACGAGCAGCAGGTCCAGGCCGAGGCGGCGAGCCGGCGCTTCGACGAGGCGGTGCGCGCCAGCAAGGACAAGGGCGGCGAGGCGGCCAAGGCCTTCGAGACGCTCGCGGCGGATTCCCCCCACGGCTACCGGATCCTGGCCCAGTTCCGCGCCGCGGCCGAGGCCGGCAAGGCCGATCCGGCGGCCGGCGCCAGGGCCTACGCGGCGATCGCGGCCGATACCGGGGTCGGGCCGGGCCTGCGCGACGCGGCGCGCCTGCGCGGGGCGCTCCTGCGCCTCGATTCCGACGACCCGGAAGCGCTGAACACGCTCCAGGGGCTCGCCGCCTCCGGCAACGCCTTCCGCCACACCGCCCGCGAGATGCTGGGCCTGACGGCGATGCGCAAGGGCGACTTCGAGGGCGCCGGCCGCTGGTTCGACCAGATCGCCGCCGACCGCGAGACGCCGCCCGGATTGCGCCAGCGCCTGGAGGTCTACGTCGCCCTCGCGGCGGGCGGTCCGGTCCAGGTCAGCGACGCGGGCCCGGCCGCGCCCGCCGCCCCGCCGCCGCCGGAGGTGACGCGCTAGCCGCGCCTGCCCGACCGTCCCGAGATCCACCGGCGCGGGGGGCTCCGTCCGAGAGGACGGACCCCGCGCCCTCCGCGTTGCACCTGCACTGCGCCCCTCGCCCAGGACCTCTCCCATGTCGATGCCCATCGTCGCGATCGTCGGGCGTCCCAACGTCGGCAAGTCGACGCTGTTCAACCGCCTCGTCGGCCGCAAGCTCGCCCTCGTGGACGACCGTCCGGGCGTGACCCGCGACCGCCGGGAGGGCGAGGCGCGGCTCGGGCACCTGCGCTTCACGATCATCGACACGGCGGGCCTCGAAGAGGCCGACGCGGAATCCCTGGCCGGCCGGATGCGCGCCCAGACCGAGGCCGCCATCGCGGAGGCCGACGCGGTGCTCTTCGTGGTCGATGCCCGCGCCGGCCTGCTGCCGGCCGACCAGCCCTTCGCGGAGCTCGTCCGGCGCGCCGACAAGCCGGTGATCCTGCTCGCCAACAAGGCGGAGGGCGGCGCCGGCCTGGCGGGCGCCTACGAGGCCTTCGGGCTCGGCCTCGGCGACCCGGTCCCGGTCTCGGCCGAGCACGGCGAGGGGATGGGGCAGCTCATCGACGCGCTGGCCGACATCCTGCCCGAGGCCGAGGACGACGACGAGGAGGGCGAGGGCAAGCCGCTCCGGGTCGCCATCGTCGGGCGCCCCAATGCCGGCAAGTCGACCCTGATCAACCGGATGCTCGGCGAGGACAGGCTGCTGGTCGGGCCGGAGGCGGGCATCACCCGCGACTCGATCTCCCTCGACTGGGAGTGGCGCGGCCGCCGCATCAAGCTGCACGACACGGCGGGGATGCGCCGCCGCGCCCGGGTCGACGACAAGCTGGAGAAGCTCGCCGTCTCGGACGGGCTGCGGGCGGTGCGCTTCGCCGAGGTGGTGGTGGTGCTCCTCGACGCCACCATCCCGTTCGAGAAGCAGGACCTCACCATCGTCGACCTCGTCGAGCAGGAGGGCCGCGCCCTCGTCATCGGGCTCAACAAGTGGGACCTCGTCGCCGACCAGCCCGGCCTGCTCAAGGAGTTGCGGGAGAAGGCGGCGCGGCTCCTGCCCCAGGTGCGCGGCGCCCCGATCGTGCCGCTCTCCGGGCTCGCGGGCGAGGGCATCGACCGGCTGATGCAGGGCGTCGTCTCGGCCTCCGACGTCTGGAACCGGCGGGTGCCGACGGCGCGGATCAACCAGTGGCTGTCCGAGGCCGTCCAGGCCAACCCGCCCCCCGCCGTGTCGGGCCGGCGCATCAAGATCCGCTACGCGACCCAGGTGAAGAGCCGGCCGCCGCACTTCGCGCTGTTCGGCAACCAGCTCGACGCGCTGCCGAAATCCTACACGCGCTACCTCGTGAACGGGCTTCGGGACGCGTTCGACCTGCCCGGCGTGCCGATCCGGCTGTCCCTGCGCACGTCGCGCAATCCGTTCGACAAGGGGGAGTGAGGCTCAGCGGGGCTTCAGGTCGCCGGGCAGGTGCTTGGCGTAGGCCTCCCGCTCCTCCTTCTCGCGCATCAGCGCCTCGTAGGCGGCCTTCTGCTCCGCCGAGACGGTGAGGACGCGCCCCTTCTCCGCCTTGCGGCGCGGCTGGCGCTTGAACTGGTCCTGTGCGGTCATCGAATCGATCCCCTCGCGCCGTCACCCTCGCAGCTTGCCGCCCACCAGCCAAGCGGGGTCGAACCAGCGATCCGCCTCGCCGTCGTAGGGCAGGCGCGTGATGTCCCATTGCTGGATGAAGGGCGCGTAGACGTTCCACACCGCCACCCCGCCGCCGACGAAGATCCGCCGCCCGCTGTAGCGGGCGAGCACCGCGGCCGGATCCTCGTGCGAGCGGATGATGGCGATGGTCCGGTCCCGGTACGCGAAGGCGGGCACCGCCTCGATCGTCTTCGGGCCGGCGATCAGCACGTGGCCCTGCGTCTCGGCGAAGAAGCGGGTCACGTCCTCGACGTAGAGCGGATCCGCGTTGCCCTCCCAGGGCAGCCGCCCGTCGAGGCCGAGCTGGCCCCGCTGCCCGATGGCGCACATCGCCCGCACGTCGATCATCGCGTCTCTCCGCCTTGCACCGCGTCATACCGGGTCGACGGGGCCGGGTCGACGGGGCCGGCGCCACGGTCGCTCGGCCGCGCCGCCCAGGCCGCGGCCCGACCAAGGGGATCTGATGACGTAACGTAAGTCAATAACCTTTTGTTAATACCCGATGCATAAACTTGCAATCGAGCCGTATAAGAAAGATTAATTCACCGGAGCGGCGCTCCCAGGAGGGTATCGTGCGGAGAATCATAGATGATATTCCTATCCTGGGAAAAATTGCAATCCCAATCCTGATTCTCATCGGCGTGACGATCGGTCTGCTGGGCCTGGCGGATGGCGTCTTCTCCGAGCTCGACCGGACCACCCAGCGGCTCGTCGACCTGCAGGCGGCCCGCGTCGTCGGGGCCTTCGAGGTCGCGCTCGCCGTCGGCGAGACGACGATCCAGGAGCGCAACATCATCATCGAGACCGATCCGGCGGCGCTGCGGGGCTACCACGACCGCTACGTGGCCGCGAAGGACGCGGCCGGCGCCGCCCAAAACCGGCTCGCGCGGCTCGCGGACACGCCCGCGCGGAGCAGCACCGCCGAGGCGGTCGGGCAGCAGATCGCAGCTTATTTCGCAGTGGCCGACCGGGTGGTGGCGTTCGCGCTTCGCAACGAGAACGAGGCGGCCTTCGCGCTGGCCTCCAAGGAGGGGCAGCGCGCGCGCGAGGCCGCGCTCCGCGCGGTTCGCAGCCGGGTGGAGGCCAATCTCGGCGAACTCGCCGCCGCCCGTGACAGGGCTCACGAGAGCGTCACCGCCGCGTCCTGGCGCCAGCTGGGCCTGGCCGTGACGGGCCTCACGCTGTCCTGCGCCCTGCTCGGGCTCGTCGCCGTGCGGGGCGTCTCGCGCCCGCTCGGCCGTGCCACCGCGGCGATGAGCAGGCTCGCGAGCGGCGACCTCGCGGTCGCGGTCGGCGGGACCGAGCGGCGCGACGAGGTCGGCGCGCTCGCCCGCGCCCTCCAGGTCTTCCGGGACGATGCCCTCGCGCGGCGCGAACTGGAGACCCGCGAGGCGGCGGAGGCCCGCGCGAAGCTCGCCCGCGCCGGCCAGCTCGACGCGCTCACGCGCAGGCTCGAAGGGACGGTGGCGGCCCTGCGCGAGGGCCTCTCGGGCGCCGTGCGGGGCATGGAGGCGACGGCCGGTGTGATGGCCTCGGTCGCGGAGCGGGGCGCGGTCCAGGCGGCCGCCGTGGCCGGGGCCGCGCAGCAGACCACGGCCAACGTGCAGACGGTGGCCGCCGCGAGCGAGGAGATGGCGGCCTCGATCCACGAGATCGTGAGCCAGGTGGCGCAATCCTCGCGCATCGCCGGACGGGCGGTGGAGGATGCCCGCCGCACCGACGCCACGGTGCGGCGTCTGGCGGAGACCGCGGAGCGGATCAGCGGCATCGTCTCGGCCATCTCGGGCATCGCCGCGCAGACGAACCTGCTGGCGCTGAACGCCACGATCGAGGCGGCGCGGGCCGGGGAGGCGGGGCGCGGCTTCGCAGTGGTCGCCGCCGAGGTCAAGGAACTCGCCGGCCAGACCGCCCGGGCCACCGACGAGATCGGCGGTCAGATCGGCGAGATCCAGGCCGCCACCCAGGCGGCCGTCGGGGACATCCGGCAGATCGGCGAGGTGATCGCCGAGATGGCGCGGCACGCCGCCAGCATCGCGGCCGCCATGGAGGAGCAGGGAGCCGCCACGCAGGAAATTACCCGCAACGTGCAGGAGGCGGCGCGCGGGACCGAGAGCGTCCGGGCGAACGTCCTCGTCCTGCGCGACGGGGCGGAGGAGACCGGTGCGGCGGCCGCCCAGGTGCAGGACGCGGCCCGCGACCTCTCCGGGCAGTCCGAGAGGCTGGTCGGCGAGGTCGGCGCCTTCCTGGCGGCCGTCCGGGCCGCCTGAGCGCTCAGGCCGGGCGCTGGGGCGTGAGCACCCGGTCGCTCGGAAAGTCGTAGATGAGCCCGGTCTCCTGCCAGGAGGGGCTCGCGAGGCGCACCACGTGCGGCGCCAGGTCCTCGGGCGTGCGCAGGGTCTCGGGATCCTCGCCGGGCATCGCCGCCCGGCGCATCGCCGTGCGCAGCGGCCCGGGATTGACCAGCATCGCCCGGATCGGCGTGGACGCGGTCTCGGCCGCGTAGGTCCGCACCAGCGCCTCCAGCGCCGCCTTCGACACCGCGTAGGGCCCCCAATAGGCCTTGCAGCTCGCCGCGGCGCCCGAGGTGATGAAGATCGCCCGGCCCGCATCCGAGCGCCGCAGCAGCGGGTCGAGGGAGCGGATCAGGCGCCAATTCGCCGTCAGGTTCACGTCCATGACGCTCGCCCACAGCTTCGGCTCGACGTGGCCGAGGGGCATCAGCCGGCCGAGATTGCCCGCATTGCCGATCAGGACGTCGAGCCGCCCCCAGCGCTCGTGGATCGCGGCGCCGAGCCGGTCGATGGCGTCGTAATCGGTCACGTCGAGGGGGACGAGGGTCGCCGTGCCGCCGCCCTGCCGGATCGCGTCGTCGAGTTCCTCGAGCGCCCCCTGCGTGCGCGCCACCGCGACCACGTGGGCGCCCGCGGCGGCGAGGGCCAGGGCGGCCGCGCGCCCGATCCCGCGGGAGGCGCCGGTGACCACGGCGATGCGGTCGGCGAGGGGCTTGGTCTCTGCGGACGGGAGGTCGGACATCGGGTCTCAGTCGGCTTCGGCGAGGAGCGCCATCCGCCGCGGCGAGGCGACGGCGAGGTCGGTCAGCGGGGTGGGGTAATCGCCCGTGAAGCAATGGTCGGTGTATTGCGGGCAGGCCGGGTCGCGGCCCTCCTCGCCCATCGCCCGGTACAGGCCCCCGATCGACAGGAAGGCGAGCGAGTCGGCGCCGATGTAGCGGCGCATGCCCTCGAGGTCGTGGGTGGCGGCGAGCAGCTTCTCCTTCTCGGGCGTGTCGATTCCGTAGAAGTCCGGATGGGTGATGGGCGGCGAGGCGATGCGGAAATGCACCTCGCTCGCCCCGGCCTCGCGCATCATCCGCACGATCTTCACCGAGGTGGTGCCGCGCACGAGGCTGTCGTCGACGAGGACGATGCGCTTGCCCGCGATGGCGGCGCGGTTCGCCGAGTGCTTCATGCGCACGCCGAGTTCGCGCACCGATTGCGTCGGCTGGATGAAGGTGCGCCCGACATAGTGGTTGCGGATGATGCCCATCTCGAAGGGCAGCCCCGTCTCCTGGGCGTAGCCGAGCGCCGCCGGCACGCCGGAATCCGGCACCGGCACCACGATGTCGGCCTCGGCCGGCGCCTCCTTGGCGAGCTCGACGCCGATGCTCTTGCGCACCGCGTAGACGTTCTTGCCGTTCACCACCGAATCCGGGCGGGCGAAGTAGATGTACTCGAAGATGCAGGGCCGCATCGGCGCCTCGGCGGCGAAGCGGATCGAGCGGATGCCGTCGTCGTCGATGACGACGATCTCGCCGTTCTCGATGTCGCGCACGAAGCGGGCGCCGATGATGTCGAGGGCGCAGGTCTCGGAGGCGAGGATGTAGCGGCCGTCGAGCTCGCCGAGGACGAGCGGACGGATGCCGAGCGGGTCGCGGGCGCCGATCAGCTTCTTGTTCGTCAGCATGACGAGCGCGTAGGCGCCCTCGATCTGGCGCAGGGCGTCCATCACCCGGTCGATGATGCGCACGTGCCGGCTGCGGGCGACCAAGTGGAGGATCGCCTCGGTGTCGGAGGTCGACTGGCAGATGGCGCCGTCGCGCACGAGCTGGCGGCGCAGCAGCAGGCCGTTGGTCAGGTTCCCATTATGGGCGATCGCGAGGCCCCCGGTCTCCAGCTCGGCGAAGAGCGGCTGCACGTTGCGCAGGATCGTCTCGCCGGTGGTCGAGTAGCGCACGTGACCGATCGCCGAGAGGCCCTTGAGGCGCTCGATCGTGGCGAGATCCGAGAAGGAATCCCCGACGAGGCCCATCCGGCGCTCGGAATGGAACACGCTCCCGTCGAAGGAGACGATGCCGGCCGCTTCCTGGCCGCGATGCTGGAGGGCGTGGAGGCCGAGCGCCACGATGGCCGCCGCGTCGGGATGGCCGTGGATGCCGAACACCCCGCATTCCTCGCGCAGGGTGTCGCCGTCGAGGTCGAGGCCGCCGAAATCCGCGCTGCCCGCGGAGGCCGTCCGGCCCGATTCCCACCGTGCTGCCATGATGAAAGTCCCTCGCGGCCGGCCCTGCCACCGCCCTCGCTAGACGACGCGGCGCCCGGGCGCGAGGCCGGTTCCCGACTCGTCCACGACGGATTGACCGGGTCGGCCGAACCGGCCCGGTGACGAGTTCGTCATGTAGGCGCGGAGTGCGGCCGAGCCAAGGCGCCGGCCGCTACCGGCGCGCAGGGGTGGCATCCGTCCGGCGCTGGGGCGTGGTATCGGCCTCGGCCGGGGCCTCCGTGCCGGGGTCGGCCTCGGGCTTGGGCTTGCGGAACTGCTTCAGGAGCTCGTCCGGGTTGCCGGGCAGCATCGCCACCAGCTTCTGGCCGGTATTGTCCAGGATCTCGCGGCTGCGCGCCTGCTGGGCCCAGTCCGGAACCTTGCCCTGGACCAGCCAGGCCAGGAAGACCCAGCCGATCACGCAGATGAGGAAGCCGCGGGCGGCGCCGAAGGCGAGGCCGAGGCTGCGGTCGATGGCGCCGATCCGGGAATCGAGGATCAGGTCCGAGACCTTCACGGTGATGATCGACACGACGAGCAGCGTGCCGAGGAAGATCGCCGCGATCGCGACGACGCGCGAGACGGTCTCGCTGGAGACGTGCTGCTGCACCAGCGGCTGCAGCACGGGGTGGAGTTTCCAGGCGACGGCGGCGGCCACGACCCAGGCGACGATCGCCAGAACCTCGCGGGTGAAGCCCCGCACCGCGGCGAGCAGCGCCGAGATGACCACCACGCCGAGGACGACCAGATCGAGAACGGAGAAGGGCATCGCAGGAACGCACCGGGAGCGGGCGGCGTTGGTTCGTGGGCGCGGCTGCTCCTGGCCGCGCCAGACCTATACTCCGCCATGGCCGATCCGTCACCCGGCGGACCGGAGGCGCGCCCCGCGGACGGGGTCCGCGGCGGCCGGGCGGCCCGCTTCCACGCGCCGTGCCGCGCGCCGCGCGACGGTCACCCCTCCGGATCGTAGGCCGGCAGGCAGGGGCGCTTGGCGCCGCGGCCGACCGGCCTGCCCGAGGCGATGCCGGCCACGAGGTCGGTGATGTGCGCGAGCGCCTCGGCGGGGAAGCCGCGCTCGCCGGCCTCCCCGCGTCCCTGCGGCATCAGCGCCCGGGCGAAGCCGAGCTTCTGCGCCTCCTTCAGCCGCGCATTCGCCTGCGCCACCGGCCGCACCGCCCCCGACAGGCCGATCTCGCCGAAATAGACCGCGTCGGAGGGCAGGGGCGTGGCGGAGAGCGACGAGACCAGGGCGGCGGCGACCGCGAGGTCCGCGGCCGGCTCGCCGATGCGCAGGCCGCCCGCCACGTTCAGGTAGACGTCGTGGGTGCCGAGACGGATGCCCGCATGGGCCTCCAGCACCGCCAGCACCATCGAGAGCCGGTTGGGATCCCAGCCGACCACGGCGCGGCGCGGCATGCCCAGCGCCGAGGGGGCGACGAGGGCCTGGATCTCCACGAGGAGCGGCCGCGTGCCCTCCATGCCGGCGAAGACCGCGGTGCCGGGCGCGGCGAGGTCGCGGCCGGCCAGGAACAGGGCCGAGGGGTTCGGCACCTCGGCGAGGCCGCCGTCGGTCATCTCGAAGACGCCGATCTCGTCCGTCGGACCGAAGCGGTTCTTGACCGCCCGCAGGATGCGGAAGTGGTGGCCCTGGTCGCCCTCGAAGGAGGCGACCGCGTCGACCATGTGCTCGACCACGCGCGGCCCGGCGATCTGACCGTCCTTCGTGACGTGCCCGACCAGGATCACCGCCGTGCCGCTGGTCTTGGCGAAGCGGATCAGGCTCTGGGCCGAGCCGCGCACCTGCGTGACGGTGCCCGGCGCCGATTCGACCGTCTCGGTCCACATGGTCTGGATCGAGTCGATGATCGCGAGGGCCGGCGGCCGTCCCTGGCTCAGGGTGGCGACGATGTCCTCGACGTTGGTCTCAGCGGCGAGCTCGACCGGCGCCCCCGCGAGGCCGAGCCGCTCCGCCCGCAGCCGCACCTGCCCGACCGCCTCCTCGCCCGAGATGTACGCGACGCGCTCCCCCCGGGCGGCGAGGGCCGCCGAGGCCTGCATCAGCAGCGTGGACTTGCCGATGCCGGGATCGCCGCCGAGCAGGATGACCGAGCCGCGCACGAAGCCGCCCCCGGTGACCCGGTCGAGCTCGGCGATGCCCGAGGGGGTGCGGGGCGCGTCCTTGACCTCGCCGGCGAGCCCTTCGAGGGGGAAGACCCGGCCCTTGGCCCGGCTCGGCCGCGTCGCCACCGGCCCGGCGGCTTGGGTCCCGGCGCCGGTCTCCTCCACGATCGAGTTCCAGCCGTTGCAGGCCTCGCAGCGCCCGCGCCAGCGATTGTAGACCGCACCGCAGGATTGGCAGACGAAGGTCTGGTGGGATTTGGCCATCGATGGTCTGCCTCGCGCGGGAAGGTCGGGATGGTCGCCGCGGTCCGGGGCGGGCGCGGCGCGAGGATGCGACGGTGCCGCCACGGTCGTCTCGCGGAACGCGGCCGGAGGTCGCCGATGTTCCCGATATGTCCCCGCCGTCCCGGGATCGCAACAGTCACGCGCCAGCAACCTGAGCGTCGCGCTGCGGCCGCAATCGGGCCGGACAGCGCGGGGGAGATCGCACGCACGGATCGCCACGATGTCCCCCGACGGTCAAGCCCACCACTACGCCGGCGCCCCCCGCGCCTTCCACTGGGGCATGGCGGCCCTGATCCTGGTCGCCCTCGCCATCGGCGTCTGGGCGAGCACCCTGCCGCCCGGCACCTCGCCCCGGCGGGAACTCCTCGACCTGCACAAGTCGATCGGCATGACCGTGCTGGTGCTGCTGCCCCTGCGCGTCCTCTGCCGCTGGATCGCCGGGGCGCCCGGATTCCGGGTGCGGCCGTCCCGCCTCGCCGGCGCGGCGGCGCGCGCGGCCCATCTTTGCCTCTACGCCCTGATGCTGCTGATGCCATTGAGCGGCTACGTCGATTCGGGCGCCGGCGGCTACGCGCTGCCCTGGTTCGGCCTGTTCTCCTGGCCCCGGCTCGTGCCCATCGACAAGCCGCTGTCGCATCTGGGGGGCGAGATCCACCTCTGGGGGGCCTGGGCGATCGGTCTCCTCCTCGCGCTCCACTTCCTGGCGGTGGCGTGGCACGCCCTCGTGCGGCGCGACGAGGTGCTGGCGCGGATGTGGCCCGGGCGGCGCGCCCGCGGCGCTCAGTCGATATAGGCCCGCTCGGAGCGCCGCCCGAGATTGGTCAGGATCTCGTAGCCGATGGTGCCGGCCCGCTGCCCGACCTCGTCGATGTCGAGACCCTCGCCGATCAGGGTCGCGCGGGCGCCGCGCCGCGCGGCCTCCGGCGGCGCGTCGGTCACGTCCAGGATCACGAGGTCCATCGAGATCGTGCCGACCACGGGGCAGCGCCGGCCGGCCACCACCGCCTCCGCCCGCCCGGAGCCCGCCCGCGGGTAGCCGTCCGCGTAGCCGAGCGAGAGCGTCGCCAGCCGGCGCGGACCGGGCGCCGTCCAGCGGGCGTTGTAGCCCGCCGTCGCGCCGGGCGGGACGTCGCGCACCTGCAGGATCGTCGCGTCGAGCCGCACCACCGGCCGCATCGGGTTCGGACCGCCGGGGCGCGGGTTGCCGCCGTAGAGGGCGTAGCCGGGCCGCACCATCTCGTGGCGCGCCCGCGCGCCGAGGAACGTGCCGGCCGAGTTGCCGAGGGAGGCCGTCAGGCCCGGGAAGGCCGCCGCCACCCTGGCGAAATCCGCGACCTGGCGCGCCGTGACCGCGTCGCCCGGCACCTCGGCGCTGACGAGATGGCTCACCAGCAGGCTCGCCGCGACATCCTCTAGCGCGGCGCCGCCGGCGAGCGCCAGGGCCTCGTCGGGGGAGAGGCCGAGCCGGTTCATCCCGGTATCGACGTGCAACGCCGCCGGCAGCCGCTCCCCCCGCGCCCGGCAGAAGGCCGCCCATTCCTCGATCTCCTCGCGGGAGCCGAGCACGGGCCGCAGGGCGCGGTCCCGGTAGGCCGGCGCGCTGCCCGGGGGCAGGCCGTTCAGCACGTAGATCACCGCCTCCGGCAGGGCCGCGCGGGCGCGCTCGGCCTCGGACAGGTGGGCGACGAAGAACGTGCGGCAGCCCGCCCGCCACAGGGCCGGGCCGGCACGGTCGATGCCGGTCCCGTAGGCGTCGGCCTTGATCACCGCGGCGCACTCGGCCCCCGCGGCCTCCTCGGCGAGGCGCCGCCAATTCGCCGCGAGGGCGCGAAGGTTGATGGTCAGGCGGGCGCCGTGGGGGGAGGTGGCCGTCATCGCCTCTGGTCCGCAGCGGAGGGGGCGGGGCGATCCGGCGGGATCGTCCCCGGCCCGGCTTATAGCCGGATCATACGCCATCCGGTTGATGGCTTCGCCATCTCGCATTTCGGCAAGGCGGATGTCGGCTTCGCTCAGGCGCCGCGCGCAGGCGCCGCGCAGGCGCGTGATCCGGGATCCGCTGCGATCAAGCGGATGCCGGATCACATCGGCTCCGGCAGCCGGTCGCCCTGCGCGAGATTCGAGAAGCGCGTGATCTCGGCGTCGAACTGGAGCTCGACCGTGCCGGTCGGGCCGTGGCGCTGCTTGCCGATGATCACCTCGGCCTTGCCGTAGACGCGGTTCATCTCCGCCTCCCAGGTGAAGAACTCCTCGGTGCCCTCGCGCGGCTTCTTGTTCTTGACGTAGTATTCCTCGCGGAAGACGAACAGCACCACGTCGGCGTCCTGCTCGATCGAGCCCGATTCGCGCAGGTCCGAGAGCTGGGGCCGCTTGTCGTCGCGGGACTCGACTTGGCGGGAGAGCTGCGACAGGGCGACGATCGGCACTTCCAGCTCCTTGGCGAGGGCCTTCATGCCGGTGGTGATCTCGGTCATCTCCTGCACGCGGTTGTCGCCCTTCTTGGAGGCGCCGGAGAGGAGCTGGAGGTAGTCGACCACCAGGAGGTCGAGGCCGCGCTGGCGCTTCAGCCGCCGCGCCCGCGCGGCGAGCTGCGCGATCGAGAGGCCGCCGGTCTGGTCGATGTAGAACGGGATCGTCTGCATGTCCCGGGCGGCGTCGGTGATCTTGTAGAAATCCTCCGGGCGGATGTCGCCCCGGCGGATCTTGTAGGAGGCGACGCCCGACTGCTCCGCGATGATGCGGGTGGCGAGCTGCTCGGCCGACATCTCGAGCGAGAAGAAGCCGACGACGCCGCCGTTGACGGTCTTCATCGTGCCGTCCGGCTGCTTCTCGCCGGCATAGGCCTTGGCGATGTTGAAGGCGATGTTGGTGGCGAGCGAGGTCTTGCCCATGCCGGGGCGGCCCGCGAGGATGATCAGGTCGGAGGGCTGCAGCCCGCCCATCTTGCCGTCGAGGTCCGAAAGGCCGGTGGCGATGCCCGACAGCCGCCCCTCGCGCTGGTAGGCCTTGGCGGCCATGTCGACGGCGGCGGTGAGCGCCTCGGAGAATTTCTGGAAGCCGCCGTCGTACTTGCCGGTCTCCGCGAGTTCGTAGAGGCGCCGCTCCGTCGCCTCGATCTGGTCGCGGGGCGAGGTCTCGACCGGCGCCTCGTAGGCGCCGTTGACCAGATCCTCGCCGATCGTGATCAGGCGCCGCCGCAGGGCGAGGTCGTAGATCGTGCGCCCGTAATGCTCGGCGTTGATGACGGTCGTCGCCTCGGCGGCGAGCCGCGCGAGGTACTGGCTCACCGTGAGCCCGCCCAGATCCGCGTCGCCCAGGAAGGTCTTGAGCGTGATCGGGCTCGCCAGCTTGCCGGCCTTGATCAGGCTGACCGCCACCTCGAAGATCCGCCGGTGCACCTCCTCCATGAAGTGCTCGGCCAGGAGGAAGTCCGAGACGCGGTAATAGGCGTCGTTGTTGACCAGGATGGCGCCGAGCAGGGCCTGCTCCGCGTCGATGTTGTGGGGCGCGACCCGGTATTCCTGGGGCACGGGCTCCAGGTTCGCCGTCAGGGTGCTGGGAATGGCCATCCGGCGTCTCCGTGTGGTTGCGCCCGGGGCGGCGCGTGCCCCTGGACGATCCGGCGACCCTTGCACCGGCATGGTTGACCGAAGCTTTCCGCGGAGCGCGACCCGCGGCTGCGGGCCGCGCACCCCACCATCGTGCCGGGGGAAACGCAAACGGGGCCCGATGCCGCCGGCATCGAGCCCCGCCATGCTGGAACGAAACCGGAACAAGTCAAGCCCGGAGGGCGGATTGTCCCCGCTCTCCCGGCTTTCCCAGACTCGCGCCCCGACGCGCGCTCAGCGCTCCCCGGCGTCCGGCCCGGCCTCGGCCAGGGCGGCGCCGACCTCGAGGCCGAGCTCCTCCAGGTCGAGCTCGTCGCGCACCGTGGTCGACTCGCCGCGGGCCTGGCGCTCCGCCTCCTCGGGGCTGCGGGCGACGTTGACCGTCACGGTCACCTCGACCTCCGGGTGCAGCACCACCGGGACATTGTGCAGGCCGAGCGTCTTGATCGGCTGGTTGAGGCTGAACTGCTCGCGGCCCACCGTGAAGCCGTTCTGGGTCAGCACCTCGGCGAGGTCGCGGGTCGAGACCGAGCCGTAGAGGACGCCGGTCTCGCCGGACTGGCGGATCAGCACGAAGCTCTGGCCGTCGAGCTTCTCGGCCACGGCCTGCGCCTCGGTGCGGCGCTCCAGGTTGCGGGCCTCGAGCTGGGCGCGCTGGTCCTCGAAGCGCTTCTTGTTCGCCTCGGTGGCGCGCAGCGCCTTGCCGCGGGCGAGCAGGTAGTTGCGGGCGAAGCCCGGGCGGACCTTCACGGTCTCGCCCATCTGGCCGAGCTTGGCCACGCGCTCGAGCAGGATCACTTCCATCGTCGTCACTCCTTGTCAGCGGATGGAGGGGACCGGGCCGGTTCGGGCCCGGAACCGGTCAGGGGGCGGGCACCTCCGCGGGGCGGCGGCGCAGGCGGAACAGGGTGTCGGCGAGCCCGAACAGGGCCAGGGCGGTGAGCGCGATCCCCTGGGTCAGGAACACGAGCAGGTAGAGGCCGATCAGGAGCGGCGCCCGGCCGGGCCTGCCGCGGCTGCGGTCGTGCAGGGCGGCGAGCCCCTGGAGCGCGAAGGCGGCCCCCAGCGCTCCCGCGAGCCCGATGCCGAAGATGCCAGGGAAGCCGGGGGCGAGGCCGAGGGCGGCGGCCGCGACGAGCCCGGCGACGACGGCCCGGGGCATGGCGGTCGCCGGCAGGTCCGGCCAGGGCCGGGGCAGGCGGCCCGAGAGTTGGACGATGCGGCCGGCCGCCCAGAGATAGAAGGTCAGCAGCAGGGTGAAGGTCGTGCCCATCACGGCCGGCGCGATGCGCAAGAGCCGGTCGGCGATGCGGGCGAGGTCGCCCTCCGGCAGGGTCTCGGCGTCCGGCCGGACCGACTGCATCTCGATCTGGGTCACGCCGCGGGCGATGCGCCGCATGCGCTCCTCGTAGGCGGCGAAATCGCCCGAGGAGATCACCACCACTAGGATCAGCGCGACCGCGGCGGTGCCGGCGATCCAGGCGAGGAGGCGGCCGAGCGGGTACCATTCCATCGCGCCGGGGGCGCCGGACCCGGACGGGCGGCCGAGCAGGGCGAGGTAGCCGAGCCACCAGGCCGGCAGGGCCGTCGAGACCAGGAAGGCGAGGCCGCGCAGGGGCGAGGCGGCGAGCATCAGCGCGAGCGTGCCGGTCGCGGCGGCGACGAGCCCGGTGCGGTGGCGCCAGCCCAGCGACACGATCAGGATCGGCAGCGGCGCGAGCAGGTAGAGGAGGAGCGCGAGCGGCGTCGCCGTGACGATGACCCCGATGAGCAGGGCCGAGGCGAGGCCGGCGACGACGCCGATGCCGAGGGAGGAAGCCATCGAATCCGGTCCGCTGTCCCGCTGCCGGGGATCGGCAGGGTTAGGGGCCACTCTGCCCCAGCGACCCCGGCGGCCCGATGACCGCCGGGTTGGTGCGCGTCGTTCCGCCTCAGCGGATGACGTAGGGCAGGAAGCCGAGGAAGCGGGCGCGCTTGATCGCCTGGGCGAGTTCGCGCTGCTTCTTGGCCGAGACCGCGGTGATGCGGGAGGGAACGATCTTGCCGCGCTCCGACACGTAGCGGGAGAGGAGCTTCACGTCCTTGTAGTCGATCTTCGGGGCGTTGGGGCCCGAGAACGGGCAGGTCTTGCGCCGACGGAAGAACGGACGGCGGCCCCCGCCGCCACCAGCACCGAATGCCATGATCAGCCCTCCTCGTTCCGCTCGCCGACGTAGCCGTCATCGTCCCGACGACGGCCGCGCTCGCGGTCCTTGCGCTCGTCGCGGTCGCGCTTCTGCATCATCGCGGAGGGCTCGCCCTCCAGCGCGTCGACCCGGATGGTCAGGAAGCGCAGGATGTCCTCCGAGATCCGCATCTGGCGCTCCATCTCGGCCAGGGCGGCCGGCGGCGCGTCGATGTTGAGCAGGGTGAAGTGGGCCTTGCGGTTCTTCTTGATGCGGTAGGCGAGGGACTTCACGCCCCACATCTCGGTCTTCTCGACCTTGCCGCCGTTCGACTCGATGACGCCCTTGTAGGCTTCGATCATCGACTCGACCTGCTGCGAGGTCACGTCCTGGCGCGCCAGGAACACGTGCTCGTACAGAGCCATGGTGGGCCTTTCGTCGGAATGGAGCCGTCCTGCCGGATGTCTGACGACGGGCGTTCGGGCCGGTTCTCACTCGCGTCGCACGGCGCCAAGCCCTTCGAGCCTGCAGAGGCCCGAGCGGTTGTTCGAAGGCGGAGACACGGGACGCCGGGGCGCGAACCCCTGTGCCGGCGAGCGGCACCGTCCGTTCAGCCCCCGGCCGGAGCGAACGCGAGGCGCGGGCTATAGCAGGTTTTCGCGGGATGGCAAGGCGGCGGCCGCCGACGCGCGGATGGCACTCAGGCGATGAACGCGTCCGCCTGTTCGACCGCCCAAGGTCAACGGCCCAAGGTCAACGGCCCAAGGTCAACGGCCCAAGGTCAACGGCCCAAGACCCATCGTCGAGAGCGGGCGGCTCGGCCGTGCAGTCGGCCAGCAGCCGGACCCCGTGCACCCGGGGAGCGGCTGCGTCATGAATCGGAATTCCGCACGTCGCCGGGACGCGTTCCTGGGTTCGTGACCGTCGCGTCATCCCGAAGCAGCCCGATCCCTCGGCGATGGCTGCCGCAATCGCTGCGGGATGGCGGAGGCAGGCTCCGCTCGGGCGGGCAGAGGGCCGCTTCGCCGCGTCAGCCGGCCTCGACCGGCTCGGCCGGGCTCGCGGCGGCGAGATCGAGGCGCACCAGCATCACCTCGGGGTCCGACGGGTCCGTCCCCACCGCGAAGCCGAGCTTGCGGCACATGGTCAGCATGGTGGTGTTGGCGCGCAGCACCTGCCCCTCGACGTGGCGGATGCCCTCGGCGCGGGCCCAGTCGAGCATCAGCCCCATCAGCGCCCAGCCGAGCCCGATCCCCTTCAGGTCGGAGCGGATCAGGATCGCGTACTCGCCCGTCTCGTGGTTGGCGTCGGCGTGGAGCCGCACCGCCCCCATCATCGCGCCGGTCTCGTCGTCGAGCGCCACGAAGGCGATCGCCCGCGCGTAGTCGAGCTGGGTCAGGCGGGCCAGGAAGGCGTGGCTGAAGTCGCGCACCGGCGCGAAGAAGCGCAGGCGCAAGTCCGCCTCGCTCACGTGCCGGAAGAAGTCCTCGAACAGGCCCTCGTCCTCCGGGCGCACCGGGCGGATGAAGGCGCTGACGCTGTCGAGCGCGATCCTGCGCTCCCACTCGGTCGGGTAGGGCCGCACCGCGAAGCGGGCGTGGCTCGGGCCGCGGCCGGCATCGCGACGCCCCGCGGCCGGGCTCGGCGCCACGGCGACGCGCGCATCGACCGCGATCACCCCGGTCTCGTCGGCCAGCAGCGGGTTGATGTCGAGGTCGCGCACCTCGGGCAGGTCCGCGGCGAGCTGCGCGAGCTTGACGAGGACGAGCGCGATCGCCCGCTCGTCCGCCGCGGCGACGTCCCGGTAGGCCTTGAGCCGGCGCGAGACGCGGGTGCGCCCGATCAGCTCGGCGGCGAGGCGCAGGTCGAGGGGCGGCAGCGCGAGCGCCCGGTCGTCGATGACCTCGACCGCGGTGCCGCCCCGCCCGAACACCACCACCGGACCGAAGACCGGGTCGTCGGTGAGGCCGGCGATCAGCTCGCGCGCCTTGCGCCGGCGCAGCATCGGCTGGACCACGAAGCCGCTCACGCACGCCTCGGGCCGGTCGCGGGCGGCCCGGGCCAGGATATCGGCGGCGGCCTCCCGCACGGCCGCCTCGCTGGTGAGGTCGAGATGCACCCCGCCGATGTCGGACTTGTGGACGATGTCGGGCGAGACGACCTTGAGCGCCACCGTGGCGCCGGCCGCGATCATCGGCCAGGCGGTCTCGGCGGCCGCGTCGGCATCGGCGGCGAAGTGCACCGGCAGCATCGGGATCGCGTAGGCGGCGAACAGGGCCGCCACCTCGCGCGGGTCGAGCCAGGTCCGGCCCTCCCGGACCGCCCGCGCGACGATCGTCCGGGCGGCGGCCACGTCCGGGGAGAAGTCCTTGGGCAGCGAGTCGGGCGTCTTCATCAGGTCGTCCTGCGCCTCGCGGTAGCGCACGAGGTGCATGAAGCCCTCCACCGCCTCGGCGTCGGTGGGAAAGCGCGGGATGCCCGCCGCCCCGAGCGCCTCGGTCGCCGCGAGACTGTCGCCGACCGAGACGGCGAAGACCGGCTTGGCGCGCAGGCTCGCCTTGCGCCCGCGGCGCACCGCCTCGGCCACGGCGCCCGCCACCGCCTCGCCGCCCGACAGGGCGGTCGGCACGTTGATGACCAGCACGGCGTCGTTCTCCCGGTCGGCGATGAGCGCGTCGAGGGCGGCGGCGTAGCGGGTGCCGTCCGCGTCCGCATCGAGGTCGAGGGGGTTGGCCCAGGGGCGCGCCGGCAGACCGGTCGGCGGGAGCGCCGCGTCGAGCCGCTCGGCCGCGGCCGGCGACAGGGTCGCGAGGGTGCCGCCGAGATCGGCGAGCCGGTCGACCGCGAGCGCCCCGACGCCGCGGCCGTTGGTGACGATCGCGAGGCGCTTGCCGGGGAAGGGCCGCTGACGCCCGAGCGTCTCGACCGCCGAGAACATCTCGTGGAGCGCGTTGACCCGCAGCAGCCCGGCCCGCCGGAAGGCCGCGTCGTAGACCGCATCGGGCTTGGCCAGGATGCCGCTGTGGGTGACGGGCCGGCCGTCCGCGCGCGCCGTCTCGTGCCGCCCCGAGCGCAGCACCACCACGGGCTTGGCGCGGGCGGCGGCGCGGGCCGCCGACATGAATTTCGGCGCGTCGCGGATCGTCTCCAGGTGCAGGAGGATCGCCCGGGTGCCGCGATCGGCCGAGAAGTGGTCGAGGCAATCGGCGATGTCGACGTCGACCGCTTGGCCCACCGAGAGCACGCCCGAGAAGCCGTAGCCCCGTCCCGAGGCCCATTCGGCGATGCCCGCCGCCACGGTCCGGGACTGGGTGATGAGGGCGAGGTCGCCCCGGGGCGGCCGATGCGCGAGCAGGCTCGCGTTGAGCCGCGCCGCCGGCACCGCGAGCCCCATGCATTCCGGGCCGAGCAGGCGCAGGCCGTGCGCCCGCCCGGCGAGGCGCGCCGCCTCGGCGAGCGAGCCCTCGCCCGCGCCGAGGCCGGCCGAGATGATCAGCGCCCCGCCGCAGCCGCGCGCCCCGGCCGCCGCGACCACGCCGGGCACGCTCTCGGCCGGCGAGACCACCACGACGAGGTCCGCGGGCTCCGGCAGATCCTCCAGCGAGCGGTGGCAGGGCAGCCCGTCGACCGTGTCGTGCCGGGGATTCACGGGCCAGATCGGTCCCGGGAAGTCGGCCTCGCGCAGGTTGCGCAGGATCGCGGCGCCGAACGATCCGGGCCGCTCGCTCGCCCCTACGAGCGCGACGCTGCGCGGCGAGAGGATGCGGTCGAAGCGATAGGTGCTCATCGGTGAGGCCCCCCAATCGGCCGGCCGCGCCGAGATGGCGCGGCGCCTCGCAACGTCCAGCTTTGCCATTCCGCGGCCGCAAGGTGGCAATGCAAAAATTTGCGTTGCGGCGCAGCATGGCTAAAATAAATTGAGGTCTCCCGGTCATCCGGCTTTCCGGAGCGCCCATCGCGCCGGACAGAACCGCACCGAGCAGATTCATGCGCCTTCGTGTCTCCCTCGCCCTCGTCCTCCTCTCGGCCGGCGCCGCCGGCGCGACGGAGCTCCGCCCGGGTCACGCCCACAACCTCGATCTCGGCCCCTACCGGGGCGTCGCCTACTACACGGTCGAGCGCGACGGGTACCGGGTGGTGGCGACCCTCGCCTCGGCGGAGCGGCCCGTCCGCCTCGTGGCGACCCTGGCCCCCGACCAGCGGGTCAGCCTGTCGGTTCCGGGGCAGCGCGACGAGGCCCCGGCCGAGATCGCCTTCGCGCGCCGGGGCGACCGGGTCGAGGTGATGGCGCCCGGCTTCTGAGCGCGACGGGGGCCCGGGACGCCGCTCCGCCCCCGCGGGGCTGCGTCCGCGGGACTCTCTTGTGTTGTCGGGCGAACTGCGCCACCTGTCCGCCGCGTCCGTCCGGGACCAACCCGACCTTCGCGGCGCAAGGATCGTCCGATGCAGACAGTTTCCCTTTCCTGGCGCACGGCCGCCCTCGTGCTCGGCCTCGCCCTGCCCGCCGTCGCCCAGACGGCGCCCGCGCCGAACCCGGCGCCCGACACGGTGGTGGCCCGCGTCAACGGCAGCCCGGTCACGGCCGCCGACCTCGCGGTCGCGGCCGACGACCCGGCGCTCTCCCTGCCGGGCGTGAGCGACGAGCAGAAGAAGGGGCTCCTCGTCGACTACATGGTGGACCTCAAGCTCGGCGCCCAGGCCGCCGAGAAGGCCAAGGTCGCCGAGAGCCCGGACTTCACCCGCAAGCTCGCCTATTTCCGCGACAAGCTGCTGCTCGACGAGTACCTGGAGCGGGAGGCCAAGAAGGCCGTGACGCCCGAGGCGGCGCGCAAGCTCTACGACGACACCGTCAAGACGCTGAAGCCCGAGGAGGAGGTGCATGCGCGCCACATCCTCGTCGACAACGAGGCCGACGCCAAGAAGATCGCGGCGCGGATCAAGGGCGGCGAGGACTTCTCCAAGGTGGCGGCCGAGACCTCCAAGGACCCCGGCTCCAAGGCCGAGGGCGGCGATCTCGGCTGGTTCACCAAGGAGCGCATGGTCCCGGCCTTCGCCGAGGCGGCCTTCAAGCTCGACCAGGGCAAGGTGTCGGACCCGGTCAGGACGCAGTTCGGCTGGCACGTCATCAAGGTCGAGGAGAAGCGCACCAAGCCGGTGCCGGGCTTCGACGAGATGAAGGAGCAGATCGACACCTACCTGACGCGCAAGACGCAGCAGGACATCATCACCAAGCTGCGCGAGCAGGCGAAGATCGAGAAGACCGAGGCGCCCGCGCCGGCCAAACCGACCGAAGCCAAGCCGACGGAAGCCAAGCCGGCCGAAGCCAAGTAGCGGCCCGCCGCGCGGGCGGCCCTCGGGCCGTCCCGTCACCAATGGTGCAGCACCACCGCATCGGCGAGGCAGGCGGGTCGCTCCTGGCCCTCGATCTCGACCGTGACGCCGTAGGTCACCCGCAGCCCGCGCGGCGGCACGGGGGTCGCCGCCGCGAGCCGCACCCGGCCGCGCAGGCGCGCGCCCGCCAGGACCGGCGCCGGGAACCGGACGCGGTCGAGCCCGTAATTGAGGCTCAGCCGCAGGCCGTCCAGCCGGCGCAGTTCGGCGATGAACAGCGGCACCAGCGACAAGGTTAGGTAGCCGTGCGCCACCGTGGTGCCGTAGGGCGATTCGCGCGCGGCCCGCTCCGGATCGACGTGGATCCACTGGCGATCCCCGGTCGCCTCCGCGAAGCGGTCGATCATCGCCTGATCCACGGTGATCCAGCCGCCGACGCCCAACTCCTGCCCGAGCGCCGCCGCCAGGGCCTCCGGCCCGTCGAATGCCTGCATGCCATCCTCCCGCCCGGAGCCGATCTCAACGGTCACCTCGCAGGACCGTTGGGGCCGTTCTGGAATTTTCGCCAGGCCATTTTTCGTCAGACCATCGGCGTGTGCCGCCACTTCGAGGTGGTCGGCGGCCCGATGCGTCGGCATCCCGGGCCGCCGGCATAGATCCGACATCCGACGGATTGCGTCGCCATGCGGATGTCGGCGTCGCTCACGCGCCGCGCGAGCTTGTCGTACGCTGTCCGGACGATCACGTCTGGACAGCGCATGAGAGCCTCGCCGGGCGCGATGCATCCGCGTTCGACGGGGGGATGATACTCCTGGAGAGTGTTCTACTTACCCCCTGGGGCGCCGGGCGCGAGGGCCGGGGCCCGTCGGTTCGGCCCGGGGATGCCCCGCCGGGCCGCCTCGCGACAGGGGAGTGCGTGCGTTGCGACAGAGGACTCTGCGGGTCGCCATCGCGGGCGTCGGGAACTGCGCGTCGTCCTTCGTCCAGGGCCTCACCTATTACCGCGGCGCCGCCCCGGACGAGGTGGTTCCGGGGCTGATGAACGTGGTGCTCGGGGGCTACCACGTGGCGGACGTGGAGGTGGTGGCGGCCTTCGACGTGTCGGCCGCCAAGGTCGGGCGCGACCTCGCCGAGGCGATCGCCGCGCCCCCGAACAACACGGCCCGCTTCGCCGAGGTCGCGCCGACCGGCGTGACCGTCGCCCGCGGCCCGACCCTCGACGGGATCGGGCGCTACCTGCGCGACATGGTGCCGGAATCGGGCGAGGCCCCGGTCGACGTGGCGGCGGCGCTGGAGCGCGCGGGAGCGGAGATCCTGGTCTCCTACCTGCCGGTCGGGTCGCAGGCCGCCACCGAGCACTACGCCGAGGCGGCGCTCAGGGCCGGCTGCGCCTTCGTCAACTGCATCCCGGTCTTCATCGCCTCCAACCCCGAGTGGCGGGCGCGCTTCGCGGCGCGCCGCCTCCCGCTGATCGGCGACGACATCAAGAGCCAGGTCGGCGCGACCATCGTCCACCGCACGCTCGCGCACCTGTTCGGCGAGCGAGGCGTGCGCCTCGACCGCACCTACCAGCTCAATTTCGGCGGCAATTCCGACTTCCGCAACATGCTGGAGCGCGAGCGCCTCGAATCGAAGAAAATCTCGAAGACCCAGGCGGTCACCAGCCAGGTCGACCGGCCTCTGGATCCCTCCGACATCCATGTCGGGCCGAGCGACTACGTGCCCTGGCTGAGCGACCGCAAATGGGCGCATATCCGCCTCGAAGGCACCGCCTTCGGGGGCGTGCCGCTCAACCTCGAACTCAAGCTTGAGGTCTGGGATTCGCCGAACTCGGCCGGCATCGTCATCGACGCGGTGCGCTGCGCCAAGCTCGCCCTGGACCGCCGCCTCGGCGGGGCGCTCACCGGCCCGTCGAGCTGGTTCATGAAGTCGCCCCCGCAGCAATTCAGCGACGAGGAGGCGCATCGGCGCACGCTCCGCTTCGTGGCCGGGGAATCCGAGCCCGGCTGAGCGCCCGCCATCTCGCGCGACCGGCGTGAATGCGGCCGGTTGATCGCCGTGCGAGAGCTCGCGATCGGATCGCACGCCCGTGATCTCGCCTCCACTTGCCTGCCTCGGCGCTTCGCGTATTGTCCCGGGACCACGAACCGGTCGGTGCTGCGTCAAGGCTCACAGCAGGCTTTCGTGAACTTGCTGTCGATGGCGCGCGACGCTCGGACTCCATGGGAGGCGTCACGATGTTTCGCAAATGCGTCGCCGAAGGCATCGGCACCTTCTGGCTGACATTCGCCGGGTGCGGCAGCGCGGTGATCTCCGCCGCCTTCCCGCAGGTCGGGATCGGGCTCCTGGGCGTCGCCCTCGCCTTCGGACTGACCGTGCTCACCATGGCCTACACGATCGGGCCGATCTCCGGCTGCCACCTGAACCCGGCGGTCACGATCGGGCTCACGGTCGGCGGGCGGTTCCCCTCGAAGGAGATCGGCCCCTACGTGGGCGCGCAGGTGGCGGGGGCGGTGGTCGCGGCCATGCTGCTCTACGTGATCGCCAGCGGGGCGCCCGGCTTCGACGCCGCCAAGGGCTTCGCCGCCAACGGCTACGGGGCGCACTCGCCCGGCGGCTACGGGGTCGGCTCCGCCTTCCTGGCCGAGGTCGTGCTCACCATGATGTTCCTGTTCATCATCATGGGCGCCACGCACGGGAAGGCGCCGGCCGGCTTCGCGCCGATCGCCATCGGGCTCGGCCTGACGCTGATCCACCTCGTCGGCATTCCGATCACCAACCTGTCGGTGAACCCCGCCCGCAGCACCGGACCGGCCCTGGTCGCCGGCAGCTGGGCGGTGTTCCAGCTCTGGCTGTTCTGGGTCGCGCCGATCCTGGGCGGCGCGCTCGGGGGCAAGCTCTTCCGCTGGCTGAGCGAGGAACCCGCGGCCGAGGTCACGGGCGCCGCCCCGAAGCCCGCCGTCCCGTGAGCCTCACACCAGACGTCCTCAGGCCAGACGCCAGTCGATCGCGGGCCTGCCCTTCTCGGCGAGCCAGGCATTCGCCCGGCTGAACGGCCGGGCGCCCCGGAAGTCGCCCCGGCGGTTGAGGGGCGAGGGGTGGCCGGCTTCGAGGACGAGGTGGCGGTCGCGGTCGACGAGGGCCGCCCGTCGCCGGGCCGGCGCGCCCCAGAGCAGGAAGGCGACCGCCTCCTGCCGCGCGGAGACCGCCGCGACGGCCTGATCGGTGAGGTCCGACCAGCCGAGGGCGAGGTGGGCGCCGGATTGTCCGGCCTCGACGGTCAGCGCCGTGTTGAGCAGGAGGACGCCCTGGCGCGCCCAGGCGCTGAGGTCGCCCGTCTTCGGCATCGGCGCGCCGGTATCCTCCGCCATCTCGGCGAGGATGACCCGCAGCGAGGCCGGCAGGCGCCGGGCGCCGCGATACGAGAAGGCGAGGCCGTGCGCGTCGCCCGGCGTCGGATAGGGGTCCTGGCCGAGGATCACGGCCCGCACCTCGGGGAGCGGCGTCAGGGTCAGGGCGGCGAAGACGCTGTCGGGCGGGGGCAGGATCACGGCGCCCTGGGCCCGCCTCGCATCGACCGCCTCCGCGACCCGCTCGGCGCTGCCGTCCTGGAAGAAGGGCAGGGCGAGCCAGGGCGAGCCGCTCGCGCGGAAGCGGGAGAGCGCCCCCGCGACGGTGTCGGCATCTCGCATCGGGACTCGGACTCAGCGCATCAGGATGCGCCCGGCCTCGATCGAGACCGGCGCGTGCGTGCGGATGTAGGTCATCACCGCGTTGGCGACGAGCGTCCCGTCGGTGGCGCCGATCAGGGTGCGGCCCTCCGCCAGCATGCCGTAGCCGTTGCCGCCGCCGAGCATGAAGTTGTTCGACGCCACGGTGTAGCGCCGCTGCGGATCGAGGGGCTCGGCACCGACCCGCACCTCGATCACGCGCTGGCCGACCGGGGCCTTCGCCGCCACCGTGACGGTGAGGCCCGAGACCTGCGGGAAGCGTCCCGCGGGATGCCCCACCTCGGCGAGGCCGTTCTCCAGGGCCGCCCGCACCTGCGCGCCGCTGATCTCGACCAGCACGGTCGTGTTGCCGAAGGGGAGTTCGGTGAGCACGTCGCGGCGGCTCAGCACGCTGCCCGCCCGGTAGAGCCGGTTGCCGCGGATGCCGCCCCCGTTGGTGATGGCGAGGGCCGCGCCGGTCGCGTCGCGCAGCGCGTCCGCCACGAGGTTGCCGAAGGTCGACTCGGAGGCCCGGACGGTGGAGATCCGGGTGTCGAGATCCGTCCCGGTGCGGCCGAGCGGCAGGTCGAGTTCGCGGGAGAGTTCCGCCTCCAGCCGGTCCACGGCGGCCTGGACCTCCGGGTCCGGCTCGATCGCGCTCGAATCGTGGATGCGGAAGCGCGGCACCCAGATCGCCCGGCGCTCCTGGCCGGTGCCGCGGACCTCGATCCGGATGTCGACCGCCGTGACGTAGTTCGCCTCCTCGCTCGATTCCACGAAGACGGTGCGGCCGTCGTAGCCGAGCGCGAGGTCGTGGTCGTGGCCCGACAGGACCACGTCGGCGAGGCGGCTCGCCACCAGCGCCTGGTCGGTGGCCCGGTCCGTATGGGCGACGGCGACCACGAACTCGGCCCCGGCGGCCCGGAGCGACGCGGTCTCGCGGCGCAGCGTCTCCAGGGCCGGGCCGAAGCGCCAATCGCCCGATTGCGACTTCGAGGGCGTCTCCGGCAGGGCGATGCCGACCACGCCGACCCTGACGCCGCCGAGATCCAGCACCTCGGCATCCTGCAGGCCCGGGAGCCGCGACCCGTCCGCCTGGCGCAGGTTGGCGGCGAAGACCGGGAAATTCGCCTCCGCCATCCGCTCGCGGAACACCGCCTGGCCGAAATCGAACTCGTGATTGCCGGGCACGAACACGTCCGGACGGATGAGGTTGGTGAGGGCGACGATGTGCCGGCCCTGGTCGAAGCCCGACATCAGCGAGGGCGAGAGCGTGTCGCCGGCGTGGCAGACCAGGACCGGCACCCCGCGGGCGCGCTCCTGCTTGACGATGGCGGCGAGCTTCGGGAAGCCGCCGCGCCCGTCCCGCGCGCCCATCCGGTAGATGTCGTTGACGAGGACCAGGGTGAAGTCGACGTCGGGGCCGAAGGCCCGCGCCGGCCCGCCCGCGAGCGTGGCGGAGAGACCGGCGAGGCCGAGGCCGAACGTCTCGCGGCGGCTGGGGCGCGGCATGGGCGACCTTTCGGCTGGGAGAGGATCCGCCCCTCTGTGGCCGAGCTTCTTGACCGGGGAAAGACGCCCCGCGGTCAGGGCGGGGCTGGGCCGACGAAGCGCGGATCCGTCCCGAACAGCCGCGCCATGGCGCGGGCCGTGCCCATGAAGCGCGCGCCCTGGGGCGTCAGGCGGTAGCGGTCGCCCTCGCGCACGAGGTTGCCGGAGGCCACCTGCTCGTCGAGGCGTCGGGGGATCTGGGCCCAATCCGCGACGTAGACGCGCAGGAACGCGTCCTCGACGGCGCGCCGCTCGAGCCCCTCGGGCGCCCCGGCGAAGCGGCCGAGCAGGAAGACGGAGATCGAGCGGTCGATCGTGACCGGGCCGAGGGTGAAGAAGGCGAGCAGGAGCGCCACCGCGGTGACGCTCGCCCCGAGCGCGTCCCGCCGCGCGAGGTCGAGGCCGAAGCGGCGGCGCCCCGTCACCCAGGCCATCGCGGCGCCGAGGAGGAGGAGCGTCAGGCCGAGCCCGGCGAGGCCGCGGTAGAACAGGATCGGCAGGAAGCCGAACACGCCGAGGCGGATGACCGCCAGGAACAGGGCCGCGCCGAGGAGGAGCGCGAGTCCGTAGGTGAGGGCGGCCGCCAGGAGGCCGCGCAGGAACCTGCCCGTCATCGTCCGATCTTCCGGCCCGACACTCATGGCGCGCGGGCGGCCGGCGGGACCGCGAACAGCATCACGCCCGCGTTGGCGTGGCGGGGCGTCGCGGCGCGCGGCCAGGCGCCGGGCGCCGCGAAGACCGGATCGAGCGCCGTCACCACCAGCACGTCGACGCCCGCGGAGGCGGCGCGGCCCATCGCCTCGGAGAGAGTGAGGGAGGGATCGGCGAAGATCGGGGAAAGGCGCGCGATGCGGGCCGCCACCTCCTGCCTGGCGGCGCCGAACAGGATGCCGTTGTAGGGATCCGACACCGCCGTGCGGAAGCGCCCGTAGAGCCCGTAGCCGAAGGCCCGGTTGCGGGTGGGGTCGGGCCGCCCCTGCACCACGGTGCCGGCCGGGAGGTTGCGGTCGAGCCAGTCCCAGGCGGCGCGCTCCTGGGGCAGGAGGGCGATCTCCTCGGCCGTCATCACGGAGTTTCGCCGGTACTGGACCATCCCGTAGGCCTCGCCGACGAAGCTGAGCCCCATGCAGGCGAGGAAGCCCAGGGCGGCCCGGCGCGACCCGCCGAGGACCGGCGAGGGGCGCAGCGCGAAGCTCGCCCGCAGGGCGGCGAGCGTCCAGAGCAGCGCGGCGAGCTGCGCGAACAGCATGACCCGCCAGCCGAGGTCGTTGAACAGGACGCTGGAGCGCAGGAAGGAGCCGATCAGGAGCGACGCCAGCGCGGCGAGGGCGAGGAGCACCGCGAGTTCGCTGCGCGGGCGCGACAGGGCGCCGTCGCGCCAGAAGGCGAGCGTGCCGATCAGGAAGGCGCCGAATTCGAGGCCGTAGCTGAGGGGCAGGGCGATCAGGTTGGTGAGGGACTGGATCGCGCTGTCCGGCGGCAGGACCGTGTCGGCGATGATGAACTTGCGGATCTGCAGGGCGAGGGGCGGCTCGGCGCCGAGGACGCGGCCGCGCAGGATCGAGGCGAGCCACGCGCCCGCGAGGGCCAGGGCGAGGGCGCCCGAGAGGAGGCCCCGCGCGACGCTCGCCCAGCGTCGCCGCCACGCGAGCCGCCCGAGCCAGAGGGCAAGCGTCGCCGCCGCCCCGATCGCGAGGTAGATCGAGAGGCCGGCGAGGGACGCGAAGGCGAGGCCGGCGAGCGCGACCCGGCGCAGGCTGCGCGAGCGGTCGGCCGGCGCCTCGTCCTCGGCGGCGAGCGCCATCAGGCCCACCATGGCGGCGACGAGGCCGGCCACGTGGTGCGGCACCCAGAGCGCGCTGGTGAGCCACGCCGCGACCTGCTCGTTCCACTGCTCGAAATCGGCGAGCCAGTTCTCGCCGCCCGACAGGACGCCGATCGCGGCCACGCCGAGGATGTCGAGCCCGGTCGTGAGCAGGAGGAGGACCAGCCACGCGCCGATGCTCCAGGCGCCGGGACGCGGCCGGTCGAGGCGGGCGGCGGCGTAGACGGTCCGGGCGAGGGCGAAGAGCACGGGCCCCGTCCAGAGGGCGAGCCCGAAGGCCGCCTGCCGGCCCGCGATCGCTCCCAGGCCGAGGCGCTCGACCGCGGCAGTCAGCGTGTAGAAGAAGTAGTAGTAGACCGCCGGCCGCTCCGCGGTGAGGAAGGTCGGGTCGTAGGGAGGCGTGCCGGCCTCCGCGATGGCCCAGGTTGCGGCGGCGTGCTTGACGTAATCCGCCATCAGCACGCTGCGCAGGGCCCCGCCCGTCACGGGCCAGTCGACCAGCATCAGCGTCGCGAAGGCGGCGTAGAGCGCCATCCCGAGCAAGGTCCGCACCAGCACGCCCCGCGGCACGGGATCGGGGGCCGGCCGCGCCAGCAGGACGGTGCCCGGCACCGCCAGGGCGAGCGCGGCCGCGACCATCGCCCCGGGGCCGAGCCGCCCGGCGAGGTCGAGGAGCACGGGCAGGCCCGCGAGGCCGGCGAGGAGCGCGAGCGCGGCCCGGTCGAGGCGCGTGCGCGCCTCCTGCCAGCCGGGCATCGCCAGGCCCTGGGCGAGCAGCGCCCCGGGGCCGAGCAGGACCGGCCCGGCCAGGAGCCCGGCGAGCAGCGTGCCGGGGACGTCGTAGGGGAGACTGAGCACCGCTGAGTGGTCCGGATCAACCTTGCCGAGATTCGCCCCGGAGGCCGGGATCCCGCGTCTGCGCGACGCGGCGACGCTGGGCCGGCGGCGCGGTCACCAGGAAAGCGCCGTCATGGTCAAGATTTCGTTGTCGCCGCGCGGGCGCCGCGCGACCTTCGCCACGGGGCTGCTGCGTCTCGACGCGTTGGATCGGGCCGGCGCCGCGCTATGTAGGGCGCGGTGCGGAACGACGCCGCGGCGAGGCTCCGGCGTAACCTGATCGGACGGACATGAACGAGGTGACGAAGCCGGCGGTGCTCGAACGCGGTGCCACGCCCGTGAGCCCGGTCGCGCCCGGCGCCCTGCCGGCGGAGCATGCGCGCGTGGCCTGGGGACGCGTCGGCGTGCTGCTGATGAATCTCGGCACCCCCGAGGCCACCAGCTACTGGCCGATGCGCCGCTACCTCAAGGAGTTCCTGTCGGACCGGCGCGTCATCGAGGTGCCGCGCGCGATCTGGTGGCCGCTCCTCAACCTCGTGATCCTGACGAAGCGGCCCGGGCCGAAGGGCCGCGACTACGCCTCGATCTGGAACAACGACCTCGACGAGGGTCCGCTCAAGACCATCACCCGGGGTCAGGCCGAGAAGCTGCAGGCCGCCATGGGCGGGCGCGTCGTGGTCGATTGGGCGATGCGCTACGGCAAGCCCGAGGTGGAGGGGCGCATCCAGGCGCTGCTCGACCAGGGCTGCGACCGCATCCTGCTGGTGCCGCTCTACCCGCAATACGCCGCCGCCACCTCGGCCACCGCCTGCGACCAGGCCTTCCGGGCCCTGATGAAGATGCGCTGGCAGCCGACCGTCCGGGTCTCGCCGCCCTACCACGACGACCCGGTCTACATCGACGCGGTGGCGAGCGCGATCCGGCGCGACCTGGAGAAGCTCGACTTCGAGCCCGAGGTGATCCTCACCTCCTTCCACGGCGTGCCGAAATCCTACCTGCTGAAGGGCGACCCCTACCATTGCCAATGCGTGAAGACCGGGCGGCTGATCCGCGAGGCGCTCGGCTACGCGCCCGAGCGCATGCGGGTGACGTTCCAGTCCCGCTTCGGCAACGAGGAGTGGCTGAAGCCCTACACGGACGAGACCGTCAAGGAACTCGCCGCCTCGGGGGTGAAGCGCCTCGCCATCGTGGCGCCGGGCTTCACGGCGGATTGCCTGGAGACCCTGGAAGAACTCGACGGTGAGAACCGCCACTATTTCGAGGAGGGCGGGGGCACGCACTTCGCCTACCTGCCCTGCCTCAACGACGGGCCGGAGGGCATGCGGGTGATCGAGCACGTCGTGCAGCGCGAGTTGCGCGGCTGGATCGACTGATCCGGGATCGGCTTGATCAAGCGGATCCCGGATCACGAGCCTGCGCGGCACGTGAGCGAAGCCCACATCCGCGCGGCGGAGCCATCAACCGGATGGCGGATCAGAGCCGCCCGGTCGCCCAGCGCTCCGCATCCGGCATTTGCCCGAGCAGGGCGAGCCCGTGCGCGATCGACTCGAACTGGTCCGAACTCGCCACCCGCCCGGCCCCGAACCGCTCCGTGAACAGGGCCCGGACCGCCGGGACGAGCGAGGTGCCCCCGGTGAGGAAGACCCGGTCGATCGCCCCCGCCGGCACCGCCGCCGCGGCGAGCGCGTCGTCCACCGCCGCCGCGATCCGGGCGACCTCCGGGGCGATCAGCGACTCGAAGGTCGCGCGGTCGAGCGTCGCGCGGATGTCGAGCCCCGTCCCCGGCCCGACGAAGCGGAACTCCGCCTCGTCCCGCGCCGAGAGCGCCACCTTGGTGGCGGAGACGGCCTGGTAGAGCGGGAAGCCGAGGTCGTTCTCGATCAGGGCGACGAAGTCCGCCAGCGGGGCCGGATCCACCGCCGCGCGGGCGAGGTCGCGCAGGTCCTGGAGGTCGCCCGACCACTTCATCAGCGCGAGCTGATGCCAGCGCGACAGGTTCGCGTAGTAGTGCGAGGGCAGGGGCAGGACCTTGCCGCCCATGCCGCGGTAGCTGCCGCCCTTGCCGAGCCGCGGGGCCACGAGGTGCTCGACGATGCGCGCGTCGAAGGCGTCGCCCGCGACGCCGACGCCGCTGTGGCCGAGCGGGGTGGCGGTGAGCCGCCCGTCGCCCTCCCGGGAGAACCGCATCACGGAGAAGTCGCTGGTCCCGCCGCCGAAATCCGCGATCAGGACCGTGGCCGCGCCCTCCAGGCGGCGGGCGAAGAAGAAGGCGGCCCCGACCGGCTCGTAGGCGGTGAGCGTCTCGCCGGGGCCGAGCCGCGCGAAGGCGGCGGCGTAGCGGCGCATGGCCAGCGCCTCGTCGGGGTTCTGGCCGACGAAGCGCACCGGGCGGCCGACCACCACCCGGGCGCCCGTGAGGTCGAGCCCCGCCCCGGCATCGCGCTGGAGCGTGCGCAGGAAGGCTGTGAGAAGGTCCTCGAACTGGTAGCGCTCGCGGAAGATCCGGGTCTCCCGGAACGCCGCGCTCGCCGCGAAACTCTTGAAGGACTGGATGAAGCGCAGGCCGAGATGGCCCTCCAGGAAGGCCTCGACCGCGAAGGGCCCGCCCGCGAGCCGCGTGCCCGCAGCGGCGCCGCGCCCCTCCTGCCAGAAGGCCAGCGCCGACAGGTAGGTGCGCCGCTCCTCCGCGCCGTGCCGGAAGGTGACCGCCTCGACGCCGCCCTCGGGGCCGGCCAGCGCCAGCACGGTGTTGGTCGTGCCGAAATCGATCCCGATGGAGACGGGCTGGGGCATCGGGCGGCTCCGGATCAGGGGGCGAGCGGGCTGGGCGGCCGGGCGCGGCGCGCCCGCGACCCGTGGGGGGCGCTGCTCATCCGGCGGCGGCGCGCCGCCGTCAAGCTCGCCGGACCGTCGCTCAGCCGGTCAGGCGCGCGACTTCGCGGCGCAGGACCGGCAGGAGCTCCGCCTCGAACCAGGGATGGCGCTTGAGCCAGCCGCTGTTGCGCCAGGACGGGTGGGGCAGGGGCAGCACGCGGGGCCGACGGGGCTCGGCGAACAGCTCCCGCCAGCGCGCGACGGTCCCGGTCAGGCCGCCCGGCGCGCGGCCGAGGTGCCACGCCTGCGCGTATTGCCCGATCACCAGGACGAGGTCGAGGGCGGGCAGCCCGGCGAGGAGGCGGGCGCGCCAGGTCTCGGCGCATTCGCGCCGCGGCGGCAGGTCGCCGCCCGCCGCGTCGTGGCCCGGGAAGCAGGCCCCCATCGGCAGGATCGCGATCCGGGCCGGGTCGTAGAAGGTCGCCTCGTCGAGGCCGAGCCAGGCGCGCAGGCGCCGGCCGGACGGGTCCTGGAACGGCCGTCCGCTCCGGAAGGCCCGGTGGCCCGGCGCTTGGCTGGCGATGCAGAGCCGCGCCGTCGCGCTGCCCTGCACGATCGGCCGCGGCTCGACCGGGAGCGGCCCGCCGTGGCGGGGCGCGTCCCGGCACAGGCGGCAGGCTCTCAGGGCGGCGGCCACCTCGTCGAATTCGGTCATGGTCGGGGGCGGGGCTCAAAAAAGAAGCGCGGCCGGAGCCGCGCTGGGGAAAGTCTCGAAACGTCTGGTCAGGTCCGGGATAGCGCCCGGGAAGCCTGGGCGCGGTGCGCCATCACACCCCGCGCAGGGCCGCGAGGTCGAGGGGCAGCGAGCGCAGCCGCTGGCCCGTCGCGGCGAAGATCGCGTTCGCGATCGCCGGCGCGAGCGTCGGCACGCCGGGCTCGCCGATCCCGGTCGGCGCCTCCCGCGAGGGCACGATGTGCACCTCGACCCGCGGCATCTCGCTCATCCGGGTCGGCTCGTAGGCGTCGAAGTTCGTCTCCTGCACCACGCCGTCCCGGAAGGTGATGCGGTTGCGCAGCACCGAAGAGAGCGCGAAGCCGACCGCGCCCTCGACCTGGGCCCGGATCACGTCCGGGTTCACCGGCACGCCGACATCGACCGCCGCGACGATGCGGTTCACCTTGACCTTGCCGGCCTCGGCCGTCACGTCGGCGACCATCGCCACGTAGGACCCGAAGGATTCGTGCGCGGCGACGCCGAGGCCCTGGCCGGGCTTCGCTTGGCCGGGCTTCGCTTGGCCGGGCTTCGCTTGGCCGGGCTTCTCCTGGCGCTCGCTCCAGCCGGCCTTCTCGGCCGCGAGGCGCAGGGCGCCCGACAGCCGCGGCGCCTTCTGCAGCAGGCCGAGCCGGTAGGCGACAGGGTCCTTGCCCGCCGCGTGGGCGAGCTCGTCGATGAACACCTCCATGGCCTGGGCGGTGTGCGAGTGGCCGACCGAGCGCCACCACAGCACCGGCACCGCGTCGCGCACGTTGTGCACCTCGAAGCGATAGGCCGGCAGGGCGTAGGGCGTGTCCGCGGCGCCCTCGACCGTGGTCGCGTCGACGCCGTCCTTGACCAGCATCGCCTCCATGGGCGTGCCGATCAGGATCGACTTGCCGACGAGCGTGTGCTCCCAGCCCGTGATGGCGCCCGCCGCGTCGAGACCGGCGCGGATGCGGTGATAGGCGGCCGGCCGGTAATAGCCGCCCGTGATGTCGTCCTCGCGCGTCCAGACGAGGTGGATCGGCCGGCCCTCGCCGGTCGCCTTGAGGATGGCGGCCGCCTCCGCGATGTAATCCGCCGAGGTGGTGGCCCGCCGGCCGAAGGAGCCGCCGGCCCAGACCGTGTTGATGCGGATCCGGTCGGGCGTGGTGCCGAGGATCTGCGCCGCCACGACCTGCTCGATGGTCTGGAACTGCGAGCCGGCATGGATCAGGTAGGTGCCGTCCGCCGCCTTCTCGATCGTGGCGTTGAGCACCTCCATCGGGGCGTGGGCGAGGAACGGGAAGGCGAACTCCGCCTCCAGCACCTTGGCCGCCCCCTTGATCCCGCCCGCCGCGTCGCCCTGCCTGGCGGCGACGAGGCCGGGCTTGGCGGCGAGCGCCTTGTACTCCGCGAGCTGCTGCTCCGAGGAGCGCCGGTCGGCGCCCGCGTCGTCCCAGGTGATCCGCAGGGCCTCGCGGCCCTTCATGGCCGACCAGGTGTCGCGGGCGACGACCGCGACGCCCATCGGGATCCTGACCACGTCGACCACGCCCGCGACCTTGCGGGCGGCCGCGTCGTCGAGGGACCTCAGCGCAGCGCCGAAGCGCGGCGGGCGCGCCACCACGGCGGTCAGCTGGTTCGGGCGCCGGATGTCGAGGGCGTAGACCGCGCTGCCGTCGGTCTTGGCGGCGGAATCGAGCCGCGGGAGCTTGGTCCCGATCAGCGTCCACTCCCCGGGCTCCTTGAGGCGCGGGGTCTCGGGCACCGGCTGCGCGGCCGCGGCCGCCGCGAAGGCGCCGAACCGGGCCTCCTTGCCGCTTGCGGCGTGGCGGATCACGCCCTTCTGCACCGTGATCTCGGCGGCCGGCACCTGCCAGGCGGCCGCGGCGGCGGAGACCAGCATGGCCCTCGCGGCGGCCCCGGCCTTGCGCAGCTGGATCCAGGAATTGGCGACGGCCGTGGAGCCGCCGGTGCCCTGGATCGGGCCGAAGGCGAGGTTGTTGTAGAGCGAGGCGTCCGCGGGCGCGAAGGCGGTGCGCACCTGCGCCCAGTCGGCATCGAGCTCGTCGGCCAGGATCGTGGCGAGCCCGGTCGTGTTGCCCTGGCCCATGTCGAGGTGCTTGATCACCACCGTGACGCTGTCGTCGGCGGCGATGCGCACGAAGGCGTTGGGCTTGGCCGGGACCTTCGAGAGGTCGGGGCCCGCGGCCTCGGCCCGGGCTCCGGACGAGCCGAGATGGAAGCCGACGACGAGGGCGGTGCCGGCCGTGGCGGCGCCCGCCAGGAAGGCGCGGCGGGAGGGTGCCGAGGGGCGCTCGGGGGCGCGCTCGGAGGGGCGCTCGGAGGGGCGCTTGGCGCCCAGCACGTGGACCATGGACAGCCTCCGGGGGTCAGGCGAGGGCGCGGGCGGCGTCGTGGATCGCCGCCCGGATGCGCTGGTAGGTGCCGCAGCGGCAGATGTTGCCGTCCATCGCGCCGTCGATCTCCGCGTCGCTCGGCGCCTTGTTCTCGGAGAGCAGCCCGATCGCTGACATGATCTGGCCGGACTGGCAATAGCCGCACTGCACGACGTCGAGGTTGCGCCACGCGGCCTGGACCGCCTCCGCCACCTTGCCGGAGACGCCCTCGATCGTGGTGATCTTCGCCTCGGCGAGGTCGCCGATGCGTGCCTGGCAGGCGCGGGCCGGCTGGCCGTCGATGTGGACGGTGCAGGCTCCGCACTGGGCGATGCCGCAGCCGTACTTGGTGCCGGTGAGATTCAGGTGGTCCCGGATCGCCCACAGGAGCGGCATCTCGGGATCGGCATCGACCTCGACGGTTCTGCCGTTGACGGTGAGCTTCGGCATCGCACGCTCCGACGATACTCTGGAGTGGTTCCAGCGCGGCTGGTGTGCCGCGACACCTGGCACGGGCGCAAGCGCGGCGTTTGTGCGCTGCCGCACATGCGCGTGCGCGGTGCGCAGGCCCGGGATAGGCCGGTGTTTCTCCGGTCAGGGCAGGGCAACCTTAATAATTTTCCGCAAGCCTCGGTCCTCGTCCCCGTCCGGGAGGCAGGAGCGGCGCGACCCGAGCCCATGTCCGAAGTCACGGCCCAGATGGTGCGGCGCGGGCGGGGCCCGACCGCCGAGGAGGCGGCGCGGCGGCGCCAGCGCGCGCGCGACGTGCGCTCGGCCCGCGAGCGGCTGACCTCCTCGATCGGGCTGGAGCGCGCCTTCGACTACGAGCTGCTGCGCATCTTCGCCCAGTACCGGATCGGGGCGTTCCTGCCGCTGACGCTGTTCGCGCTCTGCGTCGCCGCCGCCTCCGCGGTCTGGCTGCCGCTGGTGTGGAGCGCGGTGTGGCTCTGCGGGGTGCTCGGCAGCATCGCGGCGGTCGCGGTCTTCGCGCGCAGCTTCCTGCGCCAGGCGCCGGACTCGGTGGCCCTGCGCGGCTCGCGGCGGCGTGCCGTGATCGGCGAGGTGACCCAGAGCACCGCCTGGGCGCTCCTCGCGCTGCTGCCCTTCTCGGTCGAGGCCGCGAACGCCCAGACCTTCGTGCTGTTCGTGCTGGTCATCGTCGCGGCCGGGACCACGATGCTCGCCGCCACCGTGCCGCTCGCGGCCGGGGCGGGGCTGGTTCCGCTCAGCCTCGCGACGCTCGGCCTGCTCCTGGTGACCCGCGGCTTCGAATCCGTGATGCTCGTCGCCATGGCGGTCGGCGCCCAGCTCTTCTTCCTGGTCCTGTCGAATCATCTCTTCCGCTCGACCGTGGCGGCGCTGCAATCGCGGGCCGAGAAGGACGCGATCTTCGGCGAGCTCGAACAGGCCAAGGCCAATTCCGACGAGGCGCGCCGCCGCGCCGAGGAGGCGAACCTCGCCAAGTCGCGCTTCCTCGCCACCATGAGCCACGAGCTGCGCACGCCCCTCAACGCCATCCTGGGCTTCTCGGAGGTGATGAAGAACGAGGTCTTCGGGCCGCACGCCTCGCCCTCCTACCAGGAATACTCGACCGACATTCACGAGAGCGGCCTGCACCTGCTCAACCTGATCAACGAGATCCTCGACCTGTCGCGCATCGAGGCCGGGCGCTACGAACTCAACGAGGAGGCGGTGCAGCTCGCCTACGTGGTCGAGGAGTGCCGGCACATGATGGGCCTCAGGGCGCGGGCGAAGAACCAGAACTTCCGGGAACTCGTCGACCCGTCCCTGCCGCGGCTCTGGGCCGACGAGCGCGCCGTCCGTCAGATCGTGCTCAACATCCTGTCGAACGCCATCAAGTTCACGCCGCCCGGGGGCGAGATCACCATCAAGGTCGGCTGGACCTCGTCGGGCGGCCAGTACGTCAGCATCAAGGATACGGGGCCGGGCATCCCGGAAGACGAGATCCCGACCGTGATGTCCTCCTTCGGCCGCGGCTCTCTGGCGATCAAGACGGCCGAGCAGGGGTCCGGCCTCGGCCTGCCGATCGTGAAGGGGCTCGTCGACCTGCATGGCGGCGGCTTCCAGCTGAAGTCGAAGCCGCGGGAGGGGACCGAGGTGATCGTGACCTTCCCGGCCTCCCGGGTCATGGACGCGCTGCCGGCGGTGGACGTGACCGAGGACAAGCCGCCGACCCGCCCGGCCCGGGCCGCGTGAGGCGGTTCTCCGGCGATCGATCCGGCACCGGGGATCCGCCCGAGGAGCGGGACCGCGCGCCTTGCCATGCGGCCCCGCCCGCGCGAGGCTGGAGCATGTCCCGCTGAAGGGGGATGCCGGTTCAGCGTAGGACATGCGGCAGAACCAAAGACGTCAAGCAGCGCCCGGTCATGCGGCGTCGGTCGCCGCTCCCGGTCTTTGATAGGGCCGCATTGTCTGCGACGAACCGGCATCCCTTCGTCGGACGATGCTCTCGCGCGGGGAGGCGACCGCATGATCAGGCTGCATCACTGCGTCGGCGCGCGCTCCTTCCGGCCGCTCTGGATGCTGGAGGAGATCGGCCTTCCCTACGAACTCGTGGTGCTGCCCTTCCCGCCGCGGGCCCACCGCAAGGATTTCTTCGCGGTCAACCCGCTCGGCACGATCCCGGCCTTCCGCGACGGCGACACCGTCATGACGGAGTCGGCGGCGATCTGCGCCTATCTGGGGGCCCGCTACAGCCCGGGGAACCTCGGCGTCGCGCCCGAGGAGGCGGAGTACGGCGCCTACCTGAACGCGCTGCATCTCGGCGAGGCGACGCTGACCGTCCCGCAGACGCTGGTGCTCCGCTACGGCCGCTTCGAGCCGCCCGAGCGGCGCCTGCCGCAGGTGGTGGAGGATTACGCCCGCTGGTTCGGCTCGCGCCTGCGCGCCTTCGGCAGCCTGTTCGGGGACCGGACCTACGCGGCGGCGGACCGCTTCACCGCGGCGGATATCAGCCTCGGCTACGCGCTGATGCTGGCCGAGATGGCGGGGCTGGACGAGCAGGTCCCGGATTTCGCCAGGGCGTACCTGGCGCGCCTGCGCGCGCGTCCGGCCCACGCCCGCGCCTGCGCGGCGGAGCGCGACGCGGCGCTCGCGCAGGGCGTCTCGCCGCGCCCGGCGCCGCTCGGAGGATAGGCGCGGCGCCCGCGCGCGGCGGGGGCGGCGATCGGACGCCGCCCCGTCTCCCCCTCAGGTCCCGAGGATATGACCGACCCGGATCCCGCCCTCGCGCGCGAAGGCGCCGGCCGACATCTTGGACCCGCCCTCCGGCTTCAGCTTGAACAGCTCGATCTGGCCGCCCTGGGCGGTGATGCGGATCGATTCCTCGCCGACCGCCACGACCTCGCCGAGCGCCCCCTTCACCTCGGCGATCCGCCGCACCGGGTGCTTGCGGCAGTCGAAGAACTGGAGCTTGCGCCCCTCCAGGGTGGTCCAGGCCCCCGGCGCCGGGTTGGCGGCGCGGATCAGGTTGTAGAGGTGATCGATATGGGAGTCCCAGGACAGGCGCGCGGCCTTGGCCGAGAACCAGCCCTCGTAGCTCGCCTGCGCCTCGTCCTGCACCACCTCCCGGTGGCGTCCCGCCACCACGAGATCGGCGGCCTCCAGCATCGCGGCAACGCCCATCGGGAAGAGCCGGCCGAAATAGACGTCGCCGAGCGTGTCGTCCGGGCCGATCTCGCAGGTCTTCTGCAGGATCACCGGTCCCTCGTCGAGGCCGTCCGTCGGCCGGAAGATGCTTAGCCCGGTGCGCGCGTCGCCCTTGGCGATCGGCCAGTTGATCGAGGAGGGACCGCGATAGGCCGGCAGCAGGGACGGGTGGTACTGGATCGTCCCGTGCCGCGGGATCGTCACGAAGCTCTGGGGCGCGAATTGCAGCACGTAGGCCATCACGCCGAGATCGGCGTCGAGGGCGCGCAGCGTGTCGGCCGCGTCCTGGCTCTTGAGGCTCGGGAACTGGTGGAGCGGCAGCCCGCGGGCCTCCGCCTCGCGCTTCAGCGCGTCGGGCTTGGCACCCTCCCGGTCGGGCGCGCAGAACACGCCCGCGACCGTGTCGCCCCGCTCCAGGAAGGCCTCGAGCACGGCCTTGCCGAAATCCTGCTGACCGATGAGTGCGATGCGCATAAAGGCCTCCGTCAGGGGAGCTTCGTCGCGCGCAAGCCTCCCCGTTCGGCCGCCGCGGGAGGCGCGGCGGCCGTCGCGTCCGGTGGGCGGCGCCCGGGGAGCGGGCGCCGCGGCGTCAGGGCCTACTCGGCGGCGATTTTCGGCAAGGCGCCGATCGCCCCCGAGGCGGCGATGTCGACGATCCGCTCCTCGCCGTAGCCGAGCACCTCGCGCAGCACCTCGTCGGTGTGCTCGCCGAGCAGCGGCGAGCGCTTCACCTCGGTCGGGCTGTCGGACAGCTTGATCGGGTTGCCGACGGTCAGGTACGCGCCGCGCACCGGGTGCTCGACCTCCACGATCGTGCCGGTCGCCCGCAGCGACGGCTCCTCGGCCAGCTCCTTCATGGACAGGATCGGGCCGCAGGGAATGTCGTAGCGGTTGAGGATCTCCATCGCCTCGAACTTGCTCTTCGTCATCGTCCACTGCTCGATGCGCTCGAAGATCTGGTTCAGGCGGGGCAGGCGGGCGGCCGGCTTGGCGTAGTCGGGATGGGTCTTCCATTCCGGCTCGCCGATGACGTCGCAGATCTTCTCCCAGACCGGCGCCTGCGTGATGAAGTAGAGGTAGGCGTTGGGGTCGGTCTCCCAGCCCTTGCACTTGAGGATGCGGCCCGGCTGGCCGCCGCCGGAATCGTTGCCGGCGCGCGGCACGGAATCGCCGAAGGGCACGCCCTCGCCGAACTGGCTGTACTCCTTGAGCGGCCCGTGGCTCAGGCGCTGCTGGTCGCGCAGCTTCACCCGGCACAGGTTCAGCACCCCGTCCTGCATGGCGCAGTCGACGCGCTGGCCGCGGCCCGTATGGGTGCGCTGGTAGAGGGCCGTCACGATGCCGAGCGCGAGGTGCAGGCCGGTGCCGGAATCGCCGATCTGCGCGCCGGTCACCAGCGGCAGGCCGTCCCGGAACCCGGTCGTGGAGGCGGCGCCGCCGGCGCACTGCGCGACGTTCTCGTAGACCTTGCAATCCTCGTACGGGCCCGGGCCGAAGCCCTTGACCGAGGCGACGATCATGCGCGGGTTGAGCGCCTGGATGCGCTCCCAGGTCAGGCCCATCCGGGCGAGCGCCCCGGGGGCGAAGTTCTCGACCAGCACGTCGCAGGTCCGCACGAGATCCTCGAGCACTTCCATGCCCTTCCGGTTCTTCGTGTCGAGCGTGATCGACCGCTTGTTCGAGTTCAGCATCGTGAAATACAGGCTGTCCGCGTCGGGCACATCCTGCAGCTGCGAGCGCGTGATGTCGCCGACGCCCGGACGCTCGACCTTGATGACGTCGGCGCCGAACCACGCCAGCAGCTGCGTGCAGGTCGGCCCGGACTGGACATGCGTGAAATCCAGGATCTTCACGCCTTCGAGTGCCTTGGTCATGCGCGTGTCTTCACCTTGAGCGGTTGCGGGGCCGGCCGGAGCCGGATGAGACGGCCCGAGTCACGGCAGGCGTGATCCGGGCTCCACGGCGGTCTCGCGGGGGGATTCGGGCAGGCGGCGGGGAGCGGGCGGGCGGCGGGCCCCGGCGCGACGCGTCCGGACGTCGGACGGGTCGCGAACGACCTCGACTCTCTCACCATCGGGCGCTCCCTCGCTCGCGCCGGTGCGCCCTCGCGGCTGCGCCGCCCTCGCCGGACAGGATCCGGCGCCGAGCGACGCGGCGCACCCGGGCGGCCGGTCTTGCACCGCCTCGCGGCGGCGTCAATGGGAAGTTGGCATACCAGATACCATGTGTCAAATAGGAGACGCTTCGCGAGGAGGGCCCCGCCGATGCTCAGCGACCCGTCCGACGAGACCTTGACCGCCTTCGGTCCCTGGAATCCGGGGATTGAATCGACTCTGCCGCGGGCCTTCCTGCCCCTCGCGACGGTGTTTCGGCCCGAGAACGTCTCGACCCGGCTCGCCGACGCGGAGGACCTCGCCGGGGTCTGCGGTCTGGCGCCGCAGGATCTGGTCGCGTTCCGGCCCGAGCGGCTGGCCGTGCACGAGGTTCTGGTGCGCGTCACCGCCGACCTCTCGGTCCCGACCGGGCAGGAATACGCGGATCTCGGGGTGAATTTCCGCCGGATGACCGAGCGGATCCTGGCGACCGCGATCCGGCCCCGCCACGCCGAGCTCCGCGCGGCCCTCGACGGCGTCGACGCGCGGGCCTCCGCCCGGATGGAGCGCGTCCTCGACGCGATCTTCGCGCCGCCGCCGCCGCCGGCGAGGAAGGGCTGGCTGTCGCGGTTCCGTGCCGCTCCGGCGCCCGGCCCCGCGGCGGAGCCGGTCGAGGAGCGGGCGCTCCGGATCCTCGCCGAATCCTGCGAGCGGGCGGCGCGGGAGGAGGATTCCCTCGCGCGCGCCGCCTGCGAGGCGCTGCGCCGGGCCGTGGCGGGGATCATCCGCCAGCGCGGCCGGCTGCTGCGCGACCGTGCCCTGATCCTGCGGATCGCCGCGCCGCTGGTCTCGAACGGGCACGGCAGCCGGGAGATCGGCCGGCTCCTCGACCCGTGGTTCCGGGAGGCGGCTCTGCGCGAGGGCTACCGCGTGCTGACCCCGCAGGCCCGGCCGATCGTCATGAACGTCAAGGGCGCCTCGGCCTCGGGCAAGAGCACGATGCGGCCCCTGCAGCGGGCGCTGGCCGGGCGGATCGGCGCGGACTGGTCCGATTTCGCCCTCATCAGCCCCGACATCTGGCGCAAGTTCCTGCTGGACTACGCCTCGCTCGGCCCTGCGCGGCGCTACGCGGGGACGCTGACCGGCCACGAGGTCGAGATCGTCAACACCAAGCTCGACCGCTACATGGCGGCCAAGGCGCGCCAGGGACGGATGTCGCACCTGCTGATCGACCGGTTCCGGTTCGACAGCTTCGCGGCGGATTCGCGGGCGGAGGACGGGAGTCAGCTCCTCACCCGCTTCGGCGACCGGATCTACATGCTGTTCATGATCACGCCGCCGGACGCGACGGTCGAGCGGGCATGGCTGCGGGGCGAGCGCTTCGGCCGCTACAAGGCCGTCGACGACCTCCTCGCCCACAACGTCGAGGCCTTCACCGGCATGCCGCGGCTGTTCTTCACCTGGGCGCTGAAGCCGGACCGGCGGGTGCACACGGAGTTCCTGGACAACAGCGTGGCGCAGGGCTGCCGCCCGCGCACCGTCGCCTTCGGCTGGAACGGCGAGATGACGATCCTCGATCCGGCCCGCCTCCTCGACATCGAGCGCTTCCGGCGCATCAACGTCGACGCCGGCGGCCCGCCGCAGGTCTATCCGGGCGCCGACGCGATGGCGCCCTCCCGCAACACCGGCTTCCTGCGCGACTGCGCCCGCAAGATGCGCCTGATCCGCTTCGCCGAGCCCGCGACGGGGCTGGTCTACGCCCGCTTCGAGGGCCGCAGGCTCACCTGCGCGGACCGCGACGCCTTCGCGCGGGCCCTCGGCGATCCGGAGATCCGCGCCGCCTTCGCGGCGCTGGCGGAGGGCCCGCCGGAGGCGTGCCCTGACGGGGCGCCGCCGGAGCATCTCGTCCGGGCGGAGACGCACACGCTCGGCGCCTGGGGGCCGGACCCCGAGGAGATCGACGCCCCCGCGTCCCCGACCGAGTGACGGCGCCCGCTGCGGTCGCGCACCCCGCTCCGCACCACCGTCCCGCGTCGGCGCTCCGTCGCGCGGCGGAGCGCCGACGCCCGGCGGAACACCGTCGCGCGGCACGGCGTTGTGGGGGCGCCATCGCCGTGGGGCCGGCCCGGTCCCCGGCCGTCAGACCGGAGGAGGATGGACATGGCTGGTGGAACACAAGCCGGAGGCCCCCGCAGCACCACGGGCCGCGGCGGCCAGGGCGGCGAGAGCCTCTACGATCAGGCGACGAGCGCGGCGCGCAATCTCGCCGACCAGGCCTCTGACCGCTGGGACGACGTCGCCGAGCAGGGCTCGCGCTACGTGCAGCGCGGGCGCGACTACGTGGGCGACGTGGACGGGGCCACGATGACGGGCTGGTTCGTCGCCGGCGCGATCGGCTTCGGCCTCGCGTGGCTGATGTTCGGCCAGCGCTCGATCACGGGCGACTACGTGGCCCGCGGCATGAGCCGGAGCAGCGAGCGCTACGACGGCTACCGCTGAGGCGCGCGGCGCGATCCGCGGGGCGGGGCGGGGGTTCGCTCCCGGCCCGTCCACGACGGAGCGGGCCATGCGGGCCGGGGCGCCTCGCGGCAGAGGCGGGGCACCCCCGCCCGCCGGGACGGATCGGCGCCCGGCTCCGGTGCATGAAAGTCACTTTTGATCAGACAGTTACGGGACGATGCTGACACCCCGCCGCGGCTCGCCTCGGCCCGGCGCGGGGCGCCGCTTCGTCCTTCTCCCGCAATCGCTTAATCGCATCTGAGAAGGTGCAGGCTGAAGAGCCCCTCCGCGTCGACCCAGACCCGTTTCGGCACCCAGCCCGCCGCGAAAGCGAGGGCCCGGAAGGCGTCCGGCGCGTACTTGTAGGAATTGTCGGTGTGGATGCTCTCGCCGGCCGCGAAGTCGATGACCCGACCGGCGATCCGGCACGCGGTCGGCCGCCGCGCCACCAGATGGGCCTCGACCCGGAACGGATCCTCCACCACCCGCGCCTCGTGCCGGAACGCGTCGAGATCGAAGCCGGCCTCGATCTCGCGGTTGGCGCGCGCCAGCAGGTTGAGGTGCAGCGCCGCCATCAGGCCGTCGCTGCCGCCGTAGGCGCGCAGGAGCCGGTCCGGGTCGTGGGTCGGATCGACCCCGATCAGGAGGCGGCTCGGCCCGAGCGTGTCGCGCACGCGCCCCAGGAAGGCCACGGCCCCGTCGGGCGCGAAGTTGCTGATGCTCGTGCCCGGGAAGAAGCCCAGGACCGGGCCGCCGCCGAGGTCGATCGGCAGCCGGATCGGCCGGGCGTAGTCGGCGTGGACCGGCCGCATCGCCACGGCCGGGTAATCCCGGGCGAGCCGGTCGATCGCCGCCACCAGGAAGTCCCAGGAGATGTCGAGGGCGATGAAGCGGGCAGGGGCCTCGAGCCGGTCGAGCAGGGTGCGGATCTTGCGGCTCGCGCCGCTGCCGTACTCGACGATGGTGGCGCCGCGCCCGACCACGCCCGCGACCTCGGCCGCCACCTCCGGCAGCAGCCCCATCTCCTGCTGGGTCGGGTAATAGTCGCGGCTGCCGCAGATCCGGTCGAACAGCGTCGAGCCGGTCTCGTCCCACAGGTACTTGCCGGGCAGGGACCTCGGCGTGCGGCCGAGCCCGGCGAGCGCGTCGCACCGGAAGGCCTCGGTCTCGGCGGCGCGATCGGGCGCGGCGGGCATTGCGGTCACGTCGGTCATTCCGGCCTCGTGGCGGTCAGGACGACGAGGGCGATCCGCTCGGCCGCCGCGTAGGCCGGCCCGTCGAGTTCCTCGCCGTAGGCGTCCGGGTCGACCTCCCGGTAGGTCCAGGCGAGGCGGGCCGCCTCGCAGGCGGCGGCCGCCGCCTCCCGGAACGGGTCCGCCCCCTCGACGATCGCGGCGCCGGTGAACAGAACCAGCGTCCCGCCCGGGGCGAGGCGCTCGGCGGCCGCGCGCACGACCGCGAGGGAGAGCCCCGTGCCGAGGGCGCCGCCGCCGTCCCGGTAGGCCCGGCCGGCCGCGTCGACCATGAAGGGCGGGTTCGAGACGATGAGGTCGAAGGCGCCCTCGACGCCGGACAGCATGTTGCTGGGCCGCGCGCGCACGTTCGCGACCCCGGCGGCCCGCGCGTTCAGCCGCGCCGCCCGCAGCGCCTTCTCGTTGATGTCGACCAGCACCACCTCGGCCCCGGGGGCGCGCTTGGCGATCAGGATGCCGGCGGCGCCCGAGCCGCAGCCGATGTCGACGGCGCGCCGCACCGGGCGCTCGCGCGCGGCGAGATGGTCCAGCACGGCTGCGGCGAACCGCACGGTGTCCGGCCCGAAGAAGACCGAATCGGCGGCGAGCGGCGGGAAGGCCGAGTGCAGGAAGAGTTCGCCGTCGAGGCTGGACAGCCTGAGCGCCGGCCGCAGGAGATCGCCCTCGGGCACGACCGCCGCGGCCTCTCGCAGGGCCGCCAGCAGCGGCGGGGGCAGGAGGTGCGGGCGGAACGGCCGGCTCCAGCCGAGAACGTCGCGCAGGTTGCGCGCCTCCCGGTTCTGCGGGCGGCCGTTCACCCGCGCATGCGTCGCCGGCGTCACCGTGGTGAAGCGGTAGCCGGTGGCGCGGACGGCCTCCACCAGCGCCAGCAGCGCCGCCTCCTTGCCCTGGTCCAGCGCCATCATCACAGCTGCTCCGTGCGGGCCCGCGGCGGGGCCAGGAAGGCGCCCGCCCGCAGGTCGCGCGCCACCTGGTCGGGATCGCCGCGCGGCGCGGTCTCGCGGCGGCGGAACGGGCAGGTCCAGGCCTCGCCGACCAGCCGCCCGCTGTACTGGCGCGCCTCCGAGGTCTCGCCGTGCCGCGCCAGCATCGGGTTGATCGAGCCCGTCCAGGCCAGGTCCCGGTCCAGGATCGCGGCGCGCAGGCTCTCGTAGCGCCCCTCCGCGCGCAATCGCACGAACTGCTCCCGCAGGTTGAACACCAGCGCCGGCGCCTCGAAGCGCCGGGCCGGCCGGCTCGCGCCGGGATGCAGCCCGACCACGAAGAAGGCCTCGCCCCCGAGGCTCAGGGCGAAGTGCGGGTCGTCCGGGTCCGCGCGCACGCGCGGGTCGTAGGGCAGGCCGACCCGGCTGTCCCGGTCCGAGAGGGCCTGGATGCGCGCCCAGAGATGCGTCTCGAAAGCCTCCTCGGTCAGGGAGGTCGGCCCCTCGAACAGCACCGCGAAGCTCTGGAACAGCCCGGGCGCCTCGCGGGTGCGCGCCACGAAGGCGAGCAGCGCCGGGTAGATCCGGTCGTCGTCGCGCCCCGCCGCGAGGTCGCCCGCCACCACGAGCCGCAGTTGCCCGCGCTGCAGGGCGGATTTCGCGCCGACGCAGGGGAAGGCCGGGCGGCGCAGGAAGGCCCTGAAGCGGTTGGCCAGGGGGTGGTCGGCATCATCCTCGGGAAAGGTCATGGCACGCAGGACAAGGTTTTCCAGGGTGAGGGAGCCGTCGACGGCGTCGCCGCGCGCTGGCGCGGCGGGTGCCGAAAACAGAACGCGGTGAAAGAATCGCGCGCGACGCATCCACGGCGGCGGGACAACCTCGTCGGGTAGGGGTTGTTCCTGCCCCCGGTCGGGCGATCACCGCGGAATCAGGCAGCATCCACCCGGTAGTGGATCGGCTTGAAGGCGTAGTTGTTCGATTGCAGCGCCGAGCAGGCGGTGAGCCCGATCACCAGATCGGCCTCGGCCGCGAACACGACCCGGTCGCCGGCGCGGCTGAGCGGTGGCCTGACGGCGATCGCGCCGCTCGCCCCGTCCACGGTGACGTGCATGAAGACGTTGAACGCGACCGGGATCCGGTCGGGCGTCACCCCGTAGGGCGCGAGCGCCCGGGCGAGGTTGCCGAAGCAGCCGTGATGCGGGTGCGCGTCGCCGTAGATGATGCGGAACGTGTCGGCCGAGCAGGGCGTCAGCAGGAAATCGTGCCGGCCGACCGTGTCCTCGACGATGCGCAGGAGCACGGCGCTCCGGTTCGAGTAGAGCGGGTCGCCCGTGCTCAGGAAGATGCGCCCGACATAGTCGATGGTGCGCCCCGAGGAGATCACCTCCTCCACGTCGCCGCGGCGGAAGGCCAGGAGGTCCGCGACCTGCTCCCCCTGCGGATCGATCACGGTGAGGCGCTGCCCGCGGTCGAGCGCGAAGGCGACCCCCGAGCGCGGCGGGATCTCGTAGACCCGACCCGGGACCGGCGGCTCACCCGGCTGCGACATGCCTCTGCCCCTCTCGACGACCGCGGCGGCAACGTCCGGACGGGCGGGCGGATGCGCGGCGAAAGCGCGCGGGAGGCGCCGCACCCGCCGGCTCCCGAAGGGGAACCGGCCCGAAACCGCGACATTGAGCCGGACACGCCCTCAGCCCGGATCCCGCCTTGCCGTCACCCTCTCGAACCCTGCCGCAAGACGTCGCCCTGGTTCTGGGCGGCGGCAACGCCCTCGGCGCCTACCTGGCGGGCATCTGCGAGCACCTCATCGCCGAGGAGATCCGGCCGCGCCGCATCGTCGGGGCCTCGATCGGCGCGGTGACGGGCGCGCTCCTGGTCGGCAACCCGCCCGAGGCCCGCCTCGACCGCCTGCGGGAATTCTGGGCCGAGGCGGCCGTCCACTCGCTGCGCGAACCCACCGGCGCCACCAAGCTGCGCCAGACCTATAACGGCCTCCACTCCGCGCTCGCGGCCCTGGCCGGCCGGCCCTCGCTCTTCCGCCAGCGCTTCCCGGGCCTGTGGTCGGCCCTGCCCTGGATGCCGAACGACGTCGCCCTCTACGATCTCGCGCCGCTGCGCGCGACCCTGACGCGGCTTGTCGATTTCGACCGCCTGAACCGGGGCGACACCCGGCTGACGGTCACCGCGGTCGATGTCGAGACCGGCGACGAGGTGCGGTTCGACACGGCGGATGGGGGCATCGGGCCGGACCACATCCTGGCGAGCGCCTCGATCATCCCGGCCTTCCCGCCGGTGGAGATCGCCGGGCGCCTCTACTGCGACGCGGGCTACACCAACAACGTGCCGCTCGACCTGGTGCTGGCGGATCCGCCGGAGCGGGACCTCCTCTGCATCGCGGCCGAGCTGTTCAGCCTGCGGGCGCCGCGCCCGCGCAGCCTCGACGCCGTGCTGGAGCGGGCGCACGACCTCATCTTCGCGAGCGCGACGCGGCGCAGCGTGGCCGCGCTGCGGCGGGACTACGCGCTGCATGCCCGGCTGGAGCCCGACGGCGCCCGGGCCACCCTGCTGCATCTCGCCTATCAGGGCGGACCCGACGAGGTCTCGGCCAAGACCCTCGACTTCTCCCCATCCTCGATCCGCGACCGCTGGGCCGCGGGGCGGCGGGACATCCGTCGCGGCCTCGAGCGCCTGCGCGAGGCCGCGCCCGGACCGGACCGGCTCACCTACCTGTCGGTCCCGGACGGGGCGGGGGACGGACTCGGGCGGGCGCGCCTGCCCTGAGGGGCGTCACACGACACCCGACGGATTGCGTCGTCACGCGGATGTCGGCGTCGCTCAAGCGCCGCGCGGGCGTGTCATCCGCTGTCCGGAATTGAGCGTCCGGACGGCGGATCAGCCCATCTCCAGCGGCAGGTGAAGGTCGCAGACGACGCCCTCCGGCGGGTAGGCGAGCCGCACCGTGCCCCCGAGTTCGCTGCCGACGCCGCGCTCGATCATCCGCGAGCCGAAGCCCTGGCGCGTCGGCGGCAGGACGGGCGGGCCGCCGCGCTCCTCCCAGCGCAGGTGAAGGCTCAGGCGCGGCGCGCGGCGCGGCTCCCCGTCCTCCTCGGCGATGCGCCACGTCACCGCCACGGTCCCGTGGGCGTTCGAGAGCGCGCCGTACTTGGTCGCGTTGGTGGCGAGTTCGTGCAGCACCATCGCGAGGGCGAGCGCGATCCGCGCGGAGACCCGGATCGGATTGCCCTGCCAGCGGCAGCGCTGGCCGTCGCCGTGCAGGCGCAGGGCGTCCGCGACGATCTGGGCGAGGTCCGCCCCCTGCCAGTTCTCGTCCGTCAGCACGTCGTGCGCCTTGGACAGGGCGATCAGGCGGGCGGTGATCGCCTCTCGGGCCTCCGCCAGGGAGGCGGCGCTGCGCAGGGTCTGGGTGGTGAAGGCCTGGACGGTGGCGAGCGTGTTCTTCACCCGGTGGTTCAGCTCGTTCAGCAGCAGCGCCTGGTGCTCCTCGGCCTTCTTCTGCGCCGTCCGATCGCGGAGGATCTTCAGGAAGCCCGCGAGCGCGCCCGCGTCGTCGCGCAGCGGCATCATGACCCCGTTGGCCCAGAACCGGCTGCCGTCGCGCCTCTGGTGCCAGCGGTCGTCCTCGGCCCGGCCCTCGGTGACGGCGAGGCGCATCTCCGCCTCCGCGATGGCGGCGCGGTCGTCGTCGGGCGTGAAGATGAGGTTGAGCGGTTGCCCCAGGGCCTCGGCCTCGCTCCAGCCGAGCAGGCCCTCCGCCCCGGTGTTCCAGCCGGTGATGCGGCCGGTGAGGTCCGTGGTGAAGATCGCGTAGTCGCGGGCGCTCTCGACCGCGAGTCTGTAGCGCGCCTCGCTCGCCGTCAGACTCAGCCGCTCGGCGTGGAGACCGGCATTGGACTGTTCGAGCTCGGCGAGCCGGGCCTGGGCGAGGGCGAGTTCGGCCCTCGCCTCCGCCAGTTCCCGCTCGTGCCCGGCATGGCTCGTCGGCGTCTCCGCCGCGGCGCGCCGGGTCGCCTCGTCGAGGGAGCGGCGCAGCCGCGCCAGTTCGGCCTCCAGCTCCGTCACCCGCTCGGCCGCGACGGCGGCCGGCTCCTCACGCTCACTCAACCGGAACTCCCGCCGTCGCCGCTCGCAAGTCTCGCGGGCTCACCCCAAAGATCGACGGACCGCGACCAAGCCGAGCGATGCCTTCGCGGGGCGTGGCATGGGCCGTCCGCAAAGGCAAGCCGGCCGCGTTGACTGTCAGGATTCCGACCATGCAGTGGAGCGACGCCGTGCCGGAGCATTGCCCCCGGTCGCCACCTTGCGCGGTCCGGCGCGAGCGGGCGGCGCGCGGGGTCTGAACTGGTCTTCCCGCCGGCGCCGCGGCGGCCGGAATGGTCGAGGACCGGCCGACACGGTGTCGCGGGAGCGGGGCCGGGGACGAGCGGGGCTGGCCGGCCCCGCCGCGGCACCTAGTGTAAGGGTTCCGAACAGGAAGCCGGCATGACCATACCGATCACACTCACGGTGAACGGCGACGCGCGCGCGCTCGTCCTGGAGGATGCGCGGGTGACGCTCCTCGACCTCCTGCGCGAGCGGCTCGCCCTCACGGGCACCAAGAAGGGCTGCGACCGCGGCCAGTGCGGCGCCTGCACGGTGCTGGTCGACGGGCGGCGCGTGAATGCCTGCCTGGCGCTCGCGGTCAGCCTCGACGGCGCCGAGGTCGTGACGATCGAGGGCGTGGCGCGGGACGGGGCGCTCCATCCGGTGCAGGAGGCCTTCCTCGACCACGACGCGCTGCAATGCGGCTACTGCACCCCGGGGCAGATCATGTCGGCGATCGGGCTGATCCGCGAGGGGCTGGCGGGGGACGATCCCGAGCGCATCCGCGAGGGCATGAGCGGCAATCTCTGCCGCTGCGGCGCCTATGCGGGGATCACCGAGGCGGTGCGCGACGCGCGGGCGCGCCTCGCCAGAGCGGAGAAGCAGGGCCGGGGAGAGGCGGCATGAACCGGTTCGAGTACCTTCGCCCGGCCACGATCGCGGAGGCGGTGGCGGCCGGCGCCGGGGCGGGCTCCGCCTTCCTCGCCGGCGGCACCAACCTCGTCGACCTGATGAAGGGAGGGATCGAGCGCCCGACGCGGCTCGTCGACCTCACGCGGCTGCCCGGTCTCGACCGGATCGAGACCCTGCCCGACGGTTCCCTCCGCATCGGTGCGCTGGTGCGCAACGCCGACCTCGCCGCCGACCCGGACTTCGCCCGCGCCTGTCCGGCCGTGGCCGAGGCGTTGCTGTCGGGCGCCTCCGCGCAGCTGCGCAACGCCGCCACCGCGGCCGGCAACGTCCTGCAGCGCACGCGCTGCCCCTACTTCTACGACCCGGCGAGCGCCTGCAACCGGCGCGTCCCGGGCGCGGGCTGCGACGCGCGCGGGGGCGAGACCCGCGCGCACGCGGTGCTCGGCTGGAGCGCGCATTGCATCGCCACTCACCCGTCCGATTTCTGCGTGCCCCTGGTCGCCCTCGACGCGGTCGCGGAGGTGGAGGGCCCGCAGGGGCGGCGCGACCTGCCCCTCGACGGCTTCCACCTCCTGCCCGGCAATCACCCGGAGCGGGAGACGCTGCTGGCTCCGGGCGAGCTCGTGGTCGCCCTCCGGCTTCCGCCCTCGGCCGCCGCCTTCGCGGGCCACTCGCGCTACCTCAAGCTGCGCGAGCGCACGTCCTACGCCTTCGCGTCGGTGTCGGCGGCGGCGTCCCTGCGGTTCGACGGAGAGCGGATCGCGGAGGCGCGCCTGGCCCTCGGCGGGGTGGCGGCGAAGCCCTGGCGCGCGCGCGAGGCGGAGGCGCTCCTCGCCGGCGCGGCTCCCGGGCCGGAAGTCTTCGCCCGCGCGGGCGAGGCCGCGCTCTCCGGGGCGGTCCCCTCGGGCGACAACGCGTTCAAGATCCCGCTCGCGCGGCGCCTCGTCGCCCGGGCGCTCGCCCGCGCGGCCGCCGGCACGCCGGAGCGCCTGCCGGCCCTGCCGGCCTCGGTCTTCGCCCCCGCCCCCGGAGAGCACGCCCATGCCTGAGCCCGCCCGCCTCCGCCACGGCTCGAATCTCGGCCAGCCCCTGACGCGGCGCGACGGGACCCTCAAGGTGACGGGGGCCGCGCGCTACGCGGCGGACCACCACCCGGAGGGCCTGCTCCACGCCGTGCTCGCGACGAGCAGCATCGCCCGCGGGCGCGTCGCGGGCCTCGACGCGCCGGCCGCCCTGGCGCATCCGGGGGTCGTCGCGGTGATGACGCCCGAGAACGCGCCGCCCCTGGCGCAGGACCCCGACGAGAAGCACGACCCCTTCACCTTCCGGCTCGACCTGCTCCAGGGCCCGGAGGTGCGCTATCCCGGCCAGCCGATCGCCGTGGTGATCGCCGAGACGCTGGAGGCGGCGACCGAGGGCGCCGCGCTGCTCGCCCCGACCTACGAGAGCGAGCCGCCCGCGATCGGGCTCGACGCCGGGCCTGCCTTCGCGCCGCCCGCGGTCGGGGTCGGGGAGCCGGCCGACCTCGCGGTCGGAGACGTCGAGGACGGCCTCGCCCGGGCGACCGCGCGGATCGACGCGACCTACGAGACGCCTGCGCAGTACCACAACGCCATGGAGCCCCACGCCGTGGTGGTGTCCTGGGACGGGGACCGCCTGACCCTCGACACGCCGAGCCAGGGCATGGCGATGGCCCAGGGGCGGATCGCCGGCCTGTTCGGCATCGCGCCCGACGACGTCCACATCCGGAGCCCCTTCCTCGGCGGCGGCTTCGGCTCGAAGGGCATGATTTCCGGGCCGCAGGTGCTCGGCATCATGGCGGCCCGCCTCGCCGGGCGGCCGGTCAAGCTGGTGCTGCGCCGCGATCAGATGTACGGGCCGGTCGGGCACCGCGCGCCCACCCGCCAGCGGCTGCGGCTCGGCGCCGATGCCGAGGGCCGGCTCACCGCCCTCGACCACGGCACGCTGACCGCGACCAGCCGCTTCGACGACTTCATCGAGCCGGCGGGCGGCGTGTCGCACACGCTCTACGCGACGCCCGCCCTCAGGACGACGCATCGGGCCCTGCGCCTCGACACCGGCACGCCGCTCTTCATGCGTGCGCCCGGCGAGGCGACGGGCAGCGCGGCGCTGGAGAGCGCGGTCGACGAACTCGCCGAGGCCTGCGGGCTCGACCCGCTGGAATTCCGCCTGCGCAACTACGCCGAGCGCGAGCCCGCATCCGGCCGGCCCTTCTCGTCGAAGGCCCTGCGCGAGTGCTACCGGCAGGGCGCGGAGCGCTTCGGCTGGGCCGGGCGCCCGCGCGCGCCGCGGCAGCGCCGCGACACCGACGGGCTCCTGGTGGGCTGGGGCCTCGGGACCGCGACCTTCCCGGCGCTGATGTTCGAGGCCGAGGCGCGCGCCGAGATCCGGGCGGATGGCGGGGCTGCGGTGGAGATCGGCGCCCACGACATGGGGCAGGGGGCCTGGACCGCCCTGGCCCAGATCGCCGCCGAATCCCTCGGCCTCGACATCGACGCCGTCGCGTTCCGGATGGGCGATTCCCGGCTCCCGAACGGCGGCATCGCCGGCGGCTCCGCCCACACGGCGACGGCCGGGGCGGCGATCCACGAGGCGGGCGCCGCCGCGATCGCCGCACTCGCCGCGCTGGCCACCGCGGACGAGCGCTCGCCGCTCTTCGGGGCCGGCAATGCCGGGGTGGTCGCCCGCGGCGGCCGGCTGCTGCGCCGCGACGACGAGGGCCGCGGCGAGGCCTTCACGGAGATCCTGGCCCGGGCGGGCCGCGCCTCCGTCGAGGGGCGGGGCAAGGGCGCGGGCGATCCGGCGGCGCGCGAGGCCTACGCGATGCACGCCCACGGCGCCGTCTTCGCGGAGGTGAAGGTCGATCCGGATCTCGGGCAGGTGCGCTGCACGCGGCTCGTGGGCGCCTTCGCGGCGGGGCGCGTGATCAACCCGCGCCTCGTGCGCAGCCAATATTACGGCGGGATGATCTGGGGCCTGTCCTTCGCCCTGCACGAGAGGGCCGTCCACGATCCCCGCACCGGCCGGATCATGAACGCGAACCTCGCCGAGTACCACCTGCCCGTGAATGCCGACGTGCCCGCCCTGGAGGCGATCCTGGTCGAGGAGGCGGACCCGCACGTCAACGCCCTCGGGATCAAGGGGGTGGGCGAGATCGGCATCACCGGAACGGCGGGCGCGGTGGCGAACGCGGTCTGGCACGCGACGGGCATCCGGGTGCGCAGCCTGCCGATCACGCTCGACCAGCTGCTGTGACGGCGCGCGGCCCGGAACCCCGGGCCGCGCGCCGGACGTTGACGGGGGACGCTCCGCGAGGCCGCGCATGGACGCCACCCCGACCTATACGCCGCACGCCAAACTCCCGGAGGCCAAGCCGCCGGTCTTCCTCCGCGGCCTGCTCCTGACCCTCGCCGGGATCGCCGTCGGCGGCCCGGGCTATTACTGGTCCTTCATCCACCAATCGGCGCTGGGCACGGTCGTGGGCGTGGTCGGGGTGTCGCTGTGCATCCTGGGCACGGCGAAGTCGGAAGGGCCGGTGCACCGCTAGGGCAGGCTTCGCTCGGGCCGAAGCCGCAAGCCTGCTCTGGGCCTTCGATTGTGCTGCCCGGCGGGGAAGGCCGGTCGTGCGATCCGGCACGGCGCCTGAGCGACGCCGACATCCGCATTGCCGAAATGGGAGATGGCCAAGCCATCAACCAGATGTCGGACGACAAGTCTCCTTTGCGCCGACACACCCGATTCGCATAAGGGATCTTATGGAACCAAGGGGCGGATGCAGGCGAGGCGGACGCGGCGGCGTCCTGCGGGGCCAGCGCGACGGACGGCCGGCGCCTCGGCCCGGTCACCGCGCTGACCGACGCGACCACGCGCGTCGACGGCTACACCGAGGCCGGCGACGCGGCCCAGACCCAGAGCGTGCGCGGCACCGATCTCGCCTCGCTGGTGGCGCGGGCCGGGGCGCAGCCGCGCACGGCGCCCCTCGCGGCCTTCGCAGG